>JAGXAB010000022.1 GCA_018971775.1 Cyanobacteria bacterium REEB67 | reverse complement strand
GTGATTCAAAGCCGATGGTGGCATTGACGAGATCGCGAAGAATTAAACGGGCGGTTTCGGGCTCGCCGTTTAGAAAAAGCTCGCTTGCTTCGTCGAGAAGGGCCTTGGCAAAAGCTGGATCGCGGTTGACGCGTTCGACAATTGTTTCTCTGAAATCGCGTGTGAGGGCCATATTAATTACCTCCTCCTTTTCTGGTCGATTTGTCTTTTTCGGCTTTCGGCCTGTCTTCGTCGGCCTTCAATTTTGCTTTGCGGTATTTGTATTGCTTGTGCAGTCGTTTTGCTTCTTCGATGTCAGCCTCTTGGTGCTTTTTGGTGCCACCACCGAAAAGAATGATGAGCTGGTCGCCGTCTTTGGCGATATATATATGTTTTAGGGATACCACCTGCCTGGGGTGCCAGGAAACGTGGCGGGAAATATTCCACCTGACAGAGGTGCAATACCACGCCGATCCTACTTTTCCCAAAGTAGAGAAGCCATGAAAAAAACCGCTACCCCGCATTCTAAAACAACAATATCAAAAGAAGCCGAAGCGGCCCGTGTTAAAAAAAACAAAGCTCTACGCACGGGACATTTGCGATTTTAGAGCGTTAGCTCTTTATCTCGCATTACCGTATGGTGGCACACGAAGATTTCTTAGTGATTCCATACGGTGTGGCTAGTGTTGCGCCTCGTAGCCCGCTCCGCGCTGTAAAACCCGGAACGCATGCCATTGTTCATCCGATTCACCTTGCGGCCACCGAGAAATAGGCTATACTAGAAATGTAAAGAATGTAAGGAAAGTAAGCATGGACAAGGTCAAAAGCGTCAGTGTTTCAAGCAAGGGACAGATCACCCTGTCCAGCCATGCGCGCAAGCAGCTAGGGCTCGAAAAGGGCAGTACCTTAATGGAAGTCGTCGTTGGCGGCTGCGTTATCCTCATGCCCCAGAACCAAATCCTGGACCAAATACGCAGCCGTGCTCAAAGGGCTTTAAAAAAAGCCGGCGTCGGCGTCGACGACATAAATGCAGAGGTGGAGCGCCAAAAGGATCAACGCTTCGCGAAGCAATACCCTGATCTGCCATAAATGCCCCCTCAGGAAGTACGGCTGCTCTTTGCCGATTCAAACGCATTTGTTGAAAACCTGTTTGTCGAGAACTCCGCCGCTTCCGTGGTCATGGACATGGTTGCTGCTGGCTCTTATCGACTATGCACGTGCCAGACTGTAATTAGCGATGTGGAAAGAGCCATCCTAAAGAAGCTGGGCAAGGAGCCCGAGCAACTCGATCAGTTTGTCTCAGACTGGCAACAATTAAAGCAGGAAGTAAACTTGCAAGTAGTACCTGATGCGGTGCCGGAATTAGTGCGACAAACATATCATTCATACATTGCACTCATGCGACACAAGAACGATATTCCGATCCTTGCCTGTGCGTTGACCATCATGCCTTACGTTGTCCTTTCTGGCAATCGTGAGCACCTTAACGACAAGGTAGCAAAGTCCGGCATTCCAATGCTCACATGTGAAGAATTTCTCCCATTCGCCAACTGAGCCACTGATAAACGGTTTAATCATTCGCCAAATCTAGACGTCAATAACTTAAGATGATTACTTTTATTAGGTTCGTATACATGATCAATTTGCGCTTGGCTCTGCTCCCCATTTTTTCTTTGAGCCTTTGCTTACATACCCCTTGGGCATTGGCAGCTACCGGTGAAATCGTCCAAACTTCGGCAGCAGACAGAAGTGAAGCCAGATCGTTTCGACCAGCAGCTTCCGTCACTCGACCCAAAATAGGTCTGGCCCTCGGCGGCGGCGGTGCTCGTGGTGCCGCTGAAGTAGGCGTGCTCAAAATTTTAGAAAAAGAAGGCATCCACTTCGATCTTGTCACCGGTACGAGCATAGGCTCCGTAATCGGCGGCTTCTACTGCCTTGGCGCCACGCCAGAGCAAATGGAAAAAGAATTTAAAAGTGGTGCGGTAATGCGCAATTTTATGGCTGTACCACTGACTTTTCGCTTAATTATTGCACCCGCTTTTTTGCTTTTAAGACCTCTCAGCCACAACAAATATGACGGACTCTATGGTGGCAACAAGTTTCGCAAATACTTAGTCGGCAAGCTGGCGAGCGATGAAGGCTTGATCGAAGATATGAAAATACCCTTCGCTGCTATCGCCTTAAATGTTGTCGACGGCAGACCCTATATGATACGCAAGGGGCATCTCGGCTATGCTATGCAAGCAAGTTGCGCTGTGCCGGCTCTGCGAAAACCTGTAGAGATAGACGGTATGCTCTTTTCTGATGGTGGCGTCTCCTGTAATTTACCAGTGAAGCAATGTCGTGAGATGGGCGCCGATTTCGTGATCGCCGTTAATATAGATGAGCCCTTTGAACAAGTGCCACTAACGGCTTTTAAAACGCCCGGAAGTATAACAAAGCGCATGGTTAAGTGGGCTTTGTTTGATATTGATGAGCCTCAGGCTGCTTTAGCTGATGTCACCATCCATCCAAATACTGAAGGGATATCGCTGATTTCGACCCGCCGCTCGGATGCCATTCGCGGTATCAAGGCCGGTGAAGCGGCTGCAACAGCAGCATTGCCGATGTTGAGAAAGAAGCTCAAAGAGATTGGCATTGAACCGACACCAGCTGCCGCAGTAAACAACAACTCACAAAATTAGTACCCCTGAAGAACACTTGCATCTAGTACCTTTAAACAAAAAGCCGCTGAGCAAGGAGGCCCGACTACTGCCGGCGACAAATTTGCCAAGCTTCTTCGTTGCAAGAAAACCACCCCTCTAAGCGCGATAAGCTCGTACTGCTGGGCGATTGCCGGACTGCGGATTGAGTCCTATTGCGGTGCCGGTGATTCGTAACCGGACAACAAGGAGAGGAACTCATTCCAATCGTTTGGCTCGGTGGTGGCTCCGACTTTAAATGCGTGATCGCGCCGCATGGTCGCGATATTTTTTCCAAGTTCGCTCCACAGTTCGCCATCATTCATCAGGGCTTGAAGATTCTGGCTTAATTGCAACTTTAAATTGCTGAATTGTTGCACCCGATCATCGGGTGTCAGTGCGTGTGCAGTGGTCAACCAGTCAACGATGCTGTCCGACGCTTGTTGGTAATTTTCGAATTCCTTCTTTGTGTGCTCTGTCTGCAAAGGCCTCATCAAGTTTGCCATATCCTTCTCACCCAGCTTCAACAGCCTTATTGATCTGGCTGCATCCAAAGGGTTGAAGTCATTGCGGGGAAGTAAGTTCTGCAGATTCTCCAATGTACGCTGCTCCGAATCGACTTTTCTTCCGAATGAGGAAATGGCTTCATGAGTTGTCTTCCTATTGCGATCTGAGAACGGATGAGGAAGAAAAACGCTCAATCTGGATACTGGTTGATCAGGATAGCCATGTGTTCGGAGCGCCTCAGGCAGCCCTAGGCCGATTGATGTGCTATTGAAGTGAGTTTTCACAACGTGTTCTATAGCTGCGTTTACTTCAGTCAGGGCACCGCGGATGCCACCATCGGCAGTATCGTGAGGCGCGCCTGATTGCAAGGCTAAATCGAGACTTTGGACGAGATTACCCAAATCTTTCTGCTCGTCTTCCCTGATATCAAGCGGAGGAGCGTGATCGGGGTTGCCATAGGAAAGGTCCCAACCACTGTAAATATCCGGCAGTGGTTGTGAGATTGCCAAAAACTCGCTCAGGTTGTTTCCAGACGTGGAGGAAAGAGTCAGTGCCGCGCCTAAATGATTCAACGCGCTCGTCAATTCACCGACTGCAGATGAATTATATAAACCTAAAGTATTGCCTACGCACAATCTCTGAGAGTGCGGGCTCTTTTCGAATCGATTCTTGGAGCTCTGTGTGCAGATGTCCGTATTAGCTTGAATGATGCTTTGACCAAACTCAACTGGTTTCATCTCCGTATGTCGTATCAGCTTGGCCAGCGGTGTGAGCACAGTGGACACAAATTCGTCTGGGCTATCTTTATTCGTCCAAAGTTCCTCTTCGGAGGCTGAAATGAATTGAGATATGCTCGACATTTCCTGAATCGCTTGGGCGCTGCCCATGTTACACGCCACTAGTTCGAGCATGTCCAACCTAGTTCGACCTTGTTTTTCGAGAGCTCCGGTTACGGTAGAAGTGAAGTTTGTCAGATCCATCGATCCGCCGTCTCCGGTAAATCCGTCAAGATTACTGCCGTGTGCGAAGTTTATGAGGGCCACCCGATCGGCTTTCATTGCTTGCGGATCGGCCGTGAGAAGCGCGTCCAAGTCCCTGGAAGTTCCTTGCGACGGTGCAATTGACAGCAAGTGTTTGTGTCCGTTGCTGATCTCATAGCGAGCTACCAATGTAGTATCAGGTTTGGGACTGGCTGGGTAAGAGGCATCGCGATCAAGTTTATTCAAGCTAGGATCGTTATTGAGTGTGGTTTGAACAATGAATTCAATTGATTTATTGCGCGTTAAATCGACGAACTTCCGATTCTGAAGTTCGTTGTCTACACGCAAAGCACTGTTTGCTAAATCGAGATTGGCAGCCAAATTTACATAAACGGTGCCCGATCTCCTACCGATCACCCGCCTGAGGTTTATTAGCCTCAGCCATAACGGGATTCACCTTACGCTTCGGTCTTAAGGCATCGTCGGCCTTTAACGCCACTATATCGCCTGGCTTCAAATCACCAAAAACTTCGGTCATGCTATTCATAGTTTGACCGCGTTTGACTTTCACCCACTGCACTTCGTCGTTTGCATCGATTTTATTGACAAAAGTCTCCAGAGTCGATGTCGAATTTACGGCCGAATCCGGCACGAATAGGGTCGGATTTTTGCGTTTGGTTGGCCAGAGCACTTCGCAAAACATACCAGGCAATATGCGCCAGTCGGGGTTTTCATAGTTGAGCTCGACCGGCATTGTGCGGGTCTTTTGCTCGAGATAATTACCGAGGCGAGCGACTGTACCGACAAACTTTTCGCCGGGATGAGTCGAGACGGTAAATTCGACCTTGGCACCGTCGGTGACACCACCAACGTCGATTTCGGGTACCGGGGTAATGATCCGCAAAAGGCTCAATTGCTGGACCGTGACAATCGGCGGATAGGCGCCCTGACCGCGAGGTCCGACAAAGGATCCAACGTGCATATTGCGCTCGGTGACAAAACCGTCAAAGGGCGCGTTGATTTTGAGATAGTCTTCCATGTCTTGATAATTGGCCGATGCTTTTTTAGCGGCCTGCACCGTATTTTTATCGGCGGCAACCAGATTTTGAGCCGCTTTTATACTTTCTTCGCAAGCCTTGATTTTTTCTCTATCAGCCTGCACTTTTTGTTCTAAGACAATCAAATCGTTAGGAGCAACAACCCCCGGCACCTTCGATGCGTCTTTGGTGCGCTGATATGTATCGTTGTCTCCGGCAAATTGCGCCTGGGCTTCTTTCAGGGTCGCTCTGGCCACAGATATTTTCGACTCGTTTTCACTCAAGCGTCCGATGGCCGCTTCGGTCTTGGCCTTAAATTCATCGGTCTGGGCCTTGAGCTCGGGGGCGACCAAACGCACCATGGGCTGCCCACTTTTTACCTTCGAGCCTCTATCTACGCCAATCCACTGGATAAATCCCGGCACTTTCGGATAGACCTGGACATCCTGGTAGGCGCGGATTTCGCCGGGCAGCTGATCGATGCGAGCCAGGGTCTGCTGCACGACTTTTGTGCAAGGCACATCCGGTGTCACCACCTTATCGTCGACGACTATTTCTTGCTTTGTGCAGCCGTGCAAGGCGCTCGCGCAGAACATGAGAGCAAAAGCCACCGGCAAAAACTTACGAGACATTGACTGACTACTCTCCACGATCGTCGGGATAGATTGAAGGTGACTTGAGGGGTGCTTTATTTTGGACCAGCGAAAAAGCCAGGGGCAAAATAGTCAGGGCGGCCAGGGTGGACATTATCAGGCCACCGATGACGGCGCGGCCAAGCGGGGCGCTGGTCTGTCCGCCTTCGCTGAGGGCGAGGGCCATTGGAATCATGCCGGCGACCATGGCGCTGGAGGTCATCAAAATCGGTCTCAGGCGTTCCTGGGCACCGCTTATCGCCGCTTCCCTGGCGGTCTGACCTTCGACGCGATTTTTTTCGGCAAAAACGACCAGCAAGATGGCGTTTGATACGCCGACGCCGATAGCCATAATCGCCCCCATGAACGATTCGACGTTGATTGTCGTATGGGTCAAAAAGAGCGATGTGAGCACACCGAGGATGATGGCGGGGATTGTGCACAGGACGGCGGCGGCCATACGCAGGGACTGGAAATAACCGGTGAGCATCAAAAAGATGACGACGACGGCCAGGCCAAGACCGGTAAAGAGATGGGAGAATGTCTCGTGCAAAACCGGCGGCTGACCAGCGATTTTGACCCGCACGCTACGCGGCGCCGGTCCGGCTCGTTGGATAGCAGCACCGACCATATCGGCCACTTTGCCCAGATCCTTGCCACTGATGTTGGCGGTAAGAGAAACCAGACGCATCATATTGTCGCGGTCATATTCGCCGACTGTCTTGCCATACTGTATGTCGGCCACGTCGCCGACCAGAGGGTGCTCGTGATTATCGGTCTGCATGGCGGGAAAATTACGCAGAGACTCGACCGATTGGATTTGATTTTGCGGCACCTGCACCTGTACTTGATATGATACGCCGCTCTTTCTGTCCATCCAGAAATTTTCCAGGATATAGCGGCTCGATGAAGTAGCCGGTACAAGCGAGCGGCCAATCTGATCAGGCGTCAGGTTAAACTGCCCGGCCAGCTCGCGGTCGATATTGATGTCGACGGTCGGATAATCTAAAGGTTGGCCAAACTGCAGGTCGCGCAGATAGGGGATTTTTTGCATCTCGATTTTGATTTTGTCGGCATAGGCGCGGCAGTCGTCGAGGTCGGGCCCCTTTATCTGGACATTTATCGGTGTGGTCGAGCCCAGGTTCATGATTTGACTGACCAGGTCGCCTGGTTCGAAGCTAAATTTGACATCGGACATCTTGGTGGCAAATTGTTTGCGCAGACGGTCTTTGAAATCTTCCAGATTGATCTTGGCTGCTTCGCGCAGCTTCACGTCCATGACCGCTTCGTGCGGTCCGCTGGTCCATAAAAAGACCGAGTTGATGACAAATTGCACCGGTTGTTGACCGACATAGCCCAGGGTGGCCTGGACGTTATTTGGTCCGGCTTCTTGCTTGACGATGTCGAGCATTTGCAGCACACGCTGCTCGGTCACTTCCACGCGTGTGCCGGTCTGACACCTGACACGCACGCGAAACTCATCGGTTTCGGAATTAGGAAACATTTCGCGGCCGATCATCGGAAAGAGCAAGAGGCTGAGCCCGATGGCGCAGATGCCGTAGATGGACAGCAGAAGCAGGGGTGCCGCCATCATCCGGGTGACCAGGGCGCCATGTTTCTTTTTAAATCTATCGAAGGGGCCTTCTTTTTCCTCCCCTTCTTTGTGTTTGATCAAATAGACCGAAAGCACAGGCACCAGACAGCTGGACATGATGAAAGACCAGATCATGCAAAAAGCGACAGAGAGCGAAAGAGGCACGAAGAGCGCCCGCACGACTCCGGTCATAAAGAACGCAGGCACGAAGACAGCGATAACCGATAGCATGGCCAGCAGGCGCGGTACGCGGGTTTCGATACCAGCATTGAGGGTGGCCCGCGATATGGGCTGCCCCTTGGCCATATGGGCGTGGATGTTTTCGATATCGACAGTGGCTTCGTCGACCAGGATGCCGATGGCGAGAGAAAGGCCGGAGAGGGTCTGGATATTGATTGTCTGACCGGTGAAGAAAAGGCTCAAGCAGGCCCCTAAGAGGACGCAGGGGATGGTCGTGACGACAATCAGGGTGGAGCGTAGATCGCGGAGAAATAAGAGAATCATCAGGCCAGGCAAAATAGCGCCGAGGGCGCCTTCGTTGAGCAGACCTTTGATCGAGTCGGTGACGTATTTGGATTGGTCGAAGTAATAGTTGATGTCGACATTTTTGGGCAGCATGTCTTTCATTTGCTGCAAATGCGCTTTCAGGGCATTGACGACACTAACGGTCGAAGCATCGGCGCGTTTGATTACCGGCACATAGACCGAACGTCTGCCGTTGTAGAGGGCATAGCCGGCGAGGATATCGCTGGCGTCGGATATGGTGGCGATGTCGCGCATAAAAACAGTCGGCCCCGCACCCATTTTTATAGGCAGGCTATCGAGCTGATGGATGCTCGGCAGGTCGGTGTTGACCGGTGTGATGCGCATATAGTCGCCGATGCGCACGTTACCGGCCGGTGTAATGACGTTGCCTGTGGCCAGGGCTTGGACCACGGCGTCGCCGGATAGATTATATTGCCGGAGCTTCTGGGCATTAACGCTGATGACGATCGTGCGGGCATTGCCGCCAAAGGGCGGCGGCGCCGTTGCACCGGGTATAGTGCCCAAGTCCGGGCGCACACGCACGAAAGCCAGGTCTTGCAACTTGTCGATCGGTGCGTCTTTGCTCTCGAGGACCAGCTGCCCCACAGGCAGCGATCCAGCGTCGAAGCGCAATACGAACGGTTCGATAATGCCCGGAGGCATTAGGGTACGGGCTCTCGAGACCATTGCAACCGTAGTCGATAATGCTTCGGTCATATTGGTGCCGGGGTGAAAGAAGATTTTCATCATCGAAATATTTTGAATCGACTGCGACTCGATATGGTCGATTCCCGGCACGTAGAGAAAGTGTACTTCGTAGGCCGAGACGATGTAACCTTCCATCTGGTCGGGTGCCATACCTCCAAAGCCCTGTACGACGTAGATGACGGGCATGTCGAGGTCAGGGAAAATGTCTTCCTTCATCGAAGTGACGGCAAATATCGCCGTCATCATGATGCTTAAGATGGCGACTATGACAGTCACCGGATGCTTCATCGATACGATTTGAAGCCACATTATCGGGTCGCCGCCTCCGCCATTTTTGCCACATTGACAAAGGTTTTGATATCACCCTGGGCGTAGGCGATAGCTAAAAGCGCGCGCCAGACACGCACCTGGGCAACAGCGTCTTGCATAGCAGCATTTTGCAAAATACGCTGGGCTTCGGCCGGTTCTAAGATATTGCAAAGGCCGACCCGGTATCGCTCCAGGGCCTTATCTTCGTTTTCTCTGGCCGACAAGACCAGAGTTGGTGTTTGTTCGGCGATTTTCAAAGCGTTTTGATAGAGGATTTTGGCCCGGCTGTCCTTCTTGATCAGTTGTTGGATAGCCAGGTCGTATTGTGCTTTTTCTTCGGCTTCAACTTCCCTGGCCATGCGCGTTTTGGCCTTGACCGCAAAATAGTCCATGACCGGAAAGTCCAGACCGAAGCCGGCTATGTAGTTGGCATTTTGCGGTATCGTGCCGCCGGCCACCGGTCGTGCATCGATTTTAGAACCGCTGCCCCGGGCCCACATACCGGAGTGAAACCACAATCTAGGACGGTAGGATTTTTGCGTAGACTTGACCTGGGCCTGTGCCTCAGCCACCTGCTTAGATCGTAAAATTGCCAGGGGATGTTGCTCCGGGGGCATGCGGAGGGGCACGGCCACCGGCGTCGGTTGCTTGATCCAGGGGCGGTCGTCGACCATAATATCTTTGCCGGCCAGGCCTAAAGATTCGGCCAGATCGACTGAGGCCAGGGAAAATTCGCGCTCCGCTTCAATGAGAGCAATTTTTGCCGCAGACAGATCGGCATCGGCGCGGGCGGCATCGACACCGGGTCTTAAACCGCTATTTACCTGGGTGTGAACAATCAGGTTGTAGGCTTTCATGCGCTCGACCGTAGCGGCCTGGGCTTGAATGACCTCGTGATTGGATACTGCTGCCAGGTAAGCTTCGGCGGCGGCAGCCTGGACATCGAGTAGGGTCAGGTCGATATCGGCATTGGCTGTTCTTTCTTTGGCCCTGGCTACCTGCACATTGGCTTTGCGAAAGCCGCCGTCGTAGACAAGATAGGACAGATTGAAACCATAGTCGTTGGCGAAGATACTTTTGAAGGAGGACGAGCTCGTCGCCGGGCCGGTTTGCATGGGTACAACGTTTAAGACCTGGGGAAATATCGCCCCGGCGATGTTATTGGTCGTTGTGCGCAGCTCCTGACCTAGTACATCAAAGCTCGGTAGATAAGCGGTTTTAGCCAGGTTTATAGCTGCCGCATTTTTATTTACGGCAGCCTGAGTACGTTTTAGTGTTGGATAGTTTTGCACAGCAAGGCTGATTGCCCGACTCAGCGAAATCGTACTCGTACTGACGTCGGCTCGAAGGTGACCGATCGTGTCAGGCCCGGCAGCAGTCTCGGCGAGGGCGGACAAAGGTGCCAGGCTTGTGACGATAAAGCAGATCAGCAAGGCGAGCGACAGCAGGCGCACGTAAGCGGTGGACTGCAAGCTGTTGAAAATTGACGCGCAAAAGCCCAACAGTCTAAAGCCTTACTGTTACCCTGACATCGAGATTATGATACCAGTGCCAGTTTCGCATGAAGATTAGCTCTGCCTCAGGATTAGATAAAACTCTCCTCGTAGCCGACAAGCGCCAAACCGGTGGAGGAGATCATTAAAAGACGAGGCATCGTGTCAACATCGGTAGTAACGCACTACCAGAGGCCGCCTGCGATGTTTCGCCTGAGCGAACATTGACATGGCTATCAGCAAACCGACTATCACATTCGAGAATCTGCGAACATCGATCAACATCTTGACACCACTGGAATGCAGCAGCTCAACCAGGTCCTGAATTGGACAAGTAGAGTGCCCAACAGTCACAAATACGGGCTTGTTTACCGGAGTCTGCTTCTTTTTCATTACACGATTCTCTGGCAGCCAGCAATAAGTTGATGCAGTGCGTTAACCAAGGCCAGACTGGAAAGTCTAAGACATGGCTTGGCTCTCATGCATAATCGGTTATTGAAAACATTCAGGACCGCCACCTGCGCCGCACATTCGAAAACATGGTCAAGAAGCTGGGGCCTCCAGTCAAATGATGCATGCCAGATTTTTTGCAAATCAACCGAAGGGACGATAGTAGATTGATTACCAAGTTGTAGACTGACCAAATGGGCGGCAGTAGCATTCTCAACTAGCGTGACGTCTTATGTGGTGTCAGGCGTGATGTTAGTCGCCCGGGAGCGTCTCTATGAAAATCCAAATTTTTGATCCCCCAATGTGCTGTTCGACCGGTCTGTGCGGACCAGGTGTCGATCCGGCCCTGGTAGAATTTGCAGCAAATTTGGATTGGCTTAAACGCCAGGGTATTGAAATTGAGCGCTACAATCTGACGCAGCAGACGGCGGCTTTTGTCAATAACGAGCCAGTTTGCCAGTTGCTGAAAATTGAGGGAAATAATTGTTTGCCAATTGTTCTCATGGATGGCAAAGTCGCATTTAAGGGGATTTACCCGGATAAGCAATCTCTGGCTAAGCTGGTCGGTGTAGAACTTGCAAGCGGCAGCTCGTCCCTGAAATTCACGGTAGAAACTACCGGGTCCCCGGCTTCCGGATGTTGCTCCAAGGAATAATACTTCCTCAGATCCGGCATTCGAGTACGTACACTCAATCTCAACCACGGTGTGTCGATGGATTTGTTAGAGAATACAACGCGCTATTTGTTTTTTACCGGCAAGGGCGGGGTCGGCAAAACTTCGGTATCATGCGCCCTGGCAGTCGCACTGGCAGACAGAGGCAAACAAGTACTGCTGGTCAGCACAGATCCGGCCTCAAATCTGGACGAAGTACTGCAAGTCGCCATAGGACAACACGCTACACCGATCCCTTCGGTGCCAGGCCTGTCTGCGCTCAATATCAATCCGGAATCGGCCGCCCAAGCCTATCGTGAAAGATTGATCGGGCCTTACCGTAACATGCTTCCGGAGGCGACCGTGCGGAGCATGGAAGAACAGCTCTCCGGTTCATGCACAACCGAGATTGCCGCCTTTGATGAATTTGCCACACTGATCGGAAATGCGGAAGAGACAGCAGCGTTCGATCACATTATTTTTGACACCGCTCCAACCGGTCACACCATGCGGCTATTATCGCTGCCTGAATCCTGGAGTACTTTTATCTCAGAAAATACCAGCGGGATGTCCTGCCTGGGGCCACTTTCAGGTCTTGCCCAACAGCAAGAAACATATCTCTCAGCTGTAAAATCGTTAAAAGATCCTCTGCGCACGACTCTGGTCTTAGTGGCGCGCCCGGAAAAAACGGCGTTGCGAGAAGCAGCGCAAACAAGCAGAGAGCTGAAGGCAATTGGAGTGACGAATCAGTGCTTGATCGTCAACGGCATCTTCAAGGCAGCGGACAAAAGCGATGAGATTGCCACGGCCTTTGAGGTCAGGGCCAATGCCGCCATGGAAGAGATGCCGGGCGAGCTCGTAGATTTGCCGTTAAAAAAAATAGTTTTGAGTGCAGCAGCCTTAATTGGAGTAAAATCCTTACGAAATTTGTTCAATGACACTGATAGTGCTGATGTCGCTGACAACAGCACTTCCCCAAGCAAAATTACATTCACTGGACTTGGTCAACTGATTGATCAGCTCGAGAAATTTGGTCCAGGTGTAATTATGACCATGGGCAAAGGCGGTGTCGGTAAAACCAGTGTGGCGGCAGCTGTTGCTGTGGAGCTTGCCCGACGTGGACACAAAGTGCACCTCAGTACGACCGATCCTGCGGCCCATGTCTCCTGGGTAGTCGACTCGCCTCTGCCTCTGCTGACTGTCACTCGTATCGATCCAGAGTTGGAGACTGAAGCCTATCAGCGAGAGGTCATGAAGACTGCCGGCGCGGGTCTTGATTCTGAAGGAAAGGCATTACTTGCGGAAGATTTGCGCTCACCTTGCACTGAAGAGGTTGCCGTTTTCAGATCCTTTGCCGACATTGTCGCCGAGGGAGAGCAAGGCTTTGTTGTCCTTGACACGGCTCCTACCGGGCACACAATCTTGCTTTTGGACGCGGCACAGGCCTATCACCGAGAAGTCTTACGTCAATCAAGTAACATGCCGGAGTCTGTCTCGATGCTTTTGCCTCGCCTGCGCGATCCAAATTTTACTCATATATTGATCGTGACTCTAGCGGAAGCGACACCAGTACATGAAGCAAGACGTTTGCAGGATGATTTGCGCCGCGCCGGCATTGAGCCATTTGCCTGGATTATCAATCAATCGCTTTCTCCAGTGGATACTAAAGATCCTGTTTTGCTAAGCCGGAAGCGAAATGAGGACCAATACATCCAGGAAGTGTCAAAAGAACTGGCAAAAAATATAGCCATTGTTCCGTGGCTGAAAAAACCACCGACCGGGGCTTCGGGACTTGCTTCGATGCTTACAAATGGTGCGCAGACGACTGGGGCAGCGGCACCAATTTCCGTCTAAAATAGCTGAGTCTTATCCTAATGCACTACAAACAACAACACATTGGCCATCAGACATACAAAAAATATAGCGATGGCGTCACCGGCAACAAAGAGAAATTTCTTTTCTGACCGGTAAGTCAATCCAATCACCACAATTCCCATGGCGATCATGGTCGTTAGCGCAGTCAGTGCGTTAACCTGAGAAACAGAGCGCAATAGCGGGCCTTTCAAATAACAAAGGTCGACGATTGCTAAAATACAAATATTGAATAGGTTGCTACCAAGTAAATTCGCGACGGCCATATCAAAGTTGGCCATGCGAGCAGCGGCAAAAGAGACAGCTATTTCAGGCAGACAAGTTGTCACCGCTACAAAGGACGAACCGACGAAACTCTCACCCCAGCCGGTCATCTTACTAATTTGCGATGCTATCTCCGGCAGATAGCACGCCGCTACGACAATTACGATCGAATTAATGACAAATATAAAAATTGATCGTTTGAGCGACTGACCCTTTGCTTCTTCGGCCTGCGCCACCTCTTCCACAAATTCGTGACGGCGTTTCTTTTCAAAAGCATAGATCAGCTTCATCGCCATTAAATAAACGACGATGTATACGAGACTGATCGGATCGATCGAGTTTAGAGCAGTAAGAATGGGAAGATACTTGCCAAAAAGGATATCGATGGCTGCAAAGCCGATCAAAACGATGCAAAATCCAGCCGATAATATGTGCCCTTCGTGAACCAGTTGAGAAACTGGGCGATTTTTCGATGCCAGATCGAGAGAAGCGATCACCACCATATTGAGCATGCAACTTCCCAGAGTGCCGCTGACTGCCAGATTGGGAAGGTCGTGCAGTGTCACCGCCGAAACACCGCTAATAAGCTCAGGCAGTGAGGTTACGGTGGCAAGTAATACCAGGCCGATCCAGCTGCGGCCCAGTCCGGTCCTGGCGGCAATTGCCTCTCCTTGCGTACTGAGTTGTGTGCCGGCGTACAAGATCACGCCTGCGCAGAAAACAAACCCGAGCCAGATATTCATCCTGTCCTCCAAATCGGGCGACTAGAACATTTTATCCGAATCAGGACAAAATACACTTACAAACGCGCTACGGTTTCTTCAGGCTATTAAAGGCCTGGTCAAATTGCGAATTGCCTGGCTTAGTCGCATCACCATTTGGTCCGCGCATGATGCGATAAATCTGCAGCAGCAATTCATCGGCACTGCGGCGACTGGTGACGGGATTGCTTTGATAGCCATCCCGGGCAAAAAAGTTTGAGGTGGGCAAATTGCCGTGATCCGGCTGCAGCATCGTTTGCGCCGTACCCATACCGGAGAGATTGGCCATCTCTATAGCAGCCGCCTGTAATTTATCGGCGCTGAAGCCGCCAAAATAATCCGAAGTGACCCGATCGAGGAGAGCCCGTGCTTCCGGACTGAGAGGTCCACCGGCACCACCGTAACGCCGGATTGTCAGCACCTGGCTGTTCATCATACGAAATTCCATGTCCGGCAAATTCTCCCGCTCGAGGCGGTGATCTTGACCGATGTGACCAAGATGAAGGACCTTTTGGTGAAGCGCTTCTTTGGTGGCATAGAAGGGCGCGTCCATAGCCGGATTGGCCGGATGAATCTCACTCGGTTTGATCAAAGCAAAGAGTTGTTCGACCGCCTCGGCTTTTTTCTCCGGAGTGAGATTGTCGTAGTCCCTGGCGTGGGTGGTCTGCTGCGCCGTCTTCAAGGCGAGATAATCGCCAAATTTATTGGCCGCCGAATACTTGAGCAGACTGTTCAGCTCCTGACTTTGAATGATCGGGCCGATATCACCATCGAGATTGAGGCCTTGAATGGCTGTCTCGAGTTTGCTCTGCGGCACAAAATATGGTCGGTTTTTATCACCTTTGTGATGCGGAGGTACTTTTGCTTTATGGGTGAGAATATCCTGAAGGCCGTGAACGAGCTCTGCTTTTTCATGCAACTCTTTTGCCCTGGTCGGCTCCTGGGCGGCGAGCGCATCTAATCGGTCGGCGATAGCAGAGCCGTGATCGATGATACCATTGGTGGTGTTTTTGATCAAAAGCTGGTTGTAGCCCATTGCCGATGATGAAGGATGGAAATTTAGACGTTCCTGTTTATGACTATCATCCATTAAACCCTGCGGCATGCTCGACAGGGTGTAATAGGTACCCCACCCACCGTCCTCGAAGGCGTAAATGCGTTTGACCAGATTGGCCATGTGGGCGCTATCGAGTCCATAATTTTTGCCAATTACCAGAGTCTCGGCGGCGTAGCGTTTCTTAAATTCCGGCTCGCTTACTTCCAGAGTTTTAAAATCAGCTCTGGTTTTGTCGTGGCTGACGATGCGATTGAGATCTTTGGAAGCATTGTAGAGATCGTTCAAGGACGGCTGATGGCCGGTACTGCGGAACGACTCGGGAGCGGCGGGAGGCACTGTGGGCGGTGCTACTCGCGGCTCGTCCATGCCGGCGTAAACAGGTGGGAAAGCAGTGAGAAAGCGATGGTGACGCTTGGCCGATGTGATCTGCTGCCAGTAGGTGCCCATAGCGTGCAGAAAGCCAGTTTGAGAGGGCAGGCGGCGTGAGGGGCCGATGACATTGCTGTCGGCCGGGGCGGCAGGTTCTTGGCCCTTGCCGGTTTTACCATGATGATGACTGTGCCCGTGATAGGAGACAAGATCGACTTGAGTGCTGTCGACAGAGGCGACGAAGTTTGCCTCGGAAACAACCGATCTCGAGAGCAAATCGCTACTCAAATCGCGCAGAGCCAGATTAGTAACCACAGACGCTTGCCTGTCGCTGCCGGGGCTATTAGTCGTATCAAAGGTCTCGATAGGCTATCTCCCGGTAATTGATCTCTAGCGTGGTCTTCGGGAAGAGAACGCTGGGGATAAAAATCTAGGTGTATAGCTTCAGGGTAAGGGCCTGTTATCACTTTGTCCAGGCATTTTATGGGCGCGGGCATGGTAATTTCACCACCCCGGACGCACAATAAGCAAGTTTTGCGTTTAACGGAAATAACCGGCAAGCAAAAGTATCGTGCCAACTATGCCGCCGCCAACGCTCATGAAATACAAAGGTGCACTTTCTACGAGTATTGATACCGAAGCGAGCACTATGCCGATCTGAAAACAGGCCACGCCAAACGAATACAATTCATGCGAGGCAAAGGCATGAGTACTTTCATCGGAGAGTTCAGTCGCTTTGTCTTCGACAACTTTTTTCTCTTGATCGTAACCCTTCATCTTAGAGTCTATTTCTTTACTCAAAAGCTCCAGTGGTTTACTGGCACCGGTTGCCAGTTGCGCAGCTGCTGTTTTTGGTTGTTGCATCTGCATAAATGCTTCTACCAGCGTTTTGTTCACTTCATACAGATGGCCTTTGGTGCTCTTCGCCTGATAGTAGGCCCACTGGTCGGAGGCTTTGCTCTGCAATAAAATGGCGTCGTTGGCGGCATGACCCGAAAGTAGAGAACCAAGGGCGGCAAGAACAGCCAGAATCGCCGCTGTTATCGCCGAGCGCATGTGACGGGCCTTATGTTCTGCCGAGCTGGTCCGAGCTTCCGCAGCCTCGCCGTGCCGGGCATGGATATTGTCCTCGACCTGCTCCATAAGCTCCTGGGGCTCCGGTCCTTCTTCCATAATTGCATCTCCAGCCAGGGATAGAAAGCTTAGCATAATTAAGAACGCAAATTTATAACAAGGATAGAGTCATCCAGTGGACATGGTGTGGTAATAAATAGCTTAATTATCTAGACGATGACAGGGGATAGAGCAGTGCCGCTACCGCAGATCAAAAACAATCTTCTCATCCTGAGCTCTGGCCTGGCGTTGCACTTGTGTGCCTGGCAAACGACGCTGGCAGCGGAGAGCACTCTTGCGCCGCGATTTTTTCAGAATGACGCACCGGTGATAAAAGCTTCAGTCAATGGCGGTCCAGTCGACATCACAACAAGCAGTCCGGCCGAGACATTGAGGATGGCCAACATGCTGCGAGCCTCGGTCATGCGCACTAAACATAAAAGCAGTTTCAAGACTGACGGTAAAACATTTACCATCGTAGACGATACAGCAAAAAAGTCCTGGGTGGTCAAATCAAGGCAGGAAGTGCCCCGCCAGAAGAATGTCGAAGCGCCTCTGATCCTGGCCGAGATGTTTCCGAAAAATGCCTCGATTCAATATGGTCTGGCCAACTATTACGAAGGCAAAAAAAACTGGACTAAAGCTCACGATGCCTATGTGCAAGCTTGCAAGCTGCGAGATCCGGAGGACAATTTCTTCAAACACTCCGACGCGAGCAAAGACCGTGGAGACAAAAACGACAAAGACAAAACAGACAGCGATATCGATCCCGGCACCGACGCTTACTATCAATTGATGATGGGACACTACGCCACCGCTATCAAAGAGCTGAGCAAAGCAATCGACGAGCACCCAAACTGGTCGATCAATTATCGCAATCGCGCCCTTGCTTACCGCAAGATCAACAAGCCTGAGCTGGCCCAAGCCGACGAAAAGAAACTGGCCGAACTGGCCCGCTCAAAACAGTCGGGCGTGCGCTCCTTTGCACGCTCGATGCCGGAAAACAGACAGGCTTCACTTTATGTCATGACCGGGCAGTACGAAATGGCGCTGGAATGCGCTGATGCAGTTTCGAAAAAGACGCCAGCCAAAGATCAGGCTCAAGTCGTTTCGCTGGCCAGTGCCCAGGCAGAGTTGAAACTGGGCCGCTATCAAGACGCCGAGCGCGATTTTCAAGCATGCCTGAAAATCGCCGACGCCAGCCATCGCGAAGCAATAAAAGTACTGGCGGCAAGCGCAGCCAGTCTGGCAAAAGAGGGACCTGCTCCTTATGATGACCTGACTTTATTGAAGGATCGCGGATCGAGAAGATACATCCATCGCGACAAGGCAAAGAAAATAGTGCCGATGACGATCAGCGATATCGCTGCCGATCATAAAGGTGATTACCGCGTCTATGAAGCTCTGGCTGAGGTATACAAAGAGCAGTCAAAATGGAAGGAGCGCTGTAAGCAGCTCAATATTCTGGCGAAAATCGAACCGAAAAGCAGCGCCATAGTTTTTGCTCAAATGGAAGCGGCGCAAGCTATTGCAGACTGGCCTCTGGCCGAAAAGTACGCCAGCCGTTATCTGGATATGGTGGCAAACAATGAAACGAGCCGTGCCAGACTGAACGAAATCGTTTACGCGTATATGATCCGCGGTATGGCCAGACAGGCACAGAAGAACTATACAGGCGCGGTTGCCGACCAGAGCATTGTTCTGAAATTGGATCCCGGTGCACCGCAGACATTACAGGATCGGGCCGAGTGCTACGACCGCCTGAACAAACCGGATCTGGCCAAACAGGATAGAAGCATGCTGGCCAAGCCTGCAGCGGCCGACTAGTTGGCACTGCGCACCATCGTGTGAGACAATCGGGATGGTTGAGGCAACGACCAGGGTTCATATGTCTTACATTCGCCTTTCGATCTTGATCGCAACGCTGCTTTACTCTTCGCTCGGATACGCACTGGCGGCCGAACCGGATCATGCTCAGCAATCGCAGATCGAGGGTTGGCTTCTGCATCAACAAAATCGCACCGATGGCGGGCTAGATGTCTCCGTCAGTAAAAACAATTTGCGCATATTCATCCCTAAAAATGGGTTGACGCTCCTGGCCGGCGCGCCCTGGAAAGAAGTAGCCATATACTGTACTAAAACGAAGAATATTTATCGGACCTCGGCATCCGAATTTCGCAATCCGTATTTGCGAGCGATGTCTCTTTTTGACGGCCATACCAAAACGGAAGTGCCGATTGTTTTTAAAGAGAACTGCGAAGATCTGGCGATGCCATGTAAAACATACACGGCAAGGCCGGGTTTTGACCGCGAACAAATGCTCAGGCGAAAAAATCAATTGGTCAATGCCGGAGCACCGGTGGAGATTACTTATATCACGACCGGATCGCTTCATTGCGACCCTCATGTAGGCAGACTGATGAGTCGATTTTATGCCATTCCTGAGATGGACGATGTGCCGTTGCAATTTCGATATGTCGATACATCGCAGAAAAAAAGCGTTGAACTTTCCACGGCCACTTGCAAAAAATCTAAATTCAAGTCATCGGAGTTCGACATTCCGAGTGGCCTTAAGCCGGTAAAAGATGCCATGGCCGTGCTCGTCCCGGACAACAGAAATGGCGAACTCGATTTAATGATGATGGGACAGACCAGGGTTAAATAAGCGAATTGCGCCACCGCGATCGGCCTGGCATCATCCGGCGAAGCCTATGCCCTCGGGGACGCCAAGCAAGCGCTCAGCTATGACGCAAATAATCGACGCGCTCTTTCTAATTATTTCCGCCATCTCGATTGCCGCCGAAATTGTCTCTATGCCAATTGCGGTTCGGATCAAAATTGGCATTACCGCCGCCCTGATTAAAGGCACCGCCGGCGGGGCCGGGAAGATTGCCCGCGCCCGGTCCAGGTATGCGGAAGGTCCAGTTGTAGTCGACGGCGTTGCCGCACTTATCGGCGACTTTGATGCCGGCGGAAATTGAGCCGATCATAGGCTGAGTCGGCTTGTACGCAATCATGCCGCCGTCGACAATCGCCTGAGCCGTCACGTCTTGACCGTTCACGAGCAAATGAACGCTTGTCACATCCACACCGCTGCCATGACCATCGCTAAATTTGACGACAATATTCGGCTGCGCGGAATCAGCGGTCGAATTGGCCCTTGGCTCAACAAGTATTTCGGGCGGTAAAGCATCGATCATCAGTTCGCTGCGGCTCTGCCTAGAGGCCGGCGGCACACCGTCCTTGGCCAGTGAAACGACAACCCTGGTGCGTCCAATGTTATCGCTCTTGCGCACCGTATAGGAGCCTTCATAGACCCCATCGCGTCGCTCGTCCATAGGCACTTGCTGGACGCCTTCGCGAATAGAGAAATTGGCGACGGCATTGGCCGAGCCGAAAGCTCGAACGGTCAATACATCGCCGGCCGCTAATTTACCGGCCGGACTGACCTCGACATTGTCGAGGTGAAGAGTTTCCACTGCCGGGACAGAGGCTTGAGCGGGTTGGGAAGATTGCCCAGGCACAAGCACCTGGGCTCCGGCATATTGCGGCAGCAGACCTATAGTGATACGCGGCAAGGGCTTATGCAGAGCAAGCAGAGTTTGATACATCAAAGCGGCGACTTCACCCCTGGTGGCAAGCGCATTGGGAGCGATAGTGGCCGCATCGGGGAAGTTGGCGATAATATGAGCGCTGGCCGCTCTGCTGACGCTGGGGAGCGCCCATGAGGGTACAGTCGATGCGTCGCTATAATTGGAGAGGTCGCGGGCGTCTGCGCTGACATTGCCGAGAGCCTTGGCCAGGATCACTAGCGCCTGAGCGCGGGTCAGTTTGTCTTCTGGCTTAAATGTGCTGTCGGGAAATCCCGTCACCAGGCCGGCATTGCTCACTGCGCCGATAGCAGGAGCAGCCCAGTATTTGGCCGGCACGTCGTTAAAGCTGGAGACACCGGTATTAGGCGGCACATTCAGAGCTTTGACGGCGATGGCGGCAAACTGAGCCCGGGTGATATTGTCGTTTGGATGGAAAGTACCGTCAGGGAAACCGCCAAGAATGCCCCGCGCAGCCAGGGTCGACACATAAGGCTCACCCCAATATCCGGTGACGTCCTTATATTTGACGGCGTTGTCCGGACCATTGTAGGCACTATTATCGGTATCACTATAGATAGGCGCCGAGGCTGCCGGCACATTTACCTGCGTTTGCACAGGCTGAGTCGGAGGCAATTGACTGGCGGCTCTGGCCGCATTGATGGCGGCATCGAGTTTGGCTTCAGTCCGGTCGAGATCGCCAGCCAGTTCCAGGATTTGTCGGCCATTGAGATTAGCGCCGCCATTGGCGTAAGTATCGCGACGTTGGGCTGAGCGAGCCAGTTCACCACTGAGAGCAGCAGCCTGATCGCGGCCAATCTGACCGGCATTCATAGCGGCGCCGATGCGATGCTGGATGGCCGCAGCGCGGCTATTCAGCTCAGGCAAAGCTGATTGGCCCATTTTGATTGCCTGGACAAGCTGTGTTTTGATATCGCTCAAGCGACCGGAAATAGTCTCGATTTGCTTTGGACTCAAAGAGCCGTCACCCGAACTCTTAATGGTTGTTTCGATGTCTTGGGTGGTGCGCAATTGATCCTTCAATCTGGCGGCATCATCTGCGGTCAATTGATTGGTATTGAGAGCCTGGTCTATATTTTGCGAAAGCTCGGTCTGCAGAGCATCGATATCGGGCAAACTGCTTTGCTTGGCGGCGATGGCCTGTTGCAGAGCGGCGGTGACACTGTTGAGCTTCTGAGAAAAGAGCAGTCCCTGGCTGAAGGTCAGCGCTTTGCCGGAAGCGCGTCCCTGCACTACAGCATCGGCGATCGGAGCCAGTTGCGTACGCAATTGATCGGCGTCGGTGATGGTCAGCTCGCCGCTGCGCACAGATTGGCGAATCTGCCCTTCGACGGAAGCGCGCCGACTATCGAGGTCATCCCAATTGGTGACGGTGCCGCTAAATTGCTGGAGCAAATTTTTGACAAAATCGCTCGAGCGAGCCGGTTGAGTAGTGAGGCAACAGGCCACCACCGCTGATAGTGCCAGAGATTTTGCTAGTTTCATCGTTACTCTCCCAAGTGCGTCGCTCTATTTTATGACAAAGGGCGCTAAGAGAGCTAAATTGCAAAACCGAGAGCTGCACTCGAGTCTACTTGATAACAACTTTTGCCAGGGCGGCAAGTAGACGATCAACATCACTAACCGTATTGGAGACGTGGCACGAGACACGCATTCCGAGACCGGGCGAGGTGCTTAAATAATCGAGTTGGACAGCGATTTTTTCTTCCTGCCATAAATAGTCTTGTAAATTTGCTACGGTCAGTCGATCTTGCCCGAAGCGAAGATTGACGATGCTGGTACATTCCTGCTCGCTGCCAGAAGGTGCCTGATCAGAGTCGCAATCTCCTTTGTATTTCAAGCGAAAAACAGGCTCAAATTGTTCTTGCAAACGATTGCGCAAATACGAGGCAAGAGCGAATTGATAGGGTATTGCTTCTTGACGCACCTGCAGATGGAGATCTATGGCGGCGCTCAGACCGCACCAGCGAGCACCATCGGCAGTACCAGTGCCTTCCAGACGACTGAGGTCGGCGGCGTTGAGGACTAATTTATCGTAGTAAGTATCGGAAAGCGAGAGCGGCCTGATTTTTTCAACAAATTCTGCGCTTACATAAGCAAAAGCAGTGCCATTCGGTCCACCTAACCACTTATGGCCGGAACCGATCCAGAGCGGGAAAGAGTCCGGTCGGCAGTTTATTTGCCCCGGACCGTGCGCGCAGTCGGCGAGAAGCGGGATGGCCTGCAAAGCGAGTCCCTCACGCAGGATAGAATAATCGGGGCGGAAGCCTGTATAGGAGATTATTTCACTTACCGCCACAAGTTTTGTCCGGGGCGTGACCAGGGCAAGCAGCCTCTGGCACAGTGCAGTCGATGCAGCTGACCGCTCGACATTTTGCGGATCGGCCTCGCCATCTATGGCAGCCACTTTTACGACAATGCCGCGACTCTCGCTCAAATAGCGCGCAATCGTGCGCATGCTGCCGTGCTCCTGGCCGCTCATGATAAATTCATCGCCCCGCTCGAGTAAAAAGCTCTGCATCAAAATCTGCAGCGCATTGGTCGTGCTCAGGGCCAGGAAGAGATTGGCGGCATCGACGGCCAGCAAGCGCGCAAGAGCGGCGCGACACTGTTCGATTGGGCTTTGATCATTGAAGGTCAAATGACAGGGATTATTATTGAGACGCTCGTGAGCCCGACTGATCGCAGCGAGCACGGCGACTGGCTTGCGCCCGCAACAGCCGCTATTGAGATATATAGAAGTGCTGCTTCGCCTGAATTGTTCATCGACTGACGCTTCGACCACAGGTGAAAGGTGCAGGGCATCCGGTATTTTCATCTCTTCTTTTCCTGTTGCTAAATTACAGATAGATGTCCGCAAGTAGGTATATCGGCAATCGAGCTGACTCTAATTATTATTTAACTACGCGAATACCGC
Source organism: Cyanobacteria bacterium REEB67 (assembly GCA_018971775.1). Taxonomy (GTDB): domain Bacteria; phylum Cyanobacteriota; class Vampirovibrionia; order Obscuribacterales; family Obscuribacteraceae; genus REEB67. The sequence goes on along the minus strand of JAGXAB010000022.1, from coordinate 54,212 downwards.
GCCAGTGGCTATTCTATATGTTGTCAGGCAGAATAGTGTTTTATTTCGCTCTGACATAGAGGACATTGTCATCCAGGATTCTCATCCAGGACCAAGACGTTGATTTCGAGGGGCTCCGATGCGATCTAAAAACGATAGCTCTCAGACCGTGCCCGAAGGTTACGATCTCAGTCAGCGCATTATCGACAATTATCGCCTGAGCACTCAACCGGTACGTACTGATTATCTCGATTATCTGGCCCAAAAATCGATTACCTGGGCAGACGAGCTGCAACAAAAACGAGAAAGCCAGAAAAAAGCAGCAAATATCGAAAAAGATACCAAGGTAATAGTCGATCGGGTCTTTGCCGTTCTCGAAGCCTACGTGCTCGAATTGAATAAAATCAGTCGAGTCAGAGATTTGCTCGTGACGACGACGGCGCCCAGCCGTTCGCAGGAAGTACTGGAATTTGACCGCGCCCGGCAGCCAATCAAGAGTTTAATCGTCTACCGGACCCGATTTTCAACAAGCAAACTGAGCCTGGTCGTGCGGGGCATCGGCCCGAAAGTGGAGTTTTTCCTCATGCAAAGCGATCGAGTCATGGGCCTTTACCGGGCCGAAGCTGAAGTCGGAGCGCTGATGGTCTTCGAAAGCGAGCCGTCCCTGGCCGGTTTGAGCTGGTCCGTGGAAGGCAAACCCTTGAGCACCGATCGTTTGGAAAGGTATAGTTTGCTTGCTCTCGAACACCTTCTCGACAAAACCAGAGAAGAAGTGGGTTAGACTAATTTTTCAGGCTGACACAAGTAATTTTTATTTGCGATTTCACGAATGCGATTTTTTGGACTAATTGACGAGCCGATCTCGGTCGATAAAGTAGCCGGTTGGCTACAGAAGGCGATGATCGACTGCGAAATCGAAAGCGAAGAGGGCGAGGGGGAAGATAATTTCCCCGGCTGCTGGTCGACATTGACGCTATTCCTCGATGACGGCGAGCCCGTGATCGAAATCGAAAAGTATGGCTTTGAAGAGGAGAACTTCACAGCAGCGATCCAGGATACGGTACGCCTGCTGCTCGACGACAAAAAGCCCGTCAAACCGGCCTCGGCCGTCAAATGGCTCTGCCAGTTCATGAGCAAAGTAAAAGTACTCTATGAATTCAGACCAATGCCAGCCGTAAAAACAGAAGCTGGATGGGAACTTTTCAACGAAGTCTGGACTAACATGCGCGATATCTTGCGCGGCATCGTCCATCTCGAGGATGAAGGTTTTACAAACGAGCAGGGTGCCCAGATTACCTGGGAATATCCAGATGCTGATGATGTCGATGCAAGTGCCGGCAGCGATGCCGCTTTGCACGGTACTATTGCCCAAGCCGCCGGCGATGCAATGACCGAGGAGAAGCTAAAAGTAGCTGTGCTCGATCAAAACGGTCAGGACTGGATCGAGTATATGATCAATCTTGCCAACCAGGAACAACGCTTGCTATTCATGGCCGGGAAGGCTCCCGACAAGCTGCTCTGAAAACGATTACCCCGACAATCAAGGGGGACTTTTGCAGTCCCCCGGTCAGGGCTCGCCGAGGCTCTAAGCGCCGGCAGCCATGGGCAGATCGGCAGCGTTGCCCTCTTCCATTTCTTTTTTGATATCGGCGATCAGGCCTCTGATTTCTTTAATCTCGCCGCTGATGTGCTCTTCGTCGGTGCTCAAGATGGAGAGAAGACGATTGAAGGAAAGCAGGGCATCATCGAGATGATCAACAACATATTGAGCCATAGCAAGGTTGTAGATGTAAGGCACGAGCTCGGAAGAATTGCTCGCAACATCTTTGGATTTGAGAGCCAGAGCCTTTTTATAAAGTCTCTCCGCCTCGGCATAGTTACCTTTCTCTTCAAGCACTTCCGCTCTTTCAAGAATATCGGCGGCGTTTCTCATAATGACCTCCTAGTATTACCGACGGTGGCACATCACAACCGACCGCTTCAACGGCCACGGGTGGTGATTATGCTTAGCTCGGCTACTGATGTGTGTGTGTGTGATTTAAATGTAGTTGCGCAATCACAAGCAGGAGGCGAAGACGAGCCACTCTTCAGGGAGTGAGCCTTTAGCTTCCCTTTTATTTACACCTGAGCGAAAAGGCAGAACAGCCAGGCCAGAGGCGGAAGCTGATGCGATGTCGCTTGGTGATTCAATTGCGTTTCTATGTCAATCATCATAAGCCCCGTCTCACTAACTTTGCAATACTGCACGACGAATGCATGTTAGATAAGCTTGCTATATACGATCTCTGAAACCCAGATGGCATCAACAGCTTGACAATGCCCACTATCGATCCTCGCAGATGCGTCAAGATAAATTCTTCTGATTTGTCACACAAAATGCATCAAATTCAACCTACTATTCGCCCGTATAGAAACCCGCATAGGCTCTCGCTTGTAATGCACCCCGAGCTGCCGACGGCTCAATGCAAACGAGCGGATTTTCGGATCAATCCAATTTTTGCGGACATTGCTAATCGAAGACCGATTCGAGCCGCCGCCAAGAGGATGCAAGGCTAGAGCCACTGACGATGGGGCGCCAGGAGCGTCGCCAATGTGACATGAAAGTCGACATTTCAAACAAAAGTAGTCATTTGCAGCGCAATGGCATTTCAGAAGCATGTCAGGGGCATATAAGCGGTCATTAAAGTACGGTCATCTGGAAAGCCTGCTGACAAGCCATTTTCGCTTATCTATATATTGAATTCGATAGAGGGAATTGGACGAAACTAGCGCTCAAAATATTTCCGCAGGAAGACGCCGACAGGAGATTCTCACTGACATATGCATGCCACCGACATAGATATGTATAACGTGAAAGTGAAATAGCAGCGAGCAGGCGATAGAATAAACGCTTGAATTAGAGCGCTTTTAGAAACGAACGTTTGATAAGAGACGCCATTTAGATTGAGGAAAGAGATGACCGGCTCCCAAGAGATCGATGCAGATGCCCTCGCTAATAACGCGGGCCCCGACGCGCGCTTGAGCGGAGGACTCGGCGGACATCCGCGCGGCCTCAATGTTCTCTTCTTCACCGAAATGTGGGAGCGCTTCAGCTACTACGGCATGCGCGCCATTCTCGTACTTTTCATGGTGGCGCCGGTGGTGAACGGCGGACTAGGTTTTAGCATGGCCAAGGCCTCGACAATCTACGCCTGGTACACGATGTGCGTCTATCTGACATCGATTCCCGGCGGCTATATCGCCGACAAATTGATCGGACCACGCAAGGCTGTTTTAATCGGCGGCACGGTGATCGCTCTTGGTCACTTTACTATGGCTTTCCAATCTCTGCCCGCATTTTATGGCGGCATGATCATAATCGTCCTGGGCACAGGCCTGCTCAAACCAAATATCAGCACAATGGTCGGGCGACTTTATCCGGCCAGTGACAGGCGCCGCGACGCCGGCTTCTCAATCTTCTATATGGGCATCAACCTGGGCGCCACGCTCTCGCCTCTGGTCTGCGGCACTCTCGCCCAGGGCGCGGGCTTCAAGACTTTTCTCAAACAAATAGGGATGCAACCAGAGTCGAGCTGGCACTTTGGCTTTGCCGCTGCCGGTGTCGGCATGTGCCTCGGTCTTATCCATCTGCTTGCCCAGTACAAAGTATTAGACGGTATCGGTGACAAAATCGTCCTCAAAGCAAAAGAGAAGAGCGCCTCTCAAGACCCCGAGCCGGCTGCAGACAGCGATCAGGTCAGTACAGCCGGCGCTCTTACCGAAGGCGAGCAGAGCAAACTCTGGGCCTGCGCCATACTTTTTGCCTTCAATATCTTATTTTGGGCAGTCTACGAGCAGGGGGGCTCCAGCCTCAATGTATTTGCCGATCGCCTCACCGAGACCTCCATCCTCGGCTTTCATTTCGAATCGAGCTGGTTGCAAGCGTTGCAACCGATTTATGTAATCGCTCTGGCACCCGTTTTTAGCTGGATCTGGATCAAGATGGGCGAAAAGCAGCCGGCCAGTCCCGCCAAATTTGCCCTCGGCCTGGCCTTCCTTTCGCTTGGCATTTTGATCATGGTACCGGCCGCCCTGATGAGCGCTCAGGGCAAAGTGAGCGCGCTCTTCTTAATTACTGTCTATTTTGTAGAAACGCTCGGCGAGCTGTGCTTGAGCCCGATTGGTTTGTCGACGGTGACCAAACTCGCGCCGGCCCGCTTCCAGAGCCTGCTCATGGGCGGTTGGTTTGTCTCGAACAGCATCGGTAATTTCCTGGCCGGACTGCTCAGCTCTCTTTTTAAATCGGACTCGTCGACCGAGATGGCGGTGCTTTTCGGCAGTATGGCAGGAGCCGCTTTTTGCGCAGCCGCGCTTTTATTTGTCCTCACTCCAAAAATTCGCACCTTGATGGGTTCGGTCCGATGATATCCTAAAGCACATGCTCGACATTGAAGAAACCTTCACGACAAGGACGATACATTTCCCCGAGGATCATTCACTCGGGACTTTGTACCTGCTGGAAAAAACCGGCTCGGAAGAGGGCTGGTGGGAGAGCAAATATGCCCAGGCCCGCGGCATGGTCGAAGTGCCGGCTTTTGCCAACCTGCATCTGCTCGTGGCCCCCCGCGCCGACATTTATTTCCTGCGCAACCTGGCGCCGGATGCCCTCCAGTCAATCGATTTGCGTCAATTTGAGACAAAAGACTCTGATTTAGAAGCAATCAAACATTTCAGCGCCCTGCGCTATCTTGTTTTGAGCGACAATGCCATCAGCGATTCAGGCATCTATCACCTGGGCGGTCTTCTCAATCTGCACACCCTCGACCTGAGCGGCAGTCACGTCAGCGATGCCGGCCTGTTTAATCTTGCCGGCCTGAGCAACCTTCGCAAACTCTACATCGACGGCACTCTGGTCAGCGAAAATGGCGCCGCCGCTCTCAACGCCGAACTGACTAATTGCCACATAGTCGTCCATACCAGACGCACAATCGTCTTCAATCACGAAGCATCTCCCGGCCGACTGTGGTTGTCAAAAATGCTGCAAGCGGGCAAACGTACTTTTCAGGAGCAAGGCGATGTCATAGGCTCGGTGGAAATACCAAGGCGGGCCTTTGCTCGTCTGGAGATCCTCGATCGAAAAGCCTTCCGCGATTGCCAGCGTCTCAAGCCCGATGATCTGCAATCTCTCGATTATTGTTTCAAGGAATTGCTCGATCTCGATCTGCAGGCGATAAACAAACTCTCCGGTCTGCGTGAATTGCGTTTTGCCAAAACCGTGATCGAAGCCGGCGCCCTCGAACAATTGAACGAGCTGATTAATCTGCGCAGCCTGGAGTTTACTGCCTGTCATTTAAAGAAAGATTCGCTGCAAGCGCTACTCGCCATGCCTGCTCTCAAAGAATTGCGCCTCTCCCACTGTAGTTTCGAGGATGTCGATCTGGGAGCGATCTTGAGCGGCGGCGAAGTGATCAAACTTATCCTGGAAGGTCCCGGGATTAACGATGATGTACTCTCGACTTTGCAGGCAGAAAACAAGGTCGAGGAGCTTTATCTGGCTTTTGCCCCGGTTTCCAATCGTGGACTGGCAACCCTCAAATATTTCAGCAGACTGACAACTCTTGTGCTGCGCCTCGACGCGATCAGCGACGCAGGCCTGGTAGAAATCCACAATCTTGCCCATCTAAAGCGACTCGTCGTGCGTTGCGATCATTTGAGCAGCAAGGTCTTCCAGCACCTCGAAAGCCTGCCCGCCTTAGAAGAGTTGTCTTTACGTTTAGTGGAGAGCGCCGGCAGTGAACTGCCAGGCCTCGCTCATCTAACCTCACTGCGCCAACTGACTCTTGCTGTCGTCGATGGTCCAAGCAGCCACGGCCTCTTCATCCCCTCGCTACCCCTGCTGGAAGAGCTCTCACTGCGCACGACGAGCGAAGAAGTCGAGCTCGGCGATCTGCCAAGATTGCGCGTCCTCGACCTGAATAATAGTGGTATCGCCGATGATGGCTTGACCGGACTTACTTCACTCTACAATCTGGAGACGATACATTTAAAAGGCTGTCAAAAGGTAGCGGCTAAAACAATCGCCAAAGTCGGTCGCCTGCATCGACTGAAAGAAGTGGACGTCTCTTTGACGCGGGCCACCAATGCCGCCTTAGCCTCGCTCTCGACCTTGCACGATTTGCGATATCTAAACATCAGCGCCAGCGCCTGCGACAATCGCGCCCTCTTCCATCTATCAAAATTGCCCGAGCTGAGACATATCGATTTTCCCGAAAGTCTAAGCGACGAGCATTTAAGCGCGGTCGAAAATCTGCTCAGACTGCGGCATTTACGCCTCGGCAAGATAAGCGACGCTGGTCTGGCCAGGATAAGCAAATTGATTTTACTCGATGATCTAAATCTAGACGGCTCGACAATAAGCGACCACGGCCTGCACCACATCCGCAATTTTGCCGCCCTGAAAAGTCTCAATCTGGCTCACACAGACATTTCTGATCATGCCATGGTCTATATCAGCAACTTTCAGAAATTGCACAGCCTCAACCTCGGCAATACAAAAATAACCGATCAGGCTCTTGCCACCATCGCCAATCTCGTGCATCTGCACACCCTCGATTTAGAAAATGTGCGCGGCATACGCGACCGTGGTCTGGCTGTTTTGCGCGCCCTGACAGGGTTACGCCATCTCAATCTGGCCGGTACGAGAGTGACAAGCGATGGCCTCAATGTTATCGGTCGCCTGCAAAAGATGGAGCGCCTGCGCTTATCTCTTACGCAAATTGAGGATAAAGGCCTGGCCGGCTTGGAAAATCTGCGGGCCTTGAGAGTGTTGCACTTAGACGGCTGCCAGATCGATGGCGAAGGACTGAGATACCTGCGCAATAACCGCCGCCTGCGTGAATTGAAACTAGCTGGTTGTCCGCTCGACGATCGCTTTGTCAGCAATCTGCACTATTTTCAGGACTTGCAGGAGCTCAGCTTACGCGATACAAAAATAAGCGGGGCGGCCCTGCCTGAAATTTGCCGCGCCACAGCGCTAAAAACGTTGAATCTGGCCAATACCAAAATACAGTTTGAAGAGCTCACCGCCCTCAGTGCTTTGCAAAATCTACATACGATCTATTTTCAGCACGGCGATGCCGGTCAGCAAATCGATAGACGGATCAGACAAAAAGTAGCGCACGCGCTCGGCAATGTGCATATCGCCTTTGTCCGCGATCAGCGCTGATCATGTCTCGATCTCGATGACGGCGTCCTGCGCCACAACATAGATTTTATCGAGCTGTGACGGTCTGATCGTAAAACTGCCGGTGAATACGCCAAACGAGGGCAAAACGGCATATTTGCGCCGCACCCAGAAGCAGGGCAATCGCTCGCTTTGCTTACCCTTGCCATGGAGAACCACCGATGGGTGGATGTGACCGGAGAGGACATAACCACTCTTCGTATCGGCGCTAACGACGTATTCGTGCGCAAATATAAACGGCCCTTCGTGCATATCGCCGCGCACCTGCATGAGCTGCCAGCTGGCTGGCACCTTCGCCTTGCGATCGTGATTGCCTAAAACAAGTACCATGTCGATATTGGCATGTTTCTGACGAAAGTCATCGAATAGCGCCGTCTCCGCCGCAGTCAAACCATCCTGAGCATGGACGAGATCACCAAGGATCATCAGCCTGCGTGCACCATGGCCGATCAGGGCCGTGCTTAGAATAGCCAGGTCGCGGCAGGTGACACCATCGGGGGCAAAATAGCGGCGTGAGCGAAAAGATGCCCCCTTGCCGACGTGCACGTCGGCGACGACAAGAGTTTCGCTTTCGACCAGATACATAGCCTTCTGGGGAAGGAGGATGACATCCTGCCCGGCCATACTTATCTGTGCTCTTATTTCGCCTTCTTCTTTTTCTTCTTCTTTTTCTTCTTCGCTCATTTTTACAGCTCGATATGCATGTCTTTGGCCATTTCCATTTGCATGCGCAGTACTCTCTGGGCGAGTTTCTCCGAGCTCAGTTTACCGCGCAGGATGTCGACCATGAGCGGTACGGCAAAAGGTGAAGCCTTGACTAATTGTACTTCCACTATTTTTGCCTCGTTGATCCGTCCAAGCGCTTCTTTTAATCGACTGATTTCGAGATTGTTTTCCAGCACTTCATCATGAGCCTGGCGCAGCAGAAGGTTGCCGGGATCGAAATCAGCAAACACATCAAATAGAAGGGAACTCGATACCTGGACCTGTTTTACGGTCTTCGACGAGCCGGGATAGCCCTGGAAGATCAAACCGGCGACGCGGGCAATTTCGCGAAATTTACGCTTGGCCATCTCTCCGGCGTTCAAACATTGGCGAATGTCTTCTTTGATATTGTCACCGTCGAGGGCGCGGAAGAGTTTGGCAATCGCTTTGCCGTCGATGTCCATCGGTCTGGCCGATAAAATCTCGAAGCCCCAGTCGTTGACGGCGATCGTAAAAGTCGAGGGCGAAAGACGCGATAGTTTGAAAGCGACGAGATTGGCCAGGCCTTCGTTGACAAGCCTACCTTCGAAGGGATAGACGAATAAGTGATAGCCGTCGCGGGATTGATAAAATTCGACCAGGATCTCACCGAGAGCGGGCAGAGCGGAGCGCTCCTGCTGCAATTGCAAAAGAGGCTCGACAAAAGCCATTTCTGGCTCTTTGTAGACATTGAAGGCGGCGTCCGAGATCAAATCGCGCACTACCGAGGCCAGTTCGGAGGAGAGCGGCATGCGCCCACCCATCCAGCGCGGCACGATACCGGATTTGACCGGCGATAATCTTACGCGCGCTTTCATATCGCGCACTTCGACGAGTTCGAGATAGCGACCGGCAAATACAAAGCGGTCGCCCTTTTTGAGTTTAGAAATAAAAGATTCTTCCACCTGGCCTATCCTTTCACCACCGGTGAAAACGACATCCATGGCCTGATCGGCCACAATCGTCCCGATTGAAAGTCGGTGCTTGAGGGCGAGCGCCTTATCCGAAATAATATAGCGACCATCCGCGATTTTGATGCGCTGGTAATCAGGATAAGCAGCCAGAGCCGCGCCGCCGGTCCCGACAAAATTGAGCACCCAGAGCCATTCATCCCAGGTGAGATTTTTATAGGAGCTCGTTTCGCGCACTTCATCAAAGAGCTCTCTGGGATCAAAACCGCTGCCCAGCGCTACCGTCGTGACATGCTGGCAGAGCACATCGAGGGGCTTTTTCTGGGAATAGCGCTTTTCGAGCAGGCCGTATTTCATGGCCAGCCTGGCCGCACAGAGCTCGACTAGCTCCAGGGCATGACAGGGCACCAGCTGCAGAACACTGACGGCGTCCGGGCTATGACCGCTGCGCCCGGCTCTTTGCATGGCTCGTGCTACACCTTTAGGAGAGCCGATTTGAATGACCTGTTGCACCGGCGTAAAATCGACGCCGAGATCCAGACTGCTTGTCGCCACGACAAATTTCAGGCGTTCGTTTTTGAGCGCATCCTCGACCCAGCGCCGCACGCCCAGATCGAGCGAGCCGTGATGGACAGCGGCCTGGCCGCAAAAATCCTCGCGCATTTCAATCATCTGCCTGTACCACTGCTCGGTCTGAGAGCGTACATTGGTAAAAACGATCGACGAATTGCAGGCAGCCACCTTATCGATTACTTCGCTCAACATCGGCAGACCGGTATGCCCGGTCCAGGGCAGATTTTGCAGACGTCTGGGCAGGAGTGTCTCCGCTACCACTTTTTTGGCAACCGAACCGCTGACCAGTACCGCATTGCCAGTATGGCCTCTTTTATCACCATCCCCGGCGACAAGGGCAGTCAGGGCCTCGTCGATATTACCGATGGTGGCGGACAGGCCCCAGGTCTTGAGGCCGGGCGCCAGGCGGCGCAGACGGGCGAGGGCTAGCTCGGTCTGCACACCACGCTTGGTGCCAAGCAAGTCATGCCATTCGTCCACGACAACGAGCTTGAGATGACGAAATTTTTCTTCATTACCGGGATAAGAGAGCAAAATGGAAATACTCTCCGGGGTTGTAATCAAAGCATAAGGCAAGCGCTCTTTTTGCTTCAGCCTCGTCGAAGAAGAGGTATCTCCGCTGCGCGTCTCGACGACGAAGGGCAAATCGAGAGCCTCGACCGGGGCGCGCAGACTGAGGGCGATATCATTGCCGAGGGCGCGCAGAGGAGTAATCCATAAAACAGTCAGAGGCACGAGCGGCTTTTTATCACCGCGACCGCCCCGACCAAAAGCGGCCAGCTCGCTTTCGCTATAAGCATCGATAGTCTCGATCAAGGCAGCCGGCCAAATAGCATAAGTTTTGCCGGTACCGGTAGAGGCATGGATCAGGCCGCTTTTGCCCTCCTTGTACCTGGCCCAGGTCTCTTCCTGAAAGGCAAAAGGCTTTATCCCCCGGCCCTTGCACCAGCGGTCGATCAGGGTACGGCCCCTGCTTTTTTTGACTACGGCGGCACTGCGAGGAATTTTGCTTCTCCTAAAAAGAGGACTATCTCAAAGCTAACAAACTTCTGAGCTCTTCCAGGCTATCTGCTTCTTCGATCGGTTTGTCTTCGCGGATTCTGGCGATGCGCGGAAAGCGCACGGCTATGCCCGACTTGTGCCGGGGCGAGAGCTGGATGCCCTCAAAGGCGATCTCAAAGACCAGACCGGGCTTGACCGTGCGCACCGGGCCGAATTTTTCCAGAGTATTTTTGCGGATGTAGGCATCGACCGTGTTTATCTCCTCATCGGTGAGGCCGGAATAAGCTTTGGCAATCGGCACAAGCTTGCCTTCATGCCAGACACCAAAAGTATAATCAGTGTAGAGACTGGCGCGGCGGCCGTGACCGCGCTGGGCATTGATTAAAACGGCGTCGATCGAAAGCGGATCTATTTTCCATTTCCACCAGTCGCCACGCTTACGACCGACGCCATAAGGCGAGTCACTGCGCTTGATCATCAGACCTTCGACTTTCAAAGCGCGACTCATCTCCTGTAAAGATTCAAGCCCCTGCCAGTCTTTGCTTTCAAGCTGGGGCGAGACACGCAGGGTGGGGCTGAGAGCGGCGCGACAGGAAGATGCTTGGTCGCAAGCCCCGGGCGTCAGTAATTGGAGCAAGAGCAGACGCCGCCCCGACAGAGGCGAAAGACGGATGTCCTGCCCTCCCCACTCAATCAAGTCGAAAGCCATGAAGGCAACAGGCACATCGGCGAGGATTTTCTTCCCGACCGCTTTGCGGCCGATGCGCTGCTGCAACATGGCAAAAGGCATGACATCGCCTTCTTTAAAAGCAAGAATTTCGCCATCGAGGACGGTGCCATCGGGCAGCCGAGCAGCCGCCAGGGCCACTTCCGGGAAGCGCTCGGTAACAAGCTCTTCGCCCCGCGACCAGATAAAGACCTGACCTTTTCTTTTGATAATCTGGGCGCGGATGCCATCCCACTTCCACTCGAAGCTCCACTGCGAAATTTCACCGAGAGCAGCCGGTTCTTCGGCAATCGGATGAGCCAGATAAAAGGGATAAGGCCGCGAATCGAGACTGTCGCCTTCGTTTTGATCAACGAGATTTTCATAAAAACTCCGGCTCGGCTGCCACTCGCCCATCAGTCTATGGGCGATAACGGCCGGTGCCATACCACTTACTTTGGCCAGGGCATTGGTCACTATCTGCTGTGAGACGCCAACGCGAAAGCCACCAGTAATGAGCTTATTGAAAACAAATTTTTGATCGACATCGAGCTGCGACCAGGTTTCTTGCAGGGCCTGATTTAAGTCCTGCTCGCTTAAATTGCGCAATGACACCACTTTTGTGCGCACAAACTCGCTCAGGGTCAAATCGAGAGAAAAGGCGGCGTCGGGCAGGAGCAATGCCATCGTCTCGGCCAGATCGCCTACTGCGTCATAGCACTCTTGAAAGAGCCAGGCGGGCAGCTCGCCAAGCTCGATCGTCAGAGCGCGCAAAACGGCTGTAGGAATAAGCCGCTTCAACTTGCGCCCGGTCAAAAAGAATATTGCCCAGGCTGCATCTTCTGCCGGTGCACTGGCAAAGTAATCGACGAGAGCGGCCTGCTTGAGACTTGTCTTTGTCGTCGAATCGATTTCAAAATAGAGCTCAACGAAGCGCTTCACCGCTCGCCTCCTCACCTGCACTGATTTGTTGATCCGGAAGTATTGCCTGCCCCGATGCCGACGCCGCCTTGTCTTCGTCAGTGCTCTCTGATTTTGCTTCCAGATCACCTTCGCCGACAAAGAGAGTTTCGAGACTGTCGGCGGCGATGCCACTATCATTTAAATAGCGCACCAGCGGTGGTGTATAGCCATGGGTAATGAGGACGCGCTCGGCTCCCGTCGCCTTGATTACATCGAGCAGCCCGGGCCAGTCGGCGTGATCCGAGAGGACAAAACCTTTATCCAGGGAACGCCGTCGCCTCGCCCCTCTGATGCGCATCCACCCCGAGGCAAAGGCCTCGGACGTGACGCCAAACTTGCGAGTCCAGGCGCTCCCCGTCGCGTTTGGCGGAGCGACAACGAGGGCGCCACTTCTGGCCCATTCGCTCTTGCTCAGGGAAGACTCACCGACATAGGTCGTCGGCGCCAGTTTCACGCCGACACCGCGATACACCGCATTCAGTGCCTCGACGGCACCGTGCGTGTAAATAGGACCAATTGCCGGATCGACACCGGCCAGTATGCGCTGCGCTTTACCAAGACTGTAGGCATAGATGAGGCTGACCTGACCGGCCTGTCGATTGGCCTGCCACCAGGTATTGATTTCATCCATGACCACCGCCGGCTCCGGGAAGCGATAAATAGGCAAACCAAAAGTAGACTCACTGATAAAAACGTGACATTTGACCGGCGTCAAAGGCCGGCAGGTGGGATCAGCCTGGGTCTTGTAATCACCTGAAACAACAGCGACAAGACCCTTATGCTCGATGCGAATCTGAGCCGAGCCAAGGATATGACCGGCCGGATGAAATGAGACATGGACGTCATTGAAGGATAATTTTTCACCATAATCGACACCGCTGAGCAGTGCTTCTTCGCCCAGCCGCAAGCGGAGGATACCAAGTCCGTCGCGATGGGCGACATAATTGGCCGAGCCGGAGCGAGCATGGTCTGAATGTCCGTGCGTTATCAATGCCCTTGGAACCGGCCTCCAGGGATCGATATAAAAATCCCCGGCCTGACAGTAGAGTCCCTTGTCGGTCACTCTTACAAGGTCAAAATTGTCACTGCGACGCTCCTGCATTAAGAGCATATTGTGACGCATCGAGGCTTATTTCGCCCCGATTTTTTCCTTTTTTACAGTCCTGGCGGGGGCGGCATTTTCGTCGCCCTGTTCAAGCTCAGGTACCGGCAACTTGCCCCGATGTTTGAGCCAGGACTGAGCCGAGGCATTCTCCGGCTCGAGGCGAAGGATTTCGAGCGCATCGGCATCGGCGGCCTCTAGTTTGTTCAATTTGCGGGCGAGATTGGCGTGTTTGAGTAAAAGCCCGAGATTGCCCTCGTCGAGCTGCACGGCGCGCGTCATGTCGTCAAAGGCCGGGTCCTTCATATTTCTCTTCAGGTAGGCCACGCCACGGTCATAGTGCAAAACGGACGAAAGGGGATTGCGGCGCAGACCCTGCGTATAAGCGTCGATCGCCGCTTCGCTGTTTGAGTCGCTCAGATAAATATCGCCCTGGAGCTGGTAGGCTTTGATATAGCTGCCGTCTCGGGCCATCAAAGTGTGCAGTGTTTTGGTCGCCGCCGTAAATTGCCGCAAGGATTTTTGACTGAGAGCAACACCAAAGGCGGCGTCGCTGCTATAGCGGCTGGCCGGCGAGAGTGCCGCCACTGCCTGGTAATCGACGATCGCCGCGGCAAAGTCGCCCTTCTTATATTTGGCCGCTGCTCGCCCCATCAGAAGGTCATCGCTGTGTGGGGCCAATTTGAGAGCGGCGTCGAAGTCGCCGATTGCTTGATCAAACTGCCTGGCCGCCATCATTTTACGCGCCGCCCGGTCGAGCACTGCTATTTCATCAGCGTGGGCGGAAACGAGCGGCCTGTTTTCGGGCTGGGGGAAAAAATAGAGATAGACGGCCATGACCATGGCCAGAAGGGCCAGCGCAAAAGTCAGGACCAGCGTCGGAGAATGATCTAGCTTTTGTGTAACCGCTTTAATATCCAAGCTATACCCGACCAGTAAATTCGCACCGTGCACAATATAATATGCTTATGCTTTTTAATACAGCGCGTGGCAATTCAGCTAAAGTCCAAACCGGCTCCCTCCTCCTCGGTGTGGTGATTGGGGCGGCACTTGTCGGTTCCTTCACATTCGGGCGGATCAGCGCCTTGAAAGATAGTCAAGGGCCCACACCGCTCAAGATGGAAGCAAACAGCGCCGCTCCGCTGATCAATTCGGACGGCACGATTCGTCCGCCGAGTATCGGCGACATAGCGGAAGCGGCAAGTAAATCGGTGGTCAACATCGACACCATGAAGGTGGTGCAGATCAGTCCCTTTTCGCTCGGTTTCGGCGATTCGCTCTTTGGCGGCTTCGGCGGACCCAGTTTTAATTTTCAACCGCAGATTTCACAGAGCCGCGGCGTTGGCTCCGGTGTGATCATTAAAGCTGATGGATATATATTGACCAATCGTCACGTCATCGGTGACGCTGACGAAATCAAAGTGACTTTATCGGACAAACGGGTCTTCGACGGCAAGGTGGTCGGGCGCGATGCCATCACCGATCTGGCCCTGGTCAAAATCAACGCTCAAAATCTACCGGTAGCGAAAATCGGCTCGAGCAAATTTGTCCGACCAGGCGACTGGGCCATCGCCATCGGCAGCCCGCTCGGCTTCGACCATTCGGTGACGCTCGGCATCGTCAGCGCCCTCGACCGCTCAATAGACGAAGTCTCACAGCAGGCAAAACTGATTCAGACCGACGCCGCCATCAATCCCGGAAATTCGGGCGGACCGCTGCTCAATATCAATGGCCAGGTCATAGGCATAATCACGGCGATAAGCAGACAGGGACAAAACATCGGCTTCGCCATACCTTCGGATCTTTTCCAGGAAGTGACCAATCAGCTCCTCGCCCACGGTCGGGTAAGCCGTCCTTATATCGGATTGCACATGCAGGATCTGACAACACCGCTTGCCGCCGAGCTCGGCGTCGACGATAAAGTCAAAGGCGTGGTCGTCGACAAGGTCTATGAAGATAGTCCCGCAGCGGCCAGTGGTATCGCCGTCGGCGACATCATCACAAAACTCGACAATCAGCCTACCGCCACAGCCAAAGAGCTCGGCGCCATTGCCCGCGGTCACAAGATCGGCGACAGCATAGCCTTATCCATCTTGCGCCAGGGGCAACCGTCCACACTCCATCTCACGGTAGGCGACTATCAAGCGGACAATTGAGGCTTTGCATCAATGAAATATTTTCTCAGTAACGCGACGAGAAAAAGGTTGTGACAGCGCCCGAAAAAATCCCCGGCAAGATGCAGGCGATGCTCTTCAAAGGCCGCAGTGTCCTTGATTTTGAAACTATAGAAGTGCCCGCTCCCGAGGCCGGTCAAGTGCTGATCAAGGTCGAAGCCTGCGCCGTTTGTCGTACCGATTTGCACGTCATAGATGGTGATCTAAAAAAACCGAAGACACCGTGGGTGGTGCCCGGCCATGAGATTGTCGGCCGCATCGTGGCGCTCGGGGCCGACGTGAGCGAGCACAAGATCGGTGAGCGAGTCGGCGTCCCCTGGCTGGCCAGCACTTGTGGTACATGCGCTTTTTGCCGGCGGCAGGAAGAAAATCTTTGCGACGAACCGCAGTTTACAGGCTATACGAAAGATGGTGGTTTTGCCCAGTACACGGTTGCCGACAAGCGTTTCGCCTTTACTTTGCCCGAGAAAATCGATCCGATCGAATTCAGTCCGATGCTTTGCGCCGGTCTCATAGGCTGGCGCTGCCTGCGCTTTGCCCGGCCGGCCCTCGATAAAGGCGAGGGACGTCTGGGAATTTACGGCTTTGGAGCAGCTGGACACATCGTCGCCCAGGTGGCGATCCAGATGGGCTACAAAATTTACGCCTTCGTGCGCAAAGGCGATCAACAGGCGATCGATTTTGCCCTTTCGCTGGGCGCCACCTATGCCGGAGCAAGCGACGAAGTTTCTCCTCAGACACTGGATGCGGCCATAATCTTTGCCACCACAGGCGAACTCGTGCCGGCCGCACTCAAAAGTCTGCGGAAGGGCGGCGAACTCGTGCTGGGCGGCATACATATGAGCGATATCCCGGCCCTGCCCTACGACCTGCTCTGGGGCGAGCGCACGATTCAATCGGTAGCCAATTTGACCAGATTGGATGGCGAAGAATTTATCGCCTATCTGGCCAAAAACAAAGTTACTACTTCCACCACGATCCGTCCTCTGGCCGAGGCCAACCAGGCGATCGCCCTTCTGCGCGGCGGCAAAATCAGCGGAGCGGTCGTGCTAAGGCCCTGAGGGCGGCACCCTTTACTACCTCCTCACCGGCCTCGATCCGGAAGCGCTAACTCAATCGGAAGTGGATAAAATAAAACCTGAGACAGATCCGGCACTGGTCAAGCTAGTCAAGGACTGTACGGCGATGGAAGAAGAGGACCGCCCCCAGGCGGCAAGCAGCGTTATCACCGCACTGAAAGAGCTGGCAGCGCCGCCTGCCGCCGATCCGTCCTCGAATTAACCGATACAAAAAATCGCATAGAAATATGTGCCGGTAAGCTGACGCAAAAAGGGTGATAATAAAAGGTCGGGCCCGAGGCAAGAGAGCAGTAAGACTTGACTAAGGAGTCAAAGAATGAGCGACGGCAATCAAGAAGAGCAATGGAAAGAAAAATTGACGCCCGAGCAGTACAACATCTGCCGCGGCAAAGGCACTGAAAGAGCCTTCACAGGCAAATATTGGAATTGCCACGAAGACGGCATCTACCGCTGCGCCTGCTGCGGCGAAGAGCTTTTTGACAGTGATACCAAATTTGAGTCCGGCTCCGGCTGGCCGAGTTTTTATATCCCGCTCAAAGGTGAAAATGTCGCCGAGCACCGCGACGAAAGTCACGGCATGGTGCGCATCGAGGTCACTTGCGCCAAGTGCGGCTCGCATCTGGGACACGTTTTTCCCGATGGACCGAAGCCCACTAATTTGCGCTACTGTATCAACAGCGCTTCGCTCGATCTGGACAAAGAAGCCAAAAAGAAATGAGCAAACGCGTACTGCATGCCGAGCAAGAAGAGTCCGTTGCTTCTCTGCTCAAAACTCTTTTTCTTGCTCGTGGGCATGACGTCGATCAAACGACCGAAGGCGCCACCGCTGTGCAAAAGTTGATCGACAGCGAATACGATCTCGTTGTCGTCGGCGACCAATTAACTGATATCGACGGTATCGGCCTGATCGCCAAATTACGCCAGATAAATTCACAAGTGCCGATCGTATTCGTCGCCAAGGTCTGGCGCGACGCGCGCGTTTACCGGCAGCTGGTCAAGGAATTGCGGGTCACACTGATTTTCCACAGGCCAATCAAAGCCGGTCTTTTCGGCGCCCAGCTGGAAAGTATCTTTGATCCGCAGCAGGCGATGATTTTAGGCGAGCTCGGACCGGAAGAAGCGACTCTGCACACCCTCCAGGCAAACTATCTGCGCGTCCTGCCTGAGCGCGTTTTTAAATTGAAGGAAGCAATCAAGCAGAGTCAAACCAATGCCGGTGATAGCAGTCAGCTCGTCGAAACGATTCGCCTCGCCCATAATCTAAAGGGGACCGCTTCTTCATGCGGCTTCGGCATATTGGGAGAATCGGCCGGTTCCCTGGAAAAAGCGCTCAGCGCCATCAAAGAAGGCGGGCTGGCACATTACGAAGCAGCCTGGGAAGAGATCGATCTGATTTGCGGCCTGGTCACAACCAATGCCCATGCCATCGCCGAAAACCCCGCCTCACGTGTGGATAAGCGCGCCTTTTCGACTATTGAAGCGCCGGGCGATCAAGCGCATACATTGCCACCTTCGCAAGACGGCGAAGAAGCCTTACCTCAGGACAATTTCGATACATTCGGCCTGTCGTCGGCGGTGCGCGTCCTGGTCGTCTCGCGAGAGCCGATGGCCAGCTTCAAAAGATTGCCCAACGAAACCAAACATCAAGCGGTGCAGGTAATTTGTTGTCAGGAAAAGGCCGATGCCCTCTCCATTGCCCAGAAACTTTCCCTCGATGCAGTCTTGATCGATATCGACACTGCCGCCCCCGGTCCCTCCCTCAACCTGGCGAGGGAACTGCGTTCACTGCCGGGTTACGACAATTTGCCGGTGGCCTTTCTCTCAACATCGAAACAGCAAAAATATGTCGAAGACTCGACCCATGCCGGCGCCTCGCTCATGCTCGAGCTGCCCTTCGCCGCCAATATACTGGACGACGCCATCGACTATCTGGTAAACGCCAGACAAGGCGGCCGTCCGCGTATTTTGATACTGGACGATGATCTTGATTTTTGCGATACGGTGTCGACGGCGCTTGGACAGGAAGGCATGCTGGTGAGAGCCGTCAACGAGCCGGTCGACATCATGGCCCTCTTACATGAATTTCATCCCGATCTGGTCATGCTCAACATCAGCATGCCGGTGGTGAGCGGCTACGACATCTGTCGCGTTATCCGCCAGGATTCGCATTATCAAGACTTACCGATTTTATTTCTTACCAGTCAAACCGGTCTCGAAACACGACTGGCGGCCTTCGAGGCGGGAGGCGACGATTACCTGCCGAAACCGGTGGCGCGCGTCGAGCTTTTGACCAGGGTGAAAGTGCGTCTCGAGCGGGCCAGACTCTTGAAGGAGCGCTCCAATAAAGACGTCCTCACCGGACTTTTGATCCGTCGCGCCTTCATGGAAGAATTGCAAGAGATGGAAGAAGAGTCGCAGCGCAATGGCCTGATCTTCACCCTTGCATTGATAGATGTCGATCATTTTAAAAAAGTGAATGACACCTACGGTCACGTTGCCGGCGACCAGGTGCTTTCGCAATTTGGCCAGCTCTTGCGCAAGCGCTTCCGCGTCGAAGACGTGCGCGGTCGGTGGGGTGGGGAAGAATTTGTCGTCGCCTTCCGCCACATTCAAAACGATACTGCCCGCGGTGCACTCGAGCGCGCTCTGGAAGAATTGCGACTGCTTACTTTTACCGGCGATCATGGTGAAAATTTCGGCATCACGTTCAGCGCCGGTCTGGCTTCCTATCCTGAGGACGGTACTAAACTCGAGACACTTATCCGCACAGCCGATCACAGACTTTATCTGGCCAAAGAAATGGGCCGCAATCGTCTTGTTTCGGCAGGTTGAGCGCCGAGGCAGAAGTGCCTGTAGAAAGAGCGCCCGAAAAATGTGAGCGCCTGAGAATATGCGTAAAAAAAAGAAAGGATAGACGAGACGATGGCCAAGCAAAAACGCATACTTCTCATCGAAGACGACGAAAATCTGCGAGATTTGGTGTCAGAGTGGCTGGTCTTTGAAGAATACGCAGTCGTCTCGTGCAGCAGCGGCGCCGAAGGCGTGGAAAATCTGAGTATGCTCGGCTTCGACGGCGTCATCCTCGACTGGCATCTTGGCGACATGAGCGGCCTCGATATTTTGCGCAAGTACAGGGCAGGGGGCGGCCAGACGCCGGTGATGATGTTGACTGGCAACAACACAGGAGCCGAGCGCGATCAGGCACTAAAAGCCGGCGCCAACCACTATATAAGCAAACCTTTCAAACTGGACCAACTCTCGAGGGCGGTGGCGGATCTGGTATCTAAAGGCGGCGGTGCCGACGACTTCAATACACTGAGGAGCTGATATGAGCGCTTTCATACATCTAGTCTGCGACTACGCCATGGGAGATATGGCCTGGGCAGAGGTCATGGCCTCGCTCGCCGGCAAATTGCATGACGACACACGCATGCATTTCTCCTGCGTGCACCCCTTCGATACCGTTGCCACAGGCTTTGTCGTTGCCCAGCTGGCGCTCACTCCAAAGACGCTGCGCCCCCAGAACCTCCTTGTTTTCGCCAATACCGCGCCGCGCAAGGACCGCAAGGAAGCCCGCAGCAACAACGAAGGCGAGGGGCTTCTCTTTGCCACCCTCAAAAATGGCGTGCAGGTGCTGGCTGTCAATTCCGGTTATTCACTGGCCTTTGTGCGTGATGAAATCCAGGAGCTCTGGAGCACCAATGTCGAGGAAGGCGGCTCACAATTCCGCTCCCGCGATTATTTCCCTCTTGCTGTCAGCAAGGCCAGTCGCGGTGATTTTTCCTTCATCGTCCACAAACTTGCCATAAACGAGACCATTTGCCAGCCACCCGCCGAGGTAATCGGCTATGTCGATTCTTTTGGCAATATCAAGACGACGCTCAGACAAGGGGACGCACGGGTTGATGGCTTGACCCCTGGCATGCGCGTCAAAATCAGCATTGGCCAGCACGTCAGCACGGCCACCGTCGCCACAGGCTCGTTTAATGTGCTGGAAGGCGACCTGGCCTTCGCACCAGGATCGAGCGGCCATGAAAGGCGCTTCTGGGAACTCTTCAAAAGAGGGGGCAGCGCCGCCGACGAATTCGGTCAACCGTTGCCGGGCGCACCGATCCGGATTTCACACGCCTGACGGGGTAGCTGAGAGAAGACAAAACCGGACAAAAAATAATTCTAAAAAGCGCGGGCGTAGCGGGCGGCAACCGTTAGAGAGACGGATCAAATTGGTACAGTACAGATACACACCTTATTTTAGTCACGCAAGTGACAGACTCCAGTTATCCAGCTAAATCAGACAAAACCGGACTAGACCAGACCAGATTGCAAAATCTGACTCAGTTACTCAGGCAAACACCCGAAAGACCAGGATTCATGATAGAAAAGCAGGCCACGGCCGACGCCCTCCCCACACTGCTACTCGGGGCCAGCATAGTTTCTCAAGCCAAGCTTGACGAAGCCATGCAAACCGCCCGCAGTCTAAACGTGCCATTGCCCAGAGCTATAGCGATGCTCAATGCAGTCGGCGAAGCGGCCATGAAGACAGTTCTGGAAGCGGAAGAACAAGTACGCTCCGGCAAAGCTACCGTCGATCTGGCGGTCAAGGCTCTGCGTCTCGCGCGTCAGAACAATATGAACATCGAAGATGCTATCGGCGTGCTCAATTCGGTGCACAAAAAGACCCAGACCGTTCAATCGATCACCAGTCCGCTCACCGATCTGCTCCTGTCAACGGAGCTTATCACGAGCGAGCAACTTGGTCGAGCTGTTATCAAAGCCAAAGACACCGGCATGCAGATGGGCCGCATTCTTGTCCTCAACCGGGATCTTTCCGGCTGGATCATGAACGCCGCTCTCACCGCTCAACTACTCGTGCGCGACAATCGCATCACCAAAGAACAGGCCACCCAGGCGCTGCTTACCGTCGGACGCAGGCGGGTCAGCATCGAGCAGGCCCTTTTCGAACTCAACCTCTATATAGAAAAATCCGGACAGACCGTGCGCATCGGCGAGCTCGTCCTAATGGCCGGATTTCTTTCCGAAGGCGACATGCTCGAATGCCTGGAAATAGAACTGGTCAAGGAAAAACAATTCGGACAAATCCTCCTCGAGCAAGGTCTGGTCACCCAGGATCTGCTGGAAGCGGCGATTGTTCTGCAAGACATGGTGGCCAATTCCACAGTCAAAGCATTCCAGGCCGCCGAAGCTTTGCGTCAGGTCAAATATCGCGGCATTTCAGTCTATCAAGCCGTTGCCGAGCTCTATCCCGGCACCCAGGCGATGAACAAAGATTTTGGTCCGGCCAATCTCCTCACCGACTCGGGCTTGATCAGCCAGGACGAGCTGGTCAAAGTCTGCGACCAGACCGAGAAGAGCGCCATCAAGATGGGCAAGAAGCTGCTTGTCGCCAAGGCTCTAAGCGAATCGATGCTCTATACGGCATTGCGCACTTTTTCACTCTATTCGCAAGGCTTCATTTCCTCAGAGCAGGCAGTCACCGCTTTGAAGAAATGCAAAAACGAATCGCTTACTCTGGACGAAACATTATCCAAGCTCGGCTGGAACGTGCCGGCGCGCATGCAATGGATCTGGTCTTGAAGCACAGAAAAAATCGTCCGCATCCCTGCCATTTATTTTTGATACCATCCCTGGTGCTGAGCAGTCTTTTGCCGGCAACAGAGGCCTGGGCCGACACACCAAAAAGCGGTCAAATTTCGCATGTCGAAAGTGCGCCGAACCATCGCCCCAAGATAGGACTGGCTCTGGGCGGCGGCGGCGTCCGAGCGGCGGCCCATGTCGGCGTTTTAAAAGTCCTGGAAGAAGAAGGCATCCCGATAGACTACATAGTCGGCAGCAGCACGGGCGCGGTCGTCGGTGGTCTGTATAGCGCCGGCATGACGCCGATGCATATCGAAGAGCAATTTACCAAAAAGAAATTTATGCACGCCTTTTTGACCGTACCGCTCACCCTCAGAGTGCTGGTCATACCGCTCTTCTACACACCGAAGCTGCTCGGCATCGAATCTTATGACGGCCTTTATCGCGGCAGAAAATTCGCCAATTATTTAAACAAGCAGTTGCCGGCCACCGAACGCAACATTGAAGACATGCGCATCCCGTTTGGCGCCGTCGCCGTCAATCTAATCGACGGCAAAGCCTGCACGATCACTACCGGCAATCTCAGCCGCGCCCTCCAGGCCAGTTGCGCCATACCGGCACTGCGCAAGCCGGTCAAGCTGGGTAGCGCTCTGTATGTAGACGCCGGCGTCCTCGATAATTTACCGGTCGAGCGCACAAAAAAAATGGGTGCCGATATCGTCATCGCCGTGGACATCGACGAAAAGATTGTCCCTACCGCCGAGCCGACTTTCAAGAAATTTGGCAGTGTGGCGCACCGGGTCATGACTATGCATTATTCGGTCATCGATCAAGACCAGCAAGCCATGGCCGACTTCATTATCCATCCGGAAGTGACCGGAGTCGGCTTGATCTCAACCGATAGCGCCGATGCAAAAAAATGCGTCGAGGCCGGCCAGGCGGCCGCGCGTAGCGCCGTGCCCGCTATCCGCGAGTTGATCGAAAGATCCACTAAAGAATAGACTGGCTCTGATTTACGAGAGCAAGGCCTGGTCGAGCGAAATCTTGCTCTCCGGCACATCGACCTGAATGTAATTTTCCAGATCACCTTCCAGCAGTCGTTTGACGTCGGCCATAAATCTCGCCGCCGGTCCGCCGTCGATCAGGCGGTGATCGAAGTTGAGAATGATCGTCATCATCGGCCGGATCTCGACCTTGCCGTCGCGGGCGACCGGGCGCGGCTCGACCGAACCGATACCAAAGGTAGAGGTGGAAACGCAGGGAGGAATAAGTCCGGTCATGCCCCATTTACCCAGCGAGCTGAGGCCGAAGGTGGCGCCCATGAATGTCAGACGTACCTTGGGGAAACGCAGACCGGCCCAGAGAATGAGTCTTCTGAACCACCAGGGGCAGCTGTTGAATTTGTGCTGACGATCAAGATGGGCGATGGCCGACATATCGGCTTCGGCATAATGCTTGAGCTCGGTGGAAATTTCTTCGACTGATTTGGTGTCGGGATTGTCGATGGCACCGAAAAACACGGCCGGCTGTTCACCAATGAAACGCTCGACGGTAAAACCGGCGACGATATCGTGGAAGGTGACGGTCTTACCAAAGGGCAACAGAGACGTACGACTCTCTGGATGAGCTCTCTGGGCGATGGCGATCGCTTTGAGCAAGATGGCGGTAATCGTCACTTTCTGACCGGCAGCTTTGAGCTGACCGCGCATATTCTCGGCCCAAGTCATATCGACATCACAAAAAAGATAGGTCGGTATGGATTGCTTGCCGACGATATGGATCATGTCCAGGACATTCCAGCGCGGCCGAGGCAAAGAAGAAAGTGAGAAGTTGAAGGGTTTTTTGATATTTGCCATTTTTCAATCCAGAAGGCTATGCCTTTAGTTCCTGACGCTGATACAACTATAACTGCCCGGGAGATAGAGAAAATTTTGCCTCGATAATCTCTATTATAAGATACCTCTTGGCTTTCGAGAATCACCCGACTGTCAAAGTGGACGCTGATCTATACAAGCGTGTTCCGTATTTTAGGCGGGACATATGGCCGGTTCAACATCCGCAACGCAGGCCACCTCTTGACTTTACCTCATTTGTTCCAAGAACGGGCACTGATTAGAGTAATTAAAACTTGCCAAGTGGCAAAGAAATTAATGTTGTCAAGAACCAAAGATCGAGGGGCGACAGGCAAACAGGTTCCGAGGACGAGTTTTCAGAGCTGGTCAGCGCTGGGTGTCTTCTTCCATTGGGGCCAGGCCTTCTGGATCGGTTAGCTGACTCTCGTCACGGTCCACCAGCGCCTGTTCTTTAAATTTACTCCTGGCACCGCCCTCACCAATGGAACCACTTTCGCTATAGCTTGGATATGTCATAGCCACAGGAGAGGATATCTCGCCGGCACTGCCGCGTCCTTCTTCGGCCGACTGTGACTGCCTTTGTTGACCCAATCCGCCAAAGCCAAAAGGAGCAAAAGGAGAGCCACCGCCACCGGTACCGTTGGACGGTGCTTCTCGGCCATCTGGCATGCCGATCAGTGGTCGATGACCACCTTTGGAGCGCAGAGCGTTATTTTCATCGACCATCTTGCGCAGCTGTTCTTCGCGTATCTTGACCTGACGAAGCTCGGCTTCCAGTTCATGATTTTTGTCGGCATTGGTTTTTGCCGCTTGCTGAGCCTGGTTACTTACTTCCATATACTTGCTGTAGGCAAACCAACCGCCCACCGAGGCAAACATGACGACCAGACCAACTGCCATCTCCAACCATTTAAACTGCTGCACCGGCTGCGGGTCGCCGTCCAGTACATAATCGAGCTCTTCTTTCATCTCTGCGGCTGATTGATAGCGCAAAAAGACGTCCTGTTGCGTGGCTCGCTGCACGATCAAATCAGCGGCCTCCGAAACGTCCGCCCGCATATCGCGGGGAGAGGAGACAGTCAGAGCCAGTGGCTCTTCACCGGTAAGGAGGAAATAAACGGTGGCACCAAGAGCATAAACGTCAGAGCGCGGATCGGCCCCGCCCCAGTATTGCTCCGGTGGAGAATAGCCCTGGGAGACGACATGCGTGTTGTCGCCTTCCTCCTGATAGAGCCGGGCGATACCAAAATCGACCAGTTTAACCCGGTCTTTGGTATCGATCATGATGTTGCTTGGCTTGAGATCACGGTAAATGACCGGCGGATCATTGCAATGCAAATAGTGCAAAACGTCGCACACCTGACGTGCCCAGGTAAGCACCTGCTCTTCGGGAAAGGGCTCTTCACGCTCCTTGAGCATGTCGTGCAGGTTATGACCTTCGACATACTCCATGACCAGATAATAGTCATCGCCTTCGCGAAAAGAATCGAGTACGAGGACGATATTTGGGTGGGTCAGCTTACTTAAGACTTTTGCTTCGCGCAGGAAAAACTGCTGCGCCTTTTCTTTGTCTTCCTCGCGGAAAAAATCATCGCGCAGCTTTTTGACGACGCACTTGCGTTCATCTAAGTTGAGGTCTTTGCCAAGGTAGACAGTACCCATACCGCCCTGGCCGAGATAGTCGACAACCTGCCAGCGATTGCGCAAGACAAAAGGGCCATCCCTCTGGGGATCGCGATAAGGCAAACCTGTGTCTTCAAAACCGGGCGACATTTGTATTTACGTCAGCTACTAAAGGACGGCGTTTTCTTCTGAATCTCCAGTATAACGCCGTTTAATCTAATCTAAAACAAATATTTCAGATAAGTCAGAGCAACTCGTATTTGCGGCAGAGGTCTTGATAGAGAGCCAATCCTTCAGCGTGTGCAGGGGTGAAGGTGTAGTCAAGCTCGGAGCGATAATAATGGCGCAAGCGCTCGATGTCCAGGCCCGTGCGCTCTGAAGCTTCAGCCAGCACCACTGCAAAATCGTCACCCAGGCCTCTGGCGTAGGAGCCGGCGAGGAAGGCGGCAATACTGGCAAAATCTTCGGCATTGGCTTCTTGCCAGCTCTTGCGCGCGCCCCAGACACCAAATACCATTGGTAATTTGTATTTCTCGCACCACCACTGACCCAGATCGAGGCGCTCATAATGAGAGATGGCACCGCTTCTGGTCAAATCATCATCGACAGTGAGAGCCCGGTCGCCGATCAGCAAAAAAGCATCAAGGGGCACATCATCAACGCCTTCTGGCAATTCCGGCCTGGCCAGCGGTACAAAATGAGCCTGCACGCCATAGCTTTCCTTCAACAAAATGTGGAGCAGCTGTACCGATGAAGCGGAGGCAAGCGGCACGCCAACGCGGACTCGATCGAGCTCACCGAGGGGCCTGCGACTGAAGAAAAGAACCGAACCGACCGGTCCCTGGGCCGAGATTGAAATATCAGGGAATAGCTCAAAGCCCCCGTCTTGCAAAAAATAATGGCTGCTCATCGCACCGAGGTCGAGCTCTTTGCGCAGATATTTGCGATTGAGATCACCTGGATTGTCCATGACGAGCGACATGTTGGCCGGCTTCTCAGCGCGCAAAACATGAGTAATCGGCAAGACATTGATAAAGTCAATCTGCCCAAAAGCGCAGACTGACTTGAGAGGGGGAAGAGGGGAGAGAGGGGATGCCAAAATCAAAGGGACACTTTCGTAAAATAGTGGGAACGGACCAGAGTTACTTCTAGTATATTTCTTGCGGTCGCGCTCCCTATTTCAATTATGCAGGTCTAACCCGAGTCGTCAAGAGGCGCAGGAGTTTAAATGGTTTCAAGTGCCCAGCCGATACGTATGCTCGACGTCATTCTCGCGAAAAGGTCCGGAAAAAAACACAGCCGGGATGAAATTAAATTCTTGATTGACGGCGTCATGGACCGCTCCATTCCTGACTATCAACTCTCGTCCTGGCTCATGGCCGTCTGCTGGAGAGGCATGGAGCTCGACGAATGCGCCTGGCTCACCGACGCCATGTGCCACTCCGGACAAGTACTGGATCTCTCAGATGTCGGACCGCTCGTCGGCGACAAGCACTCGACCGGCGGTGTCGGCGACAAAACGACCCTGGTCTTTGTCCCCTTGCTCTGCGCAGCCGGCATCCCGATGGCCAAGCTATCCGGGCGCGGCCTCGGTCATACCGGCGGCACCATCGACAAGCTGGAAGCGATTCCCGGCTTCAAAGTCGACATCAGCATCGAGCATTTTATCGAGCAGGTGAAGAAAATCGGCATGGCCATCGCCGGTCAGACAGCTGAGCTCGCGCCTGCCGACGGTCATCTCTACGCCATGCGCGACGTCACCGGCACGGTCGAGTCGATCCCCTTAATCGCCGCATCGATCGTCTCTAAAAAAATGGCCGCCGGTACAAATTTGATCATCCTCGACGTCAAATGCGGCAAAGGTGCCTTCATGGACACCGAAGAAAAGGCCGTCTCCCTGGCCAAAACCATGGCCGCCGTCGGACGCAAATTGAACAGACCGGTACTGGCGGTGGTGACCGATATGGAGCAACCGCTGGGCATGGCTGTCGGACATACGACCGAAGTAATCGAAGCAATCGAGACTTTAAAGGGCCGCGGACCGCATGATCTGATCGAGCTCTGCATGGAGCTGGGCTCGCTTGCCCTGGTGCAGGCCGGCAAGGCAAAAGACGTAGCAGAAGCGGTGAAAAAATTGCAGGATTTGATTAGCTCGGGCGAAGCGCTCAAGACTTTCGGCACACTGATCAGCGCCCAGGGTGGCGATGCCCGCGTCCTCGACAATTACAGCTTGATGCCGACGGCCAAGATGCAAAAAGAGTTTTTGATGCCGGCCACAATCATCTGTGATGGGCAAGAAAAATCGCTATCAGGGAAACAAGCCAAACAATGGATCGGCAATCTGGACGGCAAAAAAGTCGCCGAAGCCTGCAAAATCATGGGAGCTGGACGAGCCAAGAAAGGCGATCCAATTGATCTGGCCGTCGGAGTCGTGCTCAAAGCAAAGGTCGGCGACGCGGTCGAAGTCGGCCAGTCACTGGCGACGGTGCACTGCCAGAGCGAAGAACAATACAAACAGGCGACGGCCAAGCTTATTGAAGCCTACACTTTTAGCGGCTCGCCCGTGCTCAAATCGACGCTGATTAAGGCCAGCATCACTTGATCGTCATGCCCAAAATCAGGTCGCGGACATTTCGTCTGGTGCCGTACGAAGAATACGACGCCGAGACAAACATGGCCGTCGATGAGGCTTTACTCGAGCTGCATCTGCAGGGCAAGACCCCTCCGACCCTGCGCTTTTATGGCTGGACACCACCGGCGGTATCTTTTGGCTATGCTCAAAAAGTGGCGCCCGAAACAATCGCCCGCATCAAAAAAGCCGGTTACGATGTCGTGCGCAGACCGACCGGCGGTCGTGCCGTGCTCCACGAAGGAGAACTCACCTATTGTTTTATTGCCTCGAGCAAAAGCGAGACGATAGACTTTTCGACGGCGCAAAAACTGGCACTTGTCGAACAGAGCGACTTCGAGCCCGATTCACAACTCCTCTATGAAAGCCCTTACGAAGCCATTCTAGAATCATCTGTGGCGCGTGCTTACAGACAAATATGCAATGCTTTGATTAACGGCCTGACCGAGCTCGGTGTAGAAACGTCTCTGGGCAAGAGCACGGACGGCTCCTACAAAAACAACGAGGACTGCTTCCAGGCCACGACGCAAGCCGATCTCCAATATGAGGGGAAGAAGCTGGTCGGGTCGGCGCAATTGCGCAGACGCAATGGTGTCATGCAGCACGGCTCGATCATTCTCAATCAGGCCCAGGACAAAATGGCCGAGTTGCTCGGTGAAAGCGATAAAGCAGCATCATCGCAAGCATTGAAAAATGGCGAAATTAGCAGTGATAGCGCTGAAATCGATGATCGTAAAATCGACGCCACGCCTCCGCCCAGGCATTTCAATCTGCGAGATCTTCTGGCAAACGACGTCGACCGCACCGCGATAGAAGAAGCAATCGGTCGCGGCTTCACCAAAGCCTTTGATTGCCGCTTCGCCGTCTATGACATAAAAGATGAAGAGTGGGAGCTGGTCGAAAGCCTGAAGGCAGGCGGCGAGCGCTACAGATTGGATTAGAAGCGGCATTTTTAATCAGCCTCTGCCAAATATCGTCAAAATTTTGAACCTTGCGAAGAGGCAGGGCGTTTATTACATAGCCTGACCAAACCGACAAACATTTGCGCCGCGCTTGCCAAGTGCGCCAAATGGCGTTACAATTTAGGCAAATGGCAAAACGGTGAAACTATGGACAAAGAAAGAGTTATTAAGACATTGTCCGCTACAGCCACATTGCCGCAAGCGGTCAATTCCGAGGTTGAAATGTTCGACATGCTCAACCAAGGATTACCTTTTGCAACGCTAGAAGCAATGGAAAATCAAGGAATAGTTGATGCGGCAGAACTTAAAACCTTCATTCCGGCTAGAACTCTAGCAAGAAGAAAAGGTGAACAGAAGCGTTTGACCGCAGAAGAATCGGATCTAGTTGCCAGGTTGGCACGGATTCATGATTTTGCAGTTGAGGTATTTGGCACCCACGAAAAAGCGCGAAAATGGCTCAGGACACCGAACCGGGCGATAAAAAATCATTTACCGCTGGATTTGCTACGCACTGATTACGGTGCACGAATTGTTGAATCAATATTGGGTCGAATAGCCCACGGCATTTTTTCCTGATGATCGTGTTCCGCATTTGCAAGCAGGCCCACGTAGCTCTTGATGGGGAAGGGGCCAGGTTATATGGAGGTCGCTGGAACAACGCCGGCAAGCCAGCGATTTATACGTCAGAGCATCTCTCATTGGCGACTCTAGAATACTTAGTTCACGTAAACTCCGACAACCTGCCAATTGATCTGGTGTGGCTGGAAATTGAAGTCCCGAATGAAGTTAGCATTACGCAGTTCGCAGGGTCAACGGCGCCCAACGAGATTGCCGCAGCTACACACGGGGACAACTGGCTGTCTGGCTGTACGAGCCTCGGACTAATGGTGCCCAGCGCGGTATTGTCTGTTGAGAAAAATCTGATTTTAAACCCATTACACCCGGAAATGCCATCCGTGAAAACTGTGCGTACATCTGCATTTCAGTTTGATCCACGGTTATTCCAATAGTTCAGGGCTTCACAGCCATTAAAACAGAGTCCTCGAAAAGCGCGTGTTTAAGCACATCGGCGGTGGCTTTTTTGATGCGCTCGATATCCTGACTCTCATCATATAAACAGGTCTCGAAAATACCGCTCAGCAAAAAGAAAACGATTTCAGAAAGACTGGCCGCTTCATACTGACGCACACCGGGCGTTTTCATCAGATGACCGAGCAGGTTGGTGAGATGCTTTTTGAACTCTTGCTTGGGGCCGACTTCGGCATGCTTATCGGCTTTTTGCGCCTGCATCTTGATCAATTTCAAGAGGTCGCGCTCTTCAGCGGCAATACTCGCCGACCATTCGACAAGAGTGTCAACACCAGCCGGCGTACCGAGACCGTTTATCACCTGGGCAAATTCTTTGATTAAGCGGGCAAAAATTTGTTCGCCAATCGAGCTGGCCAGCGCTTCTTTCGAATCGAAATACAAATAGAGCGTGCCGGGAGCAACGGAAGCCTCGGCTGCAATCACCGACATCCGCGACTCATCGTAGCCATCGCGCAGGAAGACCATGCGCGCCGCCTTTAAAATCGCTTCTCTTTTTGCCGGATCGATTTTGCGAGCCATCTTTCTCCTGGATAGAGTCGAGGTGGAAACTGGATTAAATCTGATTTGTCGTAAGTCTACAATATAAATGACTGGATTCATTAATTGGCCGCCACCTTGCCGGATCAGGGGGCCGAAACGCTGAATATTTCAGGCAAAGCTCAAACAATACTTTAATCATTTTCGCCTATTTTGGGGGGGCATTCTGGCAAAAAGTTGTTATTCTGAAATTAGCGGTCCGATTGAAACGAATTAAGAAGCCCGTACCCAGCCTGGAAACAGGTTTTGTTCATATGCGTCTTTAGGTCAGACATTGCTTGCAGGAGACCTGGAAATTTATGAAAATGATTGAGATGCGAGTTGGCGCCATCGGCATCGAAAAAGACAGCGGTGCCTCCGTCGTAGTTTTGAGAGACCTGGATAATCGACGCGCCCTGCCGATCTGGGTGGGACTGCCCGAAGCCAAGGCAATAGGCTTTGCTATTCGCAATGTCAAATCCCCCAGACCATCGACCCATGATCTGCTATTAGACACAATCAAGCAGACCGGTCATAAGGTCAAAGAGATCAAAATTACCGACATCGAGTCGGATACTTTCATTGCCGAAATTGTCCTCACAACCGGTGAAGAAGGGTCGGATGAAGAACCCGCCATCGTCCTTGACGCTCGCCCATCCGACGGCATCGCCATTGCCATGCTCTGCCGCGTGCCGCTCTTCGTAGCGCCGCACATCCTGGCGGAAGCCAGTATCTCAGCCAATCCGGAAGCGGATGAAGCAGAAGCGAAAAACTTCAAGGACTTCATCGATACAGTCAAAGCATCGGATTTCACTCTGGCCGGACGTTCGGATCAACCGGGCGAAAGTCCGGAGCAATAATCGATATTAGGTTTCCGGGCCCGTCACATCGGTGACGTCTACATGCTGTGTATTCGCTTGCAAATCAGAGATCTCGGCATCGAGTTCTCTGATTTTTGTTTCGATGCGTTCGATCTGTTTGAGCTCTTCCGAGATTTTGGTGAGCAACAGTGCGCCGTCGATATTTTGATTTTCGCTAAACAATGTATAGCAGCGCTGACCAATTGTCTGCAGATGGCCCGTCTTCTCGGTATTCAAAGACATCGCCGACATTTTCAGCTTGGCCGCTTTGGCAGCCCGTCCGGTCTGCTCGGCAGCTTGCTTGGCCACGCCTTTGGCCTTGTTCATGATGTTATCGAAGCCGTGATTGGTCATGATTGTTTCCTCTGAAATTGCTCTGCCGGCTTAAGCCGTAAACGTACCTTCAGCCAGATTGAAGCGTTTATGTATTAGTTTTACCGCATCTCTGCCATGTTTGGCAGGCATCAAAACGCTGATGCGCATGTCACCGGTAGCGACCATCTGCACAGGGATATTGGCGCTGCTCAGAGTTTCGAAAACACCGGCCACGACTTCCGGACGACTGGTCAGGCGGCGACCGACGACCGAGACTTTGGCGATATCGGTTTCTACCTGCATGAGCGGATTGCCCAGCGTCAGGGCGAGCGCTTCGATCAGTTGCTGGACGCGCGGCAGAGAAACTTTTTCCATGGTGAAGGCGAGCTCCTGCGAGGGCTCGTCCTCGTGCTTGAGCACCATCACCATATCGGTCTGGATGCCGAGTTCTTGCAAGCGCGTGAAGAGCGCCGAGACGCCTTCGAGCGGATTGACGCCTTCGAGATTGGTCGGCGTTTTGAGAGTGATCACACAACTATTCATATCGCAGGCGATACCGGCGATGGTGTACTCCGGCGAGCTGACGCGGTGCGTAATGAGCGTGCCCTGGTCCTGCGGCTCGAAAGTCGAGCGCACCCGCACCTGCACCTGATTGTCCATGGCCAATTCCACCGATCTTGCGTTCATTACTTGCGCTCCTGTAGCGGCCAACTCCAGCATTTCTTCGTAACTCACCGAAGGCAAACGTCTCGCTTCGGGGATGATGCGCGGATCGGCGGTAAAGACGCCGCGCACATCGGTGTAGATATCACAGCGATCGGCACCAAGTGCGGCCGACAGTGCGACGGCGGTGGTGTCGGAACCGCCCCGACCGAGCGTTGTCAGTTCGTTGTTTTCGGTGACCCCCTGGAAGCCTGCAACAACGGCAATTTCACCGCGGGCCAGACTGGACTCGAGGCGCTCGGAGTGTATCTCTTGAATCTTCGCCACACCGTGCTGGCTTTCTGTGATGATGCCGGCCTGAGCACCGGTAAAAGAGCGGGCCTGATAGCCAAGCGACTGGATAGCCATGCTCATCAGAGCGATCGAAACCTGTTCGCCGGTGGCGAGCAGCATATCCATTTCGCGCGCGGACCGACGGCCGACTTCAGGAAAAATCTGTTCGGCCAGCGACACCAGATGATCCGTGGTATGTCCCATAGCTGAAATCACCGTGGTCACTTCGTGACCTTCATTTGCAGCTTGCACCGCAATCTCGGCCGCTTTCATGATTTTGCTGACGTCAGCTACCGATGTGCCGCCAAACTTTTGAACGAGACGAGCCATATTTTGCCCAGATTGCCGAAAGCGATGCCCATGAGAAATATTTTTTCAGTCAGAAAAAAGCCTGGGAAAAGCTCGACTGTAAACGAGCTCAACCCAGGCCATGATAGCCCGATGCGTCGATTTGCGCTGTTAAATTTCTTGCATGGGGACGCGGATATCGCTGGTCTTGCCAAATTCTATAGCTTCGTCATATCCAGCGTCTATGTGGCGGATCACTCCCATGCCAGGATCGGTGGTGAGGACACGCTGGAGACGCACAGCCGCTTCCGGCGTACCGTCGGCGACGATCACCTGACCGGAATGCAGAGAGTAACCCATGCCGACTCCGCCGCCGTGATGCAGCGAAACCCAGCTGGCGCCGCCGACGGCATTGATCATGGCATTGAGATAGACCCAGTCGGCGATGGCATCGGAGCCGTCTTTCATCGCTTCTGTTTCGCGGTTGGGTGAGGCCACAGATCCGGAATCGAGATGATCGCGGCCGATCACGATCGGTGCTTTCACTTTACCCTTGGCAACAAGGTCATTCATGATCAAGCCCATTTTGGCGCGGTCACCATAACCGAGCCAGCAGATGCGTGCCGGCAAGCCCTGGAATTTCACTTTCTCTCCGGCCAGTTTGATCCAGCGGCAGAGGTCGACGTTATCGGCGAAGTTATCAAGAATGGCCTGGTCGATCACTTCGATGTCTTTGGGATCGCCCGAGAGTGCTGCCCAGCGGAAGGGCCCTTTGCCTTCGCAAAAAAGCGGTCTGATGTAGGCCGGTACGAAACCGGGGAAGTCAAAGGCATTTTTCAAGCCATGGTTGAAAGCTTCCTGCCTGATGTTATTGCCGTAGTCAAAAGTGACGACGCCGGCTTTCTGGAAAGCGAGCATGGTCTCGACGTGTTTGACTATCGACTTGTCGGCGAGTTCGAGATATCTGGTCGGATCATCTTTGCGCAACAGAAGCGCATCGGCCATCTCCACAGGCGCCCCGGCCTCGTCGAGGGGCAGGTAGCCGTTCAGAGGATCATGGGCGCTGGTCTGATCTGTTAGCGCGTCGGGCAGGAAGCCCATGGCCAGCATGCGCGGCAAAACATCGGCGGCGTTGCCGTGGATGCCAATCGAAATCGCCTTACCCTCGGCCTTTGCTTCCTTCGCCATTTCCAGAGCCTGGGCCAGACTGTCGGCGCAGACATCGAGATACTTGGTGTCGAGGCGGCGCTGGATGCGGGTCTTATCCATTTCGATACAGACGGCGACGCCGCCATTCATTGTAATCGCCAGGGGCTGAGCGCCGCCCATGCCGCCCAGACCGGCGGTGACGACGATACGGCCTTTCAAACTGCCGCCGAAATGCTTGCGGGCAAGCGCCGCAAAAGTCTCATATGTGCCCTGCAAAATGCCCTGGGTGCCGATATAGATCCAGGAGCCGGCGGTCATCTGACCGAACATGATCAGACCCTTTTTATCGAGCTCGCGGAAATGCTCCCAGGTGGCCCAGTGACCGACCAGATTGGAGTTGGCGATCAAAACGCGGGGGGCATTGCTGTGACTTTTGAAAATACCGACCGGCTTGCCCGATTGCACAAGCAGGGTCTCGTCGTTTTCCAGCTCGGTGAGCGCCTTTACTATCGCTTTGAAGCAGGGCCAGTTGCGCGCCGCCTTGCCCGAGCCGCCGTAGACGACCAGGTCTTCAGGGCGCTCGGCCACGTCCGGGTCGAGATTGTTCAAGAGCATGCGCAGGGCCGCTTCCTGTACCCAACCTCTGGTGACAAGCTCGGTACCGTGGGGCGCACGCACTTCAATCGGCCCTTGACTAGTCAATATGTCCTGGATCAATTTTTTCCCGGTGCCGGTCTTTTCATTTGCCGCGGTGGCCATAAGTGTGCGTCCTCTCATTAACGAGCATTTGTGAAAGAATTACTGTAGATCTGATGCATACGAAGATTACAGGTCAAAATCATACGGTGAAATAATTTTTCGGCCGCTTCACTCAACTAATTCTTCATGCGAGCCTATAGGGGAACTTTAAATGGTCAAGGAACTAGGGAAAAAGGACGACGCGGTCGGCAGAGAAGCCAAACCGGCCTCTACAGCTAAACGTGTCGAAAAAACCCATGAGACGCTTTCAGGCATCCCCCTCAAAAACGTTTATACACCTGAAGATATCAAAGATCTCGACTACGAAAAAGATCTCAATGAGCCCGGCCTCTTTCCTTATACGCGCGGCATCCACGAAAACATGTATCGCGGCAAAGTCTGGACGATGCGTCAGTTTGCCGGATTTGGCGGACCGGAAGAAACAAACAAGCGCTTCCGCTATCTCCTCGCCCAGGGCCAGACCGGCCTCTCCACCGCCTTCGATCTGCCTACTCTCATGGGTTACGACTCGGATAATCCAAAAGCAGACGGCGAAGTCGGAGTATGCGGCGTCGCCATCGACTCGCTCGAAGACATCGAAGTCCTCTATAAAGATCTGCCCCTCGATAAAGTCTCGACTTCGATGACGATCAACGGTCCGGCCGTGATCATCCTGGCCATGTTCCTGGCCAATGCCAAGAAACGCGGCATCGACTGGAAGCTCTTGAACGGCACATTGCAAAATGACATCTTCAAAGAATACATCGCTCAAAAAACCTATCTCGTGCCGCCGCGCCCGGCTCTGAAGCTGATTCAGGACATGATGGTTTTCTGCACACATAATGTACCGCGCTGGAATACTATTTCGGTCAGCGGTTATCACATCCGAGAAGCCGGCGCCACCGCCGTGCAAGAGCTGGCCTTTACGCTCGCCGACGGCTTTGCCTACGTCGACGCCGGCATCGAAGCCGGTCTCAAAATCGATGATTTCGTGCCCCGTCTGTCGTTCTTCTTCAATGCCCATATCGACTTTTTCGAAGAGATCGCCAAGTACCGCGCCGCTCGCCGCATCTGGGCTCGCCGCATGCGCGATCATTACGGTGCCAAAGACGAGCGCTCGCTCAAACTGCGCTTCCACACTCAAACCGCCGGCTGCAGCTTGACTGCACCTCAACCGGAAAACAACATCATCCGCACCGCCATCGAAGCCCTCGCCGGAGTGCTGGGCGGTACTCAATCGCTGCACACAAACTCCATGGATGAAGTGCTCGGCCTGCCGACAGAAAAAGCAGCCCATATCGCCCTGCGTACACAGCAGATCATCGCCTACGAAACCGGCGTCACCAACGTCGCCGATCCGCTGGCCGGATCCTATTATGTGGAGTGGCTCACCGATGAGCTCGAGCGCGGCGCCAACGAATACTTCGAAAAAATCGATGCTATCGGTGGTGTCATCGCCGGCATCGAAAAAGGTTTCTTCATGAAAGAAATCGCCGACTCGGCCTATAAATTCGAACAGAAGATGCAGTCGGGAGACCGCGTCTTCGTCGGCCTGACAGGACTCAAGGAAGAAGCTCCC
This sequence comes from Cyanobacteria bacterium REEB67, assembly GCA_018971775.1. GTDB lineage: Bacteria > Cyanobacteriota > Vampirovibrionia > Obscuribacterales > Obscuribacteraceae > REEB67. Next base: position 17,565 of record JAGXAB010000022.1, on the reverse strand, counting down.
GGAGCCAAAATCGAAATCCTCAAGATCGGTGGCGAATATCAGGAAAGGCAGGTCAATCGTCTCAAGGATTTGCGCGCTCGCCGCGACAATGCCAAAGTGACGACCTGCTTGAACGAGCTCAAAGAAGCGATGCGCAACGGCAACAATACCTTCCCGCTCCTGATCGAGGCCGTCGAAGCCTACGCCACTTTAGGCGAAATCTGCGACGCCATGCGCGAAGTCTGGGGCGCTTACCGGGAAACCGCCGTACTCTAGCAAGGTATTTCGATTGAAACTCACGCTGACTTCGATCTATCTGGCGAGCGTATGTAGCATCGCGCCGATTTTTTGGCAAGAGGCTGTGGCTGCTCCGGCCAAGCCGGCTGCAGCCCCGGCGGCGGCCACCGATAAACGCAGCCTCGGCATCGCCGCTTACAACAACAAAGACTATCGCGGTGCAGCCCAGCTGCTCGACGATTATCTCGTCGTCAACAGTCGCGATCCATACGCTGCTTACTACGCCGCCATCTGTCAGCAACAACTGGGCAACAGTGCAAAATCTCGCCTGCTTTACCGCCAGGTTTATCAGCTGGCACCGACATCGCAGATCGGTAGCTACTCCAAGGCAATTTTGCTCAAGTTAGATCCGACCTTCGCCGCTGGTATAGCCGCGGCGGATGCGGCAAGTGCCGGAGCCGGAGCCAAAAAGAACGACGCGGTGACGGCCAAAAGTCCCGAAGACATCGCCCGGGCAATTGTGAAAAATTCGCACCCGGCCGTCGACGATTCGGAAATACTCGATCGATCAATGCCGGCGCAGTGCCGCATCCCCTTCACGCCCTACTCCCACGGCGGCGCAATGCTGGACGGCTATATCAATAACAGGCCTGTGAAGCTGCTCTTCGATACAGGTGCGCCGGGAGTCTGCGTCGGCAAGAATCACCTAAAAGAGTGGGGAATTTCCGAACCGACCGGTGCGCCGGCCGGCACCACAGGTGGTTCCTCGAGTGGCGACCCCGTTGCCTTCTGGGTGATGAAAGCAACGGTCAAGGTGGGCAACATCGAAAAGCGTGACATGCCGATCGAAATACTCGAATACGACCACTCGCCGCCCTTGCTTGGCCAGACATTTTTCAGCAAATACGTTTATACGATCGACACTAAAGCCTGTCAGATCAACCTCAAACAAAAAGCGATCGCTAACCAGGAGACTTTGGGCGGGGCGGCGATCAGCGTGCCCTTCCAATTTCTCAAGAGTGGCAGTCGGGTGATGGTCGATGTAGAAGTGAACGGCAAATCGATGCCGATGATTTTTGACACCGGCAACACCGCCAGCGCCTGCTCCTTTATGTCCGAAGGCCAGGCAGAAAAAGCCGGGGTCAAGATTCCACCCGATGCGGCGAACCAGACGCACACAGGCGTAAATGGCTCAGGCAATTGCAAAGTCTTTCCGATCCGCAGGCTAAAACTGGGCCCGATCGAGCGCACCGATGTGATGGTCAGCGTCAATACAGAAATTGCCGACGATAAAGGCGGCCTCGAGGCACCACTGCTCGGCCAGCCGTTCTGGGAAAATTATGAATACACGATCGACATGCAGCGCAAAATGATTCATTTTATAAGGCGCTAAATCGCCATTTTATCAGGCGCTAAATCACCATTTTATAAGGCGCTAAACAGCGATTTTATCCGGCGCTAAGATTTAGAGCCTTGCATATCGTCGTCTGCGCTCCAGGCGATCGGAAAGAGCGGATGATTCATGACGGCACCGTCCGGCAGCACTTCGGCCAGACCTTCAAAGGACGGCGAAGTCACCCAGGGCCTCGGCGCGTGGATGATGTCATCGCCGAGATAGCGCGCCGAAAAGACACGGCGGCGATTGTTTTTGACGCCGCTTGCGCTGTGCAAGGTGAGCATATGGAAGCAGACGATATCACCGGGCTCTACGGCCCAGCCGATAATCGGAAACTGCTCGCGACTTGCTTCGATGGCAGGCAACTCGCTGAGCGTGCCTTCGGCGAACCATTTAGCCTGATTGTCCATGAAGCTGCGCGGCATGAGCCAGGGGCCGAGATGGGAGCCTGCTACAAATTCCAGACTTTGATCCCTGGGCACAGCGTCGACGGCAATCCAGAAGCTGATATTTTGCCGACCTTCGATATTGTAATAGGGCTGGTCCTGATGCCAGGGAGTCTTTTGTCTGGTATTGGCTTCTTTTACCAGCAGGTGGTCGTGGTACAGGCGGACAGTTGCACTGCCGAGTAAAAGGCCAGCCACCGCCGGCAGTGGCGAATCAAAAAGCAATTTTTGATACTGTTCAAATTGCTGCCAGTTGCAAAAGTCCTCGACAAAATAGCCGGGATCGTCGGGTCGACTGGCGACCTTGGCCCTGGGACTGAGATCTTTGAGATTGGCTTCGATGCCCTCGGTGAGGATGGCCAGCTCATCAGTGTTTAAAACCTGCCGGAGACAAAGGGCGCCATCGGCGGCAAAAGCGGCAAGCGCTTCCGCCGTCACTGCTTTTTGAGCTCGCTCAAACAGATGCGCGGGAAACACCGAAGCCCCTCAGTGGATTTGCCCGGACATAGCCAGATAAAGGACTAGCGCACCAAAAATAAGACGATAGATAACGAAGAGCCAGGTGGAATGATTTTGCAGATATTTCATCAACCAGGCGATGGCCAGATAGCTCACCACCAGCGATGCCACAAGGCCTGCGATTAGCACGGTGACGCCATCGCCCTGCAGGCCTTCTTTATACATATGATAAAGCTCGACGAGACCGGAAAGCACCACCGCCGGCACACCGAGCAAAAAGCTGAAACGAGCGGCATCGGCTCTTTTCATATTCATGAAGAGTGCCGCTGTCAAAGTCGAGCCGCTGCGCGAACAACCAGGGATGAGAGCCAGGGCCTGACCGAGGCCGACAAAAAGGCCATCGCGGGCGCCCATGTCGTCGATGCCGCGCTTGTGCTTGGCCAGCTTTTCGGCAAGCAGCAGCAAAAGAGCCATGCCGATTGACGCAAAGCCTACTGTTTGCAGGGAGCGCAAAGGCGAGCCTTCGGCTTCGAGATATTTTTTTAGCAGCAGGCCGAGCACACAGACCGGAATGGTGCCGACGACAATCGCGCCAGCCAGGCGCACATCGCGGCCGCCGTAATCTTTTGCTTTGATGCCGCGGTAGGCGCCACCGCCGATTTCGATTAAATCCTTGAAGAAATAAGCTATCACCGCCACCACCGAGCCAAGCTGGATAACCGCCGAAAAAGCGGCCCCGGGGTCACCCCAGTGGCAGAGGGCGGGCACCACACGCAGATGGGCGCTCGAACTGATCGGCAAAAATTCGGTCAGACCCTGCACGACACCCAGAGTCAGGGCCTCGACCATGGACATGGCTTGATCGCGCATCTATTCGGTTACCTCTTGTTCGTCACTCGTTTTATTGCTTGCCTCGGCACCACCAGAGCTATCGCCGTTAATTTTATCGCCGCTACTGGTGCCGCTTGCCGGTGCTTTCAAACCGGGCATGCGGTTGACAGTCTTGGACCAGGTAGCCATACCGCTGAGTGATGCTTCCTTGGCTTTGGCTTCCAGCTCCGGATTGCGCGGTCTGCCGCCGAGCGGCACCAGGACCTGGTCCAGCTCTTGTTGAGCAGCGCCCTGCAGGTTGACAAATTCCAGACCGAGCACTGCCTTATTGGCGATCCAGTGCCGGTCGACGCGTATGATGCGAGCCGCCACGGCCACGTCGAGACGGAGCGAGCGCAGGACGAGTGCCACTTCCTGACCGGCTTCGAAGGGCTCGGCCTGGTCTTCGCAAAATTCAAGAGTCATACCGGAGCGCGACAAATCGATAGTGGTGCATTCGTAGAGACGCGCACTCAAAGCCGGCCGGCTCATGCGCACCGGCAATTCGACGGCTACCCGCGGCCAACTGCGCTTTTGCTCGAGGGGCTCATGTCGCGGCGTCGAACAGAGTAGCATCGTCCGCCCCTGCAGAGCCTGTGTGCCGACGACACTGGCCAACCACATGCCGTTAAAAGTGATCGAGGGCGAATCGTTGGTAAACCATAGCCGAGTGCCCTTGGGCAAAATCTTGTTGCTCTCTTTGGCGGTCTTAATTTGAATGAGCAATTGACTGCCCTGCCGGTCGACGATCGTTGCCCGACCATAGAGGAAAGAGCCGGGGCCCTCCTCCACTTTCACTTTCAAAATTTTGCCTGGGATGAACAAGTTTGCTCTTCTCAATCTGAAAAAGAATTTTCAGCATTATCGCATTTTGGTCCTTGTAAGAGATTGCGCTACTCAGGATCGAATTCTTATATAAGGAGCGACGATTATAAGGAGCGTCGATTATAAGAAGTGTCGATTACTGGCCGTGACCGGCCAGAGATGCTTTGTATATATCGGAGCGCGGGATGGCAAACTCTTCGGCGGCCAGGGCGCAGGCTTTCGACAGCTTAAATCCATTTTTGGTCATTTCGCCGACAAAGGCGAGCACCTTTTGGCGCTTATCCGGATCATCTTGCCAGTCGTCCATATTTTCATCGGCAGCCTCCCCTGATTTGTGCCCTTCCATTACCAGAACGCACTCACCGCGCGGTTCGCTCTCGGCATACAGGGCCAGCAAAGTGCCGGCGGTACCGCGTTCGAATTGTTCGTAAAATTTGGTCAGCTCGCGGGCCAGACAGACTTTGCGTTCGCCGAAATTTTCAAGAATGGCCGCTAGAGCCTTTTTCAGCTTGTGAGGCGAAACATAAAAAACAATGGTGCGGCGCTCCAGGCAGAGCTCTTTTAACTTTTTATCAATATCGACACTGCGATCCGGCAAAAAACCTTCGAAAACAAAGGCATCGAGCGCCATCCCGGAGCCGACCAGGGCGAGCAAAAAGGCTGAGGGTCCAGCAATCGGGATAATTTGCATATCGAGGCCGATGGCCGCCTGCACGATTGGATGGCCGGGATCGCTGACAAGCGGCATGCCGGCGTCCGATATCAAGGCAATTGTCTGACCAGCGGCGTTAGCCTCTTCAAGCAGTTGCAAACGTTCGTGCTCATTGAATTTATGACAGCTCAACATCTTCTTCTTAATTTCGAAGTGATTGAGGAGCTTGATCGATACACGTGTATCTTCAGCCAATATAAAATCGCATTCTCTTAGAGCATTGATCGCACGCATCGATATGTCTTCGAGATTTCCTATCGGCGTACCGATTATGAACAGCTTTCCCGACAACTTGGCAACCCCATTAGTTACTCATATGAAACTATAGCCGCCCGGTGAGATCCACGCGCAGACAAGCATTAGAGCATTTTATCTTTCTAGTGCATATACACTTTCTACTCTTGACTACAAAAGTTTTCTACAGGTTTTCTACAGTTGTAAGTTATTTAATTCAATAACTTAAGTGAGCTCCCTTGCGCTCGGCGCAAAAGCTTCTCCCATTGAACCAACGCCCTCCGCCGCGAGGCGATCCGGGCAGGATCGAAGGAAATTGGCTCAAGCTGTCATTCTCGATATTTCGCCAGGCCAAGACTACTGATGGCACGGACTTTGCCCGGTGTCCAAGAGCACAGCCCAGGCGGCTCAGGCTGCGGCTAAAAGATACTTCAATTTACACAAAAATTGGCCATAATCTGGATATAGCTAGATCAGCTAACACTTCTATATGCGCTCTCCACCCTTGGGAAGCGGTAAACTCTAGGCTGCTTTTTAACAGCCGTTAAGAAGTCTCTTCTGAGCATCTTTGCCAAGCAACAGCCGCGAGAAAACATTAAAAGCGATGTCACTTTCAGCGATAATTTATTTAAGCAGACGGCAATTACCCGCTTTCGCCCTCTCGCTTTTTCTCTTAAGCGGCCTGCAATACGCTTTTGAGCCTGCAGCTGCTATAGCCCATGGTGGCGGCGGAGGTTTGGCCAGAGACGGCGGCGTCCGTCAGATCGGCCAGGACTCTGCCCAGACAGAGCCGGGTACGGCCAGGACCCAGACAAAAAACGGTCCTCAAAAACCAAAAGCGCCTCTCCTGACCATTCACGATAAATGGGCAGTGCTGGTCGGCGTCGGCCACTATCAAGACACTGCAGTCAAACCAATCAAGTACGCCTCTCGCAATGTGCTCAGCTTGACTCAGACCCTCTGTGATCCGCAAATCGGCCACTTCCTCCCCGACCACGTCCTGGTCGCCACCGAAGACAAAGTGACACGCCAGACGCTGGCCGATTCCACCTGGGAAAACTGGCTGACCAAACGCGCCCTGCCCAACGACATGATCGTCCTATATATCTGTACGCGTTTCGTACCGACCGATGACGTCAGCGATATCCTCCTGCTTACATCAGAAAGCAAACTGGCGAGCAAAGAAACGTCGGCAACGTCTCTTTCGAGCATCCTCGGTGAGGTGCGCCGGCGCACCCAGTGCAAAAACATTATCGCCATGCTCGACATCGCACCGACCGAAGCTGTGGCCAACAGTTATCCATACGGCTTCGGCCTGCTCATGCAATCGATTGCCAAAAAGAGCGGCGCCAGTATTTTCTGTGCCGACGACCGTATGCTAGGCTCGACCGACGATCCGCAGGCACGGCAGTCCTTTTTTGTCGAATACATCGGCGAAGGAATGAAGGCCGGCGGCGGCGCCATGCCGATCGAAGCGATCGCCTCCTATGTCAGCCAGATCATGGTCAATTACAAAGATCCGGCCGATGCGAAGGCTGGCGATTATCACTCGCACCCCTTGCTTTTTGCCTCGGCAGAAAATCCGGATCTGGTGAAAATGCCGCTCGGCATGAGCGTTCATAAGAACGGCGATATCGCCGGGGTGAAATTTGGCAAATCGCTCGCCGCCGTGGCCCAGACAGATCCGGCCCTGGCAGCCCACCTAGCCGCCCTCGACCAGTCGACAAACGGTCAGGGCGAGCTCAAGCAATTACTAAAGGCCCAAGACGAGGCAGCCGCCCGCGCAGAAAAAGAAGAAAAAGAAGAACAAGAAGACGAAAACGATGATGCCGCTCCGGCTGAAAACGTCGATTTTGCCCCATATATGGCTGCGATGAAAAAATCGATCCAGGCAAAATGGACCACTCCCAAGGGTCTCGACCAGAAAACGGTCGTGGCCGTTTTTTCCATATTGAAGGATGGCCGCATCGCCGAGCCGGAAATAGTCGAGAGCAGCGGCAACTCCACCATCGACCAGTCCGCCCTCAAAGCCCTGGCTGATGCCTCACCTTTGCCCCCGCTGCCGAAGGGTGCGCCTAAAAAAATCCAGATTCGCTACAAATTTGACTGGAAAGTGACCAATAAATGAGATTTTTGCCATGGGCGCAGAATCAGCCCGTCCCGAAACGCTTACCCAGCAATGATTTCCGCCTTACTACGTAGAAACCACATTGACGGGCCCCATGGGGCGCGATAACGTTAGCTATAGGAAAGGTGTGAGTTGAAACGACGCCGTCAAAACGTTTCTTTTAAGCACTAGCCCAGTCGAAATAACCAATCGGCGATATGCTTATTACCACATCTGGATTACCAGTAAAAAACCAGTACGACTGGTTTGCAGGAGAAGAAGGTTTAACATCATGGCTAATGGCGATCATATCTCCCACAATGACAATACTAATCAGCCAGCCGATAATAATGCCAAGGCGGCTAACGACAGTCTGTTTAACGCAGCCTACGATAATGCCGGCGCCAATGCCAAAGTGGCCGACAACGCCGCAAAAGTGGGCGATCAAACTGTCGCTCAAGCTCCTGCTGCTAGCGCTGAAAAGGCCCTGGACGTCAGCCAGGAATCACCGTCTATTCAAGACCGTTTCAAAGATGGTCCCCAGGCTGGTCTGGCTCAATCCCACGAAAATATCAGCAAGCTCTTTGCCAGCATGACCACCCAGGAAGGTCAGGACATGTTGAAAAATTGCATCAAGGACTTCTGCTCATCGCAGGCTGCTCACCCGGCTCTCGCCGCTCAGTTCGCCGACCACGCCGGTAAATAAGTAGGTCACTGAGGCAGTCAATAGCTTCGGACGGTCAAGCGCCGACCGGGCGAGACTTATAGAAGACTTTCACCAGTCTTTATGAGTTTCACCTCATCCGGAGAGCGAGTTATTAAGCTCCTGAAATAGAGCTTAAGCCCTTCTTGCCCTCGACTCTCAGCCATGTGCTAAAATTCTGGTCCGTTTAATATATATAAGTGGTTGGAAGTAATTGTGCCTAATATCAAGTCAGCAATCAAACGAGTAGCAGTCGCCGAACGTAACCGCGTCCGTAACCGCTTTTGGAAGTCCAATATGCGCACCGCCCGTACCAAGGTGGAAGAAGCCATTGACGAGTCCAAACCGGCCGAAGCCGCCACCGCTCTTCACCAGGCTTATTCCATGATCGACAAAGCTGTTGCTAAAGGCATTTTGCATAAAAATGCAGCCAACAGAAGAAAGTCGCGCATGGCCAAAAAGCTCAGTGCGATCGCTCCCAAGAAATAGATCGACTTCAAAAAATCAGACCCTGAATCTCAAGCGTAATAATTACGATCTGAGTCAGGGTCTGTTTCTTTTTGCGGCTTTTCAAGCTATATTTGTGCCAGCGGATTTTTTGTGTTTTTGAAACGCTTAAAACCCAGTCGCCATGCCCCTGATCGAAGCTTTTATATATCGCCAAGCATGCTCGGAAATATGCAAAAAATATATTAAGCCAGGTCAGAAACGTGCAGATAAGCTCAATCAGCAAAAAGAGGATTATTTTGGATCCACATAGCAGCGCTTCCGCTCTCAACCCGGCTCTTACCAGTTTCAGTCAAAACGTCGAGAACACTCTGACTCCAAGCAATACCATCAATCTCGATAATATCGCCGGCCCCGTGCACCTGGCGGGTATCGGCGGCATTGGTATGTCTGCTCTGGCCAGACTACTGCTGCTCAAAGGCAAGGCGGTCTCCGGCTCCGACAAGCAAGAGAGCCCGATTACAGACGAGCTGAAGGGCCTGGGCGCCACTATCTTTATCGGGCACGAAGCCCACAATCTCAAGGACGCCGGCGCCCTTGTCGTATCGACTGCAATCGTCGCCGGCAATCCCGAGCTCGAAGAAGCCAAACGTCGCAATCTGCCTATATGGCACCGCTCGCAGTTGCTCGCCTATCTCGCCAAAGACGATAAACTTGTCGCCATCACCGGCACCCACGGCAAAACGACGACCAGCGCCATGGTTGGCCAGGTGATGCTCAATTGCGGCATGGATCCGAGCATCGTCGTTGGTGGCATCTTTCACCACATCGGCGCCAATTCGCGTATGGGCAAAGGTGGATATTTCGTCGCCGAAGCCGATGAATCGGACGGCACCCACGTCAGCTCGACGCCTTATCTTTCCGTAATCACCAATATCGAGCCGGATCACCTGGAAAACTATCCTGGTGGTCTCGATGAAATCCTCGCGGTGATGGCCAAGTTTTATGCCAATACGCAGTCCAAGACAATTATCTGTACCGATGATGCCGGTTGCCTCAAGCTCATCGATATGGTCAAAAACAGCGGCGGCAGCAAAATCGTCACCTACGGCGTCCGCCAGGCCGACGACGTAAGCGATCGCTTCAACGCTGACTATACCTATGAAAGCCTTGCCGGCTTTTCGATGCGTGTCTATCACTACGATCAAGTGCTCGGCGTCTGTGATTTGAAAGTGCCGGGCGAACACAACAAGCTCAATGCTCTGGCGGCGATTGCTACGGCCATGGAGCTCGGCGGCAACTTCAGTCAAGCCAGTGCCGGCATGTCGCAATTTCGCGGCGTCGATAGAAGATTTCAAATCATCGGCGAAAGCCAGGGTATCTTGATCGTCGATGATTATGCTCACCATCCGACCGAAGTCGTAGCCACCTTAAAAGCAGCCCGTGAATACGTCAATCAGGAACGCGGCAAAGGTCGCGTCGTTATTCTTTTCCAGCCGCACCAACCGGCCCGCCTGCGCGATCTCTGGGTGGAATTTACCCAGGCCTTTGGCGACGCCGACCTGGCTTTGATTGCCGACGTTTACATCGCCCGCGGTGGCAAGATCGAAGGCATCGATTCAGCTACTTTTGTAGAGGCGATGCACCATCCGGACAAACACTACCTGGCCGGACCGGCCAAATCGCTGCCTGAGCAACTGCTCAAACATCTCAAAGCCAACGACCTGATTTTGACAGTCGGAGCAGGCGATGTCACCCATGTCGGGGGAGAGCTTCTCAGCCTGCTCCAGAGCAAGTAGTCATGGAAGAGGCGAAGCAAGCACCACTGGCGCGCTACACCACCATTAAAATCGGTGGCGAAGCCGAGCGTCTCTGCCATCCCGAAAAGGTCGACGAGCTTGTCGACCTGGTCGATGAATTGATCAAAAAAGAAGAGGACTGGTACGTCATCGGCGGCGGCTCCAATCTTTTGATCTCATCGGCCGGGGTGAAAGGCACGGTAATCCGCACCACAAAGCTCATTGCCATCACCACCCCCGAACCAGGCATACTGGAAGCGGAAGCGGGCGCTCGCCTGCCGCATCTGGCCAGACATGCAGCTCAGCTCGGCCTCTCCGGTCTGGAATTTGCCGTCGGCATACCCGGCACCGTAGGCGGTGCCGTGATCATGAATGCCGGCGCGCACGGCAGCCAGATCTCGGCCATTTTAGAAACGGCCCGCGTCCTCGACAGCAAAACCGGTCAGGTGACAGTCATGACCAATGACGAAATCGCCTTCCAGTACCGGCGCTGCGCCCTCGATCCGGCACGTCATGTCGTCCTCTCGGCCCGCTTCAAAATGCCCGCCGACATACCGGAAGAAATAGAAAAACGCACCAAGCATAACGAAGATTACCGCTACAAGACCCAACCGATGGGCTGGCCAAACGCCGGCAGTACATTCAAAAATCCGCTTCCGGACAAAGCGGCCGGCTTCCTGCTCGATAAAGCCGGCGTCAAGAATTTGAAGGAAGGACAGGCCGCTGTCTCGGATATTCATGCTAATTTTGTGATCAATTTAGGCGGAGCCACCTCGCATGAGGTAACCTCATTACTTCGCCGTATGCAAGAATGCGTGCGTGAAGCCTTTCAGTTGGATCTCGTACCGGAATGGAAGACGATGGGCTCCTTCACTGATGAAGAGCTGAGTGTTTGGAGGGGAAAAAATGAAAGTAGCGCCTAAGCTAGGAAAAGAAACCACAATCGGAGTCCTCTACGGCGGTACGTCAAACGAGAGAGAAGTCTCTCTGCGCTCCGGCCAGAATTGCTTCAACGCCCTGCAACGACTGGGTTATAAGAATGCCACCCTGATCGATGTCGGCGAAAATCTGGCCGAAGATCTGAAAGCCAAACAGATTGAAGTCGCCTTCCTCAGCCTGCACGGCCGCTACGGCGAAGACGGCACCGTACAGGGCCTGCTCGAGCTTTTGAAAGTGCCCTACACCGGCTCCGGCGTCCTCTCATCGGCCCTGGCCATGAACAAGCCTCTGACCAAGCGTGTGCTCTCCGCCCAGGGCCTGCCTTATCCGCAGAGCTATATCCTTACAGAATTTGAACTGGCCGATCTCGATCAGTTTTTGAAAACCCTGCCGCCACCGCCGGTGATGATCAAACCTTTGAATGAAGGCTCCTCGGTCGGCGTGCACAAAGTGGAAAACGCCGCTGAAATCGGACCGCTCGTGCGTGAGACCGTGGAAAAATTTGGCGGCGCCATCGTCGAGCATTACATCAAGGGACAGGAAATCACCGTCGGCGTCCTCGAAGAGACATCTAGAAAAGATGCCAGTGCCAGCAAAGAAAATGGTCACGCCGCGCATGCTTCAGCCGCCAGCCATACTTTCAGCAATCAAAGCGAGCTGAGGGCGCTGCCTATTCTTGAGCTACGTCCGAAATCCAAAGCCGGATTTTACGATTACGAAGCCAAATACACCAAGGGCATGACCGATTTTGTCCTGCCCGCCGAACTCTCCGAACAGACAACGGCCAAAGCCAAAGAACTGGCCAAGAAAACCTTCCGCGCCCTCAACTGCAGCGGCTACTCCCGCGTCGACATGATGGTCGATAAGGATGGCGGCCTCTTCATCCTGGAAGTGAATACGCTTCCGGGCATGACCGATACTTCGGACTTGCCGGCCATGGCCGAAGTCGAAGGCATCTCTTACGACGAGCTCGTGGAAAAGATTCTCTTCAGCGCCGGATTAGATAAATAGATAGCTAACGCCGGATGAATTTATACCGGCTAACGCCGGATATGTTCTTTACCGGCTAACGCCGGATATGTTCTTTACCGGCTAACGCCGGACTATACCACCAAGCCAGTCGAATATTTTCTCGAGCGGATTTCGTTTGTCATGCGGCTTGAGGTCGCGTACAGAGCGCATCTGCGATGCTGCTTCAGCCATGGTCTCACGGCCGCGTACGGTTCTTTCGCCGGTGCTTGTAGTTCTTTGTTTATCAGGCGGAGGCTGACGACCGCTGACTGCGCCCACCTTTTGATTGCGGGCGGAGCTTATTGCACCATCTCTGGTGCCGTAGGATCTGAGCCTTTCGAAACTTGCTTTTGGCGGTGCTTCTTCCGAGGCGCGCCGCCGCTTTTCCTCTTTTTCCTCATCCTGTCGCAAGGCGCTGGCCGCTGCGGCCATACCGGACTTCATGATTTTCTGAGAAATATACTGCTCTTCTTTGGTCGTGTTGCTGCGCTGAGTGAAGACCTCATCGGGAATTTCAAACTCAGGATGCAGTTCTTGATAGATGCGATAAAGAGCGTGGCGCACGTGCCTGGCAGTGGCCGGTCGATCTTCGGGCGAGTGCGAGGTAAGTGCTTTGACCAGCTCATCGAGATTGGGCAGGATGTCCGGCTTATTTTGGCTGGGGATGGTGGCGGTCAGTGGTTTGGGGCGCGCCCCGGTAATCAGATGGCCCAGGGTAGCGCCGAGCGCATAAAGGTCGGAGCGTGTTTCCGGTTTGCCAAAATACTGCTCGGGGGGTGAATAGCCGGCAGTGACGACGCGGGTGGCCGATTCTTTGGGCATGAAAGTGCGAGCGATGCCGAAGTCAATGAAAACAATCTGGCCCTCCGGCGTGAGCATCAGGTTGCTCGGCTTGAGGTCGCGATAAATTATCGGCGGATCCTGCTCGTGGAGATATTCCAAAACTTCGCAAATCTGAATACCGACTTTGACGGCATCGTCTTCGTCGAAGGGGCCGAAATCGTTGATGACGGACTCAAGGGAGCTACCGCGGACGTAATCCATGACCAGATAATATTTGCCATCTTCCGTCGAATAATGGTCAAAGAAGTGGACGACGCCTGGGTGGTTAAGCTGGCTGAGCAGTTGGGCTTCACGTTTGAACAGGCGCACGGCTTCAGCCATCTCGTCGGGATCGCTGTACTTGCTGTTGAGCTGCTTAATAACGCACGGTTTGTTGTCTTCGACGGAATCTTCAGCGAGATAAATCACGCCCATGCCGCCGGTACCGAGCATTTGCAGCCAACGATATCGTTTAAACCAAGGATCGACTGCGCTGGTCAAAAAAAGGGGTCTCCAACTGAAGCTAAATTCTATGTGCCCGGCGTGCCGCTTCCCTCACCGCCGCGTTGCAATAATAGTCGAAACCTTGATGTCAAGCACGCAAGTTTAATCATCGACCGGACAAAAGTATGTTGACATACATCCGTATGGTCGCTATTATTTTGAATGTCTCCCCCAGGCAATGCTAATGCATCCCCAAACCTAGACGGTAAATTTGGAGGTAATCATATGAGTCTTGCCAATATTTCGATAGTGGGGAATCTGGTTAAAGCCCCGGAGCAAATTCAATTCAGTAGCGGAAGGACGAAAACAACACTGGTGTTGGCTGTGAATAATGTCGCCAAGGCGACGGCAAAGGCAGCAGGCAAGACAAATGGTGCTGATTTTTATCGGGTGGAAACCTGGGGCAAACTTGCCGACCTGGCCGCTAAATATTTGAGTAAGGGCAACCAGGTCAGTGTATCCGGGCGACTGGTCATGGACCACTGGACTGATAGACACGGTGCCGCGCGAGTGACACCGGTGGTGGAGGCGACCCAACTATCGCTGCCACCGAAACCCAAGGCTGCTGGTGCAAGTCCTTATCCCTACGATAGCGACGCGCAATATGATGCAACCGAATTCCAGGGCGAAGATGCTGAAGCAGAGCTTCTCGAAGAGACGCTTTTAGAAGCATCATAAAAGGATTTTCTCCCACACACCACAGAAGCTCCTGCCAGGGCCGATGAGAACAGAAAACAGAGAAAGGGTTTCGGGCCCCTTTCTCTGTTTTTCTTTCAACACCTTGGGCACCGCGAATGGTGGCTGTGCAGATCCTTCCGGTAGTAAGCGAACCGCTCTTTAAAAATCACTACTAAATATATTAATCCAGCATCTGCAATGCTCTTGTATTGCTCTTGTAATCACACGGGTGTATAATCATGGATATAGTAATCCGTAGCAAACACATCGAAGATAAACTAAAGGTCCGCAATATAGGCCTTGAGGACATTGTTCAGTGTTTCGCAAACAGAGAAGGCGGCTTCCCTGAAGATAACCGCCCAAACCACAAAACTGTACCGCCGACGCGGTGGTTCATCGCAGAGGATGATAGTGGGCGTCTTTTGAAAATCGTCTTCATGTATCTCGAAGGCTCAAAGGAAATACATGTAAAGTCAGCATTCGAGCCGAATTCGCAGCAACTTCTGTTATACAAAAAATATTTAGATACACCAAGGCTATGAAAAAAGAGGACAAATTTATGGAGAAAAAAATGACAGACGACGAAGAGTCAGATGCATGGGACAGCGGCGAAATAGGAGCATCCGAGGAATTCATGAGTCTGGCCCCAGCGGCATTCGAAAAAGAAATTGATGATCACCTTGGATTGCAGCAAATTACAATACGCCTACAGAAAACACTGGTCGCTGATTTAAAGGAGATGGCACGCCAAAACGGGTTAGGGTATCAACCTTTTGTTAGACAAATTCTGACTAAACATGTCGCTGAAAATAGACTAAAAAAATAGATGCTCTGTAGCTCATTAAGACCTTTCCTTAGCAAGCCGGCCTAGTCGAGGCGCTGCGCTCCACGCACTTTATTAACTACGGCCTCGATGGCGGCGTTGTCTTTTTTAGCGCTGAGCTTGGTATTCCAGGGCACGGTCTGGAAGGGGCTATTCGGGTCATTGTATAGACGATAGACATTGCGCAAATAACGCCATTTATCCTTGTTGTAAATACTGGCGCACCAGAACTCACGACCGACGAGATAACCATCCTCAAATTGCTTCCAGCTGCTAAAAAGGCTTTGAATTTTTGCCGCCATCGGCGCCATCAATTCCCAGGTCTCAGCTTCGCTGAAGTATTTGGCCCGATATCCTTCGCGGCACAAATTCATATAACGAGCGTAATCCCAGGCCAGCAGACCACGGTCACCAAATTCATCGCCGTGATCTTGTAAGACTTCCAGGGCTCTATCGAAGTCTTCGGTTTTGTCCCAGGCGGAGCGGAAATTTTTCAATTTATCGTAGACTCCATGCGCCTGTCGCATGGCCTGCCAGCGCTGGTTGTGCATGCCAGTGGGACCGCCTAATCTTGCAAGAATGTCGAGCAAGTCATTGCGAGAATGTACACCCCACCATTCACCGAGTAGTTTCTGACAGTTGTTCGCCAGTTCTTCATTGGGCACCCCGCCGGCCAGGCTTTCGCAACCGGTGCCGTTGGCATTGAACAATGAAGCCGTAGTAGCCAGTGCCCATTTCTTAGCAGGATCGCTCTCTCGATGGTGAGCCTCATAATCAAGATTGCCAATCTGATCAAGTACAAAGCCAAAATGATCGGGCTTAATGCTCCTCGCTTTTTCAATATCCTTGCGCGCCTCGGCAAATTTACCCTGGCGCATCAATGCCTCACCTCGTCCGCCAAAAGCATCGGCAAAAGTTGGCGACAAAACAAGTGCCTGGTTATAGGTCTGCACGGCCTTGGCGTAGTGACAATCGTAGAGCTCGATGTCGCCGCGCAAGGTCATAAGTGGAGCATCTTTGGGATAACGCTTGAGGCCGTTTTCTGTTTCGAAACGGGCGGCGTTGATTTTACTGTTCCAGAAGTCCGATTTGGCAGTGTTGCACATATCCCGGGGGCTTTCGCCCTCGACATGGGGACCGATCTTAGCCTGGACTGCTTTTTCCGCTTTTTCCTGCGCGAGGGCAGGCCTGGATGCCAGAGATCCGCAGACCAGAACCAGGGCAAAAATAGTCGAGACGCTGAATCTTTGCATGAATTTTTACCGCCTAGCCTTTGTATGAGCATAGCAGTAACAGGTGGCGAGCTCAAATGAGAGCCGCCTGCGGCTTTGCCGACCGCCTTCATCTCAATTTTCTACAGCCCAAGCAGTTTCGCCTTGGCGGCCTTAAACTCATCATCGGTGAGCACGCCTGTGTCATGCAAATCCGTCAGGCGCTGCAGCTCGTTGGCGAGATTGGCTTGATTAGAGCCCGAAGATCTATCGTAGCAAATATCCATTTTATCGAGGATGGTTCGTCCAAAGCGTTTGCCGATTTTATTACCAATCAGACCACCGACCAGGGCGCCGCTGAAAGTGCCGACGATCGGAATTGGCAGAAGCACAGTGCCCAACTGAGCGCCGGCAATGACGCCCGCACCGGTGCCGGCCAATTTGCCGGAGTTATCGTTATCGGTCCGGTTGGCAGCTGAATTATGGTCGTTAGTCATTTTTCTCTCCGCAGGTGTTGTACCTTCCTATTACAACGGCAACGGGGAGAGATTTGGCCAGGACCAGAACAGTTTGAAAAGCGTGCGGATCAATGGATAGGCTCAAAACGATTCGCGTATTTCCAGTGAGTCAGTAAGGCCTGCTTGACACTACCAAATGACACAGGCAAATCGCCAGGCTGGGGAATCGACAAGCCCTCAAACGCACTCTCGCTTAAAGGCTTGCCCTGAGCCCATTTAGTTTCGGCGAGAGTGCCCCAACGATTAGCCTGCCTCAGTACTTCTGCGTTGTAGCGATCGTGGCCGCCGGCCTCGAGCAGGAATTGCCATTTTTGAGGATTTCTCAAAGTCATTGTCGTATCGGCCGCCTTGAACAACGGCTCAGCACTGCCTGCGTTGCGAGCGGCAATTGAACTAAGCTCCTTTTCTGATTTTGAAAGCAGACTGAAGATGTTGGCTGGACCTTCCGCTTTGCGAAATAATGCATTCCTGGGAGGGATAACAACGCCCTCCAGAGCAGCACCCTTAGTCAGATAAACGGCGGCCGCGACTCCGGCGACTGCGCCAACGGCGGTGAACGCAGCTTCCTTCGGGCTATCTTCGACAGCCTTGACCAGACCTTTGTCATAAGCATCATGGAAAAATTTGGAGATAGAGAATTCATGGTCATGGCCAGCGGTGGGCATGTGTTCCGAACGTTCTGACATGAAAATACCTCTAGCCTGGATTTCCACGTAGGATAGTTCGCCTAAGACATCGCTTGGCAAGCTATTTTGCAGTAATTAGTAATTTGCGGTTGTTCCACCATGGTACCTGCACCGGATTGTCTGTCAATCCAGAGGCAAGGACAATTGGAAGGTGAGCAC
>JAGXAB010000184.1 GCA_018971775.1 Cyanobacteria bacterium REEB67 | reverse complement strand
GCCATCTATCCCAGCAGATAGCATTTCTTTTGCCAGCTCAGATATCTTGAGACCTCTACTATCAGCCATTTTCTGCAAAATCTCAAATTGGTCTTGAGGTAGCCTTACTGCCAGTACTTGTGTCTTCATCAGCTATCTACCCCACCAGTTGCGCTCAAAGTTCTCACGGTCACGGTCTTCTCGTTCCTTGTCTTCCTTCTTCTGCTTAGCTTTGCGGTCTCGCTCTTTCTGCGCAGCTTCGTTTCGCTCGATTGCTTTATCTAGTGTTTCTTGCCGCTGCGCCTGTTTCTCTTGCGCTTCCTTACTTAGACCGGAACTGGGCTCTTTGGCTTACTCCGACCTGGCTTTCTCCAGGTCGTTTCGGTTGTCCTTTAGGTGGTCCCGGTTTTCGGTGAGCGGGATCGATCGCACAAGATCATTTGCCAGAGACGCAAATTTCATATACAAGCCCATTACTGGATTGCTGAAAAGGTGCTCCTGCATTGGGTCTATCACTCTGCCACCTTCTTGCGCTTTGAGCTGCTCCATTGATTTGCTGCGCTCAGTTTTCTGAATGGTGTCATTCATCGCCTTGTCTATCGCACCGTCAAATCTGGCCCTGTCTCGGTCTTCGATCCAGTTTCTGAGATTTTGATAGTCCTCAAAAGGCAGGCGTTCTTTTTAGTCACGCAATTCTTCAGCCAGACCGGTCAGCTTCTTGTGGCTATCTTGGCTGGTATAAGTCTTGCCGTTGTATTCAAACGAGGTCTTTTCTGGCCGGTCCTCACTGTCACGGTCCTTGCCTCTTGGCTTGTCGGCTCTTGCCTTAGCTCGCTCCTTGTCTCGTATCCAGCCGGATAGCTTTAGATATTTTTCTTTCGGAATACGGTCTTCATAGTTGTCCCATAAATGTTCGTCCAGAGTCCGCAATTCCTCCAGGCTGTTGGCTTTCGACCACTCTCGACCAGCTGCCTCTATCGTGTCATTGAAGTACGGTCGATCTTGTTTTTCGCGCTCGGTTTCACTCTTATCTCGCTCAGCCTGAGGCTTTTCTTTCCATTTCTTGTAAGGCTCCAACTGCTCCCTGATGATGTTCTTCTTCATCCAGGGCAGCTCAAGACCTTCTCTGATGTGCTCTCTCTGCTCCTGCTTCCTGGCCTCCAGACGCTCGCGCTCTTTCTGCTCTCGGTCGTCCCTGGCCTTTTCAAACTCTCTTGGATAGTGCTTCTCTATGTACCGATCGCTAAACTCTTTCGCCTGGTCGATGTCGCGCAAATTGAGTGAAACTTCTGTGCCATTACGGTCCTTGCCCAGGACAACGACGTGGATGTGATGATGATCGGTGTTGTTGTGCTCGACGGCAAACCAGTCCAAGTCAGAGCCTTTGTGTCTGCTGAGATTTTTCATCACATCGCGGGTGTAGGATTTTTTGTCTTCCGGCGTCACTTCCGGCGACAAAATCAGCTTGTGCACAATGACCTTGCTGTTGCCCAGGTCCTTGATCGCCTGCCTCATGTCTCTGGGATTGAGGCGGTCTTCCTGGTCATTGAACATTTCCCGGCCATTTCTTTCGCGGTCTTCGCCTGGCCGGTGCTAGAGATATTTGACGTGGGCCAGGGCCTTGCCGATGCCGGCCACTTTGCCAACCCCGCCTTTACCCCGAGCAGCTATGTATTTGTGCTTGATGACGATCAAGGACTATTCCTCACGATCTCCCCAGTTTTTCGGCCAGGGCTCGCTCGTCCTTGTCTAATCGGTTGCGCATTTTCTGCTTGGCGGTAGATACCGCCGACTCAAACTGACGCTTGGCTGGCTCGTCTGGTAGACCCATCCAGGTCAGCTCATATAAGGTGCCGATTGCGGCTCCTTGCCTGGCCAACATGCCGCAGACCCGGTTAGTCATTTCCTTGATCGCTAAAACGATCTCGGTCTCCCAAAGTCTATTAATAGACTTTTTACAGCTTGAGCGGACTTTTGGCAGGCTACGCCTGCCTATCTACCGGCGCGTACACAGCTCCTATTTGCCATCCTAGCTCGTTAGAGCGGATGGCTTCGTGTCATCTTATGGCTCCCGCGATGCAAGCGGGCAGCCGTGCCCTAAAATCATACAATAATGGGCTGTTTACAGCTCCAGTTCTCTCTGCTCTTTCGGCACGACTCCAGAAATTACTTGTATCTAAAACTGTAAACAAGCCTCTGCGCCTAGCTTTTATCATCATCCAAATTAGTCGTCGCACTGGACGCCTTTAGCGGAAAGCTCTATTTATGCGGCCTTGCTGCTTTCAGTGCCCGGCTGACTGTGTGGCACAGTTTCTCCTATCGCCAATATATCTACTGTTTACAGTGGAACACCAAGAAAAGAAACGGTTAGAGCTTCCTTTTGTGCTCGCTCACAACTTCTCGGCCTAGAATTCCTATACAATGCTAGGACGGAAGTACGCTTCCACCTCGAAAACCTGGCCAAGCACGGGGTCACTGCCGAGGAAGCAGAAGAAGCTTTAGCCGATGCAAATGGCCTCACGAACAAAACCAAAGGCGGCGCGTTCCTCGTCATCGGCAAAACTTTCTCCGGCCGCTTCCTCGAAATCGCCTACCGAAAATTGCCCGACAAAAATGCTTTCGTATTCCATGCCATGGACGCAAGAGAACATCAGAAAAAACGCTATAAGCAGCGCTGAGCAAATGACCGACAAAAAAAAGAAGCAAACTCCAGCTCCGCCCAATGCCTCTAGTTCATGGGAAGAGCAAGCTGCCTACTTTGAAAAATACGACCTGGACGATCTGGAATCAGCAGGTCACGTTGAGCCATTGACCGAAGCCGATCAAGACTTCGTTAAATCAATGACTAAAGCGGCTTCCGACAAAGTAGCAGCCAGAAAAGCCCGCGGTCAGTTGAATTTAGCTCTCTCTAAAGACCAGCTCGACCGCTTCACTCAGTACGCTAACAAGAAGCATATCCCGCCTTCAACACTGGCAAAAGCCTGGATTTTAGAGCGTCTCGATAACGAAGCCAAAGAAGCTTGATCCAATAATTGGTCAGACAAGATTCAATGTATCCAGGCAGCCCTGGCGGTGCTCGGCTCCTTTTACTGTTCTTTGTTTTACAAAATTCAGAAAAATAGATCAGCGAAAATTCATGATTAAACTGAGTCGGGCTGCCATTCCCTAATATTGTCAAGATGCTCAGGGCTTGACCCCGGAGCTAGGCTCAAAAGAGAGCGCGGCGGAAGGCCCCCCAGTCTCTATGCCATTGAGTTGTACGCCATCGCTCCCCCTAAAGCCCGAGCGCAGGGAGTCAAGCCCCATATCTAAACCAGGCGAACAGGTGAGAGGGTACGCCTCTCTTTTGTACGTTACCGGTGCCTGGCTGGTCCAGGAAGTGGCTCTTTCGATATCACCCCTTATGGTTTTACAGGTTATTCAGGTTCACCGCCCGAGAAAACCCGTTATGACCCCTCTCAAGCCCTTGTTTAATTAACTTGGTTCTCCTTGCGGCATTTCGCTTTCCTCGCAGAGGATTTAGACCAGCCGCCTGGTCTCCATACCAGAGATAGTGGCCGATACAGACAACTGCGTCGTGTCTTTGTCTCTTTCCGGTTAGCCCAAGAGTCCAGTACTGGCGGCCTCTTTCATACTTTTACCAATCAATACCTTTCCAGAAGAGATTTAAAGAGCAAAAGGACTGGTTATATCCACAGGTATTTCGCTGGCCGGCTGAGAGCTTCCGACAATTTTTTTGATTTCTGTCACTTCCGGGCAATGTTCGCGAATCGCCTTTTCGACGCCCTCAGAGAGTGTCATCGCCGAGGCCGGACAGCCATTACAGGCGCCGGTCAAACTAATAACGGCAATGGCCGGCGGCTCGACCGCCACCAGTCGCACACCGCCACCATGGGTGGCCAGAGCTGGACGCACAGTGTCGAGGGCGGCTTCGATGCGGTCGGCGAGTGACGGCGGCAATATCTGGAAGTGACGCAATACGGCAAAAACTACCTCGTCTTTACTGACATCGGCAAATGCCTGCTCACCGCCTGCGGTGCCTTGAAGCGCTTGCACAACCCTGGCCATAGCCTCTTTGTGCAGTGCATCTATGCTCATCAACAGGGCGATCACTGTCAGCCTTTTTTCCTCATCCCAGGTGGCGACAATCTGTTCGAGCTTGTCGACGTCTCGGAGAAGCTCGTTTAAGTTTGTGCCCTTAGAGCTTTTTGCTGGTGGAGGATTTTTTGGCATGGTTACCTGAATTTGAAATTGGGGTCGCTTCAATCATTGACAGAGAGCACCAACTGCGGTGCCGGGATATGGTGGTCGGCGCGCATCTGCACTACGCCGGTGCCGACCGCAAAAAACTCCATTATGTGATCGCTCCAGGCATAGCTGCCTTCGTGGATGTCCACGCCGACGATGCCTTCGGCCTTCACTTCCATGGCTTCGTTCTGCATACGCTCCATAGCTAGCTCTCTAGCATCATACAAAGCTTGAGTGAAATTGACCATCTCGACATTTTGCCCCATGCTTTTGAAAAACTGGCCAAAGCTCTGGTGCGCCACGTGATAGACGCAGTTGCCCATGACCATGCTCACCGGGCGATAACCGGATTTTAACAAGGTCCAGAAATCCTGACCGGAGAGATCGCTGGTGAATGGCTTGTTCTGAGCATTGCGCCACTGGGTGCTGCGATCGGTGGCGACGACGGCGGTGCCGATGGCGACAAACTCGGCGAGACTTTCACCCCAGCCAAGATGCTTGACCTTCAGGCGTACGGCGACCACGCCGTCGGCGCCGAGCTCATCGGCTTCTTCTTCCATACGGGTCATGGCCAGTTCGCGGGCGTGATACATAGCCTGGGTGAGCACGACCATCTCTTCGTTCTTAGTCCAGCGGGCCTGCTGATAGCCGATGTGATAAATAGACGAGCCGACCACCATGCCGACCGGCTCGAAGCCTGCTTCTTTGACGAGCAAAAATTCGTTGACCGAAAGAT
>JAGXAB010000183.1 GCA_018971775.1 Cyanobacteria bacterium REEB67 | reverse complement strand
TCCAGCACGAAGTCGATCATCTGGACGGTTATCTGTTTATCGACAGAGTCAGTTGTTTGAAGACAGATGTTTTCAGACGCAAGCGCTACGATACCTGAGCTCCGGCAATTTCGGAAACTTCTGTTGCGCCTGCAGACGTTTCGTTCTTCTCCTGCTTCTCGGCGTTGTCGCCTACCACCATGCCCACTACGCCGAGCGGTGGTGGAGCGATCTTCTTTACGTAGAATTCTTCACCGAGATAAATGGCAATCGAGACTATTGGTATGGCGACAATCGCTCCGGCGATGCCAGCAAGCGTGGCGCCGACGATCATTGCGACGAGTACAGCAAGAGCGTGCATTTCAACCTGGCGCCCGAGTAAAATCGGCACCATGAAATTGCTTTCTATCCACTGCTCGACGGCAAATAAAATCATCACCAGCAGTCCGAGCAGTGGATTCTGGTTGAAAGCAACCAGGATGGCAAAACAGGCCGCGGCAAAAGAGCCGATGTATGGCACGATATTGAGCAGCCCGGCCACCGCTCCTAAAGTAAGTGCGTAGTTTACGTGCAGAAGACTGAGGCAGGCAACGAAAAATATTGCCACCGCCGATGCTACCAAAATTTGGCCGCGAACATAGCCACCCAGTCTGTCTTGTAATGGTTCTATCAGTGAGCTCATGCGCTCGTGCATATCACCTGGTATCCAGCGAAAAATTTCTTTCCAGAGATTTTTCGCGTTTATGACAAAATAGCCGGCCAGAAACAGCACGAGTACGGAATTCAAAACCAGACCAAATATGCCGGTGGTCATGTCGATCGTACGACCAAACGCTTTCATGGCGAACTCTTTCGAGTCCGCCGGTGAAAAGGTCACAAGAGCGGCTTTGTCGCCAGCAAAAGCAAGTACGTGGTCATACCAGCGGGCGAGATTTTCGATGTCGTTCGGCAGATTGGCCATCAAAGTTTTACCCTGCTCTCGGATGGCCGGAAACAGGGCAATACCTAGAAATAAGTAGAGGAGAGCTACCGCCACGTAGATTACCGTGATCGTCACAGGTCTCGCTATTCTTTTTCTCTCCCAGGCCTCGGCGACAGGTGTCATTGCCGCCGCCAACATCAACGCCAGGATGAACGAGATAATGACGGTCTTGAGCTCATGCGCCAACCAGAGGACAATCGCTGCCACCATCAGGTAGCAGGCAATACGCAGGGCCTGGACTTGTGAGTTGGACATTGGAGAGAACCGAGGAGTGAGCCTTACTGTCTTAGCGCTTGATAAGACAGGATTGACAGGCAAGATTGTCCTAGACTCCCCAATTGTAGCGCCTAAACTATTTGGTCAGAGGGGGCATGATCAGTTTTTCGATCACATACATCTCGCCATTGGTGCAGGGGATGTCCGCTACCTTGACCAGAACGCCATCTATATAGAGGCTTCCGTCCTTCTTTTCGATGGTGATATCGTGACCTTCCATCGTCTTGAGTGTTGTCATCTTGGATAGAGCGTCTTCTTTGTAGATGCCGTTGACAACGTGGTAGGAGAGGACTTGCTTGAGCTTGTCTTTGTTTGCCCAGAGCGTATCTTTGTCATCATTAGGCAGCTTTTTGAAGTCGGAGTCGCTTACGGCAAAGAAAGTAAACGGACCGTTATTTTTCAAAGTCATGTCCAGGCCGTGCGCCTGGGTAAGGCCATCGAGCATGGTCGTAAAGCGAGCCACTTCATTATCTTTGAGGGTATTTATAATATCCTTGGGCTTGCGTTCGAAGCCTTCTTTATATTTGAAGGAGACTGTCTTGCCGGCGGCTGAAGCGGACACTTGACTGCTGACAGCGCAGGTGATCGACAGGGCAAGGGCCAGGCAGCTAATTTTCTGCATAACAAGATTCATCGCATTTCTCCGAGAGGTGATTTTCCGACACTAGTTTGTATGACGGGTGCCAGGGCTCCTGGTTCCAATTTTCGGTAGTCGCTAGTCTACACCCTCCCCGGGCCCGCTCCTATCCTCATTGTTTCGACTTCCGCTCCCGCCAAACGAGGTTCTAAAGTGAATTCCAGATTTGACCTGACCGACAACCGAGCCCTGATCACCGGTGGCACAAAAGGAATTGGCCTGGCCATAGCCGAAGAGTTTCTGGCCTTTGGCGCTCAGGTGACGATCGTGGCCCGCAATGCCGCCGAAGTACAAAAGCAGGTGGAAGACTGGCAGGGCAAGGGACTAAAGGCCTTTGGTCTGGCCGCCGATATGTCTTCGGTGGCAGGCCGCAAAGAAGCAATCGATTTTGCCGTCGGCAAAATGGGCGCTATCGATTCGCTGATCAACAATGTCGGCACTAACAATCGCAAAAGCACCCTCGAATATACACTCGATGAATACCAGGCTTTGCTTGCCACCAATCTTACTTCTGTATTTGAAATGTGTAGATTGGCCCATCCGCATCTGGTAAAAGGAGGCAAGGGCAGCATCGTCAACATCGGCTCGATCGCCGGCATTACAGCCGTGCCTACAGGCAGCATCTACGGTATGACCAAGGCGGCAATTGCTCAGTTGACCAAAAATCTCGCGGTCGAATGGGCCAAGGACAGGATCAGAGTAAATTGCATTGCACCCGGTTTCATCCGCACGCCACTGACGAAAGATTTGCTCGCCAATCAGTCATTTGTTGAACGAGCCCAGGCCCAGATCCCTCTCGGGCGCGTTGGGGAATCCTTCGAAATCGGTGGTCTGGCTGCCTTTCTGTGCATGCCCAGCGGCGGTTACATTACCGGTGAAACGGTTGTTGTTGATGGCGGCTTCACGACAAAAGGCATATAGAAAGTCTGACTAAGAATTTGAAAAGTGGAAAGATTGCGTGAGGATTTGTCGAAAATGTCGGAGAATTTGCATTAAAATGCTCTTCGGAAATGCTTCAAACTCCCATGGGAACTTAAAATAGACGTTGTCGTCTTTCAGCTACGTGGGTTCATTCGATCTTACTTTTCGATGAGCGGTCTGGTGCCTTCAAGCACAGGTAAAGTGTTTTATGAATATCAAAGCGAAACGTCAAATTACGGCCATGGCATTGACTGCCGTTTGTGGTGTCTCGATAGCGCCCGGGGCTTTTGCCCAAACTGTATTGACGGGCAAGGTGGCGACGATTAGCGCTCCTGTAAGCACGCGAGTGACGCTTCAGAAAGGCCAACCGGTGTACGACAACAGTCACTATGCCGGAGCCAACTATGTCAATACCAACGCTAATCCCAACATCGGCTTTCAGGGAAATGCCAACGAAAATTACTATGCCAGCCCTCCCGCTGCACAGTTTCAGAACTCTCCCTATCGTGGTAACGCCGGGCGCAATTATCAACCGCAAAGACCTCTGGTGCGCACCGTCTATGTGAGAGACAACCGTACGTTCTTTCAACGTCATCCTATGGTCAAAGCCGCTTCGATTGGTGCTGGCGTAGGTGCAGGCGCCGGTGCGCTGACTGGTCTTGTCACCGGCCGTGGTGTCATTCGCGGTGCGCTCATAGGTGGCGGTGCCGGTGCCGGCGTCGGGGTTGTACGATCTAGTCAAATCATGCGTCGTCATCCAATCGTTCGCGACGTTGCAACGGGCGGCCTCGTCGGGCTTGGTCTCGGTGCCGCCGGCAGTCGTTATCACCGCACCGCTCTCGA
Organism: Cyanobacteria bacterium REEB67; assembly: GCA_018971775.1. Classification (GTDB taxonomy): domain Bacteria; phylum Cyanobacteriota; class Vampirovibrionia; order Obscuribacterales; family Obscuribacteraceae; genus REEB67. The sequence continues at coordinate 1,353 of JAGXAB010000183.1, read as the reverse complement.
AGCCACCGGTCTCGGTGCCGCTGTCGGTCTCGGTGTCGGTATGTTCAAGCATTTTAGATAAGCGGAGATTTTTTATGCAAATCACAAAAGTATGGGCGCGCAAAAATGTCCCCGTTCTACTAGCTGTATCGTTCGCTTCGCTGGCTTTTGTCGGCTGCAGTGCAGTTGGTGGGGATATCGCCAAAGTGCGGAGCGATGCCGCTTCCGAAGTGGCTAAAAACAATTTGACCGGCGCTGAGAGCATGCTGCGGCAGGCGATCGATGCCCGCGAAAAATCAGATGGCAAAGACAATATCAAAGTCGCCGGTGCTTTAATTGACCTTGGCACTGTCTACGCAAAAGAAGGCAAAGCCGCTCAGGCCGCCGAAACTTTTAAACGAGCTTCGGATATCCAGCAAAACGATATGAAACCGCAGATGCTCGCGCTCACTAAAAGTTTGAACGGTCTTGGTCTCGCTTATGTACATCAGGGAAAATATGCGGCAGCGGAAGAAGTGTTGCAGCAGGCTCTCACCGTCCGCGAAGACAATCTCGATGCCGGCAGCAAAGACATCGGTGAAAGTGAAAATAGTCTCGCGCAGCTCTATTTTGAAACACGTCATTATCCTGAAGCCGAGGCTCTCTACAAAGAGGCGCAGGCCATATACGAAAAAACATCAGGCAGTGATAGCGCCGATACCGCCAATGTCCGCAACAATCTTGGCAGTTTGTATTACGCCGAGGGTAAATACGGCCAGGCCGAACCACTTCTCAAATGGTCTCTGGAAGCCTTTGAAAAGACCACAGGCAAAGATAGTCTCGATGTGGCGAATGTAGCGAATAATCTGGGCGAAACCTATCGCGCTGAAAAACGCTTCAATGATGCTGAGCCTTTGTTTAAACGCGCTCTGGCTATCAACGAAACGACCTGCGGTAAAAGTAGCCCGGCTGTCGCAAACTCATGCAATAACCTGGCTCTGCTTTATCACAGCGAAGGTCGCTATGCCGATGCTGAGCCGCTCTACAAAAGGTCAATTGCAATTTTCGAAGCGACCGGTGGTCCGAACAATCCTCCGCTTGCAAGTGTTGCCACCAATTACGCAGAGCTGCTCCATATGACCGGCCGAGATGCAGAGGCGAACGCCGTCCAGCAGAAGGCTGCGCAGAGAGTAGCGCAGCAATAAAGCAGAATATCTTACGTATGCTTAAAGAAAAACCAGTGACCGCCCAGGTCTTCGACCCAGATCCAGGTTTTGTCGGAGATATTCGGGTGCTTACCGTTCGGCGCATTTAACAATCCGACGAAATCTCTATTGACACCACCAATGATGACTTGCATTTCGCCTGACTGATGAAGGGCTATGCTGTCTACAT
>JAGXAB010000182.1 GCA_018971775.1 Cyanobacteria bacterium REEB67 | reverse complement strand
TCATCGCTACCGGTGTAGTTCAGGGCGGCCAAACTACTTCCAATCAAACTGGTTGGAGCAGCGCTGTAGGTATTGTTGATCGAGAGGGCCCCGGTCATGGGCGCCAGGCCAGGTACAACCAACCCGCCTACCGACACTGTTACAGCCGAGACATTGATTGGAGTTGCGCTGAGCTTGGTGTTCATGTCACCGATTTGGATAGCATTTGCATTTAGCGCAGCACTATTGACGGTGGTTATGGAACCGCTCGATGATGTTGCCGCAACGCTCAAATTGCCTGAAGCATTGACTGATTGGGCGACGGTCACCGACGTGCCGACCAATGACACATTACTGGCGTTAATTGCTGTATTGACCGTAAGGACACCGCCATTAGATGTCAGGTTAGCGGACGCCAGACCAGTAGGTAGAGCGATGTTGCCTTTGGCAGTCCCGATCGTCAGAGCTGCCTTGGTGTCGATAGTGATGAGAGCCGTATTTGTAGTCGGCGTGATTGTAATTGGAGCACTAGCTGCACTGACGAGGGAGCCAGCATAGATCTGCAAGGTAGCACCAGCTCCAATATCGATGGTTGGAGTACCGGAACCATTCGCATTGACCGTTACTGCCCCTGGAGTGCTGATTGAAAGGAAATTTATTCCGGAGAGATAGGCGGTCGGTCCACTAAATAGTGGACCTAGTTTGACTGCGCCGGTTGCATTGATGATGGTATTTGAGAAGCCACCAAAGAAGCTACCGGAACTCGCATTAAAGACGATCCCATTGCTCGCACCGCTCAAACCAGCGACACCAAAACTAATGGTCGTGTTGCCGCTGTTCGCCTGAATAGTAGCGTTATTGGTAAACGCTTTTGTATTGAAGACCACATCAGCATTAGCGTTAGTTGCCTGGATATTGTTGTTAACGATAATACCGGCACCATCTGTAATACTGACAGTACCGGCATTGATGCCGTTAACACCAGCATTGACGCCGTTTGCAGAAGGAGCGACACCGACAACAAACGCACCGGTAGCGCCGGAAACTAACGTCAAGGAATTGATATTGCCGGAAGAGACTAAAACTGAATCGTTAACAGCCAAGGATTTCACACCATTTAAAGTGAGATTGGAGCCAGCGTTAAGCAGGACGCCATTAAGATTGTCTATTAACGCACCGCCGGACTGGACCGTAATCGCACCACCAGTACCACCACCAATATTGGAAATGACATAGGTCGGAGCCTTCAATGTGCCCTGATTGGCATCAAGTGTAAGCGCCTGTGTACCAGTCAAGTTTAGAGTGACGGAGCCAGCGTTGCCATTTGCGGAACCGGCAGTGAGTGATATTTGCTTTGCACCGCCACCCGAAACAACCATGTTTGCAGCAGTTATCGATAGGACACCGCCGGTGCCGCCATTAGCAAGTGTAAAACTGTTTATCGGGCTTGTAAAGTTGCCTTTTCCGGCATTAACGAGTAGAGAATCGAGCGAATTAAGACCTATGTTTGACAACGGATTGCCGAGACCCGTTTTTGCGTCTCCGAGAGTCACGCCCGACTTACCGGTCAGAGCCAAACTGCTGCCGGGAGTAATCGAGCCCGGGCCAGTGATGACTAAAGCACCGGTAGGATTCAAAATAGCAGTATCGGCGCTTGCAATTATCTGAGGACCGCTTCCATTAACGACAATCGGTCCGGATGCGGTAATCGATACGTTGAATGCATTAATACTGCTGCTCACACCATTGATGGTTGTGGGAGTACCTATCGTAAAAGCGGTAGTTGCACCGGAAGTCAATGACACCAGGCTATAACTATTACCACCGTTAAATACATCATCTAGGACAGCGAGTCCCTTTGCCCCGCTCAAAGTCAAACTACCGCCGCCAGCGGAAGTAACAAGATTGATACCAACGCTGCTTACGCTCAGGACTCCACCAGAGGCAACGGAGATTGAGCCGGCGTTTCCGTTGACACCACCATTGACGATAAATTCGTAGTTAGGACCGGTTTTTGCGGAACCTGCACCATTGCCGACGGTGACGTTTTGGGTGCCTGTTAGATTGAAATTGATATAACCCCCGTCTTTTCCGGCAGCACCATTCGCATTTAACATGAAAGGCGGATAGGGAGCCTGACTGCTTCCAGCAATGACTATATTTTTGGCGGTCAAGTCAATGGTGCCACCATTGCCAAATGTGTCCGTTGCGACAGTAATGCCAGTTTCGGCACTGGTGAAATTACCGGTGGTATTGATTGTCAGTGAAGTTACATTGACCCCTTTGAAGGATGCATCAAGAGGATTGCCGTTGCCGGTTTTGGCGTCACCGAGTGTAATGGCGGTCGTGGACTTCCCGTTCACTTTGCCACCAAGCACCAGCTGTGTGCCCGGGGTGATAGAGCCATCGCCGTTTATAGTCAAAGTGGTAGAGCTAAGGAAGATTGCCGAGCCTGTAAGTGATATTCCGGCGACACCGCTTCCCGTGTCTATGGACACAACGGGAGCAATGATTGTGGCGCTAGCACCGGCTATAAGGCCGGTCTTATCAACGGTCACAGACGGGGCGGTTATGTTTGTCGCGCCGTAGCTAACCACGCCATCGACAATCAAGGCAGAAGCATCAACTAAATTGAGGGTGCTGGCACCCCCAGCTGCACTCGCAATCAATAGTGCTTTGCCGTTCTGATTGACGTTTGCAGTGCGGCCTGTACCATCATTGATTGCCAAAGTGTTTGTTGCTTTGGTGAACACACTCTGCGTCAATGTGCCGATGTCACCAGCACCACCATCGAGAACAATAGCCAATCCGCTGATAACAGCTTTAGCATTTTGCGTGATTCCAGCGCCGGAAGTGATCGCGACCGAAGTGGACTTGGTGCCACCCACATTAGCATCGAGCACCACAGGACCAGCGCCGGTCCCATTCAAAGCAATAGTGCCTCCATTGATGGCGCCATTTACAGTTATGCCATAAGCGGATACGTCGTAAGACGAAAGTGCGGTGCCAGCACTCAGGGTCACAGCGACGCTGTCAGTGATATCCACTTTGCCTTTTGCGGCATTGGCGCTAAGTAGGGGGGTTGCGACGTTGATTGTGCCTGTAGCGCCTATGTTGCCGGCTTTGCTGCTGAGAATGACATCGGTGCCGGCAATACCGGCTGCGACACCTTCATTGATATCGGCGGCAGCAGCACTGATCGACACAACACCGAAACCATTGCCAACATTAGCTCCGGCTGCGATTAATACCTGCGCGCTCTTGCCTGCCGTTGCGTAGGTATCGGAAATTGTGACATCGCCATATCCTAACGAGTTGAGCGTCAATGTTTTGGCGGCGGAAACGAGATTGATCGATTCACCAGCGGCTCCGCTGCCGGCGAGTATCAGCGAGACAAGACCAGAATCCTTAAGGTAAACCGGTGCCAGACTGGATCCATTAACGGTGAGAGTGCCCCCTACATTAGTGAGGAAAGGTTTCGCCGCGGTCCCCACTGCACCACTGGTGGTGATGGTCATATTGCTAGCGGTTATGACCTTGGAGTCGACTACAGTCTGACCGCCGAGAATGTTAAGGTTAAAGGCACTGCCTGAGCTGCCGGTTGATATTGTCGTGGTCTTACCAGCGGTGGGATTTATTGTCAGGTTGACACCTGGAGTCGCGGCCGTTGCAACGATAGATCCTTGACCGTTAGCCGATATGGTTGTGGCTGTGGTGTTGGCAGTAATATTGCCACCAACTAGACCGAGTTTCGTGCCATCTGCTGAAACGCCCCTGAGAGCGGTCAAATTAACGGTCGGCGCAGTGATCAATGCCGAACCGGTTATATCACCACCGATACCACTAGGCGCACTTGAAAAAGGCGTTTGACCGGCCACGATGGAAACGAGTTTATCAGCAGTGATCGCACCTTTGACTGTAACTCCACCCCAGCCGTCGAGCAGCACCGTGGATGCACCGGTTATAGGTCCCGACACCGTCAAAATATTGTGCGATTCGATTATAGATAGCGTTGAGCCAGAGAACATATTCGCCGAAAGCAAATTGACACTCTGCCCACCGGACGCATCGTAGATTGATGCGGCTTTGGTCGTGCCGGTCAACGTGAGAGTAGGCGTATCGATTACAACCGGAGCTTTGGCAGAGCCAGTCGCTGCTCCCACCGTCAGATTGACGGAACCAGCCCCAAATTCGGTTGTGGTATTTCCACCGGTCGAGCCGAAGTTAGTCGGGCTGGTCAGTCCGCTAGCACCGCCCGTGCCGGGAGCATCGAGTGCACCGCCTGCTCCGCCGAGAGCTGGAACAGTCGAAGGAGATACAGGCGGAACGTAGCCACCGGCATTGCCGCCTGTGACGCCGAAGACCAAGTTACCAGAGGAATTAAAGTATGAAATACTTCCTGCAGCTCCGTTCTTGGCTCCACTTCCAGTGCCGGCACCGGCACCGGCAGTTCCAGCCGTTCCAAAAAGATTGCTGGAAGAAAATTGATTAGTGCTTCCGTTAGTGGCGACAGCAGAGCCCCCACCGCCCCCCAGGAGCTGTGTGGCAGTATTGTTGAGATCCGAACCGGCGCCACCACCGCCAGAACCCACTACATAAGTCCCGGCTCCACCGCCACCTACTGCACCGGAAACTCCGATACCGGCCGCGCCACCGCCACCGCCACCACCAAATGAAGTACCACCACCACCACCACCGCCGGCCACACCAGCAGCTGCTCCGCCTTTACCGCCAGCGGCACCGTCAAAATCCAAAACTGAATAGCCTATCGGTTGACCGGCGAAGTATGAACCAGAAGCTTTGATAACAACCTGACCGGCTCCACCTGCAGCTCCACCGCTGCCAGCAGTGCCAACTCCAACTCCAACTTGTTCATTGGCACCCGCACCACCACCACCGCCGCCACCAGAGGCATTTAAGTAGTAGGCGACTTGAATGCTACCGCCACTAGCTTCGAGGTCGACGTTGCCGCCTTTACCACCGGCTCCGCCGTTACCAGTCAATGAGGCTGTGGATCCGCCAC
>JAGXAB010000086.1 GCA_018971775.1 Cyanobacteria bacterium REEB67 | reverse complement strand
CGCTGAATAGCCTCGTTCTTCGGTGATCTAGAAATCCAAAATGCAAATTAGCAAAAGTAATTGCTGAAAAGATTAACTCCAGTCATTGGGCCGCTTTGAGTAAGAAAATACCCTCTAAGAAAGTCGGTAAAAGAATAATCCAGGTTCACCAACTTTACTATACGCCTAAGTATAAAAATGATCAGGCAGATCGAGTTAGTTGCTGAAACTAATCATTCAGCGGTAAAATGCCCTGATTTAGTAGTCTTGGGATAACTGAGCTAATCACTCTGACAGGGACCAATATCTTGAAAAACGAAGTAAGCAACAAAAATCTGACTCTGGCCCAAACAGTCGCCGAGGAAATGCTTAAACAGGACAAACACGCTCAGAGTCTGGGCATCCAGCTCAAGCAGATCAGCCCCGGCTACAGCGAGCTCACCCTCTTCGTCAAAGAAGACATGGTTAACGGCCTCGGGATCTGCCACGGTGGCGTCACCTTCGCCCTGGCTGACACGGCTTTTGCTCTCGCCTGCAATTCCCGCAACCAGCGCACACTCGCATTCAACTGCACGATCACCTACAGCGCGCCGGCTCACGTCGGCGATATGCTCACAGCCGTCGCGCAAGAGCAAGTGCTCAATGGCAAAACCGGCATCTACGACGTTGTCATCATGAATCAGCATCTGGAAAAAATTGTCATGTTCCGCGGCGTTTCCTACCGCACTCGCCAGCAGATTGTCAGCGGACTCAACGCCGGATAAATACCGGAGACAAGGTGAATAAATGCGCTTGTTCGGCAGCCTAACTACCAGCCTGGCACTGACGAGCGCATTAGCGGTAGCCCGAGCGTGCGCTCAGTCGCCTGGTCCGGTCTATCCGGATCAGATGACAAACGAATATAACCAGGGTAGATATGCCGCCGCCGAACAAACCGGCCTGACCCTGCTGCGCTCCGAGCCCAGTAATCTCGCCGTGCACTATTTGCTCGGCAACATCTATTTGAAGACAGCACGCACCGACCGCGCCGTGCAGGAATACAACTATTGCCGCAAATTTGGCAATGGTTCGCAAATCGGCGTTTTTGCCTCCCAGGGTCTCGAACAAATTCGCCAAGGACTGCCAAAGACAACGGCCCCAGATGTGCAATCTTCGCCTATATCACCCTCACCAGCAGCACCGGCGCCAATAACAAATTTACAGGCGCAAACCGCCCCCGCTAAAATCGACCTGGAAATGCTCGAATACAAAGAGCGCCTGCTCGAAACCGGGGCCAATCTGATAGCCGCCAATCGGGCCAAACTGCAGAGACAAATCCAGTCTCTACAGAATCAAACTGAAGGTGTACTTGAAACGATGACAACATCGGCAAGCAGCCAGAGAGGTGGCAGCAACCAACTGGAATTGGAAAAAAATCGACTCGAGCAAGAGACAGCCACGAAAATCCAAGAGCTTCGGGACAACAATGCCGCCGAAGAACTAAAAATTACGGCTTTTTACAAAAGCCAGGTCGATGCTATCGGACAGCAAAAAGCTGATCTCGGCTCGCAGATGGAAAAAAGCGGCTGTAAATCAGGAGGAGTGGTCAGAACAAATGGCTCAAAAACGGATGCAGAGACTGGCAATGTGCGCCTCGTCGAACGCGGCAGCGGCCTATTCGTGCGCAACTACATAAACTATCATGGAGAAATGCCACTACCGCCGCTACCACCGGAGCTGCACGCTCTTGCTCAAAAGATGACAGATACGAGCCCCAACTCGGCTTCCGGGAAAAAATCGGTAAGACAATCAGGCCAATCGCCCACGAAGATTAAGGCAGGCAAGCAACATTGAAAAAAATCTTGCTCCCGCTTGCTTTAGTCGCTTTAGCCACGGCCACGGCTTCGGCAGCAGCTCGGGCAGCCGATCCTCCCAGATCGTCACTACGCCTTTACGGTCAGGTCAATGAGCTTCTCACCGCCTGCACCAATGCCGGTGTCGTGGTAACGAGCACGACCTTACCGGCCAGAGTGGAGAAGGTGCGCATGGGGTCGCCTGCCTATTACGGCGGCTTGCAGGAAAACGACGTAATCATCAAAGGCAATCTGACCAATAATCGCCTGCAGATAACCTTCAAACGCGGAGCTATGATCTATGGCTTAGATCTGGCCACAGAAGCAGGAAGCGGCAAACCGGTCACGGCCCTGAAAGGGACCGCCGCCGACAGTAAATTAGCCGCACAAACCAATAGCGCCAATTTGACCGCGGCGGCCGGACAAAGTCCGCTGCAAGCACAAGTCCAGGCCAATTCGAATAGAGATCCAGCCTGGCGCAAACTGCAAAAATACGACATCGTCATGCTCATCGACCAGTCCGGATCGATGAATGATGTCGTCACCGGAGATGGTTTGTCAAAATGGGACTGGTGCAAGAATCAATTGACCAGCTTCGCCTCCCAGGCACTGGAAAATACCGGCAGGCGCTTCACGATCATTACCTTCAACGGTGAGTACAGATTGCGCAGCAACTGCAGTGCCGCAGAAGTACAAAGTACTTTCAACAACAATCATCCGGAAGGAGCGACCGACCTGGCCACACCACTAGATTTTGTCCTCAAAGATTACTTGCAGCACAATCGCGCCAATCCCTTACTGGTCGTTGTCCTTACCGACGGCGTGCCGGCCGCACCTGAACTGATCGAAAAAAGCATCACCGAAACAACACATCAGATGGCAACATCGGAACAGATTAAAATCGTCTTTTTCGAAATCGGCAATGACTCGGACGGGCGCGCCTTAATCAGACAGCTCGACGCCGGCCTTGTCTCCGAGGGCGCCCGTTATGACATCGTCGACGCCAACACTTTCGAGCGCCTGCAACAGGTCGGCCTGAAAGCAGCATTGTATGACACATTCAATCAAAATTTCCGCACCAGCTTGCGCGTTGCTCCCAATGAAAGTCTGCAGTCCGAGCTCGAAATAGTCCGCAAGCAACTGCAAGCCGCCCGCGCTCGGGCGGCCCAGAGTCCAGCAAATCGATGACTAGACCGATCCTGCGCCACTCCCTTTCAGCCGCCCCGAAGGCCAGGGTCTATCTGCCGGGTAGCGTTGTTTTTGCTAATATCATTTTTGCTAATGTCGTTTTTGCAAATATCCTGTTTATTCAATCCGGCCTTGCTCAGGCCGTTTCGCCTTTGACTGATCGCCCGATGCTCCCTTCGATCAAAGCCGAATTGAAAGTGATGTCCGCTCAATATACACAAAAGCGCTACGTTCTTGCCGAGCAACTCGGCCGCCAGATTCTCAAGAAAGACCCGACCAATCTAGCCGCTCATTACCTGATGGGCAGCATTTACTACCAGCTCAAAGACGAAAAATCAGCAACGGCTCAGTACGAATATTGCATAAAGACCGGCCCTGGTACAACCGTTGCCACGATGGCGAAAAATGCGCTCCAGGCCATGCAAAAAGAATTTGCCGCTAATACTGAGTCCAAAGACGATCAAGTCCCAGCGCCTGAAAAAGAAACAAAAAGTACCGCGCCCCTTGCTCCAGCCGTCCGCCAGCGCTGTATTCATATTTTGGAATTAGCCCAGGAAGCGCTTCTGCGCAAGAAAAGAGAAACCGAAACAACGATCAGTCACACAGAAGAATTCGCCCGCAGTCGTATTCGCGAAATACCACTCACCGCACCCATGCGCAAATTACAAGCGGGTACTCCGACTGGGGCGACCCGGGCCAACGAAGAATACATCAATAGCCCAAACTACGATAGGCCGGCGGAAGTAGCCCGGATCAAGGCGAGCGAATCGGAAAAGGTCAAAAGGCTGATTGAAGATTTTTACAAAAAACAGAACCTGATTATCGAGGCGGCGCTCAAGCAAGTAGAGATCCTGAGCGGCACGACAGGTCAGCCGGGCCCGACAAGTACAAAGCCTAATCAGGGTGCCGGCGATGGAGAGAAGAGCGCCACCGCCTCAAACACCTCCAATACCAAGACCAACGCAAATGCCAAGGCAAACGCAAAGGGAGATGCCAACGCAAATGCCGACGCAAATGCCGACGCAAATGCCGACGCAAATGCCGACGCAAAGGCAACGGCAAACGAGAGAAAAGTATCAGGTCCCTTGAGCCTCAACCAGGCCTACACCGTATGCGGTATCACAAACATTCAGGACAAGTTCGGCCTGCGCATCTGCCAGGTAAAAACCGGCTCGCCGGCACACAAAGCCGGACTGGTCGAAGGCGACCTGGTCGAACATGTTACATACGTGCCGGGCAGCGATCTTCTAAAGCTGACAGTGCGGCGCAGGGCAAGTCGCTACAGTGTCGCTCTCAAGCCGCTCAGCACAATCGAAAAAGAAGACAGGGAAGCGGACACCACCGGCAATGCCGCGAACAAAGCCAATCCGACCAGGCTGGACAGCAAGACGATAGACAGCCAGAAAGCATGGGAGCGCATTCGCGATTCAGAAATCGTTTTTTTAGTCGACATGTCCTACAGCATGCTCGCCCCAATCGGCGACACCGGCCTGGGGCGCTGGGAATGGGCCGCCAATCGCCTCTATGATTTTGCCGAAAAAGTAGCAGGTAAAAGCGGTAAAGCTTTTAGCCTGAGCGAATGCGCCCGCTATGAATATCGCCTGCGCGACCAGACGCCCCAGGCTTTGCGGCAATATTTACTTTCATCTTCGCCGACAGGTCTGACCAATATAGCCACGCCCCTGGCCAATGTCGTCCATGATTATCTCGATGCGCGCAATACCAAACCCTTGCTCGTCGTGGTGTTGACGGCCGGTCACCCGGAGCTCGGCGAGTCGTTCGAGCCGACCATTCGGGCAATCAGCGAGCGCACCAGAGCATCCGACCTCGTGCGCATCGTTTTCGTACAAATCGGGGACGATCCAGAGGGGGCAGCAATGCTAAAAATGCTCGACGATGATCTCACTTATACGGGCGTAAAAACAGACATCGTCGATTCGATTACCTTTTCGGAATTGCAATCATCAGGCCTGAGTAAAGCCATTCTCGATGCTTACGAGAAGCCACGCGCCAGCGGCAGTGCAATCGGACCGGACTTGTCCCCGGTACTGAGTAAACGTCTGGCACAGCTGCAAAATCAGCCCGGGCACTGAATCCAGGCCAGATGTTCCCAAGAATAGCTTAAGCTATTTGAAGTTGCATTTTGGACCAAACAGGCGCATATTGTTATCGTGCGCTTCGGCCGCTCAAAGCTCCGAGCCCAAACTTTCAAAAAAAAATCACCGTTTAATCAAATCCCCAAACCGAGAGGCGCGTCTATGGACGATCTCTTGCAAGCCTTTGCCGTACTGGATCTTGCCCCCGGAGCAAGCTGGTCGCAAATACTGGCTCGCTACAGACAACTAGTAAAAATATGGCATCCTGACAGATTCTTAGATCCGAAAGAGAAAAAGGCAGCCGAGGAAAAAATCAAAGCCATCAACACCGCTCGCGAAGTACTGGCTATGCACTTTTCGAGCGCTGCGCACAAGGAAGCGACCTGCCCCTGCGCTGCAGCGGACAGCACGTCCAATAAAGAAACAGCACCCAAATCAAACCTGGAATCCGAAACAAAATCAGAGCAAAAGGCAAACGCGAAACAGCACTCTCAGCCAAAGGCAAAATCAGAACCAAAACCAAAACCAAAACCAGAGCCGCCGCCCGAAGCATGGAATTGGTGGAGCACCTTCTGCAACAATCTGGACATAGGCACTCTCAATCACGATGAGCCAGGCTGGTACGAAACAGTCAGGCGAGCCCTGGACAAAATCTACGGCAAGCATCCAGGCGACACCATCCTGGACACCTGGAATAAGCCAGTCCTATGGACAAAAGACCATAAAAATCGCTGCCTGATTTTTGCCCTTTTTGTCATGATCGCTTTCGATCGCCTGGCGCTGGCTATCGATCCGCAAGCTTTTATGAGCGAAAGCGCCAGGGAAAAGGCGGCACGATTGAAAAATTTGCAAAGACCAGCCGACCCGCTGCAATCGGGGAACAATCCAGCAGATAATAACATTCAAAAAGCAGACATCGAGAGAGAGCAAATTAGGCGCGAAATAGAAAAAGAACGCCAGTATTTCGAAGAGAAATGGCGAGAACGAAGACAGCCTCTGAGTCCAACCTGATCGGCCAGAGGGCCGCGTGTTAATATGGGCGCGTGGAAAGCCCCGAAGCCGCCAAGGCGCCTGACATCGAAGAAAAAAAAGGAGACGCCCCGACTTTCGCCAGAGCGCGGCGATGGGCTCCCTGGATGGCGCTTGCCGTAGCGTGCCTGGGCCTGTATTTCAACTGCATGGGGAGCTGGGTATTCAACGACCCGGGCGAGAGCTATTACACCGAAGCAGCCCGCGAAATGGTGGAAAGCAACGACTGGATCGTGCCCCACCTCAATTATCAGGTGTACTTCTCCAAACCAATCCTCACCTTCTGGCTGATTGCCGCCAGTTACAAAATTTTCGGCATCAGCGAATGGGCGGCCCGTCTACCCTTTGCCATGATCGCCAGCCTGATGGTTTTTGCCACCTACGCTGCCGCTGGTCGCCTGTACGAACGGCGCACCGCTTTTTTGGCGGCATTGATCGCATCTGCGGTGCCATTAACAGTCATATTTTGCAAAACATCACCAATCGATTTGCTCTTCTGCACTTTCCTCAACCTGGCTGTTCTCGCCTTTGCCATGTCCGTCTTCGCCGGTTCGCGCCCATGGGCCTACGCGCTCTGGGCATCCCTGGCCCTGGCAGTGGTAGCAAAAGGGCCAGCTGGTATCGTCTTTTTCGGGCTCGGCACCGCACTTTTTTTACTACTGCAAAAACCTTCGCTCGAAGAGTTGAAAAACTGGTTTTTAGCAACGAAACCTCTGGCAGGCATACCGCTCTTTATTGCCATCTGCCTGCCCTGGTACTGGGCAGTCTGGACCGCCACAAAAGGTCTTTTTCTCCAAGTCTTTTTCATCTATGAAAACATCGCCCGCCTGGCCGGCAAAACCAATTTGCACAAGAGCTCGCTTATTTATTTCATACCGGTACTGGCTTATGGTTTTGCCCCCTGGTTTTTACTTTTGCCTCAGACCATAAAACTAACGCTCTGGGAGCCCTTTGCCGAGCGCTGGTTCGGTGCCGGAAGGCTAAATTTCAAATCGACTTACCGCCCCCACATGCAAGCTTCGGCCGCAGCACAGGCCGGCAAAAGCGCAACCCAGGCACCCAAACCGCTGGAACAAGACCGGATCAGCACACTGACGAGCTTCTACCTGGCTTCCTGGTCCCTGGCGATCTTTATCTTTTTCAGCCTTTCCAAAACTCAATTAGCCACCTATATCGAGCCGATTTTGACGCCACTGGCGGTGCTGACCGCCGCCACGATCATCAAGCTCTTAGACAGCCAGACAGGCATCGATCAGAAGTTGGCCGAGCGCTACATCTACGATGCTAAATGGCTGAAGGTCTTCGCCGTGCTCTGCGCCGTTCTAAGCAGTGTCGCTGCCCTGGCCTGCCTGGCCGGCAGCATCATGCCTTACATGCCTTTTTATCCGCTGCAGCGCGTCATTCTTTTAATCACTTCGATCTGTGCCATTGTCGGATCTATAGCGCAGTTTAAACGATTAAGAAGAGGCAATCTGATTGAAATGCTCACAGCACACGCCCTGACGCTGGTCGCCATCACTAGTGGTGTCGTACCGGTAGTGCTGGCCGTGGCATCAGATCGCAACGAAAAAAATATGGTCGCTCTGGCCAGACAGCTCAAAGGCAGCCACGAAGAAATCGCCCTTTTCGGCACTTACATGCCCTCAGCCATGTACTACATGCAAAGGCCCGTCGACTACCTTTCGGAAGTATCGCAATTTACTGTCGCTAAGACTCCCATCGCCAGAGACGGCTTCTCGTATGGTCCGACCCCTTCAGGCCGCCTGCAGCTCATCCTCGGCGATGACAAACACATGGCCAAGTTTGCTGAGCGACCAGATCTCAAACTGCAAAAGCTGGCCACAAAAAAAGACTGGGGTCTGTATGTCCTGACCAACGGTTACGCGGAAAAGCCGCGAAGACTGGAAGAGACTTTCAAATATTTGCTGTATTCAAAGCATCCTTTCACGGATACTGAAAGTTATGGGCCGCTCACGGTCCCCCTCGGTAGTGGCGATGCGGACTGGTATAAATACCGCCATCCAAAGAAGAGCGCTAGTAGTAAATGACCGGCAATTAGCGCTGGAGCGGCTTCCCCGGGCGTCGCACCCGGCTCCATCTGTCGGTACAAACGAGTCTTCCGAATTCGGAAGACTCTGCGCTCGGCTTATAAGCTCCCACCTGCAAAAAAACGAGTCAACCGAATTCGGAAGACTCTGCGCTCGGCTTATAAGCCACCCCTTAAAAACGAGGCGGCGCTCCAGGATAGCCATAGCCTGGCGGCGGGACACCTGCAGGTCCTCCCGGCATTGGCCTGGAGGGGTAGCCCGATTGCCGACCAAATTGCCCGCCGGAATGCCTGACATTCAACATATTTTGCCGCATCGCGCACATCGCCGATGCTTTGAGAGGGTCCGAAATCGTGCCATTGTCGGCTGGTTTAGCCATAGCCGCAATCAATCCGGTGCGCAGACCATACTGGGCCAGCTCCGGCCAGGTGACACTACTGACGATATCATAGGGTGCTCCTTCCGTAATCGGCTGGGTATCGAGATAGTCGACAAACATTCGCCCCGGTGTCTCGTTCCCGATTTGCAGAAAAACAATTTTTATATCACCGCTGGACCGCGCTTGCTGTGCAGCCTTAACCACCATATCGTCAACCTTTTTTTGATTGCCAATCAAAGCATCGGTGATAACGACAATCAGAAACGGCTTATCGGTAGATTTGGCATAGCGGCTATCGATGGCCGCTTGCAGTGCATCCGCCAGGTTTGTGCCCCCGCCCGGCTTGACGCCGTTCAGCGCCTCCAGGACACCAAGAGCGGTGCAATCAGGAAAGATTTGAAAGCCGGATGAAAAAATCCCAAAATCGAAGGCACCCTGGCTGAGCTTTTCCGCTTCCGATGCCAGGGAATAAATCTGCTGCCGTGACCATTCGCCTTTGCTTACAGTCTCGCAGGGAGAAGCGTGGACGTTCATTGAAGCGGAAGTATCGAGCAACACTGTTATGTTGTATTTCTCTAAAATCGCCCAATCGGCTTTTTGAGCGGCGGCACCACTTAGATGCAGAGTTATGCTGTTGGCGGCGAGATTGGTATTGTCAGGCCGAGCAGTAGCGGACAACGCTTGAGGGGCGATTTGGTCAGCTAGAGGTACTGGCAATACAAGGCGCCGGCCGGCTCTTTCCAGGGTCAGAGTCAAATTATCGACGCCAACTTCGGCATGCAGCAGTTGATCATCGTCCATAACTCCCGCCCGCATGGCGAACGAGTTTTTACGCACCGAAACAGTTGTCGGCAAGATATTTGTCGCCAGAATGAGACCAACCTTGGCATATTCAGCTGCCAGAGACTCCACTCGGCCGCGTACTGGCTTAGAGCCCTGACTGGAAGGATGATAGCCTTTCACATTATCAATGACGTCCGGAAGAGCGGATTTTTGGCTGGCAGCCGTCACTTTTTCGATGTTAGCGACGGGAGCAATCGCCGTTTTTCCTTCCGGCAAATCGCCTCCGGCTCCATTATCACCACGGCTTGGCGAAGCTGAGGCTTTGCCATCGAGAACGTCGAATAGACGCGCTAAACGTGACGCAGAATCGCCATGCTGAGAACGACCAAGCGCAAAATTTTCGATGTCGGCGAGGCGTCCATCAACTGTGCCGACAGTACTGGATCGACCGAAGACGCGCACTTCCAGAGCTTTCAACTGCGTGTCGACTGAAGAGACAGCCGGGCTGACAGACTCCTCAGGCGCAGCCCCCGCCAAACGACCATCCGGTGAATAGATCGGCACTTCCGATTCCAACGGAGATTGCACCGCAGGCGATGCGGAAACGCCCGCTGAAGGCGCCCGCAAAAGCTCCGGTGAAATCGCCGGTAAAATCTCCGGTGAAATCGCCGGTAAAATCGCCGGTAAAGGATTCGCATCCGCCTTAGTGGCGTCAAAAATTGCCTTATTCAAAGGCGCGAGCTCTTCCTGCTCCGCCTTTGTGCTGGTTGGATCAAAGACCTTTGACGAGCTCTGACTTTGGTTCGGGTTCTGGTTATGAACGTCAGGGGCGTCAGGGGCGTCCGAAGGGTTCGGCGAGTCCGCCTGGTCTTGCGATTCAGGCGACCTCGGCATACGAGGCTGGCCGTTCAAACAGCTTTCCAGTGCCTTGAGACGCGCCTCGATCTCTCCCGTTTGCTCCTTGCCCAGCAAATATTTCTCCACCACGGCCAGCCTTTCTTCCAGAGTCTGACCAGAAGGGGCGCTGCCAAATACGCGCGATTGGATGGCAATGACCCGCTCTGTAACAAAAGCCGGGTCGGTACTGCTGCCGTAGGCAAAAGGTACGAGGCAGACAGAATGCGTCAGCAAACAAATGGAGACGAAAGTGAATCGGCGTTTCCAATTGATCGTCTGCAAACTAAACGCCCTCCCAAAACATTCTCTACCCACTTTGACAGCGAAGTATGAAGCTTTTGGGAAGGACGTTAGCGGTTAAGAGGACGATTAGTAATGCATGACCCGACCACTGACCTGACCTTCGCTGCGGTTGAAACCATACTGGCTCTGATAGGCGCCGGGAGCGGCATCATAGGAGCGATTCAACTGAGCGTAAGTACTGGTGTTGCTGTTGTTGTGGCGGAGATGGGCATTGACATTGGCGTGGCTGCCATTATCGGCGCTGGCGATGCAGGCAATGGGAGCTTTGGTGTTTGACCAGTTGGAGATTACTTGCGGTTTGGAATTGTGGTACGGGCTGAGCGTTCTGACTGCGCTCGGGCCCTTTTGCATGCCGGCGCCGGCAGGCACAACGTTATAGTGCTGAACGGTGTTGATAGCGGACCAGTGAAATTTTTCCAGGCCTTTGTTGCGACGGACCAGATCAGTCTCCCATCCGGAAATCTGAATCGTCTCGCCGGTGGAATAGCCGGTGACCGGGACATTATTGCCTTGCGCAGAAGCCGGTGCAGCGCCGAGCAGCGAGGCCACTACTGCGAGGCAAGCGATTGAGCGTGAAAGAAAAAGAGTTTTGTTCATCTTTCGATGTCCTGCTTCATTTTTGAGGTGGTTTTAGTAATGGGGGCCGGTGCATCGAGCCGAATGTCAAGCGAACGGCTTCGATGGAATGAATCTAATGGAGGTCTCGTGAAAATGACGTGAAAGATCTGAAACGCCAATAGCACGGGTCGGACGCCCGGTCCATGGGGAAATTGCGAAAACGGAAAACCTTTTTGTGAAAAGCAAATATCATTGTGCCGGGGGCCACCCTCCGGTTTTGAAAGGTGGACGGCGGGGCATTATAAAGAAGGCTGTTTGGATGGCTGTTTGGATGGCTCTAAGATCAGGTGTAGCGACATTTTTTCAATAACCGTTGGGGGTGCTTCATGACCGACAGAACGAATTGGGACGAGGTTAAAGTCGGTCCAGCTTCTACTCCGGCACAGGATCATGACCCATTCGGCGATACTCGCATGGGCGCACGACCAATGAATGTGAGCATGACTACAGACTTGCAAAGCCTGCCCTCCTGCGATGACATTTTCGGCACAGTCCAGGCAATCGATACAAGAACCAACAGCCATTTGCTGCAACGCATGGATCAGTTTGTCGGCGGTACCCTCACCAGCCAGGGCGTCACCTTTGGCCAGCTCCAGGCGATGTCCCGCAGCAATCAGTTCAGCCCGACGGACAAGATGGCCCTCGGCACGATGGAAAAACTCTTTCAAAGCTCTTCCGGCCTGAACGGTGATGCCAGTCATATGACCTTAAGAGAATTGGCCCTGGGAATGATTGCCGCAGCTTCACGCGAGCAATGTCAGGTCCCCGGTCAGGGCGGGCAGAATGGCCCACCGCGGAAATCCAAGATGTAATCAAGGAAGTAATTTCGGCCGGTCATTTTCGAACGCCGGGACTCAGACGTGATTAAATGAAGGCGGTACGAAACGCTGCGCCGGCTGTCAAGATCGGGCAGGGGCGGTAGTCCTCATCGCCGGGGGCAATTAAGATGCGCAAAAGAAATGGCCGAGCAACAGCCGCAGCTTCAATTGCGCTCGCCTTCCGTACAAGCGGCCTGATGCTGGCATTGCATTTCGGCCTGGCACAGCTTTGCGCAAGTCCGACTACAGCGCAACCGGCAGCAACGAAACTGGCTGCAACGAAACCGGCTGCGACAAAAAGTACTGCAACGCAAGCGGTTGGTGCGAAAGCACCCGGCGCGCCACTTGCCGCCGTAAAAATGATCCCCTTCAACTTCCCGCCGGAAAGCAGCCTTGCCGTCCTTGACGTCAGTGCACCCTACACGAAGCCGGACGGTACGCCCGCCATCAAATTCACGAAGATGCAGGCACGCGGACTCATTCATATCCCGAGCAACGCCAGTATCAACATTATTTTCAGCTACTACGGGCTTGAGCATCTCGATGCCTTTGTACAGTTAAAAGCAGTCAACGTCACCCAGATGAATGCCTCCCGACTGGAAATGGACGACAAACAGGCGGAAGTGCTGAGAAACTTCCCCAATTTCCTTCGCATGAATTTCGACAATACATTGATTACCGATAAAACCCTGGCAATCATTCACACCTTCAAAAATCTGGACGACCTGCGGATCAGCGCCACTGACATCACCGGCAGTGGCTTCGATCAGCTCGATGGCTTACCTATCACTAATTTCAACATGGGCAGTCTGAGCTTGAAACCAAACATGATGAGCAAGTTCAAGAGTTTACCTTCGACCGTGACCAGCTTGAATTGCACCCGCTGTCAGCTAGGCCCCGCTGAAATCAGCTTCGTAGGCAAATGCCATAAGCTTGTCGCCCTCGATATCGGCGGCAATAAAGCTCTTAACGACGTCACCATCAAGGAATTCAGCAACCTCAAATTGCTCGATTATATAAATGTCGCCGATACTTCAGTCACCGATAAGAGCCTGCCTTTTCTAGCAAAGCTGCCCAGCCTGCATAAGATCACAATCCGCGCCAATCATTTCTGGACTGTAAATAAAATCAAATCGCCGAGGCCCGACCTGATCGTGGAAGACGTAACCGGTAGCGCTCGGGCACCAGTCGAAGTCTTCGATCCCCTCCATTAAGAGGTACAATTCTTACCAAAAAGTTGCAATTGAAGCCTGATAAATCTTGAACCCAGGGCTGTTTCGCTTTTTAACGACTGGCAAAAAAGAGACAATTTTTTGAATATTTGCCTCTGCACCCGGGCAGATCACTAGGTGCGTAGAGCAGTATTTATTTGCGAGAGAAGAAAGAGCAATGATCCAAGGAAAAAGCGCGGCGCGATGGCATTTTTCAGAGGCGAAAGTAGCGACATTCTCGCTGGCGGCAGCGATTCCCCTGGCACTGTCGATTGCGACATGCCCGCAAGGCGCCCTTGCAGCTGACGCCACCATCACGGCCACAACAACATCCGCGTCCACAGCAAAGTCCACAGCAAAGTCCACAACAGCTTCCACATCAGTGTCCACGTCAGCTTCTGGTTCGGACGAAGGTGCACTGCGCGCCCAGGTAGATGATTATGTCCGCGCTTACACTGGTGCCGATGCCAGAGCGCTGGCAGCGATGTGGACGGAAGATGGTCTATTCACTGACAGCCTCGGCAATGTCCACAAGGGCAGAGCGGCGATTGAAGAATATTTCAAACAAGGCTTCGGAAAAAGCCACGGCAACAGCGGCGCGACGCTGGAAGTAAGCGACTTGTCTTTCAAATTTCCCGCCCCCAATGTGGCCATAGAAGAGGGCACCACCCGCATCAAAGGCGGTGCAGACGACGGCAGCCTCGGTCGCTACATGGTCGTGCACGTCAAGCAAAACGGCCAGTGGTTGATGCAATCGGCAGCAGAAACGGCCTGCCGCCAGGAACGCCCTGCGAACAATCTCAAGGATCTCGACTGGCTGGTCGGCTCCTGGTCCTGCAAAGGCGAAAAAGGCACACTGCACATGCGCGCCGACTGGTCGAAAAACAAGACTTTCATGGTCTGCCGTTATTTCGGCGGTGAGGCAGAGCCGAGCATAGAAGAGCTGGAAATCATTGGCTGGGACCCTGTGCGCAGCATGATCCGCACCTGGCATTTCGACGCCCATGGCGGATTTGGCAATGGCCGCTTTTTAAATAATGGCAAACGCTGGGACGAAAGGGCTAGCGGCATCGAAGCGGACGGCACCGCTGATAGTGGCATTTACACTCTCACAAATGTCGACAACAATACTTTTACCTGGCAATCCTCGAGACGCTTTGTCGCCGGCCATCGCCTGCCCGACGCCGGCATCATGACGATCACCCGCGACAGCAAAATATAAGAGGATAAAAAGTGAAATCATACCTTTCGTCCAGACAGACTCTTTCTCTTTCTCTTTCGCTATCTCTGTCTTTTTCAATGGCGCTGGCGCTGACCGTAATGCCCGCTCTTACTGAAATCACAGACCAGGCCGCAGAAGCTCGCGGCGGCGGCGGACGCGGTGGTGGTGGTGGTGGTTTCCGCGGCGGCGGCGAACGCGGCTTTGGCGACCGTGACGGTCTCGATGACGGTTATCGAGGCGGGCGCGGCGACTGGGGCGACGGCTACCGCAGCGAGGGCTATCGAGGTGATGAAGGTCGCGCCAACATCGACGACACGCCGCACGTCTCGGAAGAAGCACTGCGAAGCGGCGCTGATCAGACCTACGGCTCGGCTCGCTCGAATGGTCTTTCGACCGACGGCGGCTTCGGTCGCTTGAACGCTAACAATTACACCTCAGCCGCCCAAGCCGGGCGCGATTTTTCCCAGACCCATCCACAAGCTCAGGCGGCTCTTGTCGATCACGGAGCCGATGTCCGCAACAACTGGGCCGGTCGCTATGGCAACGATTTCGGCCGCGACTGGTGGAACAGGCACAATGATTGGTGGGGTTATGACGGCTGGGGCTACGGCTGGTGGGGCGGCGTCGGCTGGGGCGGCCTGGCTCCTTACTGGGGCATGTCCGAAGCGGCGGCGCCGGTCGACTATGACTACGGCAACAACATCACCTATCAAGGCGATCAGGTCTATTACGGCAGCACGCCAACAGCCTCGACCGTGCAGTATTATCAACAAGCACAGACTCTGGCCAACTCGGCACCAGCAGTGCCGACAATAGTCGTCAACGGCAAGACACAAGTGAGCGGCGACTGGAAACCGCTCGGGGTCTTTGCCCTTAGCCAGAGCGGCGACACCTCTTCCAACACTATTTTTCAATTGGCCGTCAATAAGGCAGGCGTAATCAGCGGCAACTACTACAACACGCTCAACAATCAATCGACGCCTGTGCACGGCAAGGTCGATAAAAAGAGCATGCGCGCCGCTTTTACCGTCGGCAAAAACAAGGACGTAGTCTATGACACAGGCCTGGCTAATTTGCTCGAGCCGCAGAGCACCATCTTAGTGCATCTGAGCAAAGACAAGACCCAGCAAGAAGTGCTCGTGCGCCTCGACCCACCCAAAAATGGCGACAGCGGCGGCGCCAAAAGCAGCTCTTAGGACAGTTCTTAGTCTGGTCAGAGCACGGCAAAACTAGGAATCAAATCGCTTTCCTGCAAAGGATCGAATTTAAATAATGCTCCGCTGGCCCCATTGGCCTCGAGCTTATTGACTTCGGCCTGGTGATAATCGATTTGATTCCAGAAACGTCGCTCGGCGGTCTGCGACTGTCGAAACTTGCGATATTCTTCGGCCTGGGCCGGGTCCGCCCTTTTGATCGCCTCGTATTGCGCTTCATCGACACCGGGCTTGATCACAAAAGCGACACGCGTGCGTCGCAACAAAAACTCCTTGCTGTCTATATAAAGGTGCTCCTCACCGCCATTCCAGTTTTGCCCTTTCAAGGTATGGCAGGTGTGGCCGTCGATCCGGCAGTCATCCACCCTGACCAGTTCTTTGAAGCGAAAAAGGGTACGCATCTTGCTCATCAATGAAGGTAAAAGATAGGAAGCGACGGTCACCGAAGACCCCTTCGAGATGCCGGCGGAGCCGGCGATGACATGGTCGAGACTGGGACAGATCTGCGCACCGGGCATGGAATAAAAAAGACGCAACACCTGCTCACCCTGCGTCCAGAAAGCGCTGACGCGGTGCGTGGCTGTCGCCGGATCACCGACCGGTGGCTCGGCCCATTCGAAATAATATTTATTAGGCGCCAGATAGACCGTCTTAAAGGCGACCCTGTGGCGGTGCACCTCGGCCGCCGGTTCGGAGCCTGCGGCTTCCGGCATGTTCTCAAAATGCCGCACGATTCCACGGTCTTGATATGACGCACATCTAGCGTACACATCAGCCATTTTGAACATTATATCGGCGGCATCCATCTCAAAACTCCCCAATCAAGGACAAGCTAATTATGGCGCAAACTACAGCGTCATTAGGAAAATACTCGAAACAAAATGCTACTCTGGTGACCTGAAAGCGGTCGTTTTATAGGATTTCACACGCGCGGAGCATTGAGATTTGATCGAAGCCGGCAAACAACTGATAGCTTTCGGAAGATTTCTCTCGAACCTTAAAATAAGCAAACGAGGACGAGTCTGTCGGTTTAGAGTCTTGCAAAAAATCTCTGCGGCAGGGCTGATTTTGCTTGTCTGCTCATCAGTAAATAGAGCAGAGTCGCAATCAGTTAGCCTGGCAAAAGAACACTCTCCGTTACGGTCATCAGCGCAAGAGGCTCTTCCGAATTACTTTCCACTGAAAAAAGGCTGCTACTGGAAATATAGAGGCGTAATCAATCCAGACGAAAAAGAAAGAAGCCAGACTTGCGAAGGAGTGAAGACAGTACTCAACGAGGGTTCGTTTCCCGATGGATCGACCTGGCATCAAGTGGAATCCACCCTTAACTCGGAACTTAATGGCCTCAAGACTGCGCGATATTGGTTCACAGAATGCGAAGGCTGGATTTATCAAAACGATGAAAAAAGTCCCCGCTCCGGCCGCAAGGTATTCAAGACACCGTTAACAAGCGGATTTAGCTGGAATGGACCACCTGCCCGCCCCTGGCGCGGTCCCCTGCGGACTGAACAGTTGCATTTTCCTGGGCCGATTGAAGGGACTGTGTCTGGACCGGAAGAAATTATCGTACCGGCCGGCAAATTCCTCGCTTTAAAAGTGGTGAAAGGCCACTGGGCCGGGTGCTTCCTATCTCACATTGTGAGCTGGTACGCTCCCGGTGTTGGACTGATCAAAGAGGAAACTTCAGGTGGACCGGTATCTAAAAGCGAGCTGATCGAATTCAAAATCCCATAATCGACCAGACGCAGCCGAAAGAATCCGCCAAGTAAAAAAACTCACGCATCCCTCCACAACCGGTCGTAAGTTGATGGGGTAAACTGTGCTAGCTCAACAGCCTGGAGGCCTCGTGCAGAATCTTGCCAGTCACTTGCAAACACAGCAACGCCGCAAAAAGGCCTCACTGTTACTGATTGCTTCGAGCCTGCTCGCAATGAGCACGCCAGTGCTCGCCCAACCGGGCAAAGCGCCGGCCAAAGCGCCCGCCAAAACTCCGGCCCAGGCCGCAGCGAGCAGCAAAAACGATGGCGGCAGCTCTCTAGCCCCCAACGCCAGGGTGAGCGACGCCGCTGTACTTGACCATGTGCGCCTTTTAAACTCCAACTCCGCGCTCGCGGACCGCGCCGATATGCCGAGCTTGCACGACTATCTGGTCACGACCATCGCCACAATCACCAAATTTTTCAACAACAGCAAACGCGGCCGCCCCATGGGTCTGAGCGTGCAGTGCAATCTCGCTCCGGGCGCTCTCGTTCTCTACGAATTGCAGGTGCGGCCGGTCGAGCGTCAGGACGCCAAAATGGGCGTAGAGCTGACCAATGCTCTGGAAAAAATAAAGGCGCCGGCGGTGTCCGGTCCCGTAGCGATCCAGATCTTGATGAAAGTTTTTTATCCAAAACCGGAAGTGACGGTCCTCGTTAAGAAGGGCCTGGAGTTGCAGAAGGCCGATAAAAACAAAGAGGCGGCCAGTCTATACACTCAGGCTCTGGCCATCGACCCAGGCGACCTGGAGACCTATATCTGCCGGGGCGTTGCTTACAATTCGCTAGGAAAATATGAAGAGGCTATCGCCGACTTCAGCAAAGCGATCAGCCTGGGCGGCAACGAAGCCTACCTCAGTCGCGCCGCTGCCTATCGCCAATTGAACAAGCGCGAGGAGGCGATGGCCGACTGCAACAAGGCCATCGAGCTCGAACCAAACTACTGGGAAGGCTATGTGCGTCGCGCCCAGCTCTTCTTCGACCAGGGCAAATATGCCGAGGCCGTAACCGATTGCGACAAGGTAACTGGATTTATGTCGACCTGCGGCAGCGCCTATCTGGTGCGCGGCGAAGCACATGAACAATTGAAAGAGCACGAGGAAGCAGTCAAAGACCTGACCATGGCCGTGGAAATCCTCGGTAAATCCGGGGAGGCATACTACTACCGTGCGCTCGCAGACAAGGCCCTTGGACGTACCGAGGAAGCGGCCGCGGACAGCGCAAATGCCGCCAGGCTGGGCTATCAGCACCCATAAAATGCCGAACGGAACTAACCCCATCCCCTCCCGTCGTTCTTTCTAGACAATGAAGATGGGCAGGTGAGATATGGATATGGCATGGGAAGATCCTTCCAGAAACTACAGCGTTCCGCAAAATCCGGAAAAACTCGATGGTGCGGATAGATTCGACCTGATCGAATATCAGGATAAAGCGCGCGACATGTATTCGCCCAAACGGCTCTTCGAGCTCTGGGAAGACGTTTGCAAAAAGTATGACCGCGGCGTCATACGCAGCTATGACCTCGATGAAATGAAAGCGGTAATTCTGCCGAAGCTGCACATGCTTTCCCAGAGCCGTTTCTTCGCGGCTTAAGCCTTCTTCACTGTAATTAGAAGCGCCAGAAATTTTTCAACTTCGGGCATGCCCGTAAAAGATCGAGACCGCTCCAACTTATATCCAAATTCAAAACCAAAATCAAAAAGAAGGACAAAAAGAAAATGACTAAAGTATTGAATGACAGCAAGGCCGAACTGCGTCAACGCGTCCGCGACAATGTCGAAAAAGGTGCAGTCACACCGAGCTATACCCTCGACCTGACCCAGATGCTCAAACGTCTGAACGAGGCTCTCGCCACAGAGCTCGTCTGCGTATTGCGTTACCGTCGTCACTATTTTATGGCTCAGGGTCTCGATTCGCAACCTGTCGCCCAGGAATTTCTCGAGCATTCCAATGAAGAGCTCGGCCACGCCGACATGATCGCCAAGCGCATCAAACAACTCGGCGGAGAACCAAATTTCAACCCCACTCAATTGGCCACCAATAGCCACTCAGAATATGTGGAAGCTCTCGATCTCGAAGAAATGATCAAAGAAAACGTTATCGCCGAACGCATCGCCATCGAATCATACCGCGAATTTATCCAGTGGATTGGCGAGGCGGATTCGACGACGCGCCGTATGCTCGAAGAGATCCTCGAAGTCGAAGAAGAGCACGCCGATGAACTCTCGGATCTGATGCGCAATTAAGACACAGGTAAAGGGATATAAGACAATTTAACGTATCGGTGTACCGGACGCTTAGCTCAGGCTGGCGTCCGGGTACGTTTTATTTTGGGATGAAAATCGAGCATCGGGCGCGAGACCTTTGGGTGGAATTTTCTCCCGGACATAACAAGGAAAGACATAACAAGGAAAGACCGAAGAGAAATGCGGCGGGCGGACAGGCTCTTTTATCGAATACTCTGCACAGCATCAGCGACCGTAGCGCTGATCGCTCCACTAGCGTCGCCCGAGCCGACCCTCGCCCTGCCGCCTCCAACCCCGATACTTCCGTCCAATCTGGACATTACCCACGCCGCTGAGGCTAAGCTGATTGCCACAGTCGAGGCAAACTCGCAGGTCAAAGTAAAAATCTATCGTCATAAGGTCGCGGCCACAAAAAATCAGCAAGAAGCCTGGACTTATGTCACCGAAGGATTAGCGCCGCTCGGCCAGGAAGAGATCGTCCTCACCGTCCTCAAGCGAGCCAACGACGACGACCAGGATTATCCACAGCTGCCAATCAAGTTGTTCGATTCGATCAGTCAACTGGCGCGTCAGCACAAGACCGTCAGCGCCGGCGGCTACACAGAATTTCGCACGAGCGGATTTCTCGGCATCCAGTTTAAGGGCCTTCTCTATGCACCCGTCCCGACCATGCTTGGCGTGCCCCTGCCATCAAAGTGCGTAGCGATGGTGCCCATTACAGCCGAAGAAATGGATGTCTATCAAACAGCCGGCGCTTCAAGATTAATGGCACGCCTCGGACGTCAGGCCGACTTCTTCCCCTGCCCGACCTGGTGCGACCGCGATCGCCAGAGTGCCTTTAGCGATGCTGAAATAGCGGAGATGACCGAAGACCCGGTCTTTCGCAGTGCCAAAGCACAGACCTACAGCCTGACGGCAACACAGCAGAACCAGAGCTTGAGCTTGAGACTGACCGAAAAGAGCGCAGCACTGCTTCTCGAGCTGCTCAAAGAACTGCCCGAAGACAGCGCCCTGCGACTGGCTCTGGGCGTCGATCCGCGCGCCGACGCTCTGCTCGTCTGGGAATCCAAAGCGAACGGCAATAACAGCATAATTGCCCCCGAGGGCAGCAAAGTCAAGACGATCAGTGTCACGTTCCTCGCGCTTTTGCCGGGCTTGCCAAAGAACGAAATCCTCACCGGCAATGACGGTTGCGCGGTGATGATCACTAAGGATGATTTCGCCAGATTTAGAACAGCACTGATGGAAAAATCGGCTTTCTCGCTGCCGATGAGCGATGATAGCGCTCTAAAAAGTCTATCGATCGACTGGGCCATTTAGCGATTGTAAGGCACTTCATTCACCCAGTGGAAGCCGCGATTGAGCAACAGGCTGTCACCGCCAAGTGGACGACGCAAGTGGATTTCACAAGGAGTATTCGCCACATCGCCACTTAAATTCCAGCTATCTAAATCAGGCATGACGCCCCTAAAAAAGGCACGCTGAGCGGTGCGATCTCTAGCAATCATCAAAAAGTCAGTACCATTCGGCTCCTTTTGGATTGCATACGACTTCCACTGTCCATCTGCGCCGCAAACGGCGATACGATCTTTATACACCCACATCGAGCACCAGCGCTGGCTGGCCGGAGCAGTCGAGGGCAATTCCTTGCCGTCAAACAGACATGAACTAATCAGCCAGTATCCGCTGTAATCGCCTGGCTTGCGACTAACCGCAGCCGCAGATGATTTCCACCCCTTATAAGAGCCGATAAAACCAAAAGCGGCGTAATAGGCGAGAAAGAGCCAAATACAAATCCAGAAAATCAAATTGATTTTGCTTTTTTGAAAAAGCTCGAATTGGGGAAAAGCAACCGCTATTTTTCGCAGACAAAAGAGGCCAAACAAATTTTTGACATCGGGCAAAAGCAGAAAAAAAGAAAGCATCAGCAGGTGACCGGATAGAATTTTTACCGGCACGTCATAACACATGTTGAGCATGAAGATTTGCGTGGCGACAGCAAAGCAGAGCAAGGCACCGAGAACTCTTGTAACGGGCACGGCGAGCAGGAGACCAGCGGCGAATTCGGCCAGGCCGGCGAAAATGGTATAGGGTTGAGACGTACTCATAAAGGTCCACAAAATACCCATCGGCGACTTAGTTGCCACTGTTTGCGAGAGGTCTTGATCATGCAGCGGTGGAAATTGACTGGGAATAATTTTGGCTGCACCGTAGCTGAGCATATTGGCCGCAACAAAGGTAAGAGACCAGATCCGCAAGAGCGTGAAGAGAAATCTATACTGCCGCCGACGCCGGTCGAGGATACTCCAGACTGTTGCCAGGGGAAGTGCAAAGCCGGCATAAGTAGCAAGCTCTATCCAACGAATGAGCTGATCGCCGCTGCCACTGCCCGCGTGAGACCAGTCGGGCGTGACGTGGAAGCAATAAGCGGCTGAACCATTCACCAGCGCACGCACAAACATGTCCCAGGGAATGGCAATGAGATGGAGCCCGGGTATGGCGCTAAAAGGAAACGGGAAGAGATATAAAAAGATGTAGCAGAACCAGTAACGGAAGAGGCAGCGCTGCCAGAGCGGCCAGGGACGGCTCTCCGCTTGAGAATTTATCGTTGTCTCGCGGCCTTCAGACATTTCCCCCCTAGCAAAAAACGATCGCAGCGCCAGTTTTAATCGAATGCTGGGCGGCGTGGTGCAATCTCAAACAGATGAAAGATTCGATGCCATAGCGCTGCCAGGCAGGTCTGGTGCCAGCGGTGGAGGTGCTTATGGCAGCGGTGGCGGTACTGGTGGCGGCGTTGGGGGTGTCACCGGCGGTTGCTGCTGTACTGTCGCCTTCCCCCTGCGCGTTAGCCGCGTCCCAGACGATGTCCGATTCCAGATCGATATCCAGGGGCAATTCAAGAGCGCTCGCAAGCTCTACGCATTCGGCCAGAAGACGTTGAGAAGAGCCGATCATCTCATGCAAGTCGAGCTCATCGGGCGCAATTAAAACGTGGGGTAAATCCTGGGGAATGTAGAAACCGCCAGAATCGCTATGCAAGATAAGATGGTCAAATCGGCGCGGTCGCAGCTGCCGCTGATCCGGTGCGGCGGCGTAGTCTTCATCAGCTTGTTCAAAGTATTCGAGCAAAACCGGATCATGCTCTTCTTCGTCGACCATCTCGGCATAGGGCTTACCAGGCGGTGGTTTGACCGCCCGCAAGTCGAGGTGGGCGGCAAAGCGGCGCAGATAATGCAGGCCTGAATATCCATACATCTCACAGCTGAAAATCTGGCAGACTCTGGGCTCGTGATGTGGCTGCAGATTTTGCGAAACAAGAAATGCGTTGAGCTTACTCATGTCCTCGCCAAACCACTGGGCGCCTTCCTCGTCATTTTCGAGCATGTCCGCCAGATAGCCGACTTCCAGGATCAGTCCCAAAATTTCACCCTCACATTAAGATCCCAGCCCGCTCCGATTGGGCATGATGATCATATAGCATTTCGCAGGGGCTATTTTGGATGGGAAAGGAAACTTCCAATAATGACGGCCTGGCGCATTGTTATTTTCGAAGGATCATATATAGACTGGCCGCTGTTCAGCAGCCAGGCATAGATTAACCCTGGCAAAAGCAGGACCTTCGAACGAGCGAAAAACCATCACTTTGCACCGTAGCGCGAACACGCATTTGATATAGCTTTGATGGATAGCGCGCTAAAGTCTAAACGGTAGAAGAGATGCATCGCCAAAGCGCTCATCTACCGCAACTCCGAAAACCACCCGACAAATCCGCACACTATACAGCGAAAACTCGCGAATGATTCGATCGACGATCGGACCATTCGTGAGTTTTTGCATGGCACCGCATATAGTGGCGCAGCTAGCGCAGCCTGCTTCCGCGCAAAAGCGCTAAAATCTGACAAAATTAGCACGACAGGAAATTAGAATATTGCTTTAAGCGCCTCTGATTTGCTATCAACAAGGCATATATCTCCTTTCATTTTTCCGGAATACTTTTCACGCAGCAAGCTCACACCAACCAATCCAGGCGTATTTCAGGTCTGCTTTTGCCGATCGGATGCAGTATGCCTGTGGCTGGAACTATCAGGATGCCTGCCGTTGTGGTGTGCTAGCGACGCTTCTCAACCGCAACCTCCCGGGAAGCAGCTCCTGATTTTGAAAATGACAAAGTCGTTGACCAACTCAAACCGAAATGGAGAGACAATGTCGAACAGCGACAACAACAAAGACGGCAAGAAGACTGGCTGGCGGGACTTCGACGAATTTGCCAAACAGTTCGAGCCCCTGATTCAAAAGGCCCGAGCCCGGCGCAGAAAAATGCTATGGGGCATAGCGATTGCCGCTTTCACCGGCACATTCATCACCGGATATGTCCTGGCATCGGGCCAAGCGGGCTTCTGCTTCTTCATCGTCGCCATGTTCCTGCTTTACGTGCAGGCGGAGCGCACGAAGATTTAGCAGCCCGCTAGAACCCTCGAATGCATCGATCACCTGCAAACAGTAAACATGGAGTAGAACATGAAAATCGCTCAAAAAGGAGAATACGATCCCCAGGCGCGCATGGTGCCTGGCGTCGCCGCCTGCCCGCAATGCAGCGCTCGTATGGTTGTCTTCGCCGACGGCGCCAGCATCTGCATGGCTGAAGGCGGGATCTCCTTCGTGCCGGAACCCGGCGACGTCGAACTCTGGGACCTGAAACAGGCCTACGAGGAGAAAAAGAAAATTTAAAAGCAAGATCGCCAATCGAAAAAGGATCACTCGATGCCTGCAAGCTACCAAGGCTCCGTGTACTCCTTCGGCCCAGACACGGACAGACGAATACTGATCGGCTTGCTCAACTGCCTGGCCAACACCGGCCTGACGCTGAGCAATGTCTCGGTACGCCGTTACGGCCCGGCCAGCTGGACCGACTTCACAGTCACCGGCAGCGCCGAAGCCGTGGAGGCCTTTCGTCAGAACTGCTTCAAAATCGACTAGTACCGTTTCACAGGGGAAATGATCATTTGAACTGGTCACATCATAGCAACGCAGGCAGTTGGTGTGGCGGCAAAAGAACTCGAATACTGCGAGACTGCCGGGGAGTTCTTTGAATTAGCTTCTTTTTTTCAAGGGCAACAAGCA
>JAGXAB010000085.1 GCA_018971775.1 Cyanobacteria bacterium REEB67 | reverse complement strand
CTCCCTCTGGTACGGCCGGCAGCGGCGGGACGAACAGTGGCGGTAGTGCCACTCCTCCGGCGCCCTGAAGACGGCTTAACGGGGTTTTAAGCAGCCTCTCAACTGGTCGGCCGGGCTGGTCCAGAGTTGAATTTAGCCTGGTCGACAGACCGTTATATGAGCATCGTCCAGAAATCATCACTATCAACAAAACAGCAGAAAGAGAACAGATGAGCAACATCAACCAGAGCCAATTGAGCGTCAGCGGTCAAGAAATCATCCGGCGCCTGCGTAACGAAAATGCGCGTGAGATCGGTCACATCCTTTTTGAGGTTGGCACGGTCGAATCGTTCGACCGAGCTGTGGAAGTCTGGGACAAAATCTCCTATGAATACATTGATCGTGGCATGGAGAATGGCACGCACGCCTTTGGCGACGGCACTGATCTGCATGAATTCCTTCAGGCCTATCTTGTTGATGGGCACAGTCAGCCGGTCGATTATTTCCGGGCCTTGAAAGACAAGGACGGAAATATCATCGAAGAGTCGCTGCATAGCGATGATGAAATGGCTGCTCATGCCGAGTTGGTCGGTGCGAATAACGACTGTGCGCTACTGGTGGTGAAGGTTCTGCGTTAAGTCTCGAACTTATAGCAAGCCATGGCGCAGTTAGATGTGCCGTGGCTTGCTTGTTCTTCTTCTTCTTCTTCTTCTTCTTCTTCTTCTTCAAAGGGGCAACGAGATAAGGCTTTGGGTGGCCGTGATGGCTACTCCGAAGTTTTATCCCGTTGCCTCAGCCCGAGGTGACAACGGGTCGGTTATTCATTGATTTGGATTTGAATAGTCGGCAGCAACAATTTCCCAAACAATTTATTTCTCTAGCTCGGGCGAGAAATTATCAATCAATTGAAAGAAACACATATGAAACACGATCAGAAATGCCGCGTCCTCAAGATGGTGCTCGCTTCGTTGCAGAACGCCGTTGTCGCAAACCCCTCGAACAAACCGGCCGATGCCGGCCAGGCCGCTGAATCGGCGCTGACTGAAGCCCAGGTCAATTCGGCTCTCGACGTCGTCAACTCGGTGTTGAAGCAGCCGGAAGATGCGTCCGTGGATGCGAACCTGTCGGCGGTCGATATCGCCGCGCTGGTGCTGCAGATCCTGCAGCTCATCCTCAGCCACTTCCCGGGTGGTGCGTCGCCTGCTCCTGCTCCGGCGCCTGCACCCGCTCCTGCTATCGACGCCACTTCCATCCTGACGATCGCCGAGACGATCATGCAGATCCTCGAGCTCATCCTCAGCAAGCTGCCGAAGAGCGCGTCGCCTGCTCCGGCTGCCGTCCGCCCGGAAGGCCTGAGCGCCGTCGACATCGCCGGTCTCGTGCTTGCCGTGCTTCAGCTTTTGCTGAGCAAATTCGGTAATCCGGCTCCTACGCCGACGCCCGGGGCATAAGCTTATATCGCCTTGAATGCCGCTCCCTTGCTAGCGGCGGTAAAAAAAAGAAAGTCACTCATGAAAGAAATTGGACGCGAACCGGCTTTTAATATCGAATTGTCCCACGCAATTCGATATCTTGTAATGAAGCGAGGGTATTTATCGCGCGGGAAGCGCACAAGGTCTCTTATCTGTACTCGAAAAACGGAGACGAAATCTTGGCTTGAGGTCAGGTTAATCGACGGCACTTACCCAGAGCTATCGACTGACTGGGATTTGGCTCACGATCTGGCGGAACATCTTCAACGTGAGTTCAAGGCGCCTGTCTTTGTTGAACCTGTCTCCCACGCCTTAAAACTTGAACAGCGAATTGCAAAGGAGAATGCCGCTCCTAAGCCGTTTGATACGGGCGCTGGATTCGCTAAGCATTTGGAGTTAATTAAAAGCATCAGCAAGCTTTCAACGCCTCCGAATCCATCTTCAGCTCTGACGAATTCGTTTTTAAACCGTGGCCAGGTACACACTGGAGCATGTAGAGGTGACATTCCTGGTCTTTCGGCACCTTTTCCTCACAGTCTTTTGGACCAAACACAACGTCCGATCATTACACGAAAAACAATCTTTGAAGGGTCCGCAACCCTTTTAAATTTGTTGGCAAACTTCGCAACCTATGCCGATAACCGACAAAGAATGCTCATCGCGGAATTCTGCGAATTTGCACCTCTTAAAAGCTCGGAAATCGAAGCCGAAAAGGCTTTAGCTGAGCTGAGTGTCAATCCATCTCTATCCGTGATGTTGAAACGAATGCTATTGGAAAACCTTTCTTTAGCGTTGAAACCAGTACTACTGCCCGAAGCAAGTTAGTTTCGGTCAAACACTTTTTCCAAATCAATCATTTCGACCGCTCCAATAAAAGCGGTCAGTTCAAATTCCATAGGAATCAAAATCATGTCAAACAACAACGCAGCATTCCGCTATGACGCCCTTGGCCGGCTGATTCAGGTGATCTTCCCCAACGGCAGCCACGCGAATTATCAGTATGACGATATGGGTAATAGACAGCTTGTCGAAAACGTCGTCCCCACTCCGGTGCAGGTTGCCGCACTTCCTAAGCGCTCACAGTCGGACTTTAAAAACGATCCGATGATCGTCCAGCTCGTCAACGGAGCTCTCGCCGGGTGGGGTGACAACGCGACTGGTGTCCTTTCTAACGGCGTCATCGCTGCCACGAATTCCTTGGCTCAGCAGGTCGTGTTCGATCCTACCACTACTACGCCTCCGTCTAACGCAACTATCGTTGACTGGGCGTTCACGAATGCGAACCTCTACGTGGTCTACTCGAACGGTTGGGTTTACTCCGCCGGTGACAACGCATATGGTGCTTTGGGACATGGAGACCTTGTTTCCCGACCATACCTGAAGCGCATTGAATCGTTCATTACGGCCGGAGCTTCGGTGACGAAGGTGTGGGCACAGGGCGGATATACCACCACTAATGGTGGCGGTAGCGCGTTCTTCCTGACGTCGGACTTCCGACTGTGGGGTGTCGGTCTGAACACCGCAGGTCAGTTAGGCACCGGCGCTGTTACTAATGTGTCAACTCCCACTGATGTTTCGAATGTTACCGGCCATGTGCTTGACCAGAGCGCAGCGAGTCACGTTATCGATGTGAAGATGGCGACCGTCAGTACTTTTATCAGCACATATCTACTGTTCGGTGGAACGAGCCCGGGCAAGGTTATGGTTGCTGGTTACAATGTCCAGGGGCAGCTTGGCATCAACACTGTGACAAACCAAACAGCGGGCTTCGTTCCGGCGCAGGATAGCACGGGTGCTGCGTTCACCACGGCAGTTGCCATTTCTGCCAACGGAGGCAGCACGGCATCGGGCAACGCGCTTATCGTGGATGCGAGCGGCTACGTGTGGACGACTGGTTACAACCTGCATGGCGAGCTCGGTCAGGGCGTGACAGCGAACTTCAAGCAGTTTACTAAAGTAACAGCGTTGTCGGGAATTGCGTCCGCCGAAATATTTGGCGGTTTGACCGGTTCTGCGTATGCGCTAACTACTGCTGGGACCTTGTGGACCTGGGGCTCGACAAACTTGAACCAGATCTTCAAGAATATTACAAGTACCGTCGCACAGAGTACGCCTGTAGCGGCTGGATTTGTTCCGAGTGGCCTCATTTCGCAGGTGTTCCATGCCCGTGGTCAGCAAGGGCTTGCGACCTGCAGCCAACTTATTTTGTTGATGTCGGATGGACGGTTGGTTTATGCCGGCGCCGACGATGGTCAGCTGAGTGTCGCCGATCCCAGCGGTGCCTTCAATATTCTGCCAGAACCGAAGTTTATTCGCGATGGTTCTGACACCATCATCGATGTCTTCGTTCACGGCACAGGGCTGTTGCAGCGGTGGTTCATTCTCACGGCAAGCGGTTATCTGTATGCCTGCGGTAATAACGCTGACGCCATCTGCACTGGTGCTGCGGCGACGACTGTCGCGGTAGTAAATTCAGTCTGGTCAAAAATCGACCTGTCTCTCTAAACGCATAACGAATTTTTTCAATCCAATTTATGCCAGGGCCTGCCATACAGGTCCTGGCTTCTTTACGCATTCGGAGCACAAAACTATGACAAACAACATGCAATCACAACAGGACGCTTTCGGCAGCGCGCCTTCCCCAATGGGCGCTTTGATGGCCAGTACAAGCATTCCAAAAATCAATCCGCCATTTTCGCCGCTGGGAGATCCCCAGATTATGCAGATGGCAACGCAGCCGGCGACCTCGCCCGAAGATGCAGCTGCAAAATATGCAGCTCACAGGGTTCCGGAGGACCTAGTTCTGCCCGAGTTTATGGCAGCCGGCTCACCGCCAATTGAGGGCGCGCCTTCCATTGCCGAGCAGGCGCGGGCCCTCAAGAACGACCCCGACCTGATTTATCAGTTCGTTCACGACAACATTGATTTCTACCCCAACTACGGTTTGCACAAGGGCGGATGGGGTGCCCTGATCGACTCTAATGGTAATGCTTTCGACCAGTCCGACCTGATGATTCAGTTGCTCACGGCTGCTGCAATTCCTGCGCAGTTTGTGACGGGTACGGTCACGCTCACTGCAGCACAGTGGTCGAACTGGTTGAATATCGGCACCGCCGATCTTGCATTGGCCGCCTCGCTTCTTTCAAATGGCGGCTTTGCAGTTTCCTCAAACGCGGGTGCTAATACACTCACCTTCAATCACTGCTGGGTGCAGGCGACGATTGGAGGAGTGAATTATCAGTTTGACCCGGCTATCAAGAGCTACAACACCATTGCCGGTATCAACCTTGCCAGCACAATGGGTTACAACCGCACGAACTTTCTTGCTCATGCTCAGACGGGCGCCACGATCACTGCTGATTATGTCACCGCAATCAAAGCTGCTGGAACCGTCGGCTCACCCGGTATCAACGACGACCTCAATAGCTACGCTGCCAGTCTGGCTAGCTATATCAAAAACACGAGCCCTGTCCCCAATGTCGACCAAATCCTCGGCGGCAGAAGCGTTGTTCCGGTAGCTGGCCCGGTTCGCAATACAGTTCTGCCATATGCGAATGCTGGCTTTACCCTGAACACGTCGCTCCCTGCGGCATTTAAGGCCACTATTCAATTTAACTTCGACAACTCGTCGGGCTCCTTCGCAACGAGCATCACGTTCAACACGGCAGACATCTACGGCTTGCGGCAGACCTTCTGGTACAACACCGCTACAAACACTTACACCATTTTCGTTAACGGTGTGTCCAAAAAAGTCACGGCTGCCCAAACGACTGGCGTGACTAAGACTCTCAGCTTTACCATCACCCACCCTTACGCAACGACAGCTTTCGACCAAACGACGGCCACGTCGATCGTTACCGGTCAGAGCTATGCTATCGGAACGGGCTTTGGCTATGCGTCTCGTCAGGTCGCGGAAATTCACCGTCAGGCGTTAGCCAACACGATTAAGGGAACGAATACTGCTGAAAATGTTCTGGGCGAATCGCTTTCTATCATCTGGTATAACTTCCTCGGTCAATACGGTGTTGGCGCCGATTTCATTAATCGGCTTGGCAGCACCTACAGCGCCTTCCACCACAACGTCGGTGTAATCGCACTTGTGCCCGCCGGCTCGACGACCCAAATTCTGGTCAACTTCTTTACCAACTATTTCTCCACGTCTGGTCTCAAGACTACTTCGGTCCTTGGCTCTGCTTCGCAGCAGATGACTTTGCTGTGGCATCAGCTTGAAGGTACCGTTACGACCGGCATCTCTGGTGCCTCGAGCGTTACAACCCCCGTTGTTATTGCTGCTTACAACAACCAGAGCGCCTCTGACCGCACTTATGTGGCGACTCAGTCCAACTGGTATACCACCGTGCGGGCGGCCCTGGCAGCAGGCGGCTACTCCTCAACAGTCTTGGACGGAATTGAGCTCAGTTTCATCGCTCGCGAGCAGATTTCGTTTGGTGGAAGCGTGTCGTCAGGCGGCGGCGATGTGCCAAAGCTGAACATTTCCAACTCATTGTTGGCCACTAATCCTACGGTCCTGACTTACACCACTGTTGTAGGTGACACTTTAAGCAGCATTGCGACGGCTTTTTACAATCTTGTAATTAGCAATTCGGCTCTCACTGCAATTAATTTGACGGCTGATAACGGTGGCACGGTAATTCAGATTCGTCAGACCGCCACTTCAAGCGTTTCTACAACGTACACCTCTACGGTCACGGGCTCGGTGACGATGACTCTGGGCCGGAATACACTGACTATTCCACAAAGTGGCAACGTCACAATTGGTGCTGGTTTTGCTGGCTACGGTTATTACGTCCAGGACTTCTTCGGGCGCAACTTCTTGGGACCGCTGGTTGGAACTCTTAAGGGTGCGCTGTCGGGAAGTGTGTCTGTCGACCAGGTCAACACTGGAGGCCTCGTTAACTCCTCCGATGTAAACGGTAATGGACGACCTTTGGGTGCGGTTATCGTTTCAGCGGAGCCAATTGACCTATTCAAAGGCCGTTATAATTTCGACAGTATCGATCTTTCCGTAGGCAACCAAGGCGAGCCATATCAACTATCGCTCAAGAGGAGCTACAACTCGGGGGGGGCTCAGTATAGTTCCGGTCTGGGCCTCGGTTGGCATCACAATTTCCAGATGGGCGTTCAACCTAGCAGCGATGGTTTTATTGCCTTCGGTTTTGATACACCTGTGGCTGCCGCAGCGGTTATCGCACAAATGTACGTTTGCATGGACGTGCTCAGTTCGACACAGCCCACGATTCCGCTTGCGAATGTCGTTACTCTCTCCATATCCAACGTTTGGATGATGAACCGGATGGTCAACAATACGCTGCTGGTCCAGGCAGGCAGCACATTTGAGACATTTGCAAAACTTGCAGATGGAACGTTTGTGGCACCGCTCGGTACGACAGCAGCTACGAGCGTTGCTTTCAACAGTTCGACTTCTACCTATTCTTATACGACGCTTGATAAGGTTGTCTATAGTTTCAACACCAGTAATCGCATCTCGAGCATCCAATACCCATTTGGAATGACGATCAACTTCATTTATACAGGTAACAATCTTACTCAAGTTACAAACGGGCTGCGGACTCTTACTCTTTCATACGATGGTAATAACAACCTTCTATCGGTGACCGATGGTACGAACACTGTCCATTATTCCGTTAATGCCTCTAACCAGCTCACGGCCTTTCAGGATGCGTTGACGCATTCAACCACCTATGGCTACAGCAGTTCTACATCCGGACTTCTGACAACAATTAAGAATCCAGCGAATCCAGCATCACCGGTGGTGACGAACGTTTACGATTCGCTGAGCCGAATCAAGACTCAGAGCGATGCTTATGGCAATTTGTGGACTTACTATTTCGCAGGTAGTCGAAGTGAAGAAGTTGACCCAAATAGCAACAGTACTGTCTACTATTTTGATGGTTTCGGTAGTGCGCTCAAGATAATAGATCAACTGGGAAATATAACGAATTCAAGCTTTGATGGTCTTAAACGTCCGCTCTTCATTACGGCTCCCGAAGGAAATAAAACTGGTTATACCTACGATTCAGTTGGCAACGTTTTGTCGTTGGTTCTTTATCCTAAACCAAGCTCTCCGATAACCTACACCATCACTCGCACATTTACTTACGATTTGGCCTGGAACAAGGTCAACGTGGCAACGGATGCGAATGGGAAGCAGATTATTTTCACCCATAATCCAGTCACAGGAACGCTTTCGAAAATTCAGTATCCGGCGGTCATAGCCGGCACACCGGTTACTAATTTCACTTACAATGCGCGTGGCCAAATGCTAACGGTAATTGATCCGTCAGGAGTGCAGACATCAAACACTTATGATCCAAGCACCGGTGACGTCTTGTCTTCGTCACTAGGGTCGCAAACGGGTGGGCTGAATTTAACTGCCAACTTCACTTACGATGCTGTCGGAAACTTGTTCCACGTCACCGATCCCAAATCTAATACCACCGTTCTTCAGTTCGACGCCAACCGAAATCTCATTCAGGTACAAGGCCCAGCCCCGTTCAACTATCTGACCACCTACACGTATGATGCTAATAATAATCTGAAAACAACTCAGACGATGGCAGACGGTGGTGCAAATCAAACTTATACGTATATTTACACCATTGATGACCTGCTGAGCCAGATCAATGAACCGCCGATAAATTTCGGTTTAACTGCACCACTGCCTACGATCTATCAGTTTGACAATATGCGGAGAATGCAGCAAAGCACAGATCCGCTAGGACGAGTTTATCAATACAGCTATGACGCTAGAGAAAACTTGTTTCAAACGACATTCCCCAATGGTGTGATAAGCGATACAAGGACTTACACGCCAAACGGTCTTCTTAGCACTATCACTGCAGCTATGGGGCAAATGACCCAGTTTACCCTGGACGGTTTTGATCGTAGGGTTGCAACTACGTATCCGGACAGTACTACGGAACAGTACGCCTACCAGAATGGTGCAACAATCGACTACAACAGCAATCTGTTGGTGTTCACCACAAGAAATGGTGCAACTGTCACCTTCACCTACGATGCTCTTAATCAGAAGACTGTCAAGGCTTCATCCGGGCTGCCGATCGTGAGTTATTTGTATGATCTCGCCGGGCGAATGACGCAGGCTTCTACTTCCACAGTCACCGGTGATGTATCTTCCGGCCCAATTCAGCTTTTCTACGACACGGCCGGACGTTTCTACAAAGAAACAGCAGGTCCAAGTGGATCAACTCTTACAACAACTAAAACCCTTGACCTTAACGGAAACACTTCGGGCCTTACTTATCCTGATTCTGTGTTGATTAACCGGCCTTATGATCAGCTTGATCGTTTGAGCTCCGTGTCCGGCGGACTTGGGAGCGTAACTTTCACTTATGACGCGCTGTCTCGTCCAAGCTTGCAAACAGCTGGAAACGGCATTGCATGCAGCTATCAGTTCGATTTGAGTAGCAATTTGTTGTCACTCGGATTTAACACTCCAGGAGCAGCTCTCTTCGATTATGCCTACAACGATTCGCACCAAGAAATATCCCGCTTTTCGAGTGATAGCTCGTTGTTGTGGCAAGTTCCTGGTAATTCGAGCATTACTTATGGTCCGGTTAACAGCGTTAATGAGTATCCGTGGGTTGACACCGCAACTCCGGCATATCAGTACAACGCAGATGGGTGCCTCACTAATGATGGAATTCTGACCTACAGCTATGACACTGAGGATCGCTTAAGCAGCGTCTCCGGATCAGGTGTAAACGTGGGTTTCAAATACGACGCTCTTGGCCGGCAGGTTGTTAAAAGCTCAGCTGGTGTGAGCACACGTCTTGTGTACTCAGGAATTCAACATATTGCGGACTATAACTCCGCGGGTGCGATCACCAGACGATATGTATTCAGGGAAAATGCTAACGAGCCACTTTGGGCCGAAAACATTGCTACAACAGCTGTTTCATATCAGCACGTTGATGAAACCGGCTCAGTTATTATGGCCTCTGACTCGAGCGGGAACGTCGCTAAGTTTACGTATAGCCCATGGGGCGAATGCACCAGCGCTCCTGGAACGTTCGGTTTTAATGGACAGAGGTACGATTCAGAGCTTGATCTCTACTATTTCAACGCACGATATTATTCACCGAAACTTGGGCGATTCTTGCAAAATGACCCGCTGGGATACTCTGGCGATGGTCTAAATCTTTATTCCTATGTCAACAATGACCCGATCAATCTATTCGACCCTATGGGCCTGCAAACTGCAACATTCGAAGCTGGTCGGCTTAATTCGGGAGATATCACCGACTACAGCCAGCTTGGTTGGGCTGGCGGCGGAATTAAAAACATCATTCAGAATGGGGCAACCCGAATGGTGTTCGAAACCTTTAGAGATTCTTTGGTAATCTGCGCAGCTGTTATCGGATCTGGCGTAACGGCAGCTGGTGCGACAGCCGCTGGAGCCGTTGCTACCACTGGTACAGCCATTGCAGGTGGTGCCACGAAGTTTTCTAGAACTCTTGGCGCTGGTACTGATTTTGTCAGTAAAACGCCGATCCTTCTGTATCCGCGTCAAGGAATGGAAGGTATTACCAGAGGAATTCTCGAGTCTGGTCGGTCTATGGTGATGCATTATGCAGGACCTGGAGCGAATAGGGCAATTCGAGGTCTAGCGCTCAAAATTATAAAGAGAGTGCCGCGTCCCACTGGTATGAGTTTTGATGAGTTCCCATTCGCGTCAGCATTGGAAGGAGGAGCTAACTCATTTATCAGCGTTGTAAAAGTGTCTGAACAACAACTTCAGGCTGAAATTCATAGAAATTTCTATCGAGGGATGCAAGCTGGTACACGATTTGTGTTGTCGATCCCTAATCGCATTGTGAAACCGTAAAGGTGTTCCAATCTTAACTAAAAATGGCCAAGCGGGTTATCCAGCTTGGTCTACTTTGGGGCAAAAGCCATATTTGTTATTAGCACGAAGTTTGCCGAGGACCAAACTAGGGTTTTAACTAAAACTCCTTGCTTGCTATATATATTAATTGAGTAATCATCTACTTCTTCAGACGTTTTGTTGGCAAGAGCAAAAAAGCTTCCCTCTGAGGTCCAAACAGGCATTTCTGCAAATAATTCAAGTGTTGAATCTTCTTGAGTAAGTATTTCAATCAAATGGTCATCTTGAAAGTTTCGCAAGTAAAAGCACCAGCCAATTTCACCGCTAGGATCGTCGGCCGCGATAATAATCCTTGTCGAATCAGGAGCCCAACTCCATACAGGTTCGTCTGGCAAATTACTCACGACCTTTGATGTTTGATGGGATAGAAGTTCTAAACACCATGCGTCATTTCTATAATTGGAGTTCGTTGCAGCAAACAATAACTTGGAGCTGTCTGGGGACCACAGAAAGTTAGAGATTTCGGGCAATTCTTCACCAATTATGGTGCTATCACCAGTCGAACAATTTTTTAGAATAAAACCGTTTTCTTCGGCATCGTCCACCATTAAGGCAACAAATTTGCCATCCGGTGAATAGCTAGCCTCAGGTTCAATAATTTCGACTTCTTTCTCGATAATTGTAGATTTCTTGGCGGAGACTAAATATCGGAGAGTAAAATCATCCGATAGAACAGAACCGTCTGATGGTGAAATTGCGAAATCAACATATTCCCCATCACTGTTCCAAGCAGGACTAGTTACGGAGAAATTGTTAGTAATCCTCGCCTTAACTGCTGAGTCATCAATTCGCACAAGGTCGCTTCCATCGGTATTGACGATATAGCCCTCTGACCGAGTGTCTGGCCCCCTCTTTACTAAAACACAGAATGCTATTTTGCTTGGCAAAAAATTCATTGTCGTATATCCTACGTAATTAAGTTCTGACCGTTATTTTAACGTGTAGTAGATAAGCGAGGCCATACTGATGCGGCAGATAAAAGAATTAGTAAATACGAAGGCGTCTGCATGGCCAGATATAATTTCCGCTATTAAGAGTTCGAAGAAACGTATAGAAGTTTTAACGACGACTACCGGAATTTCGGAAAAATGTTTAGTTGATACTCAAGTTACGACGCGTTCGCCAATGGGTGCCATTATCTATCATTCTGGTGGAATCATTATCGACTCTGGCTGGCTGCGTTTTCTGGGATCGGGAAATGTCAAAATGCAGCGTTCGCTGCCGTCTTGGAACGAGCATGTTGGCAACAAATTTCCACCGAAAGGCTTTGTCCTATGTGCTGATGATGCGATAGGTGGCTTCTTTGCCATTGATGGAGGAATATTCAAGAAGCCTGGAAATGTTTTCTATTGCCCGCCTGACTCAGGTGGATGGCAGGACACTACTATGGGCTTCGGGGAGTTCCTTAATTTTTGTATCACGGGCCCCTTAGATGGGCTGTACGGGAATTACCGTTGGACAGGTTGGGAGAAAGAAACGGAAAAACTATCCGGCGATCAGGGCCTTTTTATCTATCCACCATTATTCGCAGAAGGTCCGGAGATTGGCAAAAGAGACAAAATTTTAGCCCCGATTCGCGAAATTTACGAAGCAAACGTAATCGTTCCTGGATTGAGTCCAACAATGACCACATGAAAGTATCGCTACTAATCTGGCTTACAATCTAAAATCCTTTCCAAAGCCTTTAAACCGCTTTGAATTGAGCTGGGTGTATAGAACCGTATGCTGGATGTTTTTATGCCCCATGTAGGCCTGTATGGCCCTCGTATCTACACCTTCAGAAGCTAGCTGGTAGCCTTTACCGTGCCTCGCATGTGGGGGTGGACCGAGAGGGTCAATTCGGCCTCTACGCCGGCACGGGCCACAATTTTGTAGAAGGCACTGGCAGAAAGCGGCCCCTGACGCTCTGACGGGAAGATAAAGGGCGATTCTGGATAGGACCGCCGCAACTTGCGGAGAGCCCGAATTTCATCACCCTCGAGGTAATGGACTGACGGCTCTCCGTTTTTGAGGCGGTTGACGTGTAGTTTGCCCTGGGCCAGGTCAGCCTGATCCCATTTGAGGTCGATGGCTTCGCTCACTCTGGGGGCGTGGCGGTAGGTCATGAGAATAAGAAGAGCGTCACGGTTGCCGTGCCTACCTGTGTATTCCGGACCAAAATGGGCGGCCTTTCCGGACGAAAGTGGGCGATGTTTCCGGACCAAAATGGGCGACGATTCCGCCTGAAAGTGGGCGGAAATTTGAGCAATGCAATTACCCCAACTGAGTATGAGAAGCATATGCAGCCGGCGTAATTGACGCTGGGCATTCCAACCGGCAGCAACACTTCATTTGTAACCAGCAAATTGAGGTGGCAATGCCAAATCGGAGGATGTCCATGAGAATGATAAGGGAAGTGCTGAGATTGCAC
The DNA here is from genome assembly GCA_018971775.1 of Cyanobacteria bacterium REEB67. GTDB lineage: Bacteria > Cyanobacteriota > Vampirovibrionia > Obscuribacterales > Obscuribacteraceae > REEB67. Next base: position 11,972 of record JAGXAB010000085.1, on the reverse strand, counting down.
CACTCGTGTGGTCTTAGTCACAAGAAGGTCGCGACAGCGCTAAAAATTTCACACGGTGCTGTCGGTGAATATTTGAAGCGTGCATCGGCAGCCGGCCTGTCTTGGCCGGTCGATGACGATTTGGACGACGAGCAGTTAGAATCGAAACTGTATCCTAAAGTTGCTCCAAGCAAAGAGGGATGCAGGCCTCAGCCCGATTGTGCTGCCATGCGTGAGGAACTGAAAAAGAAAGGCGTGACGCTGAGTCTGCTTTGGGCAGAGTATCGCGAGAATCACCCTGAAGGCTGCGGATTCAGTCAGTTTTGCGACATCTATAAAAAATTCAATCGAGTGTTGGCCATCTCCATGCGCATGCCGCATGAGGCTGGAGAAAAAGCATTCTCTGATTTCGCCGGAAGTACATTACCGATCATTTCGGAAGTCACTGGAGAAGTACACCAAGCTCATCTTTTTGTCTGCGCTTTAGGCGCCAGTAGTTACACATTCGCAAAGCTGTACTCTGACGAGACAACCGCATCTTGGTGTAACGGTCATGCCGATGCTTTTACTTTTTTCGGTGGTGCCACTGTCAAGGTTGTTCCAGACAATCCGAAGGCTGTGATTACAAAAGCAAGCCGGTATGAGCCAGACATTAATGCGAGCTTCGCTCAGATGGCCGCTCATTTTGATGTAGCAGTAATTCCGGCGCGCGTTCGCAAACCTCAAGATAAGGCAAAGGTTGAGGCTGGCGTGGGGTTAGCTACTCGCTGGATTTTGGCCGTCTTGAGAAAAACTACGTTCTTTAGCTTGAGAGAAGCTAACGATCAGGTGGCGAAATTGCTGCACCGACTCAACGAGAAGAAATTTCAAAAGCGGCCAGGCTCTCGGCAATCACTTTTCGACGAATTGGATAAGCCGGCTCTGCGACCACTGCCAAGTTCACAATACGAATTCTGCGAAATTAGGAGCGCAACCATAGGCATGGACTATCATTTCGCTTTTGAAAATCACATGTACAGCGTCCCTTTCAAATATCGGTTTGGCAAAGTAATCCTCCGAGTGACTGATACCACCATAGAAGCCTTACTGGGTAATAAGCGCATTGCAAGTCACTCTAGAAGCTACAACCAGGGCAGCTTCACTACTTTACCTGAACATCAGCCGCGAGAGCATAAGGACTACGGTAATTGGTCCCCAGAAATAATTGTAGAAAGAGGCAGCAAAGTTGGCCCTGGCACCAGCGCCTTGTTCGAAGCAATCATGGCTTCAAGGCCCGTTGCTGAGCAAGGTTTTCGCAGCTGCGTTGGCATTTTGAAGTTGCGGAAGACATTCGGCGATGAGCGCTTGGATGCCGCATGCAGTAAGGCCCTAGCTATCCGCGGACTGTCGTATAAGGCTGTTAAATCTCTTCTGAAGTATGGCCTTGAAGCCCGTCCTCTTCCCGAAAAGCCGCTACAACTCAAGCTGATCCACTCAAATCTACGAGAAACCAATTCATTTAACACACCCGTTTCACTGGAGATATGCAATGTTAATTCATCCGACGATAGACAATCTCAAGAGCCTCAAACTATTCGCCATGGCCAGTGCTCTGGAAAATCAACAGACGACGAAGAGTTCACTGGAACTTAGTTTTGAAGAGCGTCTTGGTATCTTGGTCGATGCTCAGCTAGCGGCCAATGACAGCAAATCTCTAAAAACACGGCTCTCCAAAGCCAAGCTCCGCATGTCTGCCTGCCTCGAAGATCTTGACCACAAAGCCGGGCGGGGACTGGATAAGACTTTAATCGCGTCTTTGGCCACTTCAGTTTGGATTAGTCGCCGGCGCAACGTGATCATCGAAGGCAAAACTGGAGCCGGCAAAACATATCTGGCTTGTGCGCTTGCACATCAAGGATGCAGAGATGGCTACAGCGTCTTGTACGCGCGAGCGCCGGCGCTCTTCGAAGATTTGTCCATCGCTCGCGCCGTCGGCACTTTTAAGACTTCTCTGGCGGCCTTGGCCAAAATTCGGCTGCTTGTCTTAGACGATTTCGCAATGGCCCCGATGACTGATGAACAAAGAAAAAATCTATTGGAAGTTGTCGAAGCCCGCTACGAGAAGGGTTCAACGATTCTCGCCAGCCAAATGCCGCAAGAACTTTGGCACGAAATTATTGGCGATCCTACGTTCGCTGACGCTATTCTTGATCGTCTTGTCCACAACGCTCACAAAATGAAATTGGCCGGTAAGTCAATGCGAGCGCAGAAAATAGAATCTGACGGGTAAATACAAATATGCCAGTGTCAAATTGCTCCAACTACCCCATAAATGAGCTGCTAAGATTGCCCACTTTCAGACCGGAACGCCTGCCCATTTTCGCCGGAATACACAGTGAGACATTTAAAGGTTGGCGAGACAAAGAACATAATTGTTTTTTGACGGCAATACATAATTACTCCTACCGGGGATGTGTTGAAATGGAGTCCAGGCGATTCTACTATTACATCGTCCATACAGAGGAGCCGATGGCAAGGTAGTCAAAAATCAAGATGGAGCGCCCGCTTTGTATACATATGGCGTGCCAACTCACGAAGGCAAAATAAATCCAAAAACAGGCAAATATCAACCTGATTGACTGCAGGATATTGTAGCCATATTCCGTTTTAACCGCGGTCGGCCTTTAAGCCAGGAAACGAGGTTCGGTTATTGTCTTAATGAAATCACTTTTTGCACACTTTATCTTCACGGATCCGTTCTAGAATTTGTCCCTATGAAATTTCTGTCTGCTGTTTTTCTTCTCGGAGCGCTCGTGCAGGCGCCGCAGGGCTGTTGCGCTACTTCGAATGTTGAGTTGGAGCGTGCTCGATTGCTGTATGACCTTGGCCGAACACAGGCTGCAAGCAAGTATTACATAGCCGCCGGTGAAAGTTTTGCCGGCGCTGCTCAGAGCTACAAAGCTGTCACTAAAGACCAACCACGCAATTACGATGCTCATCTAGGACTTGCTTCAACATACTGGCAGTGGGCAAAATGTCGAGATGGAGATCCGCTGGATACACCGGATGTAAAAGCTCCTCCTCGTCTTCGTGACCGTGCCTTAGAGGAAAACAAAAAGGCGCTTTTGCTGAACCCCGAGGGCGTGCAGGCTCTGGCTCTCGAAGGTTATATTCATCAGGAATTCGCCACTCGACTATGGAGAGCGCGTGACGAGAAACGGCAAAATGTACAAATTGACCTAGGCGTAGTTGCCTTACGACACGCTCTGGTTCAAGATCCACGCGATTGGCATATTAATCTCGCGCTTTGCCGGTTGTACGAATTACGTGCAATAGATCTATATAAGTACCCTGAAAGAAGCTTGCTGTGGTGGAAAGAGGCTGTGCAGTCCGGTGTTTCGGCTTCGAGGGAAAGTTCGCTTGAGCAAGAACCAGCTTTAAGCTTAGCGGAAGATCAAGAGATGCTGGCCGATACTTATATGCGCCTGGGAAATCTTCGGGACGGAAGAGAGTGTTTTAAAGCTGCTATAGATGTTTGCCAGAAGTTCGTCGATCAAAATGGAATGAATGCTAAGGGCTATGAGAGCCTAGCCAATGCGTGGTTGGATCTTGCTCATGCACAGATAAAATTCGATGACACGGCAGGTTGTGAGGAAGCTTTGAAAAATTCTATGGATGCGTACGACTCTGTCCAAAGAATCAATCCCAATGCCAGTTTATGGCGACAGAAAGGGACGGCCCTTTATGAACGAGCTCAGCTGGAGAAAGCGCAAAAGAAGTACGACAGCGCTTTGAGATCTCTTATTGAGTCAGATTTAGAATATTCAAAACAGTGGAAACTACACAACAATGTGAATATGAGTTGCTCCTGGAGCGGCACCTGCCACGAGCTGGCTGAAATGTATCAGCAATCAGGCGATGACCAAAGAGCATTGCGTTTCTATAAAAAAGAGGCGTGGTCGCTGAATAATTTTGCCAGATGGTTTCCTTCTCTCAAGCCTCAGGTGCGTTTGATCGAAGCTAAAATAAAAGCCTTGAAGCTTAAGCTTGGGGACGATGAGGATGGGAATCAAAATCGTTTAGGCAAATCTTGATAGGCTTTACAAATTTTTTGCTTACTTTTGATTTTTGTACAATTGATGATGCCGGGCCACAATGACAACCAGTAAGCCTAACGACCAGATAATGTCCATAAGTCCATCCTACTGCGCCGATTAATGTAAAGCCACCGCCAAAACAAACCTTGCCATGTACGGAAGTTCGCAGTACAATTTTGAAAGGAGGGCTATGAATTATGGCAGTCAAAGACAAAAAAGAAGAGCGCATCGATGCCAGGCTAACGGCAGAGGCAAAACAGCAAATCGACCAGGCTGCTGCATTGCAAGGTCGGTCGACTTCCGATTTCATGGTTCAAGCGGCCCTTAAAGAAGCGTCCCACGTTATCGAACAGCAAAGAATCGTTCGTCTGACGGTAGAGGAAAGCGTGGCTTTAGCTGAGCTGATGACTAGCGAGCCCAAGGTTAACGAAGCTTCCGTTGCCGCAATGCGCCGCCACAAAGAGATCATAGGCAGCTAAGGGTGGAAGAAAAAACGCCAAAGCTGTCCTTGGTCATAGTGCCGTGGACCAAAGAACATGACGCTTCGCAGTTCACCTCGAACCTGGCAAGCATAAAAAAATATATTCAAGAACAAGCTCACAGAGATGTTTCGAGCTATACGTCCTCTGTTTTTGTTCTGACCGAACCCGGCGACATGGTTATAAGGGGCTATTATTCGCTGTCGAGCCTCAGCATTGTCTTCAATGAGCTGCCAGAAAAAGTTCAGAAAAGACTGCCCCGGTATCCTGAAGCCAGTGCAATCTTGCTGGGTCGGCTGGGTGTCGACCAAGACTATAGCCAAAAACTGCAGGCGGCATCAGGAGCCAAACCGCGCCTGGATGAGCTACTCCTGGTCGATGCGCAAATCCGTTGCCTAAAAACAGCCAGAGATGTGGGCAGCGCGCTTCTTGTGCTAGATGCCGAGCTTCCGACCGCAGAAGAACAAAAAGGCGGTGCTCGAGACCCATTACCGTTCTACGCCAAATACGGATTTGTACCGCTTACTGCCAATCCGCGCAGGGTAATTAAGACAATGCGCTCCATAGCTGAAGAATTTAAGACCATTTGAACCGCGCCGAATCAAAAATCCCAAACTTACGAACGATCAGCTTACCAATGCAAAAGCGCTTTTGGACAGCATCACCTCACAGCTTGAGGCTCTGTCGCAAGGTGATGGAGATCTTCTATTTGCCTACAGACGTCGTGACAATTTGCCCAAAATAGTCAGTCAGCACGCGAAGAATTATTCTCTTCATCATCGATTCGAGTTGCATTTCTGGCGTGAACAAGCCAAGAAATCAATTGCCATTGTGCCTTGCCTCATCACTCGTTAAAATACCAGGCACGAGGTGAAGCACATGCCGCATGTATCAGTAAAACTCTGGCCAGGTAAATCGGAAGAACAGAAGCAACGCCTGGCCGACAAAATCGCCCAGGACATTATCGACATCCTCGGCAGTAGCGATGCGTCGATATCCGTCGCCATCGAAGACATCGATTCCGAGATCTGGCCCGACGCCGTTTACGAGCCCGATATCGTCCAAAAAACCGATAAACTCTATAAGAAACCCGGCTATGGTTCGCTCGCTGAGTCGAAATAAACTACTGATGAATAAGCTGACACGTATGCTTGTCTCCACGACGAGTGCCCTGGCCCTGGCCCTTGCCGCTGGCGGTTTGTCGATTCCGGCTAGCGGCCCGCCGTCGCATTTAGACTTCGGCTGTGCGCAACCGGCGCAGGCTCGCAGTTTTTACGACGCCATGCTCTTTCATCCTCGCACCGAGTTTCGCCACAATCCTGATACCGTAGGTGGTGTGGCAAAGCGCGATGTTACTTTCAAGGCGCCTGACGGTTCGCGTTTGCGCGGCTGGTATTTCGACCTGCCGGGCAGTGACAAGATTGTCCTGGTCAGCGAAGGCAATGGCGGCAACATGGACTATTTGACCACGCTTGCCGAGATGCTCATGCAGTGCAATGCCTCGGTATTGCTCTACGATTACGAAGGCTACGGCCAGAGTGAAGGTCGGCCGTCTTTGCGCCGGGTCGTCAATGACGGTGTCGCTGCGTACGATTATATGAGCAAAAATCTAGCCGAGAAGAAAAAGATCGTTCTGCTCGGCGTTTCACTTGGCACCGGTGTCACCAGTCAGATCCTGGCGCAGCGCAAAGCCGACGCCGTGATTTTATCGTCGCCCTTCACGTCTTTGCTCGACATGGCTCGTTTGAAAATCGGATATTTTAAATACATCCCGACGATAGCCCTGCCGCGTCAGCATCTCGATAATGTGGCGGCGATGCGCAAGGAGCATCCTCCACTTCTGATATTGCACGGCACTGACGATGAGCTCATACCACTCAGCCAATCGGAGGCGCTCTTCGCTTCAGCCTCGACGCCAAAGACTTTCGTCAAGCTGGACAAGGCCGGCCACAACGATACCTTTCGCCTGACGAAAGAAGCGTATTTGCAGGCATTGAAGGATTTCTTCGCGACTTTAAATTAGATCGCTATGTTTTTGATCATCGGAAGTCTGTGAAATTGAAATTTGCCACGGCTTAGTGCTTTTGCGACCATCTTGCGAAGCAATCGCATAGCCCAGCCTTTGAAGTTCTATGAGCTTTTCGACCTTTTCTTCAAATGTACTTGAAGCCGCAAAAGCTCTTCCCGCTTTTTTTGAGCGGAATTGATCATCGCGGGAAATTACTTTTCGTTTGTTAGTCATGATGTGATTTTAGACCATTTTTGAAGTATCAGTCCCTAGTTCAAAAAGTTTTTGGCTCCAATCAATGCATTGGAAACGCGCCTACCAGGGTATCGAGCCTTCGGTATTGCGATATTCACCGGTCGGGCCGGACTTGTCCAGCAAGGCCAGACGTGCCGGTTCTCTGGCACCTTCTTCGGCGCTGAGCGGGCCCTGATTGTCGTTGATGTCGGTGGCGCAGTAGCCTGGGCACACCGAGTTTACTTTGATGTTCGTATCTCTAAATTCATAGGCTAGTTGCACGGTCATCATATTCAGTGCCGCTTTCGAGGCGGAATAGCCGATAAATTTAGTATCCGCATAAGGCGAGTTTCTATCGCCGTTGAAGGCGCAGGAGCCGAGCGCACTCGATACATTGACGATCGACCCTTCGGCCGACTTCTGCAATAGTGGTGCCATCGCCTGGGTGACACGCAGCGGTCCGATGAAATTTGTGCGCATCGTCACTTCGACCGCATCGACTTTGGTTTTGGTCGGAGCGCCGTCGGCGCGTTCGACGATGCCTGCGTTATTGACGAGGATGTCCAGGCGACCGTATTTCTTTTCGATTGTCTCTGCCGCCTTGTCGATCGTCTCCGGTTTAAGCAGGTCGAGATTTACATATTCCGCCTTCGCCCCTTCGGCCTTTAGCTTTTCGCATGCTTCCCGGCCGAGCTTTTCATTGCGGGCGCCGACCAACACTGTGCAGCCGGCGGCGCCCAGTTTTTTGGCGATTTCGAAGCCGATACCTTTATTGGCGCCTGTGACCAGAGCGATTTTGTCTTTGCTGCTCATTAGAAACTCCTGAAAAAACTTCCGGACTAATTGACCGGTCTAATATACCGGCTTTGTTTTAAAAAAGGAAGACTTCAGGCAATCAGAAGTCGTAAAAGATGATGCAAGCGTGCTCTATCTATCTATTTATTTACTAGCCCGCTCTATCTATCTGCTCACTGGCCTGGCTTATTTAGCCTGATGGCCTTTCATTTCGCGGATCTGTTGGTCGACAAATTTATTGATCGAACGCTCGGTTTCGATCTCGTGCCTGTAGCGCGGATCCAACAGTTGATGCAGTTGTTCGGCTGCCCCGCTGAAGCTAGCGAGCAAAATCAGCACCATCGTCAGAGCAAAAAAGAGAGCTGCTGAACGCGTTTCCTTAACATTGAGAATCGGCTGGTTGGCCGTGGTTGCTTGCACTTTGATTTTCTCGCCGGGCTACCTGGATCTCTTTATTTTACACTCACTGCTGCGCTATTGTAGATAAAGGCATTATCCCGGTAAAGTAGTGTTGCTATACTGGTATATAAACTAACAGGTTGACCATGGCTGCGGTGAAAGAAAACCTACTCGGCACCTACTTGAAAGATTGTCGATCGAGGCTTGACCCAGCCGCTTTTGGCTATACTCTGGCGCGGCGGCGCACGGCCGGTTTGCGTCGCGAGGAGGTGGCCCAGCGCGCTAACGTCAGTGCCACCTGGTATACCTGGCTGGAACAGGGGCGTGGCGGTGCACCGTCGGCTGACGTTATCGATCGCATAGCGGCCGCTCTCGTGCTCACCGAGGTGGAGAGGGAGCATGTTTATATGCTCGCCCTCGGCCGACCGCCGGAAGTGCACTACAAAGCCCCGGCAAGTGTCTCTCCTTTGCTGCAGCATTTCCTTGACGCCCTCGACTATATCCCTGCTCACGTCAGGACATCGACCTGGGACGTCATTGCCTGGAACCGCGCCTCTACTGTTTTGATCGACTATGGCAGTCTGCCGCAGGAGCAGCGCAACATACTGCGTTTGATGTTTTGCGATCCGCGCATGCGCAAGGCGCAGCCAAACTGGGATGCGGTGGCCGCATTTGCCGTTGCCGCCTTCCGCGCCGATGCCGCCAGGGCCGGTGCTGCTGAAAACGTCAAAGCTCTGGTCGAGGAGCTCTGTCTCGTCAGTCCAGAGTTTGAGCGTCTCTGGCGCGCCAATGACGTGCGCACCGCTGCGCACGATGGGGTCAAATCAATCAAGCATCCGACCGCCGGCATGATCGGTTTCGAATTTTCTACTTTTGCCGTCGAGGGTCGTACCGATCTTTCTCTGGTCGTCTACAATCCGGCCACAGCTGCTGATATCAAAGTGATGCGCTCTCTTTTGTCTGCCGCTGTGCAAACTGGTTAGAGCACGCAAATGTCACAAAAGACGCAACGAAGAGTCAATTTGTTTGACCTCGACAAAATATCGCTGCTAACATTCTAATTGCGGACTTGCGTAAGTCTGCAATTAGTTGATTTGTAATTCGTACATTTCGTTTTAGTATCAAGATATTCCGAGGGTCAAAATGAGTATTGCCACCAAAAAGTCCGCCAAAAACACGCGCACCAAAGTTATGACCCCCGCAGCGACGACTGCGACATCAATCGTATCCGTGGCCCTAGCGTCTGCACCAACTGTTTCTGCCGCCAGCGTTGCCGCCCGCGCTTACGAGCTCTGGATCGAGTCTGGTATGAGTCATGGTCACCACCTCGCACACTGGTTCCAGGCCGAACGTGAGCTGAGTCAATAGGTCAAAATTACTGACCTTCTGGAAAAGAATATATCGGCAGGCCTTTTCGCCGGGTTCAAGCTTGCGCTATACTGGATAGAATATGTTTTTGCCCAGGTCTCAGGTATACCGATGTCGCCTCCGAAAAGCCGGATTAAGAAAGTAGATCCGCTTGCAGTCGGCCGTGACAAACTCGTCGAGTTCAAAGCCGAGTTTTTCAAGGCGCTCGCGCATCCGATCCGCATCCGCATACTGGATGAGTTGCGTGACGGCGAGCTGACTGTTTCTGAAATACGTGATCATCTCGATATCGAGCTGCCCAATGTTTCTCAACAACTGGCCATTCTCAAGGCGCAGCAGCTAGTTGTCGCGCGCAAGCAAGGCAATAACATCTACTATTCATGCGTCGATCCGACTGTATTCAAGTTGCTGGACGTGGCCAAAAAGATCTTCAGCAACCGTCTGGCTGATCTGCAAGAGACATTGAACCAGCTCTGATCTTCAGTGCACTACGATGTGTTTGCGAGCCGCTGTCGGTAGATTGCTGGTAGCTTTGAGCTGGTCCAGGCCGACAAAAGACACTGCTGCAAATTCGTGGTTTTTATTTTGTTCCAGCTCGTGCAGATGCTCCATCACCGTGTGATCGATAAAGGTCGCCTGGCTCACGTCGAGCACCAGCTTTTTGCTTGCCGGGATTTTTTCCAGTTGCTTTTTGATTGAAAGATAGTTGGAGAAGACGGCTACCTTCTTGATTCTTACGATAACGAGGTCGCTTTCACCGTCTTCGATCTGCACGTCGCCTTTGAAAAATTGCTTGACCGATACGCCGCGGATGGTGTGCAGGACGCATTTGATAGCGATACCGGCCGCTGCGCCAATGAGCAAGTCGGAGGAAAGAGTGACAATGATTGTCGTCACGAACAAAAATAGTTGCTCCCAGCCGAGCGCCTTTATTTCCATAAAGACTTTTGGCGAAGCCAGGCGATAGCCGGTAAAGACGAGCAGCGCGGCCAGAGCTGACAGAGGAATGGAATTGATAAACTTGGAGGCGAAGAGGATAAAGACAAGAATGAACATACCGTGGAAAAAGTTGGACCAGCGAGTTTTGCCGCCGTTAGAGATGTTGGCTGTACTGCGGACAATTTCGGCAATCATCGGCAAGCCGCCGAGCATGCCGGAGATGGCGCTGCCGAGGCCGACCGCTGAGAGGTCTTTGCTCAGATTGGCGTGACGGCGGAAGGGGTCGAGCTTGTCTACCGACGCGCAGCTCAAGATGGTTTCAATACCCTGGACCAAAGTAATCGACATCACTGCCATCCAGAATCCATTTTTGTAAATCGCCGAAAAGTCTGGCGCGGTAAATGCTGAGGCGATGTTGCTTGGTACTTGCACCAGGCAGCGAGCCGGAGAAATATCGAAAGTTTGGCCGAAGGCGGAGTAGGAGTGGGCGACGGTAACGTTGAAAAACATACCAAGAGAGCAGGCCAGCGCGACTACCATTAGCGGGGCGGGAACTTTGCGGAAGATGCTGTGTTTGACGGTGGAGACGACGATCAAGAGTAGCAGGCTGAGGGTGCCGATAAAGGCGAGTTCCGGATTGGCATGGGCAATCGTATAAGGAATCTTTTGCAGAAGCATCAGCGGTTCTTTGGCTGGGGGCGCGACACCCATCATTACTGGGAACTGCTTGAGCATGATGATCATACCGATCGAGGCGAGCATGCCGTGTACGACCGATGCCGGAAATGCCTTGCCGAGCTCGCCTGCTTTCAACAGGCCGAGGATAAAGAGGATGACACCTGAGATGACGATAGCGGCCAGGGTGGCGTGATAGCCCTGCATACCGCCGCCGAGCTTATCGATGGCGGTGACTAAGACCACGATCAACCCGGCTGCCGGTCCATTGATCGTGACAAAAGAGCCGCTGCATTGAGAGACGACCACACCACCGATGACGGCTGCGATGATGCCGGCCATGGGAGGCATTCCGGAGGCGATGGCGATACCGAGCGACAGAGGCAGGGCGATCAGGAAAATAATGAAGCCCGAAACAATATCGGACTGCCAGTTTTGTTTCAGCCCTCTAATCCCATCAAGCGGTGTTGTCCGATACGTGGCCGACGTCATGGACGCCTCCTTGGAAGCTAATAGGTCAATGAAGTGCGTACTGTGAGCCGTGAGGCTGATATTTGAACGGTATCAATCAATTGTGACGGTGTTGTGATCGGTGTGATTGGCCCCTTTTGCTAGCCTTGAATCGGATATTGTTATCTGTATTTCGCGAGCGGCGTCTGGTGAATAATTTGAGTATTTTTACTAGATGGTGCGCCCTACCCCTTTAATGTCTGGATTAAATTATTACTTGCGCAATTTCGCAAGTGCGCGATCCTGCACGCATCAGTTGCACTGGTTGTTTAGACTTTGTCGCCACGCTTTGGAATGTAAAGCTTGGGTCTCAGGATAAAGCAGCATATGAATATTTCTAAGTTTGCGGTATACTGTACGCCATAGTGACCCCACCCAAAAATCGGAATTTTATCATGTATGAATCGATGAATATTCTTGAATTTCAGGAATGCTTTGGGACGGAGAAAGCATGCATTGATGCGGTTTACAATCGTAGGTGGCCAGCTGGATTTATCTGTCCGCGCTGTG
>JAGXAB010000181.1 GCA_018971775.1 Cyanobacteria bacterium REEB67 | reverse complement strand
ACTCGCTGTTGAAAGCGGATTTCAGGCGATCGACACCGCCAATCAAATCGTTCACTACAATGAAGAGCTGGTCGGCCGCGCCCTCCAGGCTCTATCGCAAAAAGGCATCAAGCGCGAAAATCTCTTCTTACAAACGAAATTTACATCGGTGGACGGTCAGCGCGGACAGACACCGTACGACGCAAAAGCAGCGCTGACGGCCCAAGTCAATCAATCGATGGATAGCTCTCTGCTGCATTTGCACACTGATTATGTCGACTCTTACGTTTTGCACGGGCCTTATGAACGCTACAAACTGGGCGCCGCTGATTGGGAAGTCTGGACGGCAATCGCAGCCCTCTACGATGCCGGCAAGGCGCGCATGATCGGCATAAGCAATGTCACCGCCGAGCAGCTCGAAGAACTCTGCGCCGGCGCAAAAGTCAAACCGATGATGGTGCAAAATCGCTGCTATGCGGTCACGGGATGGGATCACGAAGTCCGCGAGATTTGCCGCCAGCACGGCATCATTTATCAGGGTTTTTCCCTCCTTACTGCCAACGCCAATATCATGGCAGAAAGCTCAATCCAGGCCATCGCCAGACGCCTGAACACCGGAGTAGCACAGGTGATTTTTCGCTTCGCCATGCAGGTGGGGATGTTACCGCTCACAGGAACATCAAACGCGCAGCACATGAAAGAAGATCTGGCCGCCGAGCATCTTCAACTTACCGATGAAGAAACCCGCCTGATCGCCATGATTGGCTTGCAGACGCGTTTCTAGAGAGAGCTGGCTTGGCTTGGCTTGGCTTGGCTTAGATTAGATTAGATTAGATTAGCTCGAGCCTAGCTCGATTTTTTTGCGGCAGATTTACGAGCTGCCGGTTTTTTAGCGCTAGTCTTTTTTACACCAGCCTTTTTAGCTGTAGTTTTCGTAACTGTGGCTTTTTTAGGAGCAGCTTTCTTGGGAGCAGCCTTCTTGGCTGTAGTCTTTTTGGCCGCAATCTTTTCAGTCTTGGCTTTTTTGGTCGGAGCTTTCTTAGCTGCAGATTTCTTACCAGCGCCAGCTTTCTTTCCTACCGACGTAGGAGCTTTGCGTCGACCGGCCTTGCGGGCTTCAGCAGCATTCTCGGCGGAGTCGGAGCGGTCCTCGGCTTTCTCCTCTTCCGGCTTATCCTCGCCGGAGCCGCCTTTTTTTTCGCCACCACCGCTCTGTTTGTTCACTGTCGCCCAGGCGATGCCCTCGGCTTTTTCGTCACTCATACCTTTTTTCTCATAGCTCTCTTCGATATGCTCAGCCTTGTCCTTCTGCTGCTCGGTATATTTATCCTTACTTCCTCTCGCCATAATCACATCCTCACTCGATTCCTTAAACAAAATCTTGAATCTTTAGTACATCACTTCTCCCCTGACTCGACGCCGGTTTGGCGTGACAGTTCCCTTTCAACCAGGAAACAGAGGGAGAGAAACATTTGCACAATGCTTCTCTCCCTCTTTGCTGAAAGTTTGTCGCTCAGCCAGTTTTGACTACTTGCGCGTGAAGGTAATCCTGGAGCTATTGCCATCAGCAGCGATATCAACCAGAGTCTTGAAGCCAAACTCCTTGCCCAGATCTTCCATCCACTGTTTATAGTGCCTGTGCATCAATTGCTCCTGCTCTTTACCCAGATGTGCGAGCTTCTTGGCTTCGAGCCATTGAATCGGTTTTTCATTGAACAAAACAGCACTCTGGTCGTTGCCTTCGATGCTGGCCTCAGCGCCAAACATGTTGACTTCAAACTCAGCTCTTTTTTGGAGTCGACAAAAATTTTGTTCCGCCATTTGCAGACGACAAAAAGGCAAGCGCTGAACGAAACGCTTGCTCTGTCAATTTGTGTAAACGCATGCTGTGGTCGGATTGAAAATAGAAAATCAGACAGCGAGGCGTGAAACTTGATTACCGACCGGGGCCTGGACCGCTGCTTCGTAGGCAATGTGCAAATTGGCTCTGACAGACGATTGTGATTGATCTGCGTAACGGCTCTTGCCCTGCAATTCCAACGCCAGCCCAAGATTGTTTTGAGCAATAGCCAGCGCTACTTCATCCGTATAGCGGAAATCCTCGAGGATCGCTAACTGATCGCGAAAAATCACTTCAGCCTTGGCGAAGAAACGATTACGCAAGGCTTGCAAACCAAGCTTTTCAAGACGCTGGACGCGCTCGTTCGAAGTCAGAATAGCCATAGCATTCTCCGCCAAAAATATAGAACCGGGCACGAGGAGAAGTGTATCGCATATGCGCCCGCTATAGAAGAGCTCAAAGGGCCACAGATAGATCTAAACTGCACCTAATCTCTAATTTAAGCTGAAAAGAAAACATGCAAGTCTACGCACGCATAAACGTAATTGAAGACGAGGCTTCAAAGCCTGATTTTCAAGCGACGATTGGTCGGACCGCTTCTGCCGGGGGGACAGCCTGGACGGCAGATACGGCGGGTACGGCATACAACGGTTGGACTACTTGCATGCGGCGGCGTCTCTCCACAGCCTGCTGACTGCGCATACTGGCCAGACATCTTTGCAAATCAATCTGCAATCTACTTATATCCTGATAGCGATCACCGACTTTTTTGGAGATGGCTTTCAGGACGATTTTTTCGAGACCGGCAGCGCCTTCATTGGGCGAAAGGAAAAAAGGCATCGGTGTCTCATAGACATGCTTTTTCATCACAGCCACAGCTTCTGCGGCAAAAAAGACAGGGCGGCCGGTGAGCATTTCATACATCAGACAACCGAGTGAATAAATATCGGAGCGATTATCAAGCACCCGACCCATACACTGCTCTGGACTCATGTAGAGGGGGCTGCCACGGGTTTCGCCTTCGGGAGACCCCGTACCATTTAGATCGTGCACGGATTTGGCAATGCCGAAGTCCACAATTTTAACGACATTGCGGTCGTCGCCCTGCTCTGAAAGCAATATATTGCTCGGCTTGATATCGCAGTGCACAATACCGAGAGCGTGGCAGTGAGCCAATCCCCAGGCGATTTGCACAAAAATGGGCAAAGCCCAATCGGCGGAAACAGGCTCGTTTTCAATGAAGGAGCTGAGTGGCTGACCGTCGATATAATCCATCACCATATAGGGACGGAGATCGGGCAGGGTGCCGAAATCTTTGACATTAATCGTGTGACGCGAAGAAAGCCGGCTGGTCAGCTCGGCTTCTTTATTGAAGTGCTCGACCTGATCAAGGTCATCGACGTGCCACTCATGGAGAATTTTGACCGCTACCGGTTCGTGGGTCTGCAAGCAAACCGCTTTATAGACTTTGGCGGAACCGCCCGAGCCAACTTCGCGCTCGAGACGATAACCGGGGACAACCTCGGCATCGTAGGACACCAAGGACGTGTACGCTAAAACAGACCCGTCACAGGGACAGGTTTGCACGTCGCCGATGAAAACAAGATGGCACTGCGGGCACTGCTTGCGGTTCGAGCCGGCATTGGTAAAAATAGTCACGAGGGTCACCTGGAAAGCATTCAGTCAATCTCTCTGTATGCAGAGACATAATGCATATCGGGTTGTTCCCGCCATTTGACTCGATTTGCCTATAATTTGGCCCAATCGATCAGACTTTATCCTATAAGTAAAAATTGGGCGGCAGCAAGGGTCAATCTAGTATCCAGGGATCGGCCGCACTTGCTCTTTGCACCCGTATCAAATCGCAGTTGCCGATCGAAGCATGGGGTAAGGTCAAAATGCGCGAAATCGCGTGCCAGACACCACCATGCGCCACGATCAGGATCGGACCGGCCTGGCCGAGGGCGGCGGACAAGCCTCCGGCAACTCTGGTGCCAAATTGGATTTGCGTTTCGCCATTTGGTGGATTGCTGTCTGGGTGATAAAGACTCGGAAGTTCGCTCCAGGAGACGCGTTCCCAGTCACCGAGTTGCCACTCTTTCAGTTGCTCAATGACCACAAGCGGTGCCTGCAAAACTTGATTGATCGCCTCTGCCGTCTGCAGGGCACGCGTCATCGGACTGACACAAATAGTCATTACGTCTTTGCACATGCCCAGTCTTTCACTGGCAGCGAGAGCCTGCGCCTGGGCCAGGCCAACGGAGTTTAGCTCGATGTCCCAGCCCGAGCCGGCGGCCAGATTATTGGCATTGGCGTCGGTTTCACCGTGGCGGACAAAGTAGAATTTTTCGCATGGCTCGGACATGGTCACCTACAAAAATGGGTTGGTGTTCGTGCAATTTTGCATACTCTAACCGAAGGCGGGGCTTGCGAGCAATCCTGTGGCTGAGCGGGCATGAAGAGGCGAGAACATCGACAGGTAAGGATACAGCGCCCGAGGCTTGTGGTTTACTGGAGATACAAAGACCGGAAACGCCCAGCTAATGCAGAACAATATATAGATGCCCTCCAGAAAAAAACGCAAAAAAGCGCATCCGGCGACGACAAATTGAGCCAGTCTTAGTTATCGGAAAAGCCGAAGCGCTCTTGCAAACGGGCCATTGCCTTGCAAGGCTTGGCGTCACCCACGCAACGCCAGCGCCCATTTTTTTGCACCAGTCCAAAAGAAAAAGTTTTGCTCTCGGACTTCAAAGTTTTTTGCGTATCCTCATCCACTTTTTTCGCCTCTACTTTCATGCGAAAAATAACAGGCCAGGCGCCCTTTTTGCTTCGTACAAAGGAGAACGATTCATGCAGTTCGGCGGTGGCATTTCTAGCGCTATAGGCCATGGGAAGGTCAGCTTTGGACTGGACAAATTTATCGCCCACGATTTCGACGATGCCGGGCACAAGATAATCTTCACCAGCATTGAGATGGCTATAAAAAGTCACCAGTGCATCGTGAGAGCCGCCGGTTAAAACTGCCGGCTTATCCCAGACGCCTGACTCACGGTCCATCTGGATGTCAGCCACGTCGAGCACCCTGGGATGAGGCTGCATGCGCAAGAGGACCAGCAAAGTTTCGCCACCCCAGGAATTGAGAGCATCACCTGTATGCGACACATCGAGAGCCAGAACAAAGTCGTGGTGCTTGCCGTTAGCAACAGGGTAAAAACCTTCCTCGCGGACCTTCATAGCGCCCGACAAATTATCCGGCTCGTAATCGGCCCGTATGTGCCTTACTG
>JAGXAB010000084.1 GCA_018971775.1 Cyanobacteria bacterium REEB67 | reverse complement strand
GGGCAGAGTTTCGACAGGCAGATATTTGCTGCAGAAATCCGCCGACCGCTTTTAACGGTTTTAATGACGAGATCGATTTTGGGTGCGGCGCTGATTGTCACAGGCTTCACCCTGACCACGGCAATCAAGTCGGTTTTGCTCCTGCGTGTCGAGGCCCTTTTTGTCTTTGCCTGGAGTGTTTTTTTTCGGCGCGAAAAAGCGACTGCGGCAAAGCTTCTTCTGCTCGTTGCCCTCTCCCTTGGTGCCGCCCTGGTCGTCACTCCGGCGCCACAAGCAGGCGGTGTGTCCGTCTCTTTCGCCAGCGGTATTAACCTCGGCGACATCTTGATTGTTTGCTCTTTACTGCTGTTTTCGTATTCTTATATACCAACCGAAAAAATCGTGGCCAGAGTCAGCCCGACTACACTCAATATCGTTTCCAACGCCGTGGGCGGAGTGGTTATTTTACTGGTCGCCCTGCTGCTCACGCCGGTGGCTGCTTTAAACATTTCCGCTCAGGCCTGGCTTCTCATCAATGCCTATGCGCTTTGCTTCGGCGTGATCGGGATCAATCTCTATTTCTTTGCCTTCAAAACTCATAAGCCCTGGATCATCGCTGCCTTCCTTTCACTGGAAGTCGTCTACGGTGTGCCGCTGGCCTGGCTGATGCGCGGTGAAATAATCACTCCGCTCCAGGGCGGCGGTGCACTGATCGTCGTGGCGGCAACTGTCTGCATCGGCCTTTTAGATGCGCGCACCAGGCCTCAGGCGGAGCTGGAGAATTAGTCGATTTGCCTGGCGCTAAGTGAGCCGGCCCTGTTCTCCCGATTTTTTTTTGATATCGCTTTCCCCGCCTTGTCCGGCATTATCAGGATTTGACGGCATGCCAGTTCTGGCATGGAATTGGTCTATGACATTGCTAAAGTTCCAATACCTGGGCACCGTCGGTGGCGACGCAGATGTAGACCTCGGCGTGTTTGCCGCTCAGCTTTTCGTAAGCGGGAATTACTTCGTCTTTGAACGAATCGATCGCCTTGTTGGCCACTACGGCAACTGTGCAGCCGCCAAAGCCGCCGCCTGTGATGCGCGCTCCCAGCACGCCATCGTGCTGTTGCGATAACTCCACCAGTTGATCGATCTCGGGGCAGCTCACTTCAAAATCGTCCCTGAGAGAGCAGTGCGATGCGTTTAATAATTGACCAAACTCGACCAGATCTGCCGACTCGAGCGCCGCTACGGCATCCAGCACTCGTTTGTTTTCACTGATGACGTGACGACAGCGCCTGGCTACTTTATCCGAGAGCTTGCTTGCCTGCTTTTCAAATTCGGCAAGGTCGATGTCGCGCAGGCTGTTCAGCTTGCGACCGAGCATGCTGCTCAGAGCCTGTATACCTTCGTTGCACTCGGCTCGCCTGGCATTGTATTCGCTTGTCACCAGCCCGCGTTGCACGCCCGAATGAGTGATCACTATAGCGTAGTCGCGCCAGGCCAGATTAAGAGGTACGGCGCGAAAATCCAGACTGCGGCAGTCGACGAGCAGGGCGCTGTCTTCTTTGCCCAGGGCGGAGATAAATTGATCCATGATGCCGCATTGCACGCCGATATATTTGTTTTCGGCCTGTTGGGCGATGAGAGCCGCGTCTTTTGCCGAGATGCCGAGATTGTCTAAGTTGTTGACGAGTGTGACGACCGCCACTTCGTAAGCTGCCGATGAGCTCAAGCCCGCGCCCTGTGGAACGTTGCCGAGGAGGACAGCGTCGAAACCGGAGACTTTGTAACCGCGTTTGCGCAGGGTGGCGATCACGGCGCGCAGGTAATCGGCCCAGGCGTGCTTTTCGCTTTTGGCTATGGCGCTCATTGCATCGTCTCCGGTGCTAGTCGGTATGACGAAGGCATCGCAGGCATCATAATCGAGCGAATAGACATTTATCCTGTCGGAACCATTGGCAGTGGCGGCGATGATCATCTCGCGATCGATGGCCACCGGAAAAACGAAACCTTCGTTATAGTCGGTGTGCTCGCCAATCAGATTGACCCGACCGGGGGCACGCACTGTAACGCTCGGCGCCTTGCCATATCGCTTCTGAAAAGTGTCGGCAATTTGCGAAAGGCGCGCGTCTTTCGTTGCTGTCGTCATATTTTTACCGCCCGCAGCTCGCCCGCTTTTTCTTCGGGGAGTGTGTCGTTGACAAAGGTGCCGGCGCCAGATTCGCATCCGGCCAGATATTTCAATTTTTGCGGCGTGCGCAGGGGCGGATAAAATTCGATATGAAAGTGACAGCCCGGCCAGTCTTTGCCATCGGTCGGTTTTTGATGCATGACCATCATGTAGGGCATGGAGATGTTCCAGAGTCCGTCGTATTTTTTCAAGACTTTATGCAGTAGTGTGCCCAGGTCATTTTCTTCGCCTGGTGAAAAATCTGAAAGTGAGCCGCGGTGTGCTTTTGCATAGATGTGTACTTCATAAGGGTAGCGCGCATAAAACGGGATGAAGGCGATGAAATGATCCGATTGGGCGACGATTCTTTGTGCCTCTTTGATTTCACCCTGGACGATATCACAGTGCAGGCAGCGGCCGGTGCGCTCCAGATGCTCTTTTTCGCTGGTCAGCTCGCGCATTATTTTGGGCGGCAAATAGGAGAAGGCATAGATCTGTCCGTGCGGATGATGGATGGTGACACCAATTGCTTCGCCCTTATTTTCAAAGATGAACACATAGTCGATGTCCTTGTGGCTGCCCAGCTCCTCATAACGGTCGCGCCAGACCCGCACCAGCTCCTGGATTTTCTTTGTCGAAAGATCGGTGAGTGTGCCGGTGTGGTTGGACGAATAGAGAACGACTTCGCAGATGCCCTGCGACGGTCGGACCGGATAGAGGTCATTGCCTTCAATCGAGGGCTGACCGGCGTCGATTTTGAGCGAGGGAAATTTATTGTCGAAGACGACAAAATCATAGTCGGCCTCCGGCACCTCGGTTGGAAAGCCGCCCGCTGCAGTCGGGCAGAGCGGGCAATAGCCGGCCGGCGGCAAAAAAGTGCGGTCCTGCCTGTGTGTGGCTGTGACGACCCATTCGCTCAGTATCGGATTCCAGCGCATTTCGGACATCGTCGTTAAACCTTCTTTTCGTCAGCTGCCGCAAGATCATTTTCGGATCTTGCTTCGTCAGCAGGCCTATCGCCAAAGCTGTAATAAATGAGCGAGCGGCCGTCTTCTTTGCGAGTGGCTCGTTTGTTCATTACCGGTCTTTGTGTCGGATTGCCTGTTGGTGTTGCAGTGGCTAAAGTTTCTTTGGAGTCGCTCATAGATGGCTCGTTTCGGCAGAGGTTTCCGCCTGGGGATAACTTGCGTATTGTAGAGTAATCCAGGGCGCGGTTCAAATGCGTCGATTAGCAAAGATCCAACGTTTCGACGGTATGTCGAGTATGGGCGGCAGCTGCTGTATATGTGGCTCCGGAGGCTGGGCCGCGGCCATCGAACTGTTGCCGGTACCGCCGATTTCGATATCGAGAGCCAGGCCGCCGCTGTAAAAGCTGCGCCGGGGCTGGTGAAATAGGGTTTTGCCGTCGAAGCTGCGGAAGAGGGCGAAGTTTGGATCGTTGATCGCTTCTTCCGGCAGGGCCGTGCCATTTGCATCGACCATAGTTAATTTCGTGCCCAGATGGCCTTTGCCAAGACCGGCCGCCATCTGTTCGTCGCCGCCATATTCGGGCAGTTCGCACCAGTTGAGAGGATTGCCGGCGAGGGGTTGTCCGGCATGCAAACCGCCCTTTTTTCTACCCAGTACGCTAACGTCATCGCGAAAAATTATGATCGGCGCCAGGCTTCCCTGAATATTTGTGTCGGCAATCGTCTGCCTTTGCGAGTCAGCGGTGACGCCCACAGGAAACGGATCTTTGCTGATGATCCGCCTGGAGATGGCACCGTCGCGGGCAAACTCATACGCGTAAATTTGATTGGGGCCGCTCTTGAAAGATTCGTCTACCATGGCGATTACCGAGTCGATGCGCGGTCTTGTATGACCATTGCGCAGCCAGTTGTAGAGATGCTCGGCAAATTGTTCGCTGGTCGAAGCCGGCAGCAGCGGCTGATCCGGCACCATGTGCGCCTCCTGGCTGATGGGATAATCTCCGCCTTCAGCGCTGTAGGTCGTCACTTTGGTATCGCGGAAGCCACCACCGAGGAAGTCGCGCCAGCTCTGCAGGCCTGTTACCGGCCCGCTCGAGAAACGCAGTGTCAGTGCGCCGCTCGGGCCGCTGTCCGGCAGACTGTAAGGTTGGCAGCAAGCATCGCAGACCAGCGTCGAGCCCGTGTTTAAACCGAAGGGTGCAATCTTGCTCATGCCGTTCAGCTTGAACCGGCAGCTGATTTTTATGATCGAGCAGATGTGCTTTTCGTCGGCGGGGCGGAATAATTTCCTGTCCACTAGAGAAGAGCTAGTGCCAAGACCGGCGAAACTGAAATGTTCTCCGCCGACGGGCACGTCGCTGAACGCTCTGTATTTGCCGGCGCGAATCTCAGTCGGTCTGACCTTTGCCAGGCGCCTCGGTTGCGGGATGGGTATCGTCGAATCTCCGCCCTCGCTCAACCAACCATTGCTTAGTGTGACCGATTCCAATTTGACATGATCGGGCAGCTGCGAGCGAATAAAAGCGATTACGTCTTTTGTTGTATCGATACGTTCGCCCTGCATGTCGTTAAACGGCTGACGATTCTTTTCGTCCAGCGCCGCCTTCAATGTTTTGTTCAGATCTTTGATTGTATTGTCGAGGCGCTCTTTGTCTCTTTCGGCCAGCACGACCATGGTGGCATTGTGCACTTCATCGGCAATCAGAGTGTTTTGACGTACCGTGCCGATCAGTGTGTTGATGCCGGTTACGGGCAGAGGCTCACCGTCTTCGGCGAGTGCGCCTTTGCCGATGGGCGGATAATTACTCAGGGCGACAAAGCCAAAATTTTCGTCATCGATGATGATTTTCGCTAAGTCGTTGGCGGCGATCAAACCGGCCGCCTCGACGATGTTCTGGGCGCGCGCTCGATCGACTTGATAAAGGGCCAGTTGGGCAACCAGGATGAAGGTCGGCACGACGACGAAGCATACGGTGAGCGTGGTCAGCATAAGCGTATTGCCTCGCTGAGCTTTAGTCATTTTCGTATCGGTCTGACTGCGTTTTCGTGCCGACTTTTTCATCTGGTCTTTCCTGTCTTTTTCAGCTTACTTTATTTTGAACGCCGCTTTCAGCTCCTTGAGCCAGTTGTGAATAGACGACATGGTTGGATGGACAACAGGTGGTTTGGATCTTTGCGGCACGACCACCGCTGGCGGTGTAGTTTTCGCCGGCGGAGCGGGCGGGGGAGGAGGTGGAGGAGGTGGAGGTGGAGGTGGTGGAGGCGGCGGCGGCGGTGGCGGCGGCGTTGTATTGCCCAGATTCTGGATAATCGTCGTCATCTGCGGCGTATCCTGTCCGTTCACCGGCTCAATCAAAAATATGTAATTGCTCGGGTACCAGGCACCGGCGGTCCAGTAGGAAAATCCCGTCCACTGATCCGAATTGGCGTGCATGTATTTGAGCATGGCGTCTAAATCAGCGCAGGCGCCGGCGGCGCTTGTGACGCCTATTTCTCCGAGGAAGGCGGTGCGATTGTTCGCTTTTAACCAGGCGGTGAAGCCGCTCAGGGTCGCTACGCTGTCGCTGACGCTCAGATAATCGGTGTGTGTGCCGGAGCCGTCGTAATCCAGATACTGGTGTACTTCATACGAAAAATTGTTGGCCGGGTCGGTGATGTTGATCATGGCGCTGGCATTTTGGGCAACGAAGTTGACCGGGTGCTCCCAGTAGGTGGAGGGCACCAGGATCAAATTAGTACTGCCGGTGGCCCTGATTGCATTAATGGCTGCCTGAGCCGATGCGCACCATGTCGTCGGTGTCATCGATCCGCCGACGGGCTCGTTCATCAATCCAAAAACTACTTTCGGATTGCTTTTATAGTGCGCCGCCATTTTGCCCCAGAAGTCGGCGAACATCGAATTTGGTTGGCCGCCCGGTACGCCGACCGTGACGTTGTTGTAGGCGCCGTAATCATGCGGGTCGACAATGGTAGACATGCCCTTGGCCGTAATCATATTGACGACGGTATCGAGACGGCCGAGTTCGGTCGGATCTAGGGGACCGTTCACCGATTGCTGCATCCTTTCCCATGAGAAGGGGACACGGATGCAGGTCATCCCTTTGGAGGCGAAATAGTTGATCTCGGTCTGATTGGGATAGACATAATTTGTGTTGTAGACACCCGGTACCGTCGTCTGGTTAAACTCGCCGCCTGAGATGTTGACGCCTTCGAGAACCATACCGCCTGGTCCGGCGATGGCCTCCGGCGTACAAATAAAGAGTGACAGTGCAACAGTCGAGAGCAGCAAGGCCGCTGAGCGGAAAAAAGTCACTGGAATAAGTGCCAGTCCTGGAGGTAAAAATTTTGATTTCGCCATCGCACTGTCCTCTCTGATACTAAAAATGCGCAAAAAAGTGTCGAGCCGCATCCTGTCTGGATAGTGCATGTACGCCCGACCGGTTTTTAGCGGTAACGAGTTTTTAGGGGAATTTTTAGCGAGAATAATTTTTGCCAGCCTGTGGGCTTTTTGTCTCAAAAATAATTTTGACAAGGATTTTTGATCAGCATCTTTTTCGGTATATCAGTGGCAAAAAAAGAGGAGCCGCCCCAGGTCGATTTTTCTGTCTTCGTCGAATTCCCAGGTCAAGCTAATTTGAGCCTCTGGACCAATCCAGACGTCAGCATCAGGCAGTTTCGAGGGAAAACCGGCTGTCTGTCTCAATTCAACAAAGTACAGAACATCCTCATGAATCGACAGTTTGCTTCTCATTGCCTCCCAGGCCGACTGGCTTTTCTCCTCGCCAGACTTGTTGAAATATTGCATCACGTTCTAGCCTGTCGTCGGATGGCTCCTCTATAGTCTGTTAGAGCAGCTGTTACCTTGGAAGGCCGTCCGGCATTTTTCCGCGCGCAAGAGCCACTTTCCTCATAGAGGATCGAAATGGACGCCCTGCCGAGAAGTGCATTAGATTTGATCGCCAAGAATCAGAGGCACATAGCTGCGCGCGTCCTGCAGCAATTCGTCGCGCTCAATACCGGCCTTGGCGCGAAGCTGCAAACCCTTCATTAAATCAACAAGCGCACGGCCTCGCACCTTGGCTGATGGCGTGCCACTTAAGCGCCCAGCCTCCATCTCCTTTTCGAAGCGCTTGGCGATAATGTCGGCGGCTGCGGTGAGTCCACTAGCGAGATAAGAACGAATCTCTAATACGCGCTCAGACTGTCCAAGCGCCGCAGCCACCATCATGCAACCGCCGCGAGTCTCACCCGTAGCGAGATTAACGGTCGCCTCGAGAAGGGCGGTCACTGCCTTATAGATGTCCGCCTCCGCTTGGAACGCTGCCATTATTGGACCACCATAGGTTATTGCATAGCGCTCAACGGCCTTGAGCAGCAGGGTGGATTTGTCTCCGAAGGCTCGGTAAAGCGCAGGTTTAGTGACATTCACTGCCCGTGCGATTCGGTCCACGTCGACTCCCTCATAGCCATGCTCCCAAAACATTTCAACGGCACGGTCCAGTGCTTCGTCGAGGGCAAAGCCTTTTGGACGACCTGGGGCTCGCTTTGTAATATTAGTTACCACCGAGTACGAAACTCCTTGCATTGTCGCTTTGATTATCGTACTCTGGCGTATGTAATTCTGCAAGGCAGATAAATACAGTGGATAACAAGGTTTATGCCTTCACCCTTCACCATGGAGACGCACATGGACCATTCTATCGCTCTCGTCACCGGTGCCACCTCCGGGCTCGGTCATGCGGCAGCTCGCTTGCTCGCCGGAGAAGGCTGGGGCGAAATCATCGTCACCGGGCGTAGCCTGCGTGGTGCCCAGGAAATCGCCACTCAGCTCGAGGTTGAGACCAAAATAAAGATCTTTACGCCATTGGAGTTGGATCTGGACAAGCCGTCCAACGTTCAGTCCGCGCTAGCCGAACTCGTCAAGCGAGGTCGGCCTATCGATTTCCTACTCCTCAATGCCGGAATGGTTCCCGGTAAGGCGCGCGTAATCACTACAGCCGGCGTCGAGGCGGCTCAGGCCCCACTGATTGGCCATCATCAACTGACTGTTGGGCTACTCCGCGCTAACCGGTTGAGCCCCAACGCGCGGATTGTTATCGCCGGCGCGGAGCCTGCCCGAGGGGGCGTGCCGATGTTCAGCTACACCGACGTACCAGCCTTCGCGGACAAATACTGCCGGGGCGACCAAACCGCCGCTGTTGAAGCCCTGATCCGCAACGGGCCGAATGTGAAGTACGAGCCCAACCGGACGTATGCCGATGCAAAGCTCCTCATCGCTTGGTGGACCGCTGCGCTGGCCCGACGGCTGCCGTCCGGCATGGCCGTGTACGCTGTCTCGCCTGGTGCGGCGACCGACACCAAAGTGGTGCGAAATGTTGTCCCGGCTTTGAGATATCTGTTTATCCCAATCGTCAACCTCATTCCCGGCCTGAATCAGACGCCGGAGACCGCGGCCCGTCGATATCTGAAAGCATCGGAGTTCGGAACCGAATTCTCGGGAAAATTCTTCGCCTCTGCGCAAGGGAAGTTCACAGGCCCAATTGAGGTGCAACGCCAGCCGCACCTCCTTGATGGTGCCAATCAGGAAGCCGCATGGCAGGCTGTTGTGAACGTCTCCGGCGTCGACTTTCCTGTAAAGCATCCAGCATCCAATTGATTGGCAACTACAGAAAGGAACAGAAAAAACATGAACACTCTTAAAAACAAAATCGCGCTCATTACTGGAGGTACAGGCGGCATGGGCGCGGCCACAGCCAAACGATTTAAGGTAGAAGGAGCAGCGGTCATTGTGACAGGCTCAAGTAACGCTTCAGCGGAGGCTGCTCGTAAGGAACTTCCGGACGTCGAAGTCATCGTTTCCGATGCTGGCGACGCGGCCTCCGCCAAAAAAATTGATAGACCATGTTAAGGAGAAGTACGGACATCTCGACGTTCTCTTTGTCAACGCTGGCATCGCAAAGAGAAACCCCAGTGGACAAGTTGAGGAGGAACAGTTTGACCAGTTATTCAACGTCAACGTTAAGGGTCCATTCTTTCTTCTGAAGCATAGCGTGCCGATCATGGCTGATGGCGGCTCGATCAACCTGCGCAACACCAAGGGCAAGGGGGATGAGAAGTGATGCCTTCGGCGTACTGCGGTGAGAGCCGACGGTCCGCCCCCGCATGCTCAGCGTTAGCCGCTTCAGTCCGACGAGCTCATCGTCGACTGTCTGGCCAGAGTAGCTTGCAAAGCCGACTTGTTTGTAAATGTCTCGGTGTCGCGAATGATCGCTTGTGGTATCAAATTCGGTGTCAGTACCCGCACATTGGGCATTTTTTTGATCGCCGTACCGATCGCCAGCAGCTCGATGATGCCACCGCCCAGTTGATAGACATAGGTCTTGACGCCGACTACGTCTTCCGCTCCGCAGAGCTCGGCTTCTTCGGCGATCATATTCAGTGCTTTCAGCCTGGCCTGGTAAATCAAATACGTCAGCTCTTTGATTTCGCCGCGGACGAAACTCTTGAACATCGCTTTGACACCGCCGGCAAAGCCTATTGAAAAGACCGAAACGCCCAGCACCAGCTTCACCGGGCAGTAACCGGCGTGGACGACGTTCCACATCTCCTCGTTTGTCAGGTCACTGGTGATTGGTGTTTCGCTGCACTCGGGCGGCAGAGCCGGGTGGTGCGAAGCGGTGCCGACCATGACCATTTCCTGCATGCCGATCAGTGGTGCGATTGTCGTCTGTATGCCGAGCACGGCATTACCTCCGGCTTCTCGTGCTTCTGTCGAGATACGCTCGAGGGCGAGGTGTCGCGTTTTATTCAACATATTGGAGTATTCAATTACTTCGCCTGAGGCCAGGCTGCGGAGAAGGCCCATGGTACCGCCGCCGATACCAAGTGCGTAGGCGACATTGCCAAAGACAAATTGCACGGGCTGGAAGCCGCAATCCAATTGGCAATAGAGTTCCTGGCCATTAGCCGCTGTCGAAAAAGGCTTCTCCTGGTTGCTTTCACCGTCGTGGTGCACGGCTGAGCCAATAGAGAGATATTCGATATTCGATTCGTGGAAAATTAGTTGACTGGTCACACCTGTCACGCCGGCGCCGACATGACGCCTGGCTTCCTCAATCATGCGCAGGTAGGCCATCTCGCGGCCTTCGCGAATAAGCTCGGTCAGCTCATGGATTTCCCCCCCGCCCAGTGTGCGGAAGCTGGCTGTGAAACTCCCGACCATACCGAGTGCAAAAACACTGTTGCCAATGACGAGGTTGCCAGGTGTATAGCCTTTTTCGCGCAGGCAAAAAAGTTCGTTACCAGAGAGACCAGTGATGATTGCCATGTGTCTTCTCCATAAGTGCAGCCCAGTTGGCTGCCTAATTGTACAATGGCCGTCGTTGCCGTGACCGGGAGTAAACAATCTAATGCTATTAGTCAAATCCAAATTGGCACGCAGCGGAGTGCATGGACTGGGCGATATTGCCGCAGGCGAAGAAATCGTCATCAACTATCGCGATATCAAAAAAGTGAGCTTTCTCGATTGCCAGTAGGGGCCCATTTATCAGCCGCGGGCAAACGCCCGTGGTAGCACCGTCTCGCTCCCTGGTGATAGAAGGGGCTTCTTATAGGGAATAGCAGAGATGGTGTCAGAGGAAGCCTTCCATGTTTACTCCTGCCGGCAAAAATATTTTATTTACCAAACAACCGGCGCTGGCGCCCGGGGTGGTGCTGCGCGGTCGCTACGAAGTCCTGACCAAGCTCGGTGAGGGTGGTACTGGAGAGGTTTTCCGGGCTAAGGACTATACTCTCGATCGTTTTGTCGCGGTCAAGATGCTCGACCCGGGTCTGATGACCGATGCCGTCAGTGTTAAACGCTTCCAGCTCGAAGGACGCGCCATCAGCAGATTACAACATCCCAATCTGGTCACGGTTTTTGATTTTGACACGAGCGAAAACGGCATTCCTTTCCTCGTTATGGAGCATCTGGAAGGGCAATCTCTGGCCCTCACCCTGCGTCGTGAAAAAATGCTCGATTACAAGCGCGCCCTTGCCCTGCTTGCGCCGGCCTGCGACGGCATTCAGCACGCCCATAATCATAAAGTCATTCACCGCGATATAAAGCCGAGCAACATCATGCTAGTCGTTCATTCGGGGCGCGAAATGGCCAAGATCGTTGATTTTGGCATTGCCAAAATGCTGTCCACCAGTGATGAGTCCAGTGACAACGCCCTGACCGAAACCGGCGAGGCAATTGGCAGCCCACCTTATATGAGTCCCGAGCAGTGTCTGGGCCGCGGCTTGACCGGCGCCACCGATCAGTACTCTCTCGGATGCGTACTTTATCAGTGCCTGACCGGCGTGCCGCCGCATTTAGGCGAAAGTTTCTATGAGACCTTTGTCAAGCACCGTAACGATGTGCCTCGTCCGCTGGTGATCGCAGCGCCTGGCCTGAAATTTCCGCCTAATCTTGAGACGATAGTCCAGCGCATGTTGGCCAAGGACCCGTCCGGGCGTTTCGCCTCGATGACCGAATGCAAGGAAGCGATGCTTTCCATATAGTCCGGATCGTCAGGCTTGGCTCAGCAGTGCGAGCAGATCATCGATTTTTTTTCTGGTGGCGGCGGCCGTCTTTTTATGGCGCAAATTTTGCTCGAGGCTAATACCGATAAAAAAGGTCATGGTCAGCTCGGCCAGGCCCTCGACATCGATTGCCTGAACGGTTGATTTCACTTTCTTCCGTGCCCCTCCGGCTGCATTAATATTTCTAGCAAAGCCTCGCTTGAGCTGTGTCTGACTGCGCGAGATTATCTCTCTCGCTTCGCCTGGCACGACCGCCAGTTCGCGGAGCGAATTGACTGCCAGGCACCCCTTTGGCCCGTCGGTGCAGAGGAGCGCCTCGTTGAAAAAAATGGCAATGTTCTGCAGGCCGGGCGGGTCACAGAACAGAGCCGAAAGATCGCGATTGGCGAGATAGTATCGCAGACTGGCCAAAAAAATATCGTTTTTGTCTCTAAACTCGGAATAGAGTCCTGATTTATTGACGCCGGTCGCTTTTTCGAGATCCTGCAGGCTGGTGTCGGCAAAGCCCCGATGCCAGAAAAGCACAATCGCTTTTTCCAGCACTTCCTCGCGACTGAAATTCTTCGGTCTACCCATAGCCATATTTTCTCGCATTATTGATGACGGCGCAAGCGTAATCGTCCTTCTCGTAGGGTTTTAGCGCTTTTGAACCATACGGTGCAAAATATGATGATTAATACTTTAGATCAATACTATTGGGTAATACTTCGCCGGCTGTTAACCAGTTTTTCTGGTCGCGCTCAGGGGCTGACATCTTCATAAACAATTTTGCACTGGCGCAAGGCCATCTGCAATTTGTATTTGGTCGCATTTGGGTAGTGGTTGGATGGCCCGAGGACGAGCACTCTCATCGGCTTGATTGCGTAGAGGCCTTCCAGGGTGTTCGGGTTGAAAGGCAGTGGGTCGTCGATACGCAGTTTTGCCAATTTCGGCAGATCCTTTAGAGCCGGTAGATCGCGCTCCACGACTAGACTTCTGGCCGTGTTCAAAACGATGAGGCCGCGTAGAGTTTGCAAATCTTTCAAGCCAGCAGCACTGAGTTTGCAATTAGCCAGATCCAGCCAGTTGAGACTGTCATTATTTCTTAGCGCGGCGAAGATTTCATCGGTATTGCTGTAATCGCTTATCGTCAGGCGTTCTATTTTTTTCAACCAGGACATAGAGGCAAGAGCGGTCGCGTCGATAGCCATACCCGTGCATTCGAAGGATTTGATCGATTTGCATTTATTCAGAAGGTCTAGACTTTTCTGGCTGAGTTTTTCTTCCTTGGTCAAACGCACGGATTGCAGGGACGTGAGGACTGGCAAGCCGGCAAGAGCTTCAAGCATGGCGCTTGCGTCGGTTCTTTTACTCAGATAGAGCTGATAAAAATCATCCGGGCGAAAGCGTTTGCAATAGGCTGGATATTCGATCATTTGTGATGAGGGGCTGAAGACCAGTTTGGTGTCATCGCGAAATCTGACCGGGCCCTGCGCCAGGACCCAGTTTGGCTGTCCGAGCGGAGCGATCGTGCCGATCACGATATCGGTCGGAAATTGAAACTGACGATAAGTGTGTTTGCCTTCCTTTACCAGTGTCGAATACAGCTTCTTCTCATCGAGCGACTTTGGTGCGGCCGGCCCTGTTCTTTCGGCGCTGGCGGTGGATATGGATGTAGATGTAGATGTAGATGTAGATTTGGCTAGTGTCACCCCGTCGCTCAGTGGTTCGGGCGTTGCTAACGCCGTCGTAGTTGCTGCAGCTGCTGTTATTGTCGAATTTCCCGTTGTCCCTGCTGTTGCTGCTGTTGTCGCTTTGCGGTTATGGGCGTGCCAGGGACCGGGCACGAAGAAATAGACGGCGCTGGTGGCGGCGGCAAGGAGCACCACCAGCAGTGCCGCAGTGATCAATTTATTCCGGGTGCTCGCGTCTTCGTCCGTATCTAAGTCAGGTTCTTCCTCATCTTCATGTTCTTTCCATGGTGGAGCGCTCCGGCCGGCCGTATAGCCGCCGTAGTTGCTGTCGCTCTTGCTTCGATAGGGTGTGATTTCTTCCCCGCGAGCCAATTTTTCCAGATCGATGCGTAGTTCGGTGACGATCTGATAGCGCTCGTCTGGATCCTTGCGCAGCAATTTTTCCATCACTGTTTCAATTGGTTTCGGGAAAAAATGACCGTTGGTCGCTTCGGTCAGTGAGGGTGGGTCGGCTTCCTGATGGCTGAAAATAATCGCTACCGAAGAGTGCCCGTCAAAGGGGGGGCGACCGGTCAGGCATTCGAAGAGCGTGCAGCCGATCGAATAAATATCGGAGCGGTTGTCGACCTTGTGGCCGGCGCATTGTTCCGGACTCATGTAATAGGGACTGCCGAACACATCGCCCATCGATGTCATGCTCTGTCGTTCACGATCCTGCTGGGTCAATTTTGCCAGACCGAAGTCGAGGATTTTTACCGTCGTCTTGCCGCTGGCGTTTTTGACGACCATGATGTTAGCCGGTTTTATGTCTCGGTGGATGATGCCTACTCTGTGAGCGTAGGCGACGCCGTCGCAAACCTGGGTGAATATTTCGAGGGCGGTTTTTATCCCCATCGGTCCATCGCCGGCGAGCATGTCGGCCAGTGTTTTGCCGACCACCAGCTCCATCGCATAAAAAGGCAGGCAGCCCTCATGAATGCCCAGGTCCGACACTTTGACGAGATTGACATGGTCGAGCTTGGCGAAGGCTTTCGCTTCCTGCTGGAAGCGATGCCAGCCGACTTCGGTCACCTGTTCGGGCGGGATCAGTTTAAGGGCGCAATTTTTCTTGAGTGTGCGATGCTCGGCCAGGTAAACTTCTCCCATGCCGCCCCGCCCGATCATTTTGATGATTTCGTAAGCACCGCCGATGATGGCACCGGTGGCCAGATCGATTTGCGGTAATTTACTCGAGTCGGTCTGATCCGAACGCCGGTTGAAGGTCGTCCCCAGGCCTTCTTGTTTGAGCCGCGAAAATTTGCCGGACATCGCGCCCTGGCTGAAATCGGCTTTTTCATTCTGGCGCAGATTTAAAGTGACCGCGCCAAAAGCACTGCCGAGTTTCCACCCGCCGATTGGTCGCCTATCGCTACGATCTTTTTCTTCCGGTTTCATGAGCGCCTGGGGAGCGGGGCATCATTGAAATAGCTATATCAATAGTCCTATCTCATTATTATGTCCCCCGGCGCCCCCAGTCAAACGTGCTCCGCTTCACTAATCGTCATTTGCTGCCGCTCTTTCTCCGGTCGTGCTCGATTAAAACTGCGTTAAGCTCTGTGCTGGTGCGTTTTTCCGCGCCCATGCCGTGGCTTTCGAGTAGCGTATTGTAGGGTTTGAAAGTGGCCACGACCGCTGGTGGAGGCGGCGGCAATTTTCTGCCGGCAACGCGATTGTCGTGGGCAGAATTCGTTATCGGACGCGGTCCCGCGGCTGCCGCGCCGGTCGGTGCATGCCCTCCCATCGTGGTGGCCGGCAGTGTGCGCGCCGGTGCCATAACGCCGGCCGGGATCTGGCTGGTGAAACCGCTCGCCGGCAGACTGTTTTGCTCCGGCGTCAGCACAATCGTGCCGGGTGTTGCTATCGCTCCGGGCAGTGGTGCAATATTGATCAGATAATTTGGCGAGGCTTCTTTGCGGCGGCGACAATCTTTCACTTTCACTTCCGGACTTTCATCGACGACCTGCAATAGTTGCCAACTGAAAGCTCCGGGGAAAACCCCTGGAAAAAAATCCGCGCTGGCCAAATTATCGTGCTCCCTATAGCGGGGTTTTGCGCGAATAGACTGCCATTACTTCGGTATGGACCGCATCCCAGCTTCCTGTTTTGAGCTCGAGATCGAGTTGCCAGTCGTCGGCTAGCATCTTGTAAAAAGCACCGCTGGCGCATTGTTTTTTGTTGGCGATCAGGATCAGGCGATTGCCCGGATAATCAGAGAGAGATTCAAGCGCCATTGGATTTTTCGGCGGCCAGATCATCAAAAGCGTATGCCATTTGTAGTCTTTGAGGGCGGCGCTGTCTCCCTTCAATACTTTAGTCCAGCTCGATCCGCGTTTGGTCGGCAGGCCAAATCTGTTTGTGGCGAAAAACCAGTTTTTGCCTTCTTCTACGGGGAAAGCGTCAAAGGCCACTACTTCGGCGCCAAGCTGCTGCAGCAGCCAGTCGTTGTAACCATTGCCGGCACCGAGCTCGACCAGAGGGCTGTAACCGCATATGGTATCAAGTACGGTCGGCGAAAGCATCGAGTAGGAATAGATCTCACGCAATTTTAGAAAAAAGGTCTCTTCGATCATCTGCGATTTGAAAAAAGGCAGCGCCATTTTTACTTCCATAGCCAGTCTATCGTTTTCAGCGATGTCGGCGTCCTTAGCCATTTGACGAATGAGCTCCTTGCCTGAGGACGTGACCGGACCATTGCGCAAATTGATCAATTTAGAATAGATATCCCAGTATGGATGCTCTAATGATTTAGTCATCTTTGTGCTCGTCTTTTAGAAAATGAAACTTGCAGATCAAATTTTTCAATAGTTGGCCGGCGGCCTGGCCGTCTCCCCGCTTGAGAGCTTCGATCACCGGCAGATGCGCTTCGCCAAATTCGGTCAACTGATTCTCGCCGATTTTATGCAGGGTGAGGCGAAATCTGCTCTCTAGTACGACCGACTCCCAGATCGACAGGAGCAATTGATTGTTGGAGGCCTCTAAAATCAGTC
Source organism: Cyanobacteria bacterium REEB67 (assembly GCA_018971775.1). Classification (GTDB taxonomy): domain Bacteria; phylum Cyanobacteriota; class Vampirovibrionia; order Obscuribacterales; family Obscuribacteraceae; genus REEB67. The sequence continues at coordinate 8,546 of JAGXAB010000084.1, read as the reverse complement.
GATGGAGTTCGATGTCGTGCCGGGAGTAGGCGGCGATATCTTTTTCGCTGGCTGCTTTCATAAACTGGTCTGCTTCCGCCTGCAGGCGCCCAACATTGTCCTTGAGGTATGGCGCCGCCAGTTCGCCGGCCAATTCCTCGAGCTTGGCCCGGATCTGGGAAGATTCTTCGAGCTCGCGCTGGCTGATGGCACGCACGCGCGTACCCTTATAGGTCTCGGTCTCCACGACCCGCAAGGCTTCCAGATAGCGAAATGCTTCGCGCACCGGCGCCTGGCTCGTCTGCAATTCATTGGCTATGTGGAGTTCGATCAGTCGCTCCCCGGGTTTATATGTGCCGTCCAGGATGCGTTCCAGGAGCAGTTGTTTTATGTGCTCTCGGGTCGATGTCCGTTTAAGGGCCATTTAGCTTTCCTCAGGGTTCAGACAATTGTAGATCGCCGATTCCTTCGATTTTGAATTTATCGATAATCGGCCGGATCATTAATGTACTTGTTAATAATCCCGGCAAAAGGCCTTCGTCGGGGTTTTTTGCTTTAGCCCAAAAGTCTTCACGTCTTTTTCACTGGCTAAGGGTGATTATGATTGCACTTGAATTCGCCTGGCGAAATCAACGCCCCCCGTGCTACTCATCCGTCCACTTTTACTAATCTCTTTATGAATTTCGCCCGGCGGTGACTGTGTCATTGTGCGAGTGGATTCGCCTGTAAAGGAGCCTCTGGCATGAATGATTCTGCGCATCACAACGCCTCTGACAATGCAACCGACAAAGCACCGAAAATCGAAAATACAGGGGTGAGCAATGTCGCTTCTGATGCCTATGCGAGCAATGCGAAAGTTGGTCAGAATCAGGGATCGGATACGGCCAGTAAAGTCTTGCCCGCCGGCAAAATCGACGAGCACGGTATTTCTTTTGGTTCGGCTGATGCCAGTAGCAGTAGCGGCAAGGGCGGCGGAGATGCTGTTCAGAGCCATAAAAATGCTGATGGCAGCAGAGTCGAGAGCAGCACTGCGGCCGACGGCACCAAAAACAGCAATCGTTTTGATGCGGACGGCAATAAAACCGACTCCGAAACCAAGAGACCTGACGGCAGCTCGATCAATAAGCACATTGAAAAAGACGGCAGCAGCAATACAAATGTCTTCGATGCCCAGGGCAATCGTGTCCAATCGGAAAATAAGAAGGCTGATGGTTCCTCCGACAATTCTACCTACGACAAAGATGGCACCCGCCAGACAAATCACTTCGACAAGGACGGATTCCGAGCCAATTCCGAGCTCGCCAGACCGGACGGCAGCTCGGTTAATACCAGTTATGACCGCGATGGCGGCAGCCAGACCCGTCGCTTCAATGCCAACGGTCAACTCCACAACTGAGGACTTCGCGCTAATGTAAGCGGTGCTGTCTCCCGTATAAAATGATTGACTCGCCTTCGACGATCATTCTATCCGGGAGAAATGCTTGTCATGTCTGATGTTGTTGAAAAGCGCGGTGCGCTCATTGTCGGAGCCGGACCGGTCGGGCTGACGATGGCCTGTGAACTGCTCCGGCGAGGTGTGCCATTTCGTTTGATCGACAAAGCTACCGAGCCGACTGACAAGTCAAAGGCTCTGGCCATTCATTCGCGCACTCTGGAGATGCTCGAGTCGATGGGAATGGTCGAGCAATTTTTGCAGGCCGGCCATATCGTCTACGGCACGAATTTTTATAATCACAGCAAAAAGCTCTTGCATCTAAGCTTCGACGAGATAGACGGTCCCTATCCGTATGCTTTGATGATCCCTCAGTGCGAAACCGAAAGATTGCTGCGCGAGTATCTTCTCGCTCAGGGGTTGGCGGTCGAGCGCGGTGTGGAACTGAGTGCCTTCCGTCTTAAAGGCGATCTGGCCGAAGTGACACTGAAACACGAGGACGGCCGTGAGGAACAGGCCTCGTACGATTGGCTGCTCGGTTGCGACGGCGCTCACAGCGCCGTGCGACATACGCTTGGATTGAAATTTGAAGGCGAGCAATATGCCGAGGGATTTTCCACCTTCGATGTGCATGTACACTGGGATAAGCCCGATGACGAGCTGAGCATTTTTGTTTCGGACGACGGCATGATGGCTTTTTTCCCGCTCGGAAATAATCGCTATCGAGTCATTGCCGATGCACCGGTCGGCAATCATAAGACCGGCGATCCGATCACTCTGGCTGAGGCGCAGAAAGTAGTGGACGAGCGTGGTCCTGGTCATGTCACTTTGAGCGATCCGGTCTGGATGACCTGGTTTACGATCAATCGTCGCAGTGCGGCTAAGTATTCGCTCGGACGCGCTTTTCTGGTCGGTGACGCTGCCCACATCCACAGTCCGGCCCTTGGTCAGGGGATGAATACCGGCATGCAGGACGCCTTCAATCTGGCCTGGAAGCTCGCTCTCGTCGATAAGGGGCTGAGTCGGCCGGAGCTTTTGGATAGCTACCAGGCGGAGCGTCATCCGGTCGGTCAGGCCCTTTTGAAAATTACCGATGTGGTCACCCGGGTTGCCACTCTCCGCGGTGCTCTGGCCTCGGGCATTCGCAATCGCATGATTCCGCTTCTGGCCGGTCATGAGGTTGTGCAACACCGCGCCCTCAAGACCCTCTCCATGCTTGGTGTAAATTACAGGCATAGTGCTATCGTCGGTGAGTATCACGGCGCGGCAAAAACCGGCGGCAAGCGCGGCGCCTTGACAAAGATCGGTGCCTGGCTGGAATTTGCCCATGGGCCTTTGCCCGGCGATCGAGCGCCGGATGGCTATGTTTGTAGCGTACCTGACGGCGAGTTATTACGTCTCTTTCTGGCGATTGCCAATGGTCAGCACAATCTTTTACTTTTTGCCGGCTTGCAAGCCGATGCCGCCTCAATCGACCGGCTCGACCAGGCGGCAAATCTAATTGATGATAAATATTCAGGCTTGATCAAACCGCATTTCATCGTCGCCGGTGAGGTCGCTTTGAGCGGATTGAAGCCGGGGGTAGAGGTGCTTTTCGACACTGACCAGTCTCTGCATCATACATATGGCGCAGCGGAGGCTTGCCTTTATCTGATCAGGCCGGACGGTTATATCTCCTATCGCAGTGAGCCCGTCGATGTGCCTCATCTGGTGGCGCATCTCGGTTTGATTTTCAATAAAATCTAAAAAAATGTTTGAAAAATATTGCCGTGGCGGCGCAAATTTGGTATCAAATTAGTGGGTAGTGACGACGCCAGTCGACCTTCCCGCTAACTAAATAACTTCAATTTTAATACACACCTTTGGTATTTGCTTTCGGGGGTGCGCATTATGAAAGCGGTTAATCTAAAAAAGGAAATTATCGAACAATACATCAAGGCTGGTGCGGCAGATGCTCACGTTGAGCAGTTGCGTGTTCTGGCTGAACATCATTGCGACAAAATCAGGCTGCGGGTAGCGGAAAATCCGAAGACCCCGGCGGATATTCTCTGGAGTTTGTCTCAGGATCCAAACCATGACGTACGGATAGCGGTCGCCGCTAATCCATCTTGCGAAAGTGCGGTGCGGAGCCGATTAGCTCAAGACAGCGATGTGATTGTCCGTCATGGTATGGCCCAAAATATAAGTACGCCGGTAGAGATTTTGCGCATTCTCGCCGACGATGACAATGGCTGGGTGCGCGGCGAAGCTGTGCGCTCGCTCGAAATTATCGCCTCACGGTCAGGCGACGAAATGGCCAGCCGACGCCAGTTGCGGAAAGATCGAGCCCTGGCCAAAATCGTCGAGCAAGATCAGCAATCTTTCGATAACGAAGCGGCCAGTTAAGCGTTCGAGCATTCAACTACACATTTACTTTTCAAATCAGGAGGTTTTGAAAATGACACTGGGTAACCTGATACCTTGGGGCCGCAGGCAGGTGCCGATCAGGAAAAATGACGACCATCCTTCGGCCCATCTCTGGACTGATTCTGAAGATCCCTGGTTGGAGATGGACAGGCTTCTGGAGCGTTTTATGAATCTCTCTCCAGGATTGATGAGCAATGAGAGGGCTCTTGCATTCAGTCCATGCCTCGATTTGCATGAGACTGAAAAAGATTTTTTGATCAATTTTGAAATACCAGGTATGAGCATCGAAGACATCGATATATCGATGTCAAAGGATGTGCTCACAGTAAGCGGTGAAAAAAAGGAGGAAAAGGAAGAAAACGCTAAGGGCATCTATCGCCTCGAGAGACGCTTCGGCTCCTTCTCGCGTACGATACCATTGCCTGAAAATTGTATCGATGCCGACAAGGCGGAAGCATCCTATAGAGATGGAGTACTTTCAATCAGGCTCCCCAAGGCGGCGGGATACAAAGAGAGCGTGAAAAAAATACCGGTGATGACAAAGAAAATCGAGAAAAATGGACGTAGTTAAGGGCTACGTGATTATAAGCGCAAGCGCGCCAGGGGCTTCGGCCCCACTTACTAGCTATATTGCACTTTTCGATCGACAGGAGGCAAGATCATGAAGTTGATTGGTAGGTTGACCGACGAAAAAAATAAACGCGCCCTGGCCCTGGCCCTTGCGCTGGTGGTCGGTTTTGCCGGCGGCTTTGCCAGCAGAGATTTATTCGACGGCAAGAACAGCGCAGCGGCAAGCGAAGCGGCGACCGTGCCGGTGGAGAAGGTCAAAGACGCGCCGCTGAAGAGCAATCGTTTGATTGGCCCTCATCTCTGGGATGTTTATATCGATCCCTTTTTCGATCCGATTCCCTGGTCGGTAAAAGCGCTACCTCCAGTACCTCTTGTGCCTCTGGTGCCTTTTCCCGCTGAAACACCGAAAGTGCAGACCATCGATGGCGAAAAGGAGCTACGTATAGTAGCGCAGGTGCCTGGTTTGGGTGATAAGGATGTGAAGGTTGAGGCCGGAGAGCATACAATCACTATCAAGGGACATAAAAAACAGGAGGAGAAGAACAATGATAAGTTTGCTTCTTTCGATGAATCGTTCGAGCAGTCCGTACATCTTCCCTGCAAAGTAAATGCGGACAAAGTGCAAGCGACAGTTAAAGACGGCATTCTTACTGTCACCTTGCCAAAGAGCTAGTCGGAGCCGGCAATAGCTTGGGGGAAGGCGCCAGTGTACCGGCGGCAACTGGACCGTTTGCCGCCGGTATCAGCCTTTGTCCGCTTCGGGCAAATCTTTTGGTAGCGGTATGCGTGTCATCATACTGACGGCGATCAAGCCAAATACACAGACCCAGGCAAGCAGCATGAAAGTGTCATCGAAGGCCAGGGTCAGAGATTGTTGCTGTACTGTTTTGGCAATCAGAGTGCGGCCGATTTCGAGAGCTTGCTGAGGGCCAGGAGCTTGCGAGGAGAGGGCCGTGCCGAGATCGGCGAGGCGTTGATCGAAGGCCCAGTTTTTTTGCAAATCGGCTACCAATTTTGTCTGCCAGAAGTGCTCGCGTAAAAGCAAATAGCGGCGGAACGCCGACACCGAGGCCACCGAGGCAAAGAGTCGGGCAATCTGGAAAAAAGCACCCTGGGCATAAGCTCCGGATCGGTTTTTATAAGCGCCGCTGGTCCGCCCGGTAAAAACAATGCCGGCGATCGTCGCCATAGACAGCATGCAGATACCTATCGCGCCGACCATCTGCGAGTCGACGAATTCGAAGAGCTCCCAGGTCTGCAAGGCGTGGGCGTCGTGAAAATTGATCAGAGCCAGAATAGTCAGACCGATGCAGGCCATAGGGCGCACCCGGAAGCGATTCATCAGCAACGCACAGGTCGGCAGCGCGATCAAAAATGGCACCACCGAGAGCATGAAGAGGCGGCCAATCTCAGGCTGTCGATACTGGTGCATGGTCTCGAGGAAGGCCGGTATCAGAAAACCGACTCTGATCAGGCCAAAGCGGAAAGCTAGCATGAGAAAGCCGACGAGCAGTACATTGCGTTTTTTGAGATAGCTGAAATCAAGAAATGGATTGGGAAAATATTTATTGCTCAGGGCGGCCGCCACCAGTAGTAAAACTCCGGCGATGAAGAGACCGTTGATCAGTCCATTGTTGTACCAGTCCAGTCTCTCGCCCTGGTCGAGGGCGATGTAAAAGAGGGTAAGGGCCATGGCGAGATAGAGCAGGCCGGCATAGCGAAAGTGCGGCAACAGCTGGCTTTGCGGTGTGCGTGGAATGCCCCGGTAAACACAGTAGAGCATGGGCATGGTGAGCATGCATGGTGCCCAGAAAATCCACCTCCAGCCAATATGATCCATAAAATAGCCTTCCAGGCTCTGTAATAGGTGGTTGGTGGCGAGAAGATCGAGGTTATAGGCGGCAATACCATAAGTGACCAGGGCCAGCGGCAAATTGCGCGTGATGAAGCTCAGGCAGAGAGGATAAAAAGTACCGGACGACAGGCCGGCCATCATCAAAAAGACATAGATTGGCACCACCGGCGGCATCAATGGCAATAGCAGCGAGGCCAGCACATATATCGCGCCGGCGTAGAGAAGCACCTGGCGATGGCCGAAGCGAGCGGCAAGCATGACCGAGACCGGACCGATAAACATCTGCGAGGCGTTGAAGATTGTCGTCACATAAGCGGCGTCGTCGATGCCTATTCCCCAGATACCGCGTAGATCTTCCAGTCCAGCACCGATCAAGCCCGAGCCGAGGGTAGAAATCACCGCCGAAAGCGATACGGCCAGGATGCCGATCAGGGCGTGCCTGGGGACTGTTGGTTTTTCGCTTAGTGGTAGTTGATGAGCGCCGGCAGTCACTTCAGCGTGTCCATACTTTGGCGATCACGGTCATGCCTGATTTAATTCGGGCCAGTTTCTTGTGATCGTCTTCGCTTTTATTGGGGAAAGTAATTTTGACGGGTATGCGCTGGGTGATTTTGGTGAAATTGCCGCTTGGATTGTCCGGGGGCAGAAGAGCAAATTGGGCTTCACTGGCCGGCGACAATGATTGCACCGTACCTTCCAGTGTTTCTCCCCCAAGGGCATCGACACTGATCTGGGCCCGGTCGCCTACTTTGACGTGACGCATTTGCGTTTCGCGAAAACTGGCAATCACCCAGGGTACAGACGAGACGATGGTGATCACCTGCGTGCCGGCATTGACTTGTTGCCCTGCCCTGACCCGGCGTTCGCTCAGAGTGCCTGCGATCGGTGCTCTTATTTTTGTATAGTCGAGGGCTACTTTAGTCTGGTTCCAGGCCTGCAATTTCGCCGCTGCATCCAGTTTCGCTTCGCGTAATTTTTCACTCAGTACGTCGAGCTTGGAGTTTTCGGCCAGCAGCAGAGCGCTGCTGGCGCCAACCAGCAGCTGGGACTGCAAATCGCGGCTATGGGAAGCGGCCAGTTCTTTTTGCTGACGGTCGGTATCGGCTGAGCGCTCGCGCACCGCCGAGGTCAGGCGTTGAATCTCCTGTTTGTCGGCCGCGACCAGGGCCTTCGCTCGTTCGTGGTCGGCTACGACTTGCTCTACCGTCTGCTGGGTGCTGGCAGCATCGGCAAATAGATCTTCCTGGCGGTGGCGCTCTTGCAAGGCTCGCAATTCGACGGCTTGATCGGCCTGGAGTTTGGCCTCGGCTGCTTGCTTCTCGGCTCCTGCCGCTTTGATGGCATCCCCAGCCGATAATACGGTAGCGGCCGCGGCGCCGGTTTGCGACCTGGTGCGCGGCACTTCCTGCTTGCTTACTTCGAGGGTGAGGCGGGCATTTTCGATCATCTTGGATTGCACTTCAATTTGCTTCTGAGCGCTGTCGATGGCGGCCAGGGATTGCAGATAAGTCGAATGCGCTTGAGATTCTTGAGCGGTAAAATCATCGTTGCGCAGCTCGACCAAAAGCTGTCCTGCCTTGACCGTGTCAAAGTCATTGATCAAAACCCTGGCTACGGTACCGGCCACTTTTGTACTGAGGGGAGTGACGTCAGCTCTGACATAAGCATCGTTTGTTTCTTCGAGGCCTCGCTGACCGTCCCACAATTTCCAATCATTGGCAAAGAGTATGACGACTACGACGACTACAAAAAGCACCACGAGTGGTACCAGATCGAGGGGCATCGATTGGCCGTGCCAGAGGCGAAATTTCTTTTTCTCATCGGATATTACCGATGGGCTCTCTGCGTCATTGGCTACTATTTCGTCAGGCATTTCTTGTTCCTCACTGTCAGTCAAAATCTTTGCCGATTGCCCTGTCGTATTCGACCAATGCTTCTGCATAGTCAGCTTTGGCTTTTACGTTTTGAGCTACCGCAGCGCTATAAATAGCTTGTGCTTCGATCACATCTTTGAGCAGTGTCGCACCGGAGCGGTAGCGACGGTGCGCTATCCGGAGCTGTTCACGGCCGCTGCTTTCCAGCAGCTGTGCTGCTTTTATTTCTTTTTCTCTGACTTGGAGTGCGCGCCGCGCATTGTCCGCTTCGACTGAAACGCGGTCCGAATAATCGCTCATCTCGATCTGATATTGATCGCTCTGCTTTGCCGCCACCCTGGCTACATCTCGCCTGCGACCCCAATCCCAGGGTTCCCAGATGCCGAGTACGCCAAAAGAAACAAAAGAGCGCGGCAGTGTAATGTCCAAA
>JAGXAB010000083.1 GCA_018971775.1 Cyanobacteria bacterium REEB67 | reverse complement strand
CGTCCTTGATTTGCACATAGCCACTGTTCATCCGTTCAGGCACGACATCGAGCAAGGTAGCGAAAGCTGTAGCAAGCCTGATGGCACGCCAGATCACAGCGTCATCGGCGGCCTGATCTTTTTTCCACAGAGCCATGAGAGTCATGCCCGACCAGACAAAAGGCTTAGCCCACCAGGGCGCAGCATTTACCATCTGATTTTTGATCGAGCCAAGGCCGGCCCCGGCAGTCAGACCGGAGTCAAGTCCTTTGCCTCCGCTGAGCAGGACTTTATCGATGGCATCACAGGTAGTGCCGGCAATGCAAAAGGGCAATACACAATCGGCTTTGCCACCGAGCGTCAGGTTCGCCTCGCTGTGCGGATAACCCGGCCAGGAATTGAAACTGTCGACAAGCTCGCCGTGTACTGCGAGCTGATAAGAAAAAACGTCGCTTTCACGCACCTTGAAGACAAAGACGGCGCTTTGCAAAACGGCGGAGAGCCGGCGGCATAATTCACCGCTCTCGTCCTCGCTTTGACTTTCAGTTGCAAACGGAAATACGCTCACCCAGTCGTTTTCCGACTTCGATACGAAGGCAGGAAAAATTTCCAACGTGGTGAGCGCATTTTTTACAGCGATGTGATCGTCGCTGCGTATTTGCAAATTTGAAAACGAGGCTGCCATCTCCAGTCGGAAGACCGACTAGGAGTGGAAAGGCGCGAGCTCTCCGGGCTTTCTCAGCATCTTATTAACGGCGTCGAGATGCAACTCTTCACCATAGATCATTTCACGGGCATACTCCTCGAGCAAAACCGACTTGCCTTCGGAGATCTTCAGAAGCTCATAGTAGGCGGCAATCGAAGCCTTTTCATGTTCAAGACTTTCGCGCAGGATATCGCCGAGGTCATGCTGTTCGGTTTCCAACAAGGAGCCAATCTTGAGCGAGGGGTGACCGCCCATCAAAGTGACGAGTTCACCGGCTTTGTGCGCGTGGATGAGACTTTCATCGGCGTTGCCCTTGAGCCAGGAGACGATCGGAATGCGGTTATAACCGTAAACCATCAAAGAATAGTGGGTGTAGCGCACCACACCGGCAAGCTCCAACTCCATGATTTTGTTCAAGATTCTAATTGCTTCTTTTTTCTCGTCGTCGTTCATCTGTTTTTTCCTTTAATGCAAAAGAGCACCCGGCCTGGGGTGAAGTCTAACAAGGATTATATGGCAGATTTCTCCGGGATTGCCCTCTTCGCAAGTCCATGGCCCTCCCGGGAAAGGCCCATTGAAAACCCTGAGAGCGCCAGGGGGCGGTTCCGGGATTTAATCTGTTTTAAAGGTGCATAATGAACGAAGCAAGTCTTACGGTCCGCTTGGCAAATTTTCGAGGAACTTCATGCTCAAAAATCTAATTACGAACAATTTGCCCATCCTGAAAGCGGTGTTCCTGGCGGGCGCCATCATTGGCGGTTTACTCGGTGGAGCCACGTCACTGTTTATTGGCATTTCACTGGGCGTTCTTTTTGCACCCAAAGCCGGGAAGGAACTACGCAACGATATCGCCAACGGCTTCATGTCGCTCTTTGGTCTGAACAAAGATAAAAAGTCGACGACGGATGAGTATTATTAGGGGCGCGGCCTACTTCGCCGGCGCAGCCGAGTCGGCGGTAGGCGTGGTCGCAGGAGCGACCGCATCGACGGTCGGGTCGGCGGGAGCAGGCTGATTGGCACGTTTGCTGATGCGCACGGCGCGGTCGTAGTATTCCTTGGCTTCAGCGTCTTTGTGTTCGCTGTGGCAGATTTTCGCCAGGCCAATCAAATCACGCACCAGATCGATGTGCTCGAGACCGACCGCTTTTTCATGCACGGCCAGAGCTTTGGTATAGATGCCATCGGCCTGCGCGCCATCGCCCTGGGCATAGTAAAAATTAGCCAGATTGGCGAGACTTTCAGCCGAAGCATTTGTTTCGGCGCCTAGCTTTTCCGCTTCGGCGGCGGCTTCTTTGTAGAGCTTTTCAGCGCCGGCTTTGTCGCCACTTTTGGCGGCTTCGTCGGCCTGAGTAGTAAGTTTTTGCCACTGGGCCTGATCGGCGGCGACCATTTTGGAGTCGGGCAGCCTGGTTGCTTCAGCATCCGAAACAGACGCACCTTTTCCACCACCACAGGCGGCCAGACAGCCGACGGCGGCCAAAAAAGCAGCACCCTTGCAAACGGTAGAAACTTTCATCGGACACCCTCCCAGGCTCAAACCAAAAAACAATCACGTGACAAGTGCAGATACCTACAATAGATCCGTAGACTAACACCGTAGCACAGGGCAAATCAACCACTGCTTAACGCAGCGCCAAATAAGCGCCGCTCAGGGCTGCGGAGGTTTACAATGAAACATTCGCAAAGCATTCGTGAAACTTCCAGGCGCTGCGGGCAATAGGCGCCAGCTGTGTAAACGTACCTGAAAGTAACGAGCGACCGGAGCACAATCTATGGAAATCGGTTTTATTGGACTGGGCAGCATGGGTTTGCCGATCGCAAAAAAGTTGCGCAAAGCCAGGCACAATCTGACCGTTTATAACCGCTCCCTGGACAAAGCAGAGGCCTTCGTCAAAGATGGCGGCCGTCTGGCGAAAACAGCGGTCGAAGCGGCGCAGGGTGACATCGTCTTCAGTGTCCTCGCCGATGACCACGCCGTTGAAGCGGTATTTTTCGCCGAAGAAAACGGCAAATCGATGATTGAGCGGCATGCACCACATACGGTGCATGTCTCGTTGAGCACGATCAGTGTGCGCCTCGCCGATTTATGCAAAGTATGGAAAGCTCATGGTTGATGGCAATTACAGCGGCGGCGCCTTTACTGTAAAAGGTCAGGAAAAAGACACCAGGCTCGCCCTCGAATGCGCTCAAGATGCGCAGGTGCCGCTCACCTTTGCCAGCGCCATCGAAAATACTTTTTTAAGCGCGATCGGGCGCGGCTTAGGAGCATCTGACCCCTGTGTGATCGCTCGTCTTATCGCCGAAAATGCCGGACTAAAAAACTAAAGCAATAGCAATAACAAGGACATACAACATGCGCTGGTCACAACTATTTATCCCCACTCTTCGCGAAGAACCGGCCAATGTCGAAGCGGCAAGCCACAAGTTGCTTGTGCGCGCCGGTTTTATCCGTCAGCTGACAGCCGGCGTTTACAGCTTGCTGCCCCTCGCTCAAAGAGTGCGGCTCAAAATAGTAAATATCATCCGCGAGGAAATGGATGGGATCGGCGGTCAGGAGTTTTTGCTCTCCGCCTTACAGCCGATTGAGCTCTGGGAAGAGTCGGGCCGACTGCAGGCGGTTGCCGATATCATGTTTCGATTCAAAGATCGCAAGGGATCGCCCCTGGCGCTGGGTCTCACCCACGAGGAAGTGTTCACCTCGATTGCCCGCAATGGTCTGACTTCATACAAACAGCTGCCCCAGATCTGGTATCAAATCCAGACCAAATTCAGAGACGAAGCAAGACCAAAAGGTGGTCTGTTGCGAGTGCGCGAATTTACGATGAAGGACTCCTACTCCTTCGACGTCGACACGGCCGGTCTCGATGCATCTTTCGACAAGCACCATGAGGCCTACGTGCGCATCTTCAACCGGTGCGGTCTCAGCTTCAAAGCGGTGCAGGCAAATTCCGGCGCCATGGGCGGCACAAAATCGGTTGAGTTTATGGCTCTCACACCCGCCGGCGAAGATACCCTCGTGCTCTGTCAAAGTTGCGATTACGCCGCCAACGTCGAGAGAGCCGAATCACAAATAGACAAGACGAAGGCAGGAGAGACAGACCCGGATCAGGACGCTCAGGCACCACTGGAAGAGTTCGCCAGCCCCGGTATCAAAACGGTTAAGGAACTGGAAGAGTTTTTCCCCGGCGCCTTTGCCCACAATCAGATCAAAACGCTCGTCTACATGACCGACAAAGGCCTGGCTCTGGCACTGGTACAGGGCGATCAGGAATTGAACGAAGCAAAACTGCAATCGCTTCTGCTCACGGCGACGCTGCGCCAGGCCACCGATGAGGAAATCTTCGAGGCGCTCGGCGCGCACGCAGGCTCCCTTGGCGCTTGCAATGTCAAAGCCGGAGAAGCGGCCGCTTGCAAGATCAAGCAAATAGTCGCCGATCCCAGACTGCAAAATCGCATCGGTATGTATACCGGAGCAAATAAAGACAATTTCCACCTGCGCAATGTGTCGCTCGGGCGAGATATCAAAGTCGATCAGTGGGCCGACCTGCACACCGTTCAGAGCAATGAGCTATGCACCGCCTGCGGTGGTACGCTCACAATGAGTAAGGGCCTGGAAATAGGACATATATTCAAATTAGGCACACGCTATTCCGACACGATGAACGCCTACGTGCTTGGAGCAGACGGCGCAAAAATCCCGCTCGTCATGGGCTCTTACGGCATTGGTGTCGAGCGCTTGATGGCTGCCGTCGCCGAACTCTGCCATGACGAAAAAGGTCTGGTCTGGCCAAGTGCCGTCGCTCCTTTTGAAGTGATCGTCGTGCCGATCAACGGCCAGGACGAACAACAAGCGAAGGCGGCCGAAAAAATCAGCGCCGATTTGAAGGAATTGAAAATCGAAACCTTGATCGACGATCGCGACGAGCGCGCCGGGGTGAAATTCAACGATGCTGAGTTGATTGGTGTGCCTTACCGCATCACGATCGGCAAAAAAGTAAGCAGTGGCCTGGTCGAATTGTTCGATCGCAAATCGAAAACGAATAGCGACCTGGCCGTAGGTGAGGTTGCTCAGAAACTGCACGCTTTGCTGCGCCAGAACTAGATCGCTGAACGCTGCCACGCTAATAAGCGATTTAGCGAAAAGCCAGCGGTCTGAAAACTACGAAGTCGCTTCGGCGGCACTTTCCGCACCGGCAGCCATTGAGGGCGGTCGGCGAGCAGCCGTGCCTTCAATGTTATTCAGGCCCCATTTGACGATTTCCTTAATCACCGGCTTCAGGCTCTCGCCTTTTTCGGTAGCGGTGTAGGCCATGCGCAATTTGTGATTGCCGTACGGAGCTTTGCTTACCAACCCGGCCTTTTCCAGCTTGTGCAGGCGATCAGTCAATATGTTGGTGGCGATCTTTTCCGGCGAGTCGAGAAACTGCTCGAAGCGTGTCTTTTCCATAAAAAGGATGTCGCGCAAAACGAGCAGCGTCCATTTATCGCCGAACAAATCCAGCGAGCAAGCGATTGGACATTTAGAACGCATTTCCATATGCGTATATTAACACATACATTGCATTTTGCAAATCAACTCAGATGAATCAGGCAAGCATTCCTTGTAAATTGCAATTTACGTGTTACTATGATTTTAGGACCTTTTCGAGCCTTCCAGACGACGGCTCGCCGGTAAATCGAGCGGAGGAATCTCATGGCTAATTTATATAAGGGAGAGACGGGAGAGCAGAGAAATAAGAGGGACAGCGGCGACGCAAACTATCGAGATCGTCGCGTCGTGATCACTGGAGTTGGTGCAATCACTCCTTATGGCCAGGATGCCGATTACTTCGCTCAGCTCGCCGCCGGGAAATCCGCCATTGGACCGCTTTCGCGGGTAGTCGGCGAGGCGAGAAGTTATTGCCATATTGCCGGCGAAGTGCGCGACTTCAATCCGGCAGATTTCATCGCTCAAAAAGCCTCAATGAGAATGGATAGATTTATCCAACTGGCCGTTGCCGCCAGCATTCGCGCCCGGCAAGATGCTAGTCTTCCAGACAAATTTGACGACGCCGAGCGCGTCGGTGTCGTCGTCGGTTCATCGGCCGGTGGTTTCGACACGATCGAAAGCAATTTCCACCGCATGCTCAAGCGCGGACCGGATAAATGCTCACCATTTACGGTGCCGATGCTTATCGTCAATATGGCTTCCGGCTGGGTGTCGATCACGCACGGTGCCGAAGGCTATTCTTCCTGCCCCAGCACAGCTTGCGCCACAGGCTCGTCAGCTATTGGCGAAGCGATGCGCACGATCAAACTCGGCCTGGCCGACGTCATCTTTGCCGGCGGCTCCGACGCACCGATCACCCCTTTATGCATGGCTGCATTCGCCTCATCGAAAGTGCTTTCGGCTCGCAATGAAGATCCTGCCGCCGCCTCTCGCCCCTTCGATCTGGCTCGCGACGGATTTGTCATGTCGGAAGGGGCCTGCATTTTGATTTTAGAAGAGCTAGAGCATGCCCGCACCCGCGGTGCGCGCATCTACGCCGAAATCGTCGGCTTCGGTTGCGTCAGCGATGCATACGACATCGTCGCCCCGCGCCAAGATGGAGATGGTGCCAGGCGCGCCATGCAACAAGCAATCAGTCAGGCCGGCTGGGAGTCCGCCGAGATCGACTACATAAACGCCCACGCTACTTCGACTATGGTCGGCGACCGCGCCGAAGCAAATGCCATTGCAGCCGTGCTTGGTGAGGCAGTCACGTCCGTACCGGTAAGTGCGACAAAATCAATGACCGGTCACATGGTCGGCGCAGCCGGAGCCATCGAAGCAGCCATCTGTGCCAGAGTAATCACCGATGGCATTATCCCGCCAACGATTAACCTGCACGACGTCGACCCGCTTTGCAAACTCAATCACGTCCTCGGGCAGGCTAGCCAAAGTCAGGTGCGTCGAGCTCTTTCCAATAGTTTCGGCTACGGCGGACACAATACTTCGCTGGCCTTGCAAGCGATTGGCTAAGTGTCATGAAATACCGAAGTAGACCTTATGCCTTGCATTTGGCAAGCGAACGTCAAGACCATATTACAACTTTCCTTGTGACTTGCAATTTACCATTTAAGTGGTATATTTAGGACACGGGTGCAAAATTCAAAGACAAAATCGGGTTATAGGAACCAGTCAAAAGAAATTTGCCCGGCACAGGACAGGTGCAAAATATGCTCAGCCAGGAAACCAAAATAGAGTCGAAAATTGAGCCCGAAATAGAGCCCGCAACAGAACTAGACCCAATGCCTGCGAAAGCAGCTGTAGGGGCCGTCAAAAAACGATCCGGCCGCCCCTGGAAAAAGAGCCTCCTATTGATTTTCGGAGCGAGCCTGATTGCCTGTGTTGCTTTCTTTGCCTGGAGTTATTTCTCGACTTATCAGGAAACAGACGACGCTTACGTAACGGCGCACATCACACCGGTAAGCTCACGCATCGAAACCAATGTCGAAGAGATCCTTATAGACGATAACCAGCATGTCAAAAAAGGTCAGCTGCTGATCCGGCTGGACGAGCGCGACTTCCAGCGCAAGGTGGACGAAGCCCGCACCGAGCTAGAGCGAGTGCGCAAACAGTCGCTTGTAGCGCGCGGTAATATCGCCCTGTCGGAGATGGCGGCACAGGCTTCCAAGCTTACCGCCCGCGGCGATACAGCGGGCACGACCTCGGCTATAGATAAAGCCACAGTGGCCATTCGCAGCGCCCAGTTTGCGCTGGCCGAACAGCAAGATATACTGCGTCAAAAAGAAGCGGAGCGCGTGCGAGCCGAGGACGACTTCCAGCGCTTCCTGAAACTTGAAAAACAAGGCGCGGTGACGACAAGCGAAAGAGACGCAGCCAGACGCGACTTTGAAGTAGCGAAAGCAGCTGTCGATGCCACGCAACGTGCGATCAATCAAAAGCAAGAAGCGATCTCCGAGGCAAAAGAACAGCTGAATATCGCCCGCGCCCAGCGCGTGCAGTCAGAAGGCACCGTGCGCACGGCCGAGTCGCGCCAGATCCAAACCACTGTCAGTCGCCTCGAGAGCGACGTCGCCGAAGCGGCGATCAAAGAAGCGGAAGCGAAACTGGCCGACGCTCAGCTGCAACTTTCCTACTGTCGCATCAGCGCACCGGTAGCCGGTCGGATTGGCCGAAAAACGGTCGAGCTCGGTCAACGGGTGCAGCCGGGAGCCAGACTCTTTACACTAACAGAAGACGATCTCTGGGTGGTGGCAAACTTCAAAGAAAACCAGCTGGAAAAGATGCAGCCGGGCCAATCGGTGGAAATAAAAGTAGATATTCTTCCGCACCAAAAATTCGCCGGCGTGGTCGAGAGCTTCTCGCCAGGCTCAGGAGCGCAATTTACCCTGCTTCCGCCGGACAATGCCACCGGTAATTTCACCAAAATCGTACAACGCATACCGGTAAAAATTCTCTTCAAAAATTCCTTACTGAAATTTCAGGACAAACTTGTGCCGGGACTTTCAGCAATTGCCTCAGTAAAAGTGCAGTGACAGCCATGCTAGCGACAGAGCGAGAAAATGAAAAGACAGAGACCACGACCAAGACCACGAAAGTCAATCCCTGGTTCATCGCCCTGACTGTCACCCTGGCCACTTTTATGGAGCTGCTCGACACGAGCATCGCTAACGTATCGCTACCGCACATAGCCGGTGGACTGGGCGCAAGCAATGACGAGGTGACCTGGGTACTGACCAGTTATCTCGTCTCCAATGCCGTCGTATTGCCGCTCAGTGCCTGGTTAAGCACGGTCTTTGGCCGCAAAAACTATTACATGGCCTGCGTCGGCCTCTTCACTCTGGCCTCTCTCTGCTGCGGCCTGGCACCAAATATGGAGTCATTGATTTTCTTCCGCGTCGTGCAGGGTATCGGCGGCGGGGGTCTCGCGCCTGTCGAGCAGGCGATCCTGGTCGATACCTTTCCGGCGGCCAAGCGCGCCGCAGCCTTCGGTCTCTACAGCATGGCCATCGTCACGGCCCCAGCAATCGGACCGCCTCTAGGGGGCTGGATTACCGATAGTTTTTCCTGGCGCTGGGTCTTTTTGATCAATATCCCGATTGGCCTGCTTTCGCTCTTTCTATCTTACAAACTGGTCAAGGATCCGCCCCAATTTTTAGAGGAGCGCGCCAGAGCAAAAGGACAAAAAATCGATGTCCTCGGTATTATTTTGATCGCCCTCGGCTTCGGCGCGCTGGAAGTCGTTCTCGATCGCGGCCAGCGCCTCGACTGGCTGCAGAGCGATTTTATTTGCTGGACCCTCGGTGTTGCCCTGACCGCACTCGTCGTCGCCGTCATCTGGGAGCTGCGTCATAAAAATCCGGTCGTCGACCTGCGCTTGCTGGCCAATCGCAATTTCGCCCTGGCTAATTGCTTCTATTTTATTTTCGGTTTCGTCCTCTTCAGCAGTACCCTGCTCATCCCTCAGTTGCTCGAATCTCTCTACAATTACAGTGCCACCGATGCCGGGCTTGTCCTCGGTCCGGGCGCACTCGTGATCGTGGCGCTCGCTCCTTTCGTCGTCAAAACGGTGGCCAGAGTCGGCGCCCAACGCTATCTTTTTATCGGCTTCACCATCCTCGCTTTTTCGATGTGGCACTACAGTCATTTCGACCTGACCGTCGATTACGCCGCCTACGCCCAGGCAAGAGCGCTGCAAGGACTTGGGCTGGCCTGCCTCTTCGTACCAATGAGCCAGGTTGCGTATTCGTATTTGCCAAAAGACAAAAATAACAAAGCCTCCAGTCTGACCAATCTTTTTCGAAATCAGGGCGGTAGTTTCGGTATCGCCTTCGTTACCACATTGCTCGAGCGGCGCACTCAATTTCATCGCACCGCTTTGACCGAACACCTTGATCCTGGCGCTATCGGCCTGACCGAGCGACTTTCAGACTATCAACATCAACTGCAAAATTTCGGCTATTCGCTCAGCGACTCGACCAATTTGGCCGTGGCAATGCTCGATAAAACAGTCAATCAACAGGCGTCAACACAATCGTTTTTAGACTGCTTCGTCGTGCTCGGTTGTCTCGCCATCGTCGGCACAGTGCTCACACTCTTGATCAAAGCGCCGCCAAAAACAGCTGAAGCACCGGCCGGACATTAAAGACGTCAGTGAAATTACAATGGCCAAGCAAAACTTTAACGAAGACAAAATCAATCGTCACTGAACAACAGGAGAAAAGAAATGAGACTGACAGCCACTAAAGCAAATGGTTTTGCCCACGCCGACCTCGGCGCCTTCAGCAAATTTCTCGAAGACGGCCCGGGCGAAAAAATATCCAAGCAATTTTTGCGCGACGTACTCGGTCTCACCGGTGTCGAAATGTCGATAACGTCTTATCCGCCCGACGTCTGCATGCCTTTTTTCCACAGTCACAAACAAAACGAAGAAATCTACCTGGTCCTCAAAGGCTCTGGCAAAATGCAGCTCGACAATAATCTGATCGACCTGAGCGAGGGCAGCATCGTTCGTGTCGACAGCAGCGTCTCGCGCAACTTGAAATGCGGACCTGACGAAGATATCGTCTTTTTATGCATCCAGGCCAAGACAGACTCTCTCGAGCAATGTAACAAAGGGGACGGCAAGCGCGAAAATACCGCTCCTCTATGGGAGTAATATAGCCCTGAGAAACTGACTCGGGGGAATCTATATATGGAATACGCAAGACTGGGCCGCACCGGACTGGAAGTCTCGCGCATTTGTCTTGGCTGCATGAGCTTCGGCGATCCGGACCGGGGCAATCATACCTGGACTTTGAAAGACGCGGAAAGCCGGGTTTTGATCAAACAGGCCTTAGGTCTCGGCATCAATTTTTTCGATACGGCCAATGTCTATTCGGACGGCAGTAGCGAGGAGATCGTCGGTCGCGCCCTGAATGATTTCGCCAAACGCGAAGACGTAGTAATCGCCACCAAGGTGCACGGTCGCATGCGACCGGGTCCAAACGGTCAGGGCCTGTCGCGCAAGGCGATCATGGCCGAGATCGATGCCAGCCTGAAGCGCCTCGGCACCGACTACGTGGACCTCTATCAGATTCATCGTTTCGATTACAACACGCCGCTAGAAGAAACACTCGAAGCTCTGCATGATCTGGTAAAGGCCGGGAAAGTCCGCTACATAGGCGCTTCCAGCATGCACGCCTGGCAATTTGCCAAATCACTATATGTGGCCCGGGCCAACGGCTGGACGCAGTTTGTATCAATGCAAAATTATCTCAACTTGCTCTACCGCGAAGAAGAGCGTGAAATGCTGCCGCTCTGCCAGGCAGAAGGAGTCGGTCTGATTCCCTGGAGTCCGCTTGCCCGCGGCCGCCTGACCCGCGACTGGGACGAAAAAACCGAGCGCTCCGAAACTGATACTTTCGGCAAAAATCTCTACGCCGAATCGGCCGATGCCGATAAAAAAGTAGTGGAAGCCGTAGCGAAGATAGCGGCCGACCGCGAGCTGCCCCGGGCGCAAGTGGCACTGGCCTGGGTTTTGCAAAAGCAGACAGTCGTATCGCCAATTGTCGGCGCCACGAAAGCTTCGCACATCGATGACGCCGTAGCCGCCCTCGATGTCAAATTATCCGAGGCCGAAATCATCGCCCTGGAAGCGGCCTATATCCCGCACGCAGTCAGAGGTTTCAGCTAGACAGATCAAATTCGTCCACATTTAGTCGTAAGACGACATCAAGAATGGGAACCGATTGGCAGGGGCGCCTGTCGTTTCACTTAGATTGGTGGTAAGTGAGGAATGATTGTATGTCACGCAAAGATAACTTGAAGATGGTTATAGCTGCCTATGCGGGCGCTTCCGTACTGGCGGCATGCAGTCAGCAAGCTCAGGAAGTTTCCCAGCAAAAAAGTGAAATTGACCGTCAAAAAGACGCGCAGCTCCAGATGGTCGACAACAAGACTCAGGAACTCAAACACAACGTAGAGACCAATAAAGAACAGGCTCTGCGCAATCTCGATCAGGCCAAAAAGAATTTGCAGGCGCAAGAAAATTCGCTCATCGATCAAAAGGCCAATGTCAAAGCCAGTGCTGACTATGCCAACAAAAATCTGAACGATCAGGCGGCTGCTTGCAAAACCAAAATCAAATCGAACGTCGACGCGGCCAAAGCGCAGGTCGAAGAAAATGCTAGCGCTACTAAAGTGCAGTAGATTCTCGACTGAGCTGATTACCGAACACTGAGCGAACCTAGACAAATCCGAGAGCAACGGCAGAATTTTACTCGCGGCGACAAACGCGCTATTATCAGCAGCCAAGATGCTGAGGAGCGAGCTTTGCCAAAAGTCGAAAAACTGGAAAACGCTACACCACTGCCCGCAACAATCGGCTATCCGGTGACGCCGCTGAAATTCTGGCTGATGTCGATTTTGACCTGCTCCCTTTTCAATATCTACTGGGCTTTCCAAAATTTTCGTCGCCTTGACACCAAAAGCAGTGGCAAGACAATAGCCGCAGTTTCGTCTATTTTCTTACCGCTATGCTTCAATGACTTACTCAAAGGTCTCAACCAAAAATCGTCTGAAGCTGGGGTACCGACCGGACTTCACAACCTCGCGCTTTCCTGGGCATTCTTCCTGCTGACAGTGATCAGCAAGGTGGCCGACAAATCTCGCTATCCTCTGATCGGATTTGGCATGAGCATCGCCGCCACAGCCATACTTTTTATCGCTCAAAAGAAAATCAACAGCGTCAATGCAATAGCCCTTCCGGGCAGCGCTCCCGACGGCAAATTTTCGCCCTGGGATATTATCGGCATGGTGCTGGGCGGTCTTCTGCTTGCCGCCAACCTCGTAGCGATTCTGGGTGGATTTCACTGAGAGTCGCAAGAAGAACAAGTAGAGAAACACGCACAAAAAAATCGGACCCCGGCCGCTAGGTATCTAGCAATCGGGATCCGAGATTTTCGGTCAGTTGTCTATTTGTCTATTGCAGTTGCGTTGAACGCTTAAGCGATGAGAACGCCGGCCTTGGCCATTTTGTTCAAGCTTTCGTTCATGGCAATGGTCAATGACTCTTGCAGAGCATCGCCATCTTTCAACTGTTTGCCGTCTTTCTGCACGACCAGAGTATCAGCCTTGACGAGCTTGGTCAGTTCGCTGAGGAGCTGTTTGTGGTCGCGTTTGCCATCGAGCAATGCCATCAAGTGCTTGGAGAAAATGTCGATGGTGACGATTTCATGCAATTGGTTGGTGACATAGTTGCCGTTTTCAGCCTGGAATTTAGCCATGGCCGATACTTTCGGCTTGTCCGAAACGCTGGTGACGAAGGGCAATTCGGTGGTGCGGAAGACAACTGCATTGGTCGAATAAGCGGTGAGCAAATCCGAACCGAGCAACTGAGCTTGAGCTTCAGCAGCGTTTTTGTCCTGGATCACGTTCGGAGCAACACGGGCAAGCGCGGTGTCGAGCAATTCGTGGAAGCTGACGGCCTTGGGCCATACTTCGCCGAGGTACTGGAGAGCGGCTTTGACGAGCGGCTGAGGTGTGGTCAATTGCACATTGTTGGGCAGTGCAAAAGATTCGGGCTTAGCGCTCTGCAGTTCGAAGTTTTCGGAGATCGGACGGATCGGCGAAGCAATCAAGAACTGTTTGACTTGTTCGAAGGTGAGGTTTCTGTTCAATTGAACATCGCTTCTGACGAGCAAGGTCTGACGGAAAGTGCGGTTGCGAACGAAGTCCATATATTGTTCGGTGCGAACGATATCGGTGGAGATCTTCTTCAGGGTTTCGTTGACCTGAGCGGGGAAGTTGCTGGTGAGCATGGTGCTGAATTCAGCTTCGCCGAGGAATTGCAAACCGTGAGCATTGGCCTTTTCGATGAATTCGTGGAAATACATCGGCTTGTTTTCTTCTTCCAGGTGATCGTGGAACAAGTAGCTGTCTCTCTGATTTCTCAGGACTTCAACTTCGTTCTTGAGCATGATGCCGTAAGCGTTGTTTTCGGTCGGTACGGACTGCGAGAGGAAATCGAGGAGGGCGCGGGCCTGACCGGCTTTAGCATTCGGCTCCTGGATCGGACCAGCATGATAGAGCATCATGTCGCGGATCATGCCGCGGAAGTGCCAACCGGGATAGGTGTTGTAGCTGATGTAAGCAACGCCGTTCGGAGCGAGGAGTTTTTCACAGGCTTCGAGGATTTTTTCCTGGGTATTGCCATTGACCCATGAGAAAAGACCGTGGGCAACGATGTAATCAAATTTGCCTTCGGCTTCGGTCAGGTCTTTGAGGTCGACATGCTTGAGTTCGATATTTTTCAGGCCGAGCGACTCGACTACTTTTTTACCATCTTCGATCTGACGGGCAGACAGGTCGATGCCGACGAAGTGGGCGTTAGGGAGAGCTTGAGCGAGAGGAATGATATTTCCGCCGCTGGCGCAGGCCAGTTCGAGTACGCGGCAATTCTCTACCGGTTGCGGCTTCATGCCGAACAGAGTGGCTATTGTAGCCAAGCGGTCCGGGTGTGACTGCGGGAACGGATGGCTGTCATAAGGCACATTGTCATAACTGAAGGTCTTTTCGTTTTCCATTACTTGCTGCATTGAGTTTCGCCCTCGCGCGTCGTCATATTTATAATTTCTTGGGATACCTACTCTACGGTCGCGACGACATAGGTCGCGGCCAGTAGTTCTATGGTCGATATCTTAAACCAGCAATTGGCATATTAATCTGGCCTTTATATTGTCTTCCATATGACAGGATGTCCGGACAGCTTGCTACACCAATCCGGTTTTGACTCGGAAGCAAGAAGCTCAGACGGCGCGGGCCAGCTCGATTATGCGCGCCAGCTGCGCGTCGGAAAAACAGCTATAGGCCATGTAGAGCACCCTTTCGTCCTGACAGTCGAGGGCGAGACTGTAGGCGGCGGTCACCATCGAAGCGAGTATCTCAGCCATTTCAGGCTGCATATCAAAGGAAGTGAGGACATAGCTCAGACTCTTGCAAACGCTAGCCTGGTCACGCACAGTCGACAGCTCGAGGGCATCTATGGCCATATCTTTGAGGTGGCTGTGGAGGACAATGCGTTCGCCGGCAGCAGGATCGGACGAAGACGAGGACGAAGACGAAGAAGAGGACGAGGAAGCACCGCCCGAAGCGCGGACGCCCCGACCATCCCCCGGTCCTTCGCCCGGTCCTTCAAACAATGGGCTGCTGCTCAGAGCCACAGGACATCTCTCGTTTCTACTGACAAACCCAGTATACCCCTCAGGCTGGACGGTGCGGCGTAAGGCGGGAAATGCTCACGGAGGTGAGCTTTCAGTGATGATAAAAATGGCGGCAAGCAGGTCAGACGAAAATGATTGAAAATCATTAAGGCAAGTTTGTACTTTACACGTGACAATGCTGTAGCCCTTTGAGGACCTTTGCATGCAGCGCTCCCGCTCGCACTTTCGCCAATCGTCGACTATTACCGCACCCAGGCGGCTCACAGCTGTTTTTACCGGCCAAATATTATGCGGTGGCGCGATCCTCGCCGCGGCCATAAGCCCCGGCTGCCAGCAGGCCATGGCGGCCCAGTCTCAAAGTGAAGTAAAAAAGGCCCACAGTAAAGAATTCGGCGGCTTTGCCGACTACTACCATCACAGCCTTTACGGCCAACGTACGGCCTCCGGCCAGGTGCTGAAAAAAGATTTGCTGACCGCGGCTCATCGCACCTTACCCTTTGGTACTCGCGTGCATGTCCGCAATAAACGCACGGGCAAATCCTGCATCGTCGTCATCAACGATCGCGGTCCTTACACCCGCTCAAAAGTAATCGACGTCTCCCACGCAGCCGCCAGTCAGCTGGGCCTCATCCAGACCGGTACGGCCGACGTCGCCTGCACCGTCCTTAAGGACGGCGAGATGCTGCCGGGCAAAAAAGCCGTCAATATGGATGCAGCAGCGCCGACCAGCGAAGAGGATTGAGCGGACGACTCGGAGAAAAATGCGCTGGCATACTGACTCAAAGGTGCTCTAAAATAAGAGGTACTCAGAGGCAACTATGTTCAAGAAGTCCGGCTCACTTTTGCGAAACGTTCCGGATATTCCCGTCCTTCAGCAATTGCTCGACAAATGCTTCCAGGCTCGTGGCGAAAAACTTCAGGTTTACTGGCGCAATACCGAAAATCAATTATTCATCCTCGAAGTGGTCTGCTCCCTCAAAGACGGCAGACCCTACTGGCAGCTGATCCGTGAACGCAGCGGTCGGCGGACGATGATCGCCGAATATACCGGTCACGACATCCTGCTCGTTTACAAGCAGATTTCGACGGCTACCGCCGACGCTCAAGAAGAGCGCGCCTCCGACGAGTCCAATCGCGTCAGCCGCACGCGCAATGCCCGCGCCGCCGCCGCCACATGGCTGGAAGGCAAGCAGGGTCCGGCCGAGAAAAGCGAGGAAAAATTACCTTCAGCAGCCCAGGCCGCGGAAGAAAGTCCCTGGGCTGTAACACCGGCCATAGCCAGACAGGACAATGATTCATGGCCCCCTGTTCCGGCCGTGCAAAACGACCCTGCCTATCAATTTAAATCTCAAGACGAGCAAAGGACACCACAGGCGCCGCCGGCAGCGTCGAAAAACAGCGCTCAAAATAGCGGCGCCACCAGCCAGAACACGGTTCATCCGCCCCTGCCCGACCTCTTCCCCACCTACAACAGTGCCCGCGTCGCACCGACGGCAAATAAAACCGGTACACAGCAAAATATTTCTAATACCCCTGTTAGCGGCAAGCCACCGGCCGGATCGTCAGCGAAATCTTCCGGCAATACGGCGGGCGGCCAGACCTCGAGCGGCAGCGGCTCGACTGGCAGTGGGTCGACAAGCAATACACTACCGGCGATCAAAAAGAATCCGCTGGCCCACCCGGATAAAGCCGGGGATGCACCGGTCAAACGTCCCGGCACATCGGCACCGGCGCACAATCAAGAGAGCACGAAGAGTGGCGCCTTCACCGCTTCCAGCGACAATCTGACTACACCGAACCTGGGCAAAGCGGCTCTGCCGACCAGTGGTAATTTGAGCGACACATCGATAGTAAAGTTATTGAAGCAGTTGAAGGTGGCTCAGGTAACAGCTCGTCTCGAATTCAACGACGAACAGGTCAATGCCTTTGTCTTCATCGAAGATGGCAAACCGGTGGAAGCCTGGATGGGAGAGCTGAAAGGCGACTCGGCCCTGCTCGAAATATTGCTGCTTGCCTCCGGTCAATACACGATGATGATCGGCATGACGCCAATCAATCGCAACGTCAAAACATCGCCGGAAGTCTTGCTCGAACACAACCGCAATATTGCTCTGCTCCTTAACGAATTAACCGAAGAAGGGCTTACGCCCGACTCGACCTTCCGCCCTAGCAATGCCAAACTTTCAAGCGATGAGTTTAACGCCCTGGCCACACCAGATGCACCGATGGAGTTGGAAAAGCTGGCCTCGGTCTTTATAAAGTTGGACGGCAAAAAGACGCTGGGCAAACTCAATGAATTGCAGGTGCTTTCCCGGCCGCTCTTAATCCAGGCCATCCATCATCTCTATTTCAATAATCTAATCGACATCGTCAATCCGCCACCACCGGTGAGCCGACCTGTTGTCGTGCCAAAAGCAATCGACGGCGCCGCCATCCAATCGGTGATGCTCAGCTTGCGCCGCGTCGACACCGGCCTCTTCATCTATCCGGCTTTTCTTTATTTTCTGGAAGAAGAGTTTTATCGCATCTACCGGGCGAAAGGGGCGATGACCATTTTGATTTTCGAGATGCGCGAAATCGCCGCCGGCGATGGCCTGGTGCGCCGGGTGAGCCTGCCCAGCGAAGCGATCGCCGATGCCACCATGCGCATGAGCAAATGCAAACGGCACACAGACATAATGGCTCACTACGAATTGCACGACTTCGCCATCCTTCTACCCAGCACCGCAAGCGGTGGCGCCCGAGTCTTTGCCAATAAAGTGATCAAAACGCTAACGCAAACACCTTTGACCGGCACCGCCGGTAAAAAATTATCCTTTTCCTTCGGAGGAGCAAGTATGCCCGAAGATTTCCGCGACGTGCCATCCTTGCTTGGTGCAGCCGAGCTGGCCATGACTCAGGCCCGGCAACGCGGCAAGCCGCTGGTCATGTTTAAAGACGTCGAATTTTAGTCAGGCTGATTTTTAAAATTAATTGCGATTGCCAGACGGGAACTCCGTGCTCCGGATCTTGTCGTTATCTTAACAGTACCTCAGGCACTGGCCTACTCGTAATGGGACGGCTTTGAATCTAAATCTGGCCTGGAGATTGGAAGCTGGACAAAATCACATGGGGTGTCTTTCTATGCAAATGACCAGTGGGATTACCGGAACGAAGCTCATTGATCTTTTTAGTGGTGAAATCTCGGCGGTGGAGGCTTACTGCCAGGCCATTGAAAATGTCAAAAATCCCAAGATAGTGGCCATTTTGCAGGAAACCCACAACGGACACGCGATGCGGGCCAACTCGCTGGCAAAGACCTTACGTGCCCTCGGCAACGAACCCTACAACCTGGCAGGCGAAGCCGCCGGCGCAGCCTGGAGCGCCTTTAGCGAATTTTTGCAAAGCAACCTTGGAAAACTCGCTGACAAGCAAACAGTAGCTATATTAGAAGAAGGCGAAGATCAGGGTATGGCGCAATACCGCAATATGCTCGCCGACTCGGATCCCCTTTTGCGCCAGGTAGCCCGCGACTTATTCCCACAACAGGAAAGCACGCACAACATCATGCGAGATCTAAAACTCAGCCTGGTTTAGATGTGTGCCCGGACAAAATAATAGATAGATAGAAAGGTCTTCCAATGGGCAGAAATAATCAGAGTAATCAGAGCAAAGATGCAAATAGAGATATCGATGAGTCGGTGGGCGGCACCCCCCTCGAACCGGTACCGGCCGAGGTAATGACCTGGCTGCAAGAGACGATGAGGGCCAGCGAACTGCCGCTCAATGTCAGCTTCGTCTTCTGGCAGGGCCAGGATTTTTCCTTTATGGCCGACCGTGAAACAAACAAGAAAAGTCTCAAAATCAAAATCAATCATCCCGGCGTGATCGGAGAATTGATCAATGCTCCCGACCTCCTGCGTGCAGTCGATCTGCTCATGGATGGCCATATCGACTTTAGTGGAGAGATCGACGATCTGATCAGCGCCTTTTGCTATTTTTTCGGCAAGCCCTTTGCCGCAAGCGAGGATTTGCAGACCTGGTGCCGGAAGATGCCCGGAGTTGATCAGCCGGCGCTGGCCAGCCCCGATTGGCATAAACTGGCCGTCAACAGCCCACAGCGCGACAAAGCAGTAGTGCAATATCACTATGATGTGAGCAATGACTTTTACAAGTTGTGGCTCGATCCAAAGATGCTTTATTCCTGCGCCCACTTTGCCGATGCCGATGACAATGATCTGACAGCGGCACAGGAAGCCAAACTCGACTTGATCTGCCGCAAATTGCAATTAAAAAAGGACGAACTCTTCCTGGACATCGGCTGCGGTTGGGGAGCGCTCATCCGCTGGGCGGTCAAGCATTATGGCGTCAGGGCGCATGGTATCACCCTGAGCAAAGAGCAACTTGCTTTCAACCAGAAATGGATCGAGGCCGAGGGCCTTGGAGACCGCGTCGAAGTTGAGTTGAAAGACTATCGCGAACTGCCGCAAACACCGAACTATGACAAAATTTCATCGATCGGCATGATCGAGCACGTCGGCATCGCTAATTACACGACCTACTTCAAGAATGCGCTGACGGCGCTGAAACCCGGCGGCCTCTTCCTTAATCACGGTATCGCCCTCAATCAAATCTGGCAGCCTGAAGTCTCTTTCATTTTGAAATATATTTTCCCCGACGCGCAGTGTCCGCCGATTACAACTTATTTGCAATTCGCCAAAGATTCCGGCTTCGAAATTATCGATGTCGACTGCTGGCGGCCGCACTATGCAAAAACACTACGCTGCTGGGCTGCCAATCTGGACCAGGAACTGGAAGCGGCAACCGCCATTGTCGGCAAGCGCATCAAGATGTGGCAGATCTACCTGCGTTTTTGCGCTCAGGGCTTTGAAAACGGCTCGAGCAGCGTCTATCAGACCCTGCTAAAACGAAGCAGCGACAAGACATGGGATCTGCCATTGATCCGCGATAACTGGCTTTGCTGAGCGGATCAGCGCTCGTTTGCTTCAAAAAATTTGCACGAGGAGAGATTCGAACTCTCGACCAAGCGCTTAAGAGGCGCGTGCTCTACCGCTGAGCTACTCATGCAGGTGAGAAAGCAGAGATTGACGACCATTGACAGTGATTGCCAATGTGCCGCTCCGCCGGACAAATATAAGCATATCAGATCAAAGCAGGACGAAAAGCGGTTGGCCGGTTGTCAACAAAGCAATTGGAACCAATCAGCAGATGCGGCAGTCGACCTGATCAGTAAGAATTTGCCATCGAGCAAGAGGATAAAAAAATGCATATGAACGTGCTTAGAGTGATGCGCAACAATCTGGCGCCTGCCACGGCTCTACTTTTGATGGTTACCGGCACAGCTTGTCTGAACGCCGCCCAGGCCGATGAATCAAGTACAACCGTGATCATGTCCGGACCAGCCGGAGGCGGCGGCAGCAGCAGTTCGATGATTGTCGAAGACACCAAGGGTGTGCAATTCAAATTTAGAGAAAGACTGACTAATATCCAGAGTCAAATCGACCGCGGACTCTCGCACAACTGGCTCGCAGTCGGGCAAGCAGCAGCGTTTAAAGCCGAGCGCGAGCGCCTGGCCGGAGTAACAAATTCCGTAGAACAAGAGGGCTGGCCCAAAGACCGTGTTGACCAGCTGGAAAAAGATGTCACCGCATTGAGCGCCAATGTCTCCAGTGCCACCACCAAAGGTGGCCCCAAAGCGGCCACTCCCACTACCGAAGAATCCGGCGCACCTCTGCAAAAATAGCCCCGGCTGGAACTTTTACTCCTGGCATCCCTCGTTATAGGACAGAGAGAGCAGGAGTAATTGTTATGACCAGATGCGGCGATCTAATGAAATTGAATCCGACCAGTCGGGCTTTGAATGCCACGGCGGTAGAGCTGGCCAACGTCCTCAAAGAGGAAAGCGCCGGCCCTCTCGCCATCGTCGATGTTAAAAACGGCAATAAGCTAATCGGCGTCGTCACTTTCAAAGATCTCGTCGTCGGTGTACTCGCCGAAGACAGGAGCGCCAAAGAGACAACGGCTCTGGATATCCTCTCGCACGAAAAACAATTTTGTCGCAGCGAAGATTCGATCAGCCGCGCCATCACTTTGATGGATCGCTATCACGTCTCAGAATTGCCTGTTGTCGACAGTAAAATGCATCTGGTCGGCACGATCTTGCAAGAAGACATTTCACACCGCCTGGAAGATCCCGAAATCCCACTCGACGCCGCTTCGGTAGATCTGATTATGAGCGGTCAAGAAGACCTCTCCAATGTGCGAACGATCCTGTAATTTGCCCTAACCAGCTCTGCAGGTTAGTTTTTAGACAACTCTTTGATCTGCAAATTGACGGCGTTCAAAATCGATTTTGGCGTCACCGGTTGGACAGCAGCCTGGAAAGCCTTGCGCGCCTCTTCGATCTTACCTTCGCCCTTGAGCGCGACTCCCATATCGAAGAGCGATTCGTAATCCTTTGGATCCTTCGATAGGTCCGAGCGACCGAGTTCTTCGGCGGTCTTCCAGTCGCCGTCGAGAAGCGCCAACTGCTTGCGAGCCAGGCGCGCATAATAGTCATCAAGATTTTGACCGAGGGCCACTTTCAGGAGCTTTCGCGCCTCTTCGTTCTTGCCCTGCCAGCGCAGGGTACAGGCAAGAATAACCTGATAGGGAGCGACATTTTGTCCCGGACGGTCAACTTGCTTGCGCAAAATCGCCTCCGCAACGGGCCAATCGCCGCTGTAGAGCGCATTATTGATATTGACCACATTTGTGGCGTCTTGATCAGGAGCGCAATCGAGACTTTTTTGCGCCGCCTCGTCAGCTTCTTTGATCTTGCCTTCGCTGTGATAGGTGCTGACCAGGTTGGACCAGGTATCGAAATCACGGGGAGCAAGCTCGATAGCGCGTCTCAGCGTCTTCTCGGCATTCGAGAAGTCGCCCTTGGCCGAATAAGCCCAGCCTAGAGTCTGAAAAACATAGGGATTTTTGCAATCGCCGGTCGCTTCCGGCGCCAGCATGGCTACGGCTTCATCCAATTTACCGGCTCGAATGATCGGCCTGGCTTCAGCGCTGAGCTGCGTCTGATGGTCGGCGACAGTAAAGACAAATTCCATATTGAGAGCGGATTTGACCGGTATCGCGGGAAGCGCTCCAAGAGCCTCATCCAGGCCGGCTGAAATATGCCCGGGCAAACCGGGCTTGGTAGTCATGGCAAAAGAGGCGGGGCTGCCCGGTTTCAAACTGCAATGCAGGAGCAGCTGCGTGGTGCTGTACGGTCCCTGGCTGGACAGGTAGGTGTTGACGGCGCCTTCCACACCTTTGACAAATTCGGTGAATTTTTCCACCGAAATAGCCGATGTTGTCTCCTGCTGATTTTGCAAAAGGACCAGATTCATGCGGCGGACGGCCTGTCCGGTCGTCCTGGACGTGGGCTTGTCGGCGGCGGCCTTTTCAGTCGATTCGGCCGCGGCAGCCGGAGCGGAAACGGCGCCTGGAGCAGGTGAAATGGCGGCAGTACCATCCTCAGCCCCGACCGGGAGGTCACTTACCAGACAAAGGCTCAATGCCAGCGAAAACGCGCCCAAAACCCCAGAAACGCCACAGGCTCGGCGTTGAGCTCTCTTTTGTAACACGTCTACTCTCCATCTTTTGTAACGTATCGGTCCAGGGACCATCATAACTTGCAAGCCAGAGCTTCGCCAGCAGGATCAGCTCTCGTATCCCAGTTTTTGCCAAAGTTAAACCATCACAATCCGCAACAGTGGCCTTTATGAATACTTGACCAGAATGGTCCACGGGTCAATAATGGTTATACGGTTCGTTACTGAACTGAAGGTTTGGAGGAACAAACAAATGAGCAACATCGAGTATTTGGCAGCAGGAAACCAGGCAACCTCTAGGGAACATCTCGCCCAGCTGGCTCTCAGCAAAGAGCCCAAGGTGCGCAGCCGGGTCGCCGAAAATCCGAGCTGTCCGACTGTTGCTCTACTCGCCCTGGCCGAAGACGATCATCCCGATGTACGCTCAAATGTGGCCGGCAATCCAAAAGCGACTTTCGCCATCCTGCGTATGCTGGCTAAGGATTTTTGCTTGAATGTGCGCTACACACTGGCCGAAGACCATAATCTTCCCCGTCCGCTTCTGCGAATGCTCAGCCGCGACGACAATCCGTACGTGGCCGAGCGCGCCAAACAAACCCTGAACCGCCTGAAGGAAGAGCAGTCAGCACGAAGAAAAGCTGGATACGTAACCCAGCAACGCCATGCGATCGGCTAAAATATCGCGTTAGATGCACTCTGCGCAATTTCGCTACTTAATCGATGACGGCCAATACGCCAATCAGTACAACCTGGTGGCGGAGGCCGTCTATCGACTTTGCGTCCGCTCGTGTTTCGCGCCACCTGGCTTTGCACTGGTCCGACAAATGGGGATCGCCAGCGCCCGCGAGCAACGGCAATCGATTGTCGATTTGAAAGAGAATCTATCTCTCATTCACCAGAGTCGCTCCGGCCAGAGTCTTGGCTGGGTCTCGCTCGCCTGTGACAGGGTAGGCGGAGAGGAAGGACGCAAGCTTCACCGCGAAAATGCCCCATCCCAGTCGCTTTTGCTGTTAGGCCTGGCACCATCACGCCAGCCGCAACGCGTGCTCCTCGCCGATTACGCCGCCTGCGCCAGCGAACTAGGCCTGTCACCGGTCCAATTTTTGGAAGAATTCACACCGGTCTTCAAAAAATTTATGAACATCCTGGCACCGTATACGATGGCGCTGAATGATCTCGAGCAGGACCGCTATTATCTGCTGGCGATAAACAATAGCGACAGCAGCCTCGGCAAGAAAGACGGCCTCTGGCAGGGTCTCCTGCATGCCATAAAAGAGCCTACCCAGAGTTACGATCTTGGCTGTGTCGAGCCGCTCGCTTGCGGTGCCGACGAAGCGGTCAAAGGCGAAGAAATCGAAGCCTTTCTTGCAGGTCATTAATTAGCGAACTGGCTAAGTAACGGACTAACTAACTAGAGCGGAAGATCCGGGCGAGCATCGATCCAGGGCCGGTCATGCGAACGGGGCATGGCTTCGATCGGCGGCAATGGCGATTTACCGGGCTCCTTCGGAGAGTCTTTAGGTATCTCCCTAGGTATCTCCCTAGGTATCTCCCTAGGTATCTCCCTAGGTATATCCCGAGGTAGCTCTTGGGGCTGGTCTTTCGGTAGATCTCGGGGCGTATCGCGCGGTATTTCGCGGGGCTGATCGCGCTGTATCGGCTGCTCTCTGGGACTTTCTTTAGGAGCTTCCCTTGGAGTTTCGCGCGGATTTTCCTGGGGCTGCTCTTTTGGATCGCGATTTTCCCGGGGCCGTTCAGGCTGGTCTTTATGTTGGTCGCGCGGCTGTTCGCGCGGCATGTCGGGCAGTTCAAAAGGCAGATTTTTCGGGTTGACAGGCAAACCGGTCAAAACGGCGAGAGCGGCATTTTGCCAGCAGGCTGCAACAAGGGCGAGAGTGCAAGCAGTCGCAGCAACGTCCAGACGCTTTTTTGAAATTCGCTCAACCATGACTGTTTTCCTCCAGCCGGTCCAGATATTTACTTGAGGACGAGACAAACAGAGACCCCTTTTTAGGTGCCGACAGAAAGAGAATAGTTTAGTTCCCAATCCCAACAAAGGATTTTTTTATGGATACGAACGTTAAGAATGTTGCAGAAATGGCCTCTTAACGAGACCTAAGCCGTCGTCTTCAATAACGAGTGCTGAAAATGCATCCACTTGATTTTTTGAGTGAGCTTTTCACCGGGAGGAAAAATGAATCAGGCAGTAGTTTGTATCGCCCCCAACGTAGCGGAGGCGGAAAAAGAAGTAAACCACCTGCGAGCGGTAGGTTTCAAAAACGATGACATCTCTGTACTCTGGCCGGACGTCGCGGGCGCCCAGGAGCTCGGTTACGAGCAACACACAAGGGCGCCGGCAGGTATCGCCTGGGGAGTCACCGCCGGTGGTATCCTCGGCGGCATCCAAGCCTATCTCGCCGTCAACGGCATCATCACATGCCCCTGGAGCAATGACCTGATCAACGCCGGGCCGGTGATTTCTACATTGAGCGGTATCGCCGTCGGCGGCATGCTCGGCTATTTGCTCGGCTGGTCCATAGGCAGCGCTTTTCCTTTATATGAGGCAATGAAATACG
>JAGXAB010000180.1 GCA_018971775.1 Cyanobacteria bacterium REEB67 | reverse complement strand
ACTTTTGGATAGCACACAAATTGTCAGCAACTCGGCCTACAGACCGCGAAGGCGCAAAACCGAAAGCATAACCAAAAGATATGCAGTTACGAACAGATAGCAGAGCCTCAGACGTTAAGAAAGCCATCTAGAGAAAGCCATCTAGAGAAAGCCATCTAGAGAAAGCAAAAGATGTTTTGTAGAATGCAGCAAGCGAAAATCCGAAGTAGCGGACAGCATCGCTAACTCAAGAAGGTACACAATGAGTCGAAAAATGCGCCCCTGAAATCGCGCCCAAAACAACTTTGTCACCACTGCAGTAATCAAAGACCAAATTAAAAGTTTTGACGATCGATACGGCGCGAAAATAGAAGCATTAAGTGCTGTGATTAAGGCGCACGGCGGCGCCGACAAACACATCACAAATTTTTGGCATAAGCCGGAAAACAACATTGGCATACCAGCCTGGGAACGCGCCTGGAGTGACAAGTTTGCCGATGACATGGACATCATTATCGGCTCAGCAAAGGAAAACGGCTTGGACCCAGAAGAATATTTGGGCTGCTTCCTTGCAGCCTGCGACGATCCCAATTTTGATTTGCGTCGAGACCTGAGCGACTTACTTCCCTGGCGCTTAAAGATGGCAGTGAAATAAAGTCGTGGATCGGAAGTGCCAGACACTGGCCGCTGAAAATGCTTCCGCCAAAATGCAGTTGAAAAAGGTAACTTCCGTTTTGACGGTTACATTCGAACACCCGGAAAGACAAACTATAAATAACCCGCCAGCCGTCGCCGACAAAAAAGAGCAGCCTTCCGAAGGGTTACCGGTGAGCATATAAAGTTCGTCCGGGAACTTCCTCTTCAGACTAATCTCAGTGCGTCAGTAAATACGCAGAGAGACCTCTGCAGTGGGTGGTCACGTAGTTAAATGGTAGTATTCCACGGCCGGCACCAAAGGGGCTGCTCTCCGCCCAGCGCTCTCCCCAGCTATTGTCAAAAACGAAATAGCTCTCGTCCTGCGCTTCTGGGTCCTCAAAGTATCCCACGAGCACGATTGCGTGGCTCCCCTCTGTTTTGTCGTGAGGCCCCGTTTGTGAGTAGAGGATGCCCGATGCTCTGACCTCAAGGTCGTTGTACCAGTTATGGAAGACCGGAATCTGCAAGATAACAGGAGATCCTCCGGTAATTGCTTTTTTCAGCGCGTTCAAGTCTTCCGGCTTTAGCCTTTGGGACCCATGGTGCTTTCTTGTTTCTGCATCGGAGAATGCATCGCTTTTTGGCATAGCGCCTTTGTGCTCGGCATCCGAGCTTGACTCTTCATATGGGCACAGGTCTTCCTTACAAACACCCTTATGAGAAAGCGTCCGTAAATGATTTTCGATACCAGTACCTGGCCTATTCCTATTGCCGCAGTGATATTCCTTCGTGTTCCAGTGTAAAAAATGCTCTGACAGATCGATCGGAGGTTGAAAAACGTTTTTCTTCAACCCGCTTACCTCAAGGGCTCTTAACGTGGCGAAGGAAGCGCAAGTTCCCCTTTTCTTTTGGTCCCTAATTGGATGTCCGTCAGACAATAATTCGACCTGCGCTTCCGCTTCGGCGGAATATCCGGCAATGTTTGCAAGTCCGTTAGAGTCCAATGCCTCCATTTCCGAAGGTGATTCAAGGCTGTTTATGTCATCGAGTGGGCACTCAATAGACATCAATGCTTCTCTCTTTTCACTGTCAAAGCCGCATTCACTATCCGCCGATAACAAGGCCTGGACAAGGTTTGTTACATCGTCTAAGGAAATCCCAAACGTAGAAGCAAAGCCATCCTCATTTAGCCGGACTACTTCAAACAAGCTGCCTGTTGACCGAATTCCCTTTCGGATCAAATCTGCGGTAGTTTCAGGAGAGAGGCCAAGGCCTACCCGATCTATTCTATGTCCACGGTCAAAAGTTCTCAGCCTCGGTAATGAGGTTCTTGTAGGCATGTATGCGCGTGCACCAAGAAGGTAAACCAGTCTAGTGTAATTGGATTACCTTCTTTAGAGCACTAATGCAAGGATCACTTTAGGATCACATTTCCCCAATCTGATATTCTTCGCCCGCAAGGCGATTAAGCTGGGCCAATTTGTCAGACGGTATCGCCTTACATAAGCGATCAAATAGCCTGTTATAGTTCATCCCCAAAGATTTCAAGAGACGATCCTTTTCATCAGACTTTGCATAGAAGAACCCGTATACCGCTTCAGCTGTCGGGAAGTTATTTGCAAGAGCCCACGTGCGAAATTCTTCAGGCAAATCTACAGCGCCGAGAGCTGTCCCCTGCGCCTTGATTTGGGATAATTTTAGTCCTCGCCTGGGCCCGGCCGTCATAGATACACCTTTTTCGTCCAGTGTGCTTGTAGTCATTCCCAATTCCGTAAAAGTTCCACGTGGCTCAAATTGTCTGGGAAGAGCGTAAATTACGCGATCCCCAAAGGCAATGGGGGGATCCCGCGAGCTTAAAAAAATTGTGTCGACTATTGTCAAGCATACAACCTCAGAAGCCTTTCTGGGCGGCCATGGCCAAATTATTAACGCTCTTGACTTTAGGCCGATGGGCAGCATTAAAAAGGATTAATACTGGACGGAAGGAGCTATTTGTTAAATGAGACTGGCGTTCTTTAGTCTTCTATATGAAACCAGTCCAGAATTATTGACCCACCACCGTCCCAATCTGGTTCTTCTCATGACCGAAGACCCCAACCACGACCTCCAACGCGCCCACCCCCTGGCCGCCGAAAACGCTTCCCTAAAAAAGCAGCTCAACGACGCACACATCGAAATAGCCCGACTCCGCTTATTGCTCAATGAGTCATCCCCCTCTGTGCCGGCGCGAGCACCCAATTTGCCGGCTCAAGCACCCAACGCGCCCCCTCAAGCTCCTATCCCGCCGTCACCGCCCCTGAAAGTCGCCGAGCCCACAGTCACCTACGACCAACCGCGGCTCCCGCTCCAGGTCGCAACTCCAACGACCAGCTCAGCCAAAATCGCCCTTTTCCGCAGTCTCTTCCGCGGCCGCGATGACGTCTACGCCCAGCAGTGGCAAAAGAACGGCAAGACCGATTACGGACCGGCCAAACATCACGATTGGGATAGTCACACACGCAAGGAAAAGGGCGGCTTCAACTGCGGCCCGGGCTGTCAGCTTTTACCCTTGACCGATAAACTGATCGGTCAGCACCTGGCCGGCGAGTATACCCTCGGCGTCTACCCGCTCCTCATGGATAACACCTGCTGGTTTTTGGCGATTGATTTTGACAAGGCCGATTGGCAAAGCGATGTTTTGGCCTTTGCCGAGACCTGCGACCGGCATATGGTGCCGGCCCACATCGAGCGATCGCGCTCGGGCAATGGAGGCCACATTTGGATATTCTTCGAGCGGCCGGTGGCGGCCTCGCGAGCGCGCAACCTGGGCGCGTTTTTGATTTCGGAGACCAAGCAGAGCCGCTATCAGCTTGCTTTTTCTTCCTACGACCGCATGTTTCCCAATCAAGACCTGATGCCCAGCGGTGGCTTTGGTAATTTGATTGCCTACCCCTTACAAAAAGCGGCTCGCTCAGAAGGCAATAGCGT
Organism: Cyanobacteria bacterium REEB67; assembly: GCA_018971775.1. Lineage (GTDB taxonomy): Bacteria > Cyanobacteriota > Vampirovibrionia > Obscuribacterales > Obscuribacteraceae > REEB67. Next base: position 1,677 of record JAGXAB010000180.1, on the reverse strand, counting down.
CTTTGTCGACCGCAGTTTGCGGCCATACGAAAATCAATGGCAATACCTGAGCAGCGTGCAAAAAGTAAGTGCGAGCCAGCTCGATACACTTGTCAGTGCGGCGTCGCAACGGGACGCGATCTTCCAGGTGCCGTTATCTTCAAGCGACGAAAACTCGGATGAGCCCTGGAAAAATACTTTTAAGAAAGTAGACCAGCCAATAATTTTGAAAGCGCCCTTGCCCAAGTCGGTGATAGTGGTGCAAAGCGACATGCTATACGTGCCGAAAGATGGCTTTGGCTCAGCGGCGCTCAGTAGCATCGCTAATTTAGCCGCCTTTCAAAATCCAGAGTTTTACAAAAAGCAGTCCTTGCGACAGTCGACGCACGATACTCCGCGGGTAATTTGCTGCGGTGAGGACTTGGCGAAATACATCGCAATCCCTCGCGGCTGCAACGATGCTTTTGAGAAATTATGCACCGCCAGCGGTGTCAACGTCAAATATACTGACGAGCGAAACCCCGGCCGCCCGATCAGCACGAAATTTACCCAGACCTTGCGGCCGAAACAGCAAGAGGCGGCTGATAGTTTGGCGAAGTTTGAAATTGGGATCTTGAGCGCATCGACTGCATTTGGAAAAACTGTTGTGGCGGCCGAAATGATCTCGCGCCGGAAAACCAATACGCTAATTTTGGTGCACACAGTGGCGATCATTGAACAATGGCGCGAAAGATTGCAGCAATTTCTCGAATTGCCGCCCAAAAGCATCGGCCAGATAGGTGGCGGTAAAAAGAAACCGACCGGAGTAATAGATATCGCCACCATCCAGAGCCTGGTGCGCAACGGAGAAGTGGCGGAGGTGGTTGCAGACTATGGCCACGTAATCGTGGATGAGTGCCACCATTTATCGGCTTTTAGTTTTGAGAAGGTGATCAAGCGTGCCAAGGCGAAGTATGTTTTAGGACTGACGGCGACGCCGGTGCGCAAGGACGGACATCAGCCAATAATCATGATGCATTGCGGGCCGATACGGTTTAAACATTCTACAAAGGAACACATGCAAGCAAGCGGCATCAAGTACACGGTGCATGCCAGAGAGACGAAGTTTAAATTTGGCAGCTCGAGTGGTGATGTAAAAATGCATGAGCTTTACGAAGCTCTGGCAAAAGACGAAGAGCGTAATGAGCTTATCTTCAATGATATTTTGCTGGCATTGTCGGCGAAGCGATCGCCACTGGTCTTAACCGAACGCGTCGAACATCTCGACGGACTGGCAGCGCGACTGAAGAATTTTGCCAAGAACCTAATTGTGCTTAAAGGCGGGATGAAGAAAAAAGAGCGGGCGGCAGTGATGGACCAGTTGAGCAAAATACAGGACGGCGAGGAGCGTGTGATCCTGGCGACTGGAAAGTATGTCGGTGAAGGCTTTGATGATGCGCGGCTGGATACGTTATTTTTGCTGTTGCCGATTTCCATTGAAGGGCGGCTCGAGCAGTATGCGGGCCGGTTGCTGCGCGACCAGCCGGGTAAGGCCGAGGTGCAGATTTTTGATTATACGGATTTGGGGCATCCGATATTGGCGCGGATGTATGAGAAAAGGCGGGTGAAATATCGGAAGTTGGGGTATGAGATTGTGTTTGGGGGAAATTGAACAGACCTTGACGGTATTGCGACATCAGATGGTTGTCCTCAGGTCTG
>JAGXAB010000179.1 GCA_018971775.1 Cyanobacteria bacterium REEB67 | reverse complement strand
CGGTTGAGTTTTTTGCGCGCTTTGTCAATATTAAACATCCACTTGATGCTAGCTTTGTCTTTGTTTCGGGATTTTTCCCAGGCAGCCAGTTCCCTTGTTAACGTCTGCCAATCAGGTATTCGTCGGTCCAAACATTGTTGATTCATGTTGCCTATTTCAATTTCAACCATGTTTAGCCAGCTTGCGTGTGCCGGGGTGTAGTGAAATTCCAAACGACGAAGGATTCTACGCGCTTCTTCGGGCGGAAATGCCTTGTATAGCGCTGCGGGGCGGTGGGTATTCAAATTATCCAGAACGACGCGAACCTTTTCTGCGCGAGGATAGTGGATGTCGACCAGGTCACGCATACATTCGGCAAAATCAATATTCCCTTTGTGCTCAGTAGGCTTTGCTTTTCTCCAGCCCCGGTGTCTGTCGAAGAAAAGAAAAATATTTGCGATTCCGACTCGGCGGTACTCGTAGTCTTGTTTTGCTGTTTGCCCTCGTTTCATCGGCGTGGGATCGCGTGTATCGGCAACCAGCTGCTTCAAGGCCTCATCAAAGTTAACGACTGGTTTCGTTGTATCGGGTGGTTCGGCATACAAGTCGAGAATGTGCTCCATCTGCGCAACGAAATCAGCATCGAGTTTCGGTATGCACCACATTTTCCTTTGCCATGGCTTGAGATCATTTTCTTCCAGGCGTCGCCGGATGGTTTCAATCGACAAATTCTTGTGATCAGTCAGAGTCACAAGTCGTCCGGCCAGCAGCTGTAATGTCCAGCGTGATCGGCCTTTTGGAGGTTTGCTGCAGGCAATGGCCACCAGCAATGCCTCTTCGTTGGCGTCCAGCTTTCTAGTCCCGCCCGGACGATCACATTCGCTCAAGGCGACATCAAGACCATACTCTACAAAATCACGCTTGACTCTGTAGACGGTGGACGTGCCAGCCGACAAAGCCGCCGCGATTTCACTATCCGAGTGCTGCCAACCATCAGCCATTAGCAAGATATTCGCGCGTTTAACAACTCGCGCCGGTTGGCGACCCTTGCTGGTAATTTCCAATAACTGATCACGTTCTTCTGTTGTAAGCTCTACAAAATGTTTGATGTTCACGACTGTCCTCAGGAATAACAATCATGAAAGAAGATCACGAATCAGCTCAAAAATCGATCCCCAAAAGCAGTTCTCTTTACACAGAGAAACAAGGACAGTATCTGGCTTTTGTTTACTACTACACCAAGATCAACGGCTATCCACCGGCGGAAGCTGACATGCAGCGATTTTTCGAAGTATCGGCGCCATCAGTTCACCAAATGCTTGTTGCCCTTGAAAAAAATAAGCTAATTCAAAGAACTCCCCGGCAGTCTCGCAGTATTCGAGTTCTTTTGCCGCCACACCAACTGCCTGCGTTGCTATGATGTGACCAGTTCAAATGATCATTTCCCCTGTGAAACGGTACTAGGCGTAAGCGCTCGGCATGTCTAGTCCTCCGGCTTGTTGAAATCGCGCCTGGGGTATGGCCCTCGAACAAATGTTTTCCATACGCTTGATCCCGCAGGCATGAAGGACAAGATTGTTGTGGCACATGGCGTTGATTTCCTCGGCACCACAGTCCGGATGTTTGACACGGTCGAGCTGCATGGCGAGCCGCACATCACTGTCGTGATAGAAGCTTTGCACACCATCTTTGTAGTTTTCCGGTTGCATCGCATAGCGGAAAAGATCTCTGTGCTCGGCTCTTTCAAACTCCAACATCGGAGAGGGAACAGCCTTCATAGCGTCTTCCACGCTCCGCTCGGAGGCGCGACGCTCGACAGAATCAGGAGCTTCTCCGTCTTTGCGGATTTCCATATCTAGTGGGGCTTTATCGTGCTGGGACATGATCAACTACCTTTTTGTCTTGCTTACCCTTTATACCACGCCAACTACACTTCCAGCTTGACAACTCAAGGGGTCTTGGAGGGGACTCGCTCCAGCCAGTGGTGCGATTGATTAGATGGTAAGAGCTGGAAGAAGGCGCGTCAATTCAACGGCTCTCATACAAGGCCTCAGTTTGGGGGAGAACTCCCACTTAATATTCAACGCCTCTCATGTTCGACGTCGTTTTGGGGGAGGACCACCACTCACACCTGGCTGTGGACCGGTCTGACTTTGACTGGCCTGACTGTGGTTTCCCGATTGGCTCTGACTGACTTGGCTATCAGCAGACTGACTCTGATTTCCTGATGGGATCTGTTTTTGGAGCTGCTCCTCCCGGTCCGCATCGGTATCAGAATAGGAATTGGCCGCAGAATCAGAATAAGAATCAGAATAGGAGTTAGTATAGGAATTAGAAGAGGGAGCGAGCGCCTCGATGCGATCGCCGGTAGCGGCAGCGTCGAAAATAGCCTGACTGGCAGCGGGCAAACGCAGTGCCAGCGCTTCAGCCTGTGTGACCGGCAGCGCACCAGGGGCGGTGACGGCAATTTCTTCTTCGACCGGATCGGCAACAGCAGAGCCGTTCAGGTCATCATCCTCTGCGCTGAAATCAGTGGCGACGGCGCCGCCGACGGCAACCGCATCGAAACCACCCGGGACAGCGACGGCAAAGGGACTGTCCGCCGGGCGAGGAGCGTGGGCGTGAGCAACGAGCGATTCGTCGAGTAATTCGCTGAGCAAATCATCTTCCGGCGGAGGCGGCAGCGGCAACGGCAGAGGCAAGGGTTCTGCAACCGGTGCAGACGACGGCACGGTTGCCGCTTGCTGCTGCGCTGCCTGGTCTTGCAATATTGAGGGCTGCTGCGAATCGGGAACGGTTTCGGAAGCGAGTTGGGAAGCTGGTTCGGAAGGCTGGGCCGGGGCCGGCGCATGCGTCAACGGTACTTCGGCCTTGGCATCAGGATGAGCCTCTGAAAGAGGCTCAGGAGCTGGAGCCGGAGCTGGAGCCGGAGCTGCTGGAGCCGGGGTGGCAGCAGCCATCTCGCCTGGTCCGGGCAGCTCCGCCGCGGAAAAAGGCTTGACTATATTGACGGGAGCGGGACGCGGAGCGGCAGGAACCGGAGGAGCCATAGGTGCTTCAGACTTGGGATGAGCACCGGAAAACGAATGAGCCGCGCCAGCTGAAGGCAGAATCGGTTCGACAAGAATACTCTCGGATCGCACACCACGGGCGGTGGCAGTCTCGGGCGCAGCATCTTCGTCCAGAGCACCAAGCCTGGGCGAGATTGCAAAAGCGCGGTCGGCAAGCTCTTCCAGATCGTCCATCACCTCACGATAGCCGGCCAGACGATCGGCATTATTCTCCACCGGCGGCTGATAGCGATTCATCGAGGAAGCGGCGGCATACCCTCCGAGGCGAAAACCGAAGCCACCCAGATTGTTGGAAGGCAAAACCTGCGAACTGACCGGCGCGGAAGCTTCGGCGGAGGACGGCGAGCCAAATGTTGCACCGGAAGTAGAGGATGAAGAAACGGATGAAGATGAAGATTGTCCAGATGAGCCGGGACTTAAAGCCGGACTATCAGCAGAGGAAGCATAAGGTGAAACGAGAGGCTGGCCGGGAGGAGGCAAATCGAAAGCCTGATCGTTTTCGCGAGACAGATTGGCAGAGACGCTCCCGGCGGCCTGATTGCCGGCCAGATTGGCCTGGGCGACCGCTTGCCCATCCTGACCCAGAAAAGCCTTCAAATCGCCGTGAATACGGCTCAAATCTTCAAGAAGAGCCTGACTTTCACCACCGCTGCGGCGACTGAAACCGGACTGATCATCAACGGCGCTGGCGTCCTCGTCGAAACCAAGGGCAAGCTCGACTATTTTCTGCTTAACGTAAGCAGTAACAGATTTAAAGCCGCGCTCACGCGCCAGTTTCTGCAAAAGCTCAAACTGCTGCGCCTTGAGATTGATCGCTATCTGGTGTTCGCGCACGGACCTAAGCCTGCCAGCTCCCGGAAATCTATCCTCATACTAAGTTTACCCATAACGCCGCTGTTGTCGCTATCGCCGACCTTAAACTCTTATAGAACGTGTGGGAAATACGAGGCACGGCCGCTTGAGATCTTGACTGTCGGAGCTTTCAGATCCATGCTGGCATAGATGAAGGATAACCCCGACCAGCCGCCCCTACTTTCTCGTTTAACAGACTGGTTGAGCGTTTATGCGGCCGGGCTGTTTTTGCTTTACATGCTCATTTTTGCCGCAGCCTATCCCAAGCCTGAGCTCCTGGCAGCGATCGCCTTCGAAGTGACTATTTTTAGCGTCCTGGCGATCTGGCGCTGGAATCACAGCAAATCAACCGGCGAAATCGCCAAACGGGTGGTACTTGAGCAAGTCGGCTCGCAGCTGCCGGTCATGGCCAGGAGCTATAAACTCTGGCAACGCCTGGTCGTCGGCGGTTGGATATTGATTTGCCTTTTGATGAACGTCGATCTGACAGCGCTTTGCCTGGCTTACGGTGGCAAACTCAAATCGAGCGAAATACTCTACGAGCGCCTGCCGCTCTCGCTCTGCCTCGGCATGCATCCGGCTGCCAGCCTCGAAACCCTGGCCGGAGCATATGTCGAGGCAGGCAAGTTTGGACCCGCCCAGAAACTCTATGGCGAAGTGCGCGACATCCGCCTGCAAATCTACGGTCCGAAAAATGACATGATCGTGGCTCTGGACACCGACTTTGGCGACCTGTATTTCAAAGAAAAACGCTACGACTTGTCCGCTCAATCATACCTTGATGCCATTGCCTTATCAAAGGAAATCGCCAGCCAAACAGGCTATGGACGTCCACTAACGGGACTGGCCAATGTCATGCGCGCTCGCGGAGAATTTGCCGAAGCGCGCAAAGCTTACGAAGAAGCGCTTGATATGAGGATCAAGCTCTATGGATCCGAAAACTGGCGTGTCGGCCAGACTTTGAGAGATTACGCCGAACTTTTGCGGCAAAGCGGTGATATACAAGCGGCAGAAGCTACCGAAAAACACTACCAGGCAATCGAGGCAAAGGAAAAAGAAAAGCAGGGTGGCACGCCATGGCTCGGCCTGATTATCTGTTTGATCTCGCTGCCGCTCTCATATTTTCTCTTCGGTCCAAAGGGCTTCCTGACTCGCTTTGCGACCAAGCGCCTGAAAGACAGTAGCGGCAAAAGAGAACCTAAAAATGCTAAAGCAAACGCCACTGATTTGAAAAATTTGATTCTGCTTCTCAAGTTTCAAGGCGAACACAAAGAAGCCGAACGCTATCAAGAGAAATTGAAAGAGCTAGAAAGAGTGAGCAGCAAAGGTTAAAGCTGTTGCCACGGCAACAGCAGCATCCTGCGCACTAGTCATGGCAGCGTCG
>JAGXAB010000021.1 GCA_018971775.1 Cyanobacteria bacterium REEB67 | reverse complement strand
AACCCGGGTGCGCTCGAGGTCTTGCCTGTCGTCAGCGGTGGCATCGCTCCGGAAAAGACCGAGCGTGTCCTGTCCAGTCCAAGCACTGCCGTCGTCTTTGGTGACGATGGCGATGCCGTCACCGTCGACTTCGGTCTCAGGCACAACTAGCAGATTAGATGCCGTTTATATTACTTCCCTGCTTTGCTTCCTGATGGCGGGGGCAAGCCTATACAATGTATATTAGAAATCCTCGATTAGTTTAACCATGCAAAGACCCAGCTCTACCTCAACGATGCAAACAATTCAGGCCAGCGGCATGGCCATCGTCGAAGGCGGCATCTTTGATGTCTTCCTGGCCAGTGCCGTCGAAGTGCCGGGCAAAATCATGATCCGTGAAGGTCAGGCTGCCCTTACCTATGAGCAAGCGCTGGCTCGCAGTCTTGCCGTAGCCAATGTGCTCTCCGGAAGCGGTATCAAACGCGGTGACAAGGTCGGACTATATTTCCCCAATCATCTCGATTTCCTCCCCGCTTTCTTTGGTGTCACCGCTCTTGGTGCCACGGTCGTGCCCATCAATCCGCTTCTGAAAGCCGAAGAAATTGCCCATATTCTCAACGATTCTCAAGCCGTCGCCTTGATCCTCCATCATCAGTTTTTGCCGGTGTGCGTGGACGGTCTGGCCGAAATAGCCGCTCTAAAAACTCTTCTTTTGCTCTCCTCTGCCGATGATTTCAGCCTCAGCTCCGAAGAGGCTAAAAAGACAGCCGATCTCGAAGTACTCAATCTGACCGATACTTTTATGCTCAAATCGACGGCCCGCATCGTCGAGGAAATGGGCCTGAGCAAAGGCGTCCACACTGCACCGGCTTCGCTCATAGCCCAACTGCGCGGCGCTCAAACTGCCCAAAGACTCGACGCCGACCGCGAGCTTGGTTTGCTGGTCTATACCTCCGGTACCACAGGTAAGCCCAAAGGGGCGATGCTCACTTTCGCCAATTTGCAATTTGCCATCGAAACCTATCCTGAGCGTTTGCAAGTCACCTCGAAGGACACTCTGCTTGCTGTTTTGCCTCTCTGTCATCTTTACGGCTTGCTTGTCGTTTTACTCGGTACGATCGCCCAGCGCGCATCGATGGTTATCTGTCGTGAATTTGAGCCGGTAAAGGTACTGGAGTTAATCGAGCGCGAATCTATTACGGCGACACCGATGGTGCCGACGATGTATCAGTTTATTTCTCTCGAGCTCGAGAAGTCGCCGCGCGCGCTGCCCAGTCTGCGCCTCGGTATGTGCGGCGGTGCGGCCATGCCTCCCGATTTGCACAGGAAGGCGGAAAAACAGCTTGGCGTGCAGATTTTAGAAGGCTGGTCTTTGACCGAGGCGAGCGTGATCACTACCCTGAATCCGATCGGTAAAGCCAAATACGGCTCGGTCGGACCGACCTTCCCTGGTATCGAGCTTGGTGCCTTCGATCTTTTTGGCAAGCGTCTGCCACCCGGTGAAGAAAATGTCGGCGAGCTGCTCATGCGTGGCCCAAACGTCATGGCCGGTTATTTCAATAACCAGGCGGCGACCGATGAAAGCATCAGGGACGGCTGGCTGCATACCGGCGATCTCGGCTATCTTGACGAAGAAGGTTATGTCTATGTGGTCGGACGCAGCAAAGAAATGATCATCCGCGGTGGCATGAATATCTATCCGCGCGAAGTAGAAGCGGTCATCCTGCGCATGCCCGAGGTCAAGGAAGTGGCCGTGCTTGGCGTGCCCTGTCAGTATATGGGTGAGCGGGTCAAGGCCTGTGTTGTCGTGCGCGAAGGCAAAGAACTTTCCGAAGAAGAGGTCAAAGCTTTTTGCAGCAAGGTCCTGGCCGAGTACAAAGTGCCCCGCGTCGTGCAATTCCTCGATGCCATTCCGAAAAATTCTACAGGCAAAGCGCTGAAGCGACTTCTGGTTTAGTTTTAGTCTGACTTGCCCAGATAATTCATTTCCTGCAAACGTTTGATCCGCTCCGGGATGGGCGGGTGGGTGCTGAAAAGATTCATCATCCAGTTATTGCGGACTGGTTTGACGATGTATAGCGAGGAAAGAGCCGGATTGGCGTCGTACATCGGGATCTGCTGCGCTTGCGCTTCGATTTTTGCCAGAGCCGAAGCCAGGGCCAGGGGATGACCGCAGATTCTGGCGCCGGTGGCGTCGGCTTCGTATTCGCGCGAACGCGAAATGGCCAGGTTGATCATGCTGGCCGCGATCGGGGCGGCGATTGCCATGAGGAGCAGGAAAATCGGATTGGCGCGATTGCCGCGGTCGTCTTCGCCGGCGCCTAAATACATACCCCAGTGCGCGACGGTTGTAACGCAGGCGGCCAGGACAGCGGCGATGGATGAAATGAGGATGTCGCGATTGCGCACATGGCCAAGCTCGTGGGCCAGGACGGCCTCCAGTTCTCCGGCATCAAGCAGGTCGAGAATGCCCCGCGTCACGGCAATAGCCGAATGTTCGGGGTCACGGCCGGTGGCGAAGGCATTGGGAGAATCGGAGGGTATAAAATGAACGGTGGGCATTGGGATTTTGGCCTCGGTGGCCAGGTGCTCGACGATCCGATAAAGGTCAGGAGCCTGTTCCCGGGCGATCGGTTGGGCATTGGACATGCGCAGAGCCATCGGCGCCGAAAACCAGTAGGCGAAAATATTAGTCGCCAGGGCGAAAAAAAATGCCAAAATAAGACCGCTTTTGCCTCCGGCTATGCCGCCGACGGCTATCATTAAGGCCGATAGAAGGCCTAAAAGAACGATTGTTTTCAGGGTGTTCATTTTTTTGGTTCCCAGTAAGGGCGTGGATATAAAATTGCTGTTCGGATTGTCTTTTTGTACTGCTTTCTAATTCTGATTTTAATAAGTGCCAAACGATAGTACAGCCAACGGTCTAGAAATCTTAATGGCGCTACTTATGGTGGCGTCGGCAGTCGGCCTTGCCGTGCGCTTTGTGCGTCTGCCTTACTCAATCGCCCTGGTCATTGTCGGGCTTTTCATCGGTGCCTGCCATCTTTTGCCGCCCGTGACGATGACCCCTGAGCTAATCTTGCTCGTCTGTTTGCCGGCGCTTTTGTTCGAGGCATCCTGGAATCTCAATTTAAAAGAGCTGGCGCGCAACTGGCGGCCGATCATCTTGCTGGCCGTGCCCGGAGTGCTGGTTTCGATGGCGGTCGCCGGTTTTGTCCTGCATACGCTCGGCCATCTTGCCTGGCCTCTGGCTTTACTTTTTGGGGCGATTACCGCCGCCACCGACCCGATTTCGGTATTGGCTCTCTTTCGCAAGATGGGTATCGACAAGCGCCTCAGCCTCATTCTCGAGGCAGAAAGTCTCTTCAATGATGGTACTGCCGTCGTTTTATTCAAGCTCATACTCGGCATTGCCCTCAGTTATGTTGCTTCCACCCAGGCCGGCTCTGTCGCAGCTCCCTTTGTCGTCTCACCGGGGGCACTGGCCGGCTCCTTTGTGATTTCGGTCTGCGGCGGCGCTCTTGTCGGCCTTTTTGTCGGCTACTGTTTATCTTATGTGACTAAATTTTTCGACGATCATCTGCTCGAAATCACCCTCACGGCCATTTGTGCTTACGGCTCCTATCTGCTCGCCGAACAGTTGCATGTCTCGCCGGTAATCGCTGTTTTGATTGCCGGCATTGTCGTCGGTAATTTCGGCAGTCGAGTCTATATGGGTCCGGCCACGCGTCTGGCTGTCGATTCATTCTGGGAATACGCCGCCTTTATCGTCAACTCTATAGTCTTTCTTTTGATTGGCCTGCAGATCGATTTTCCTCTCCTGGTCAAATACGGCTCCCTTATTGGCTGCGGCATTTTGAGTATTCTGGCGGCGCGCCTGGTGCTTGTCTATCTGTTTGGTCCACTGCTCTCGACCAAAGAATTGCCGATATCTCTGAGCTGGCGGCATATGCTTTTCTGGGGGGCCATACGCGGATCGCTATCGATGGCGCTGGCACTGAGTTTGCCTTACAGCTTCGCGCCACGCGAGGAGATGATTGTTTTGACTTTCGGGGTGACACTCTTCACCCTTCTTGTGCCTGGTTTGACGATCGAGCCCCTGGCAAAAATCCTCAAGCTGGCCCAAAATGCCAGAATCAATTTTCAGTACGAGCGCTTGAAAGGCAAGCTATTCGCCGAAAAGCAGGCCTTGAACACACTCGATCTAATGGTCGACGAAGGCATGATCGGGGCTGTCTTATATGAAGAAATGGCCGAGGAGCTCAGGCTAAATATTGAGAAGTTTGTGCGCGATATCGAAGATCTCAAAATCGGCGACGACCTGCTCGCCGGAACGGCAAGGTCCAACACTGAAAGGCAGTTGCTCGAAGTGCGCAAAGACGCCCTGACTAAGTTATTGCGCGAGCATGGAGCGGAGCGCTCCGTCGTCGAAGAGCTCGTGCTCGAAATAGATAAAAAAATGGAAAACTTGAAGACGGACCAGCAGATTCTGGAGGCTGACAATGACGGCAAGTGAAAGAGCCATACGACAAGAGCGTGATTCCATGGGGATCATGGACGTACCCGCCGATGCCTACTACGGCGCGAGCACACAGCGCGCCCTGACCAATTTTCCGATTTCTAACTTGCGTTTGCAGCGCTCGTTTATCAAGGCCCTTGGTTTGATCAAACTCTGCGCCGCTGAAGTAAACAAAGAATTTGGTGATGTCGATGGAGCGGTTGCCGACGCGATAGTTGCTGCATGCAAGGAAGTAGTGCTCGGTCGATTCGACGATCAATTTGTCGTCGATGTTTTTCAGACGGGCTCGGGTACTTCGACAAATATGAACGCCAACGAAGTGATCGCCAATCGTGCCATCGAAATCATGGGCGGTAAGCGCGGCGATCGCAATCTTGTTCATCCCAACGATCATGTCAATCACGGCATGTCATCGAACGACGCTATCCCGACGGCGATTCATCTCGCCGCTCTGCTCGAGCTAAAGGAAATGCTGCGTCCAGCTTTGACCATGCTCCTTGAAAGTCTGAAAAAAAAATCAGAGGAATTTATGCCGGTGATCAAAACCGGTCGTACACATTTGCAAGACGCCACACCAATCCGTCTCGGTCAGGAATTTCTGGGCTATGCCGGCCAAATCGAAAATGCACTCGATCGCCTGATGCGTATCGAGCAGAGATTGTCTTCAGTGGCGCTCGGCGGTACGGCCGTCGGTACCGGCATCAATACCAGACCAAAATATGCCGAAAAAGTGTTGGGGCGCATTTCCAGAGAGATTGGCATCACCCTGAAGGAAACGGATAATCATTTCCAGGCGCAAAGTACGATCGATGAAATTGTCGAAGCTTCCGGTATTTTAAAAACAATCGCTGTCAGTTTGATGAAGCTCGGCAACGATATGCGCTGGCTTGGTTGCGGTCCCAGGGCCGGTTTCGCCGAGCTCGCCCTGCCTGAAGTGCAGCCGGGCAGCTCGATCATGCCCGGCAAGGTCAATCCGGTCATTGCCGAAGCGCTTTGCATGGTGGCCGCTCAGGTTATCGGCAATGACGCCACGATCACAATCGCCGGCCAGTCGGGCAATTTTGAGCTGAATGTGATGCTGCCCGTTGCTGCTTTCAATCTGCTTCAATCAATAGAACTTCTCGCCGCCGCCGTCAGCAATTTTCGGATCCGTCTGGTCGACGGCCTGACTGCCACAAGCCGCGGCCCGGAGCTTGTCGAGCAAGGCCTGGCGCTGTGTACTGCACTGGTGCCGGCGATCGGCTACGATCTCGCCGCTGGTATCGCCCACGATGCTTATCTGAGCGGCAAAACAGTGCGTCAGATCGCGCGTGAAAAGACCGAGCTCAGCGAAGATCAGTTGACGAAATTGCTCGACCCGGCTCGCATGGTCGATCCGAGCTAGGCTATGGAACATTGTCTGGACGCGATTTTAGCTTGTAAATAGAATAATTGTAATTGTAGTCAACCAGTTCGCGCGGTCCAAGGCGATCGGTATAAAATTTCGCCTCGTTGATAACATCGTAGAGCTTGTTGATCACGGGCTGCAGCTTGAATAACTTGAGAGCAGCGTCCGGCTCGCCCTGCTCGATGCAAATCAATTCTGGTTTTTCGTTGCGAATATCTACGAGCAGTCTTTCGTACAGTCGTTTTTCCAGGGCCTGTGTCGTCTTTTCTCCTGTGCCGGCTTTTTCTTCAAAATGTCGCGCCGTGCGGATATCGGCCAGTGTGCCGAGCGCATCGCTACCCATGAAATAACCACAGGAGCTGCGTTCGAGTTGTGCCAGCAGTGGATAGGCCGGTCTCAGCTTGCCATTGATTATAAGGATACGGTCGCGCTGTTTGCTATTTTTGCTTATGCCCTCAGCCAGATCCTGCAAGTCTTTGTAATTGAGGGGATGCAGCCGGACCTGCCCGGTCTTGATGAGCTGGCGCTGGCTCACCTCCTGGGCAAACAGGGTGCCGCAAGCGGCAAGGCTTACGCAGAGTACAAGCAAAATACGGGCCAGCTCTTTTTTGCGCCTGAATAAGCGCGGATATGTGGCGGTGAGCCAGAAGATGGCAAAATATCCTTCCATAGTGGCCAGCACGGCGTTGAAATAATTGAGAATGAGGCCGTCGGCACTGAATCCGATCAGAAGAACGAGCGAAATGCAATAGCCAATTAAGGCCATCGTCGCCAGCGGGCGATAGAACTGGAAGCGCTTCACTGCTCCGAAGGCGAGGATTTGAACAAAGACAAAAATATAAAAAAGCGTTGTGCATTCCGGAGTGCAGGTCAGGCCATAGAAGGTGTAAGAGTCATGGCTGAGACCATTCAGCTTTAGCGGCAGAATCCAGCCGTACAGGGCGTCATGGGCCGCTTTCGGTAAATATAATAGATAGAGAAAAAAGCCGCCCGAGGCGAGAATAAAAATAAAAGGCATTAATTGCAATGCTGTGGTTCGGCTGCGCCTGGCTAGCGCTTCGCCGCCTTCGAAGGCGATAAAGGCAAGTAAAAAAAGAGGATTGAAGGAAGCACCAAATGCTGCCAGGCAGGCGACCAGTATTTTGTAAAAAACTGTTGGACGAGCGCCTTCAAAGCTGAGCCAGCGCAGGAGGATATATGGCAAAAAAAGCAGGATAAATAGGTGCTGCTGGTCGCCGTATTCAAAGCCCATGGACAGATTAGCGATAGCCATAGCGAGCAGGATGAGTGATCTTACATCGGGCTTGAAGGCCGATCGGCCAAATCGATCCATGATCTGCCAGCAGAAGCGGAACGAAAATAAGCTCAGGGCGACGGTTGTGATAACCGATGCCAGTCCTATGACCTTGATGTTGTAAAAACAATCGGCCAGAGCGCTTCCGCTCGAGGAAACCAGTGCTATCAGTGGTGCTAACATTAAGGCCAGCATACGCCAGCAAACCACCGTCAGGCTCTGGTCAAAATAGAAATCGCTGTATGGACATTGACCTTGAAGGATGCGATAGGCAGCTTCCATTTCATAAGCTACGTTGGCGGAGATTTCGTTGCTGTGCCAGACCCTGACAATCGTGCCGAAAGCAAAGAGCAATACCGCCAGCCAGGTCAGCCAGTTATTCTGCTTGCGCTCTAATGCTGTTGCCGTTTCACTGCTCACGCAAATAAACCCTGTAATCGCCTTCATCCTTTAGTACTTTGTAACCAGCCATTTGGCGCTCGAAAAAGCCCCGCTCCCGAAGTAAATCGTAGATGAAGCGAATCTGCACAAAAATTATTTTTGGTTTGTTGGCGGCGATGTCATCTTCATACCAGTCGAAGATCTGTCTCAGCCTCGATTGAAACAGGCCCTTGCGTGACTCCGATTGGTCGGGGTCTTCGATCAGCGAACTTAAAATTGGCAGGACCATGCCGTGCAAAAGTCTAGAAGCCGGCTTGCGCTCGCACTGTTGAAAGACTGGATAACCCGGCGCCATGGCCGAAGAGATGAAGAGAATGCTATCGTCCGGCTGCGTATAGTTCAGGACAATTTTTGAGCACGCTTCGATATCGTCTTTAGGAGTTATAACCGAGTGCTTGAGAGACTTTACCCAGAACAGATCGCCGTTTTCATGTTCTCTCATGGCGCTTTCAACGGGGTCTTTGACGTGATAGACAGCAAACGCGATCAGAGCCAGACCGAGAATAGTCGGTCCCAGCCTTCCTCTCCTTGTAAACGCCGGCAAGAAGCGGGCGCACAGTAGAGCCTGAACGCACAGGGCGATGTCGCTCGCCATGCGCGTCGACATCGTATGGCAGGTCCAGACTTGACCGGCCAGGACAAAAATCGCGGCCGACATCAGGCTGAACGCTTGTAGTGGCAGGACGAAACTGCTTCTTCTCGCCAGAGCAAGAGCGCCAATAGTAGTGGCCGCCATCAAGTAGAGATCCGGGCGTGACCAGAAAACATTGTATGACAGTGAAGTCATGTAATAGGAATAACCGGCCTGATAAATTGGCACGATGAAGCCAAAAAATGTCTGCAATTCGCCCTTTGGCAAAAATACAAAGTGCACGCCATAAAGCAACAATGTCAGCGAGGCCGCGACAGTCTCAGTGCTGAGCAAAGGTCTCAGCGATTTCTTGTCGATTACCCAGACAACCTCTGCCGCCAGGGCGACCGGTACAAAATAATGTTTGAGAGCTATGCCGATGCCGCCCAGAATGCCGGCGATGATGCCCAGGGCACGATTATTTTTTAAACCCTGCCAGCGTAGATAGCGCACCAGAAAGAACGGAAAATAAAGGATGGCAAAAATGTGATCCCGCTGACCGAAATCCAGTGTCTGCCCACGACTAAAAAATACCATACCAAGAATTGCGGCCATCGACACATAGAGGGCCCCACGACTACCGGAGCGCCAGGCTGCCAGGCCGCCCACCAGACTGCTGATCAAAATCAGTGTCCAGATGTACAGGGCAAAGGCGAAGGGTTGGGTGAGATGAAAGAATGAAGCTGCAAGGACAGGGGGTGTGTGAAGGTAAATCGCCAGAGGGGGATTGATTTCAAACATATCTACGTAGGGCACTTTGCCTTGCAGCAATAGCTGCGCCATGTGCATGTAAAGACCCTGGTCGCAAAAAATCAGCAAGGGGTGGCAATACCAGAAGAAGATCGATGAGCCCGCCAGGATGATCACAGCCACCAGACACAGTGCGAGCGGAAGCAGATCATGCGAGGTTCGCACGTCCTCGATCATCATTTCATCGTCAACTGGAATGGTTTGCATGCACCGTCGTTCGCAAAGGCAGCATAAGCCCCCAGGGTATGTGTCTCATTCTACACGAGCCAAGGTTTACGGCGGTCATAATTTGGCTTTCGGCGTCTTCGCCAGGTTCGCCTCCGAGGGCATCCGTTTGTCTCAACTGGGTATATCGAAGGGGAAGATTGTCTATACAATAGCTAATGGAAACACCCATAAAAACAACTGAAAATTTTGCTGCCCATAAGCAAAACGTAAGCGCCGACAAAGGGAAATTACCTTCTGGCTACGCTTTTGCCGTTGTGGTCGTCTTCAAGATAGCGCTCATGGTTCTATTTTCATCGGGCTACATGGATCGGTTGTTTGTACCGTTTATCGGTCACTTCCTGGCTCATTTTGACAATACCTGGGATTTTTTCTACCGGACGTCGACCCAGCGCGACCAGTTTCCCTACCAGCCCTTGATGCTCTACATCCTGGCATTTTTTTGCTTGCCCCTCAATCTTCTCGGCTGGCAAAATCCATTGCTGGTAAATTTTTTCATCAAGTTGCCGACTTTGCTCAGCGACATTCTGATCACCTGTCTATTGATCAAGATGTTTCCCAATCGTACGAGAATGGTTTTCTGGTATTACTTCCTTTCGCCGATTATTTTATACGCCTGTTACATGCACTCGCAGCTCGACCTCATTCCCACGGCCATACTTTTTGCCGCCGCTTATTATTTGCGTCAAAATCACAGTGTAAAAGCAGCCTTCCTGGCCGGCCTGGCCCTCGCTACTAAAACCCATATTGCTGCTGCTCTGCCGCTTTTTGGTATTTACCTCTTTAAAAATCAAAAACCTGCCACCATGCTGATTTTTACTATCTGTCTGGTGCTGACCGAATTATTTTTCCTCCTCCCCTTCATCGACTCACCAGGCTTCCAGGCACTGGTGATTCACAATCCCAAACAGAAGCAAATTTTCGAATCATCGGTAGCAATTGGCTCGATGCAAATTTTCCTGCCAATATTTGCCGTTTTTCTTACTTACGGTCGCTTTGCACTCTATCAAAAAATCAACCGCGATCTGTTTGATGCCTTCATGATGATTGTCTTTGCTTTTTTCGTTTTATTAATCGTGCCCGCCCCCGGGTGGTATGTCTGGATTGCACCTTATCTCAGCCTCTTTATGATCAAGTACAGCAATCGCGACCGGAGAATCGTAACTTCGTGCTTTGCTCTTAACGTTATCTATCTGCTCTATTTCGTTTTCTTTCACCGATTTGACTATGTCGATCTGCTCTTCTGCAATCATCCCCTGTCGATAAAATTTGCCGACAACCACCTCACTTCGGTGGCATTCACCATTTTGGAAGTGGTATTGCTCGCTAACATTGCTCTTTCTTATCGCATTGGCGTCAGAAGCAACTCCAACTACAAGAGAGATAAGGCGGTGGTGATCGGCATCGGCGGCGATAGTGGTGCTGGCAAATCTACACTTCTGCATGATTTGAAGAGCCTTTTGCACGGTAGTATGGTCGAGCTGGAAGGCGACGCCGATCATAAATGGGCCCGCGGCGATGAAAACTGGAACAGTCACACACATCTTGATCCAAAGGCCAATTTTCTGCACAAGCAGGCCGATGTCTTATTTGATTTGAAACGCGGCCGACCAGTCGAGAGAGCCGATTACGACCATAGCGTCGGAGCGTTTACCGCTGCGCGTTTGATCAAGCCCAAGGACTTCGTAGTCATCTGCGGATTGCATACGTTCTATCTACCAAAAGCGCGCAAAGCAATCGATCTGAAAATTTTCATGGATCCGGAAAGCAGCATAAAAATGCGCTGGAAGCTTTTGCGTGACAAGGCGGAGCGCGGCTATACCGAAGAACAGATCGAAGCACAACTGAAGCGCCGCAAAACCGACGTCGACAAGTTTATCGCTCCGCAAAGAGAATTTGCCGATCTCTGCATTCGCTATTACACCGCCGGTCAAAACGATGAAGGCGAACCGAAACTCGGTTTGAAAGTTTCGTTGAGCTCCAGTATTCATCTCGATCGCCTCGTGCAGGAATTGACAAAAAACGGACAGCTACTAGACTGGGATTACAGCGAAAATTTGTCCAAGCAAGACCTGACGCTCTCTGAGCCTGTATCAAAGGAAGTCCTGCAGACTCTTGCCCAGGACATGATTCCCAACCTCGAAGATCTGGTCACTAGCGAGATACATTGGCAAAGTGGTCTGCGCGGCTTTGTGCAGTTGATCATTTTGCTGGTCTTAAATGATCTGATGAAAGAGAAGGAAGAGATAAATGAAAATTGAAGGCATCCTTCTTGACCTCGACAACACTGTCTATGATTATCGGACTGCCCACGTTCCCGCCCTGGCCGAGACGGTCAGTTGGCTTGCTAAAAAGCTCGGTCGGCCGGTCGAGCAAGTCGAAAGGGCCTTTGCCGACTCCAGAGCGCGGGTCAATGCCGAGCTCCATGGCCTGGCGTCCAGCCATAGTCGGCTTCTATATTTTCAGGGTGTCTGTGAGATTTTTGGCCAGTGGCCCTGCGAAATCGCCCTCGAGGCCGAAGACCTATATTGGTCGGCATTCTTCCTTAAGATGGAGCTCAGGCCCGGTTGTCTCGCCTTCCTCAAGGCCGTCAGGCCAAGGCCGATTGCGATCGTGACCGATCTTACCGCCGCCGTACAATTTGCCAAACTAACCAGGCTCGGACTGCAGGATTTTGTACAGGTCGTGGTCACTAGTGAGGAAGTGGGCAAGGAAAAACCGCATGGCGAAATTTTTATCCGGGCCGCTGCCAAGCTCGGCCTCGAAGCGGAGCATTTATGCATGATCGGCGACAGTTGGGAGCGCGATATCGTCGGTGCGCACTGCCTCGGTATGCCTTGCTTTTGGTATAAAGAGGAGGACGGCGCGACCGGCGTCGAAGCCGACTGTGCTAAAGCGAAAAAATTCAGTCACTTTAGCGAATTGATTACCCTGGTAGATGCTTGTGGATGAATTTGCCGACCTTATTGCCTTGTCGCGCTTTGCCGGCGAAAGATTCGATCTGGTCCAGGCTGGTGGGGGCAATAGCTCGCGCCGCTGTGACGATGGTCGCCTGCACGTCAAAGCCTCAGGGATGTCGCTGGCTGCTGTCGCCAGTGCCGAGGATTTTTGCACAGTATCATGGCCGCCTTTGCTCGCCTTCCTCGATCAAGATGAGGCTGCGACTGAGGGCGCTTCTGACATTGCCGTTCTCGAAGCCAGGGCAAACGCGGTTGTAAATGCCGCCATGCTAAGCAGCGGTCGCCGGCCATCGATCGAAACTCTCCTGCATTGCGCCTTGGGCAATTTTACTCTGCATACCCATCCAATTGCCGTAACTGCGGTCGTCTGTGCTGCAAACTGGAAGGAGCGGCTTACTACTCTTTTTGCCGATGCATTTTTTGTTGATTACAAAACACCAGGTCCGGCGCTGGCTCTTGCCCTGCGCCGTCAACTGCGGGAGCGAGACTGGCAGCCGGGGGATCCGGCCTGCGTCTTTTTGCAAAACCACGGTCTGATCGTCGCCGCGGACCGCAAGAAGGCCGTGATCGATATGACAAATGACGTTGTAGAGCGCATCGCAGGCTCGATTGATCTCAATCTGGGGAGATACAGACTGGTCAATTTCACATCTCAATTGATAAATAATGCCTGCGGTAGTGAGTGGATTTCGTATTTAAGCGAGGACGAAGATCTGGTCGCCGCCGCCGCTGGAGAAGCGAGCGCCCTGCTTAGCGCTCCCCTTACACCGGACCAGCTTGTCTACTGCGGCCCGGTCGCTCTCGTTTTGGAAAGTATTGAAGAAGCGGCGGCGACTGAGGCCGTGACAGCCTATTTTATGAAGTTTCAACAGCCACCGCGGGTGATACTGCTTAAAGATGGAAGTCATCGCCATGTTTTGCTCGCTGGACAAAATCTGCATAAATGTCGCGACACGGAAGCTGTATTAAAGTCCGTGGTGCTAATGCTTTCAAGGGCAGCGCGTTCTTCCTTGCAGCTTTTGAGTAAGGACGAGGTCGACTTCTTGACTAATTGGGAAGCGGAAAAATACAGGCAGCGTTTGTAATGCATGTAATAATTCCTCTGTCCGGAAAGGGTGAGCGCTTTGTCAATGCAGGCTACGAACAGCCCAAGCCTCTGATCATCGTCGACGGTAAGCCGATGATCGAGCACGTAGTCTCGATGTTTGACGCTAACGACAGATTTACTTTTATCTGCAATCAGGAGCACGCGCAAAATTCGGACTTGCTCTCCGAGCTGAAGCGTATCGCTCCGGCAGCCAGCATAGTAGTCATACCTTCGCACAAATATGGGCCGGTTTTTGCCGTCCAGCAATGTTTCGATTGCATCGATGATCAAAAAGAAGTGATCGTCAATTATTGCGATTTTTACTCATACTGGGATTATCCGGACTTTCTCGAGCAGTGTCACTCACGCGGCGCGGCCGGTGCTATAGCCGCTTATCGTGGCTTCCATCCGCACATGCTCGGTAGTGACAATTACGCCTTTATCAAAGAAAAGGACCAGTGGTTGATCGCCATTCAGGAAAAGAAACCGTTCACTGAAAACAAAATGGCCGAATATGCCTCCAATGGCACTTATTATTTTGCCAGCGGTGCCCTGGTCAAGCGATATTTTCGAGAATTGATTGACCGAAAAGAGAGCGTTAACGGCGAATACTACGTCAGTATGGTTTACAACTTGATGGTAGAAGACAAGCTCCCCGTCCTCGTCTATGAAGTGCCATACATGCTGCAATGGGGGACGCCCGGGGATCTAGAAGAATATCAAAAGTGGTCGAATTATTTTGCTTGTTTGGCTCAGGAAGTGCAATCTAGAGCCACGGCTGTCGTCCCTGTCGACCTTCTCCTGATGCCGATGGCCGGTCAGGGGGCTCGCTTCAGGGCCGTCGGCTATGACCTGCCTAAACCACTCATAGATGTAAGCGGTAAGGCCATGGTTGTGCAGGCCAGCCTCAGTCTACCGCCTGCCAAGCGCCATGTCTTTGTCGTTCAAAAAGAGCTCCTGGCAAATTCTGAGCTCGAGGCCGTTTTGCGCAGTCAGTTTGAAAATTTGGATATTGTCAGTCTGGATGGCCTGACCGAAGGGCAAGCGATAACCTGCCTTGAGGGTCTGCTTGGTGCCTTGCCGCCAGTCGACCCGGGCAATAATCTTTTGATCGGAGCCTGCGATAACGGCATGCTATTTGATGCTGGTAAATGGGCCACCCTGATCGAGGATCAGTCCATCGACGTGGCCGCCTTCAGTTTTCGCCACCATACTTCAAGTAAGCGCAATCCGCAGATGTACGGTTGGCTAAAAGTGGCAAATGACTCGTCCCTGTTTCCGACGGTGACGGCCGTCTCGGTCAAGAAAGCGATCTCCGCTACCCCGGCCGAGGACCATGCCATTGTCGGTGCTTTTTTCTTCCGTAAGACTGCCTATTTTTTCGAGGCTCTGCGGATTTTGCAAGAACGTGATATCCGTGTCAATGGTGAATTTTACGTCGACAGCTTGATTGATATTCTCGTCCAGTTGAAGCGCCACTGTGTTGCCTTTGAAGTAGAGGAATATATTTGTTTCGGCACACCCAACGATCTGCTCACCTATAATTACTGGCAAGCTTTTTTCCATCGCTGCAACTGGCATGCATACTCTATCGAGCAAGATCCCCAGGCAAATCAAGATCATCCAGACCTGCTCGAGCGCCTGGGCAAAAGGCAGGTGGCATCGTGACTGAACGTCTGATTGTTGTTGTGCCTTGCTACAACGAAGCGCGCAATATTCCTCTCATCCTCAAGCGTTTCAGCGAGGTAGCCTCTCGTGCCGATATCGGTCTTTTGCTTGTCGATAATGGTTCGAGCGATGATACTCCAGCAATAATTTCCGAACAGCTTCCCAGTTTTAGTTTTGCCCGCAGCTTTAGAGTACCGGTCAATCAGGGCTATGGTTGGGGCATTCTGCAGGGGCTGGCTCAGTGCGACAGTGATTATCTGGGCTGGACGCATGCTGATATGCAAACTGATCCGCTGGATTTACTGCGTGCTTTTGAAATTATCGAAAAGGGTGGCTTCCGTCCGGACATTTATGTTAAAGGCCAGAGGCGCGGCAGGCCGCTTTCGGACAGCTTCTTCACTGGCGGTATGAGTATATTCGAGTCTCTTTATCTGGGCATGCCATTGTGGGACATAAATGCCCAGCCTAATATTTTTCATCGTTCCTTTTTCGATGTCTGGCAGTCGCCACCTCATGATTTCGCTTTCGATCTCTTCGTTTATTACCAGGCGCGCCGCAGTAAATTAGATATTGTCCGTTTTGATGTGCAATTTCCCGAGCGCCTGCACGGCGTATCGACCTGGAACACAGGGCTCAGGTCGAAGCTGCGCTTTATCAAAAGAACACTAGAATTTAGCGTCAAGCTCAGGAGGTCTTTGCAGCAGCAATGAAAAACGCGCACTTTATAGCTCATCGCATCAATCAACTTGACGCTCTCCGTGAGCTGCCTCGCCAGTACGGAGCCGAAATCGATCTGCGGGATCGGGGCGAACGATTAATCCTCCAGCATGATCCTTTTGCCGACGGGGAAGATGCCGAGCCCTTTTTTGCTGAATACAAGCACGGCACCTTAATCCTCAATATCAAAAGCGAACGGATAGAGCACCGTGTCCATGAGCTTTTACGCCGTTATGATATTCAAGATTATTTCTTCCTCGACTCATCGGTGCCGATGATCGTCAATCTGTCCAAGGCCCATGAGAAGCGCATTGCCATTCGTTATTCTGAATTCGAAAGCAAAGAAACCGTACTCAATTTTAGTGGACTGGTTGATTGGATATGGGTTGATTGTTTCAGTAAGCTGCCGCTTCACCAGGCAGAAGCAGAGCTGTTCAAAAAATCCGGTTTTAAATTGTGTCTGGTCTCGCCCGAATTACAGGGCCGCCCGGATGATATTTTGCCCTATAAAAAGCAGATGGCTGTTGAAGAAATCGAAGTCGATGCGATCTGCACGAAGCTCTACAACATCGACGCCTGGCGGAAATAGTCGAGGCTATCAGCACTGGTCAGTATCGACCAGCTCGCCGCAGGCTGGACCAGTTCGCAGACTCAATTTAGCTCGCGTTTCAGAGTGCTCATCTTTTCATGGGTGCGCTCCTGGGCTGGGAGCAAATCTTTGATAAAAATGCGAATGTCGCCATCGTCACACTTGTCGATGCCGCTGCGATAGGCTTGCAGACCGTGATCCTCGCCTTCTTCCAGCATGGCTATCGATGGTTTATCGCCGGAGGCCGCTGCTGTCGATTCCATAAATCTGGCAAAAGCTCCCCAGGTGCCAGAGCTGTCGGTAGGCTCTGCGCCCAGGCTGGCCAGTTTCTGACGGAGTTGCAAGACGCGGGTATTATGATCGGTCTGGCATTGTTGCAAAGTCGAGGCCAATTCCGGGCTATGCAGACTCTTCAACGCGACGTTATAGGTTTCTACCGCGGAGATCTCGCCTCGCAAAAGGCCGTTGAGGCAGTCAATTCCATTACTCATTGCAAGAATCCTCAAAAAAGCGAATAGTTCTAGTTTTTACCTGGATCCGTGTATCCGTGCAGATAATTCGACCGTCCATTTCAAGCTTCGGTTCCAACAATCGCCAAAGTAGAAATTAAAAAAAATAAGACGCCTGATATTTTCCATTCTGGCCACCGTACTATTGCCCAGTCTCGGCGCCGGTCTTGGCCACGGCCTCGTTCTTGGTCTACTCTTTTTGGGTTGCGTCAAATGCTGCCACGGCCAACTTCTGCAAATATTTGCTGACGTCCGCGGGCCAGTGTTCGGTCAATTCGGCAAAGCGCGAGCGCTTACCGGCAAATAGAGCGCGGCTTGCTTCTTCGAAGCCAGCTTCGTTACCGGCCATCGCCGACATAAATCGGTAAGTCGCTTCTTGAGCCAGACGTTTTTGCTCCTTACCGGTGGTGTCTCGTTTTGCTGCCTCCACCAGTTTGCGAAGTGCGACCGAGGCTCCGCCCGGTTGGGCATTGAGCCACTGCCAGTGTCTGGGCAGGAGTGTCACTTCCCGCGATACCACTCCCAATTTTGGCCGACCCGGTTTTACGACTGATTGTGCTCTTTCTTCACCGGCTTCAGTGGGATCTTCATCGCGTGCTGCAATCGTTGCTTGTGCGGCTGTTTTGCGTACGAAGGACAGCCAGCGCTCAAGCTCTGGCAAGCTGCGTCCAAGGTCGGCGTCCCTTTGCTGGGCCGTGTCATCGTCGAAAATCAAAATGTTTGTTTTCTCGCCGCGGTCAAAGAGTCGTTTACTTTCGAGTACTACTTCTTCATAGCTGCCGTGGGCTACTTCTCTCGTGCCGGCGAAGGCCGTGCACGTATTTTTGCCGGATAATTCCATCTTGTTCCTCATTCTTGGACTCGCCTGGGGCGTCTTTGACCATCGCTGCTTGAATATTACCCGGGTAAAATGTCTTTGTCAATATTACCCGGGTAAAATGCGCAAAGCTTGACGATATTGCCGAGATGGTCGAGCTGGAGAAGCTAACTCAACCTGGTCCCTTCTATGGGATTCGAGAGTTTAGGCAATTCGTTCAAATCTGGAGCTATTTAGCCGACGTGGACGCGGGGCCGTTTTTTGGGATCGCTTTCCACTTCGCGCAAGATTTCGCGGGTGACCGGTGCCGTTTCGCCTTCGCCGAGGAAGATAAATTTGATCACGTACAAGACCGGGTTGCCTTCAGTCCAGCCGAGATAGACATGTGGATGTTTGCCTGTCTGGTCTCTGATATTGAGCAGGATAGCGGCGATGGCATTAGGGATGGCCGGCGACGTGCAGCGCATGACACGGTATCTGCCGACGCGCTCGCCTTCCACTTTCAAAGTTTCGGAGTTAAATTCCGAGGCGTCGCCGAGACTTACTTCCAGGAAGATCAAATGGTCGGGGACAAGGTTATGGGTTTCGCAGGCTTCCAGCTCTTTTTGATCGTAATCGGTGCCGCCCGGCCTGTGGGCGACTATGCGGATCTGGCCGGAGTCGTCCTCGTGGATAAATTCTCGGCAGGTAGCGTCGAGCTCCACTTTTAAAACTCTCAATTCGGTCGAACGCATCGCGCGCGATACCAGGGATGTGAGCAAAATGGCGCTGATGAAAAAGCAGGCGATGTGTAGACCATCCGGTCGCTCATAGACGTTGACGACAGTAGTGTAGGCAAAAATCAATGTGATCAAGGCGAACATCAGACGACGCCATGGGCGCTTCCAGAATTTCAAGGTGACGGCCAGGGCCGCCGATGTAATCAGCACCAGCACACCGGTGGCGTAGGCACCGCCCTGAGCGTCCACGTTTGCCTTGAAGATGATTGTCACCGCCAGCGCCACCGCCGTCAAAAAGATCACCAGTGGTCGCATGGCTCGGGCCCATTCCGGCGCCATACCGTATCTAGGCAGGTAGCGGGGGACGAGATTGAGCAAGCCGGCCATTGCCGAAGCTCCGGCAAACCACAAGATCAGGATCGAGCTCAAGTCGTAGACAGTGCCGAGCTCATGGCCCAGCAGATGGTGGCAGAGATAGGATAGGGCCCTACCGTTTGCCAGTCCGCCTTCAAGAAATTCTTTTTTCGGAATAATCAAAGTTGTAGTCATTGCCGAGCCGATCAAAAAGACGCTCATGATCAAGGCGGCTACGGTAAGCAAATGTTGTGTTTTTCGAATACGACCACGCGGTCTGATCAAGGTATCGCTCTCGTCTCCTTGGACCAGGGGCATGACGGCCACACCGGTCTCAAAGCCGGACAAGCCAAGAGCTAGCTTGGGAAAGAGAAGACACGAAACGCCGATCATTTTGGCTATGGAATGATGCTCGGTATAAAGTGCATTCGTCCAGTTCGAAAAATATTCGGGATGCTCAAAAAGCACTATGATGGCTTTGCCGACTACGACCACGTTCAAGCCTAGATAGAGCGTGACCAGGGCAAAAGAGACGCCGATTGCTTCTTTGAAGCCGAGCAGAAAGATTCCACCTAGGATAAGTACGAGCATCAGAGTCAGCCAGATTTGCCCGAAAGGCAAAATATGATTGAGCATTTCATTGTTGACAATGTGGGCGGCGGCGTCAGCGGCTGAAAGCGTGATCGTGATGATAAAGTCGGTGGCGGCAAATCCCAGCAGGCAAAGCACAAGCGTTTTGCCCTTCCATTTTGGCAAGAGCTCTTCGAGCATGGCCAGACTACCCTGACCATACGGAGAAGAGCGCGCCACCTGGTGATAAACCGGCAAGGCACCAACCAGAGTCAGTAAAACAAGGATCGCCGTGGCAATAGGTGAGAGCACGCCGGCCGCCAGAAAGGCTATACCGGGCTGATATCCGAGGGTTGAAAAGTAATCGACGCCGGTCAGGCACATGACTTTCCACCAGGGACCCTGGTGATGCGTGCCTTCCGAAGCGGGATGTTTGATGGTAAGTTCGTCGTCCAAAATGACCCGGCCAGATGTTTCCTAAAGCAAGACCTTATCATCTTTTGTCTTGTAATCAAACTATGATCAAAATACCGGTGCGCCGGGCTGGTTTTTCTAAAAGGGTTTAAGATTCTTGCATCGGTAAAAATCGGCCAGCCAGGAATCCAGGTTTTTTTATGAAGTGGGCATCAGTTCTGAAATGTACGGAAGGAACGCCGTCCTCGCCGGCGAGAACGGACGACTCTTTCAAAGAGGTTGTTAAGGAGCTGGCTGAAGAACTCACCCTGCGCCTGGACGGCATGCATCCCGATTTTTTGCTTGCCTTCATTTCTCCAGATTACAAAAAACATTTTGAAGCGATTGTTGCAGAGCTGAACAATTTGCTCACTCCCCAGGCCTTCATTGGTTGCACCGCCGCTGGTTTGATCGGGGATGGTCGAGAACTCGAGCAGCAATCGGCCATTACTTTGACCGGCGCTTTGCTCCCCGGGGTCAAAGCCGAGGCCTTTCATACCTCCAATGATTTTTTACCTGATCTCGACGATCCTCCTCAGAGCTGGGAGAAGCTGCTTGAGGTGACCAGCGCCGACGACCCGTCCTTTTTGCTCCTCTGCGATCCTTTCAGCTTCTCCATCGAAAATTTTGTTCAGGGCCTTGATTACGCTTTCCCCAAGTCGGTAAAACTTGGAGGTCTCGCGTCCGGAGGTCATAAAGCCGGTGAAAATCGCCTGATCGTCAATGACCGCGTCTATCGCGCCGGACTTGTAGGCGTGCATTTCTCCGGCAATATCGCTGTCGATTCGGTCGTCGCTCAGGGTTGTCGTTTAATCGATAAGCCTTACCGGGTCACCAAATGCGATGGCAATCTGCTCTATGAGCTCGATGGCAAACCGGCTTTTTTAGTGCTCAAGGAAGTACTGGCCAGGCTATCGGAACGAGATCAGAAACTTGCTCGCGAGGCAATTTTCCTGGGCGTGGCCATGGATGAATTTAAGGAAAAATTGGGCGAAGGCGATTTTCTCATCCGCAATATTCACGGCATCGAGCCAATGTCCGGTGCTCTGCTAGTTGGCGAACGTCTTAGATCGGAGCGCACTGTGCAGTTTCATCTGCGCGATGCGGCTTCCTCTGCTGATGATTTGCGCATGATGCTCAGGCGTTATACAAGCACCGAAAAAAGCAAAGCCGATCAGGCCGCCGGAGCTGTTTTATTTTCTTGCATGGGGCGCGGCCAGTATCTCTATGGTCGGGCCAATCATGACAGCGATATTTTCAGTGAGTATCTTGGCGAAATTCCTCTGGGTGGATTTTTCTGCAATGGTGAAATCGGTCCGGTTGGCGATTCCACTTTTTTGCATGGTTACACTTCTTCCTTCGGTATTTTTCGCGAAGCCCAGCCAAAAAAATAGAGCCGGTAAGCCTGTAACCGTAAACCGATTTTTGGGGACAACTTCTTGCTAAAACGCCTGGAATTTTTTTCTGGAGGGAAACAAATGCACTCTTCAGCGGGTCGAAACAACTGGATTTTCCGCATGCTTATTCTTGGTGTAATCGTCCGCTAACCTGTATATTTAGATCGTTTTATATACTGGAAGCCAAGGGTCGGGATGTTCGTCAACGATAGGGAGAATGCCGAGAATGGGCAGAGAATGCAGTTTGACCGCAGCAAGTTTTTTATTCGGGGCCGCATCGGTCTTTTTCCTGGCCCTAAATCCGGCCGATGCTCAAGACGTCTTTGGCAGCGCCAATGCCGCCGCTAAGGCTGCGGCGACTAAGAAAGCCCCTGCCGCCTCCAGACCTTCAGTTGCCCCTGTTGCCCACGCCGCTCCTGTTGCCCACGCCCGTCCGAGACCCCACAGCTCCGCTCCTTACGTCCGTGCCGCAGAGCAAGGCTCGGTCGCCCCTTCCGTTGCTCCTGCCGTCGTCAGAGGCTATTGCAACAAGGTCTGGGGAAAAGTAAATAACAATTGGGAGCTACCCAGTGGCAAAAACCATGTCATATTAGGAGTGGACCTAGATGCCGGCGGCAATGTTTTTGCCACAAAGGTATCCAGCCAGCCCCATAGCGCTGACGCCGAATCTAAGGCCCAGGCGGCTCTTTCCAGATCGCAACCGCTCGACGCGCTGCCCACAGGTTTGCCGTCGGCTCACTTGACCATTACTTTCGACTCCACGGCAGATCCCCATGGTGACTCCAACTCCTCCGGTTCGGTGCGTCTCGACTACAATCCAAATGCTCCGACAAGCTCTTCATCGGCTCCTCCGGCCTCTGCCACACCGGAAGCCTCAGCGCCTCCTGCTCCTGCCGCAGCCGTTCCCCCTGCTCAAGCTGTCCAGCAACCAGCTGCCACTCCAGCCACAAATCCCGCCACCACTCCAGCCCCAGCCGGCAACCCCGCTAACACCGCAGATCCCTTCAAGTAATTCCTCTCTGGAGGACACTGTTATGTTTCGCTTAGCGAATAAGCGCCCGTTGAAATTTGCGGGTTCATGGTACGAAGCCGATCCCAAGCGACTGGCTACGCAACTCGATCAATATAACAGTGGTGCGCAGAGCAAAGTGTCGTCCTTTGAAAGTCAGCTCAACGGCCAGGCTGTGCTGGCCGTTGTTGCACCGCATGCCGGTTATGCTTTTTCCGGTCAGACCGCTGCTTGTTCGTATATGGCTCCCGAAGGCAAAAAGATCAAACGGGTCTTTTTGCTCGGGCCCAGTCATTATGTAGGTTTTCCAGGGGCGGCTGTGACTTCGGATAAAAGCTTCGCCACCGTATTTGGGGACTTGAGCGTCGATGTCGCTGCCGTTTCTGCCTTGCAGAAGAGCGGCGAATTTCACGAGCTTCAAGACGTGCACCGGCAGGAGCATTCGCTGGAGATGCAACTGGCCTTCATCAAACGCGATTTTGGTAATGTCAAAATTGTGCCGATTTTGATCGGGCGTCTTGATAGCACCGCCGAGGCGAAACAAGTTGCCTCCCACATCAAAAGATTATTGCGCGATGGTGACTTGATAGCGGTCAGTTCCGATTTCACGCATTTCGGCCCTCGATATGGCTACACGCCTTTTAAGGGCGATTTTAGCGACAATTTGAAAAAACTGGACATGGAAGCGTTTAGTTATTTGCAAAATAACGATCTGGATGGATTTTTTAGCTTTTACAAACGTACCGATGATACCATCTGCGGTGTCTACGCTCTTACCGTTTTGCTGGCCTTGCTTCCGGCTGAGGCTCGCGGACATCTAATCGATTATCGCACTTCCCGCGATTCGATCGTTGAGGATGCCCAGAATAGCGTGTCTTATCTCTCCATTGCCTTTGCATCGCCGCAAAGTTGGAGCGCTGTTGCTGCTTCGGCAAAAAACTCTGAGCCTCTTTCCTTGTCCGATAAGCGCACTTTGTTGGCACTGGCGAAAGCGACTCTGGCTAAATGTGTAGCGAAAGGAGACGGAGAAGCGCCCGCTTACAAAAGTCTCGGCGTTGAGGTCAGCGAAAGGCTCAGACAGGAGCAGGGAGTTTTTGTCACTCTTTTTAAAAAGATGCCTGCCGTCGATGATCCGGGCCATGATGCCACTAAGACGAGCACCACCGGTGGAGCGCGTCAGGGCAAGGAATTGCGCGGTTGTATAGGCTACATCATGCCGGTCAAGCCGCTCTATCAGGCGGTTATAGACAATGCCACCGCAGCGGCCACGCGTGACCATCGCTTCACACCCTTACAGCCTGATGAGCTCGAACATCTGGAAATAGAAATCAGCGTTTTGACAAATCCGTACCCGGTGGCCGGTCCTTCAGAAATCAGAGTCGGCACCGATGGCGTCCTGCTTTTCTGCCAGGGTAGGCAATCGGTCTTTTTGCCTCATGTGGCCACCGAGTTTGGTTGGAATCTCGACGAGACCTTGAGTCAGCTGGCAATAAAGGCCGGCCTTCCCAGGCAAGCCTGGAAGAGCGCTGATGCACAGTTCGAGGTTTTTCAGGCCGAGTCTATTGATTCAAAAGATTTCGAAGACTGAGGACTGGACTAAAAGTTGATGTGATAGGATGTGCGGGCAAAGTGCATTAAAACAAGCGCCATTACCTGAAATCCTGCAAACATCAGGAATATTAGCGTGTGGTCCTGACTGGCGAAGCGTGTCAACTCTGTTTCGATCGATGGTGCGATTTCTTTTTCCATCGACTGTTTATTCAGCAGCTGATTGGAGACGATTAAACGCGGACTGTTGCCCCAGAGGCCGTAGGTGAACATTTCGCTGTCGTTATTGTCGATCACAGCCAGTTTGAGATTGGGGAGCGAGAGTTTGTCGCACTGCACTCTGAGCATTTCAGCCAGTTCCGGATTTTGTTTGGCCACTTCTTCGAGGGCCAGAAAGCGAGCTTTGAAATAGCGACTTTCCGCCCAGTCGAGAATGATAGGCAGAATCATCACAAAGAGAATATTCCAGGAAAGGATAAGCAGGGCCGCCCCTCTGGCTCCGACATCTTCGCTGGAAATGGCGTGGGAAAGGGGTAAAGTCAGACCCAGACCGATTGTAAAGGTGGCCAGGTAATAGATTCGCAGCACTTTCGATGGTCTAATCATATACGTCGTTGATCCCTGGGGGGGACGGGTCTGTGCCTCAATGGCTTACAGATACTATGTGCCCCTGATTTTTGAGGGGCAAACCCTGAAAAATCCGCTTGACAAGCGCCCTCCCTTCAATTTCCGGCTCTGGCCTGCTGTATGATTTCACTCAAATGAAATTTGGCAGTTCCTCATCTGAATATTTCGATTTTCTGGCTGCCTCGATCCGCAAGTCGGAATTGCGCAGCGCTCAAGGCGATAAGTCTCGCCTGGCGGAAATAGAAGCGTCGACTGATGAATATCTGGTGCGTCGCTGGCTCTGGACCTATTCGATCGTCGGTGGTCCAGTCACTTTCATTGCCATTCCCGTTTTACTTTCCGGACTGGCGCAAGTGGCTCCTTCGAACGTGATGAATACCCTCTGGTTTCTATCGAGAGGGGCGATGGCGATTATTTTTATACTCTTTCTCGTCGCTGTCCTGACCAGTCGGGCAAAAAAGCCGGGCAGCGGTAACCAGTAGTATTCTGCGCTATTTTTGCATGGCTGTTTGCGACGCTAATTTGGTTGCGTAATGGACAAACGGAGCCGTTTAACCTGCTCGTTTGGGAACTTTTCATGATCCAAGAGGTCATTTCGGGCAGCTAAGACAGTGGCCATCGGCGCTGTTGAGCAAAGGGGGTGTGCCATGTACACTCAAAGAAGAGATCCTATGACAGTACCGTTTGAACCCGCAGCGACGGGTGATTTTGACATACCTCATCGTTTAACACCGGTTGATGAAAAGGTCTCCTCGATGTTAGGTGTGATCTTGATTGTTTTCGCCATGCTTTTATTGGCCGCTGATTTATCGGCAGCAATCATTCCGCGTATACAGCATCATTACAAAGTCAATCCGGCCGTGGTCGAGGCGCACCGCCAGGCCGAGTGGCAAAAAACAGAGGCCGCGGCAAAAAGTCAGTAATTTGCCGCACAATACTTGAGGCTAGAAGCCGATGAAAACTATAGCAAGAACTCCAGGCAACCCGTTCAATCAAGGCCTTGACGGCACTCTCCACATGCCCTGGCCCGACATGGCGAAGGGACGAAGTGTAAGCAATGCCGATTTGTTGATACCACTGATGATTGTCGTGCTGGTCCTGATCACAATTGCGATGCAATCATATCTGGTATCAGCGCCAAGCCCTGGTCTGAAAATGCCGCCGACGAATCTACCGATCTATACAGAAATACCATTCGCTCACATTGGCCTGAGATAAACTCAAGCGCCAATTTTAGTCGATCATATCTTCGTTGATGCGAGGCATCCACAATGCCGCCACTGCTCCGACCAGGTAAATCGAGGCAAAGGAACAGGCAGCGAGAGCGTATGAACCATTGAATATTTGAATCAGGTAGCCGCTTCCGAGAGCGGCTATGGCCGCAAAAATGCGACCGATATTATAGGTGACACCGAAGGCGGTGCTGCGGATGCGCGTCGGATAAAGTTGTGGGATTAAAGACCAGAGCAAGACAAATGGCACGTGGGCGAAAAAACCGACGCAAAGTATGCAGGGAAAGAGCCACTGGCTGTAGCTTTTGAATCCGAGAAACATTATCAGGACGGCGGCGAAGGCGAGCAAATAAGTAATGCTCATACATTTTTTGTAGCCGAAGCGCTGGATTAAAAATCCACCGACCACTCCAGACATGATCATGCCGACTTCTTTGAAGAGCATCACATGACTGCGTTCTTGCACTGCCAGGTCGCCGGTGATCTGATTGATCCAGGCCGGTATCCAGGACAGTACGGCCCACCAGGTGACGATGGCGACGGTGGTGAGCATGCCGATGATAATCGTCTTGGAAAAATTTTCCGCACTCAGTAGTGCCGCAAATGGTGAGGCAAGAATAGCGCGATCTTCATCGGTGCGATCGCTCAGGTCTTTTTTCAGGGCCTCTGCGGTTTTTTCTTGAGATTCTTGAAAGTGGCTCGAGTCCTTGAGTTTGAGACGCATATAAACGGTAAGGAAGGCCGGCACGATACCAGCCACAAATAGATAGCGCCAGCCGAGGTGGCCGAGCCAGAGATTGAGGCCGGCGGTGCAGAGATAGCCGGTGCCCAGTGAAGTCGCCTGTGCGCTCAATGCAAATACCCGCGTTTTTTTCGGCCAGCATTCGGAGAGCAATACTGCGCCGATCCCCATTTCACCGCCTATACCGGCGCCTACCAGGAAGCGGCAGAGCCCGAGCTGCCACCAGTTGCCGGCAGCTGCGCAGAGGCCGGTGAATAATGCATATAATAGGATGGTTATGGTGAGAGTCTTTGCCCGACCGATGCGATCGGCCAGGCGGCCGAAATAAACGGCGCCCACGGCCCAGCCGGCCATAAACATGGCGATGATATAGGAGCCGTACTGTCCGACTGCCGCGTGGGACGTTGTGTGCAGTAGATCCGAAAGGGCCGGGTAAAGCACCATGGCAAATATAGAGCTGTCCATGCCGTCGAATACGCCACCTAACCAGGTGGCGATAAAAGTGTGCCAGGGCAGAGGCGCATCGATCGCTTCTGCCTCTATGGAAGCAGTAACAGTAAGGCTCGGTTCCTCTAAAGTTGCCATGGCCTGGATCTACCTACTTGCCTACCTACTTATTTGCCTGCCTGTCTATATCTCTGGTATCTCTGGCTTTCTGATTAATATGATTCCAGTGCCGAAAATTATGAGACTGTTATTTTGGCACATTTCTTACCGGCTGGAACTCTTTGCGCCTTAGATCGTTGTCAGCAGGACGGAGTTGTCGCCCTCAGAAGAAAGAAGACCCGCCTTAGCAGGCGAGTCTTCTTTCGGCGTTCTTTTTGACTGTGATGTTTCGAACTTACATTAAAGAGTTCATGATCGCTGTCAACGCTTCCTTGGATGGACGAGTCTTGGACTCGGGCAAGGTAGCGAGTGGTTCTTCGCCGACATGCATGATGTTGGTGAAGGAATCCTTCTCTTCGTTGATGTAGAGCAAACCGGTGAGGAATTGCTTCTCATCGTGCGCTTTTTTGATCGTAGTCAAAGCAGCGACTGCATCGGTCGGATCGTAATTGCGCTCGGTTTTCTTGAGCGTAATTTTCGAACCGTCATGCAATTCTACTTCTTGTACGGAGCCGTCTTCGTAGTCGACACTGATCTGCTCGTAGAAGGGGATGAAGCCCAGTTCGTGCAGCGGTGTTTCCATTTCCTTGGCGTACTTGTAGCTCTTGGTCGATCCTTCGTGATTGTTGAAGGTGACGCAGGGGCTGATCACGTCGAGGACGGCGGTACCATTGTGCGAGCCGGCTGCTTTGAGCAGGGCGACGAGCTGTTTGGGGTCGCCGGCAAATGAGCGGCCAACGAAGCTGCAACCGAGCTCGATCGCCAGACCGCAAAGATCGATCGGGGGGAGTTCGTTGAGAACGCCCGACTTAGCTTTGCTGCCGAGATCGGCGGTGGCCGAGAACTGACCTTTGGTCAAACCGTAAACGCCGTTGTTTTCGACGATGTAGATCATCGGCACATTACGACGGACCAGGTGGCAAAATTGGCCGAGACCAATTGAAGCCGTGTCGCCGTCACCACTGACACCGATCAGTTTCAGTGTGTGGTTGGCCATGCTGACGCCGGTCGCTACCGAGGGCATGCGGCCGTGGACGGAGTTGAAGCCGTGGGCGCGGTTGAGGAAGTAGGCCGGAGTTTTCGATGAGCAGCCGATACCGCTCAATTTGGCTACTTTATGCGGATTGATGCCCAGATCGTAGAAGGCTTTGATGATCTGGCTGGTGATGGCATCGTGTCCGCAGCCGTCGCAAAGGGTCGAAGGAGACCCTTTATAGTCGGCCAGAGTAAGGCCAATGCGGTTGTTTGGAGGTGTTGAGGTGACCATTTCTATTTCTTCTCCTGCGCAAGGGCGCTAACGGCGTCGGTGACAGACTTGGCGTCAAGCGGCAGACCATCGTAATGTCTGATCGACTTGATCTTCATTGCGTGCTCAGGGAGCTCGGCGCGGATGAGCTCTTGCAACTGTCCGTCCCGGTTTTGATCGACTACGAAAATCTGTTCGTGGCCTTCGACGAATGCTTTCAGTTCTTCGGTGAAAGGCAGGGCTCTGACACGCAGATAGCTCGTCGGCATATTGGCCTTTCTGAGCTGATCGCGCGACTCTTCGACGGCAAAATCAGAAGATCCCATGGCGATGATGCCGATTTTGGCACCTTTGACAGTGTCTACGATCGGCTTGGGCACAAACTTACGGGCCGTGTTGAATTTCTTCTCGAGGCGGTCCATGAGGTTTTTGTAGTCTTCCGGTTTTTCGGTGTAGGTCGCTTTTTCGGAGTGACCGGAGCCGCGCGTGAAGTAGGCAGCCAGCGGATGATCGGTGCCGGGCAAGGTGCGGTAAGGGATACCGTCGCCGTCGATGTCTTTGTAACGGGCGAATTCACCGGCTTTTTCCAGAGCCGCTGCATCGAGCACTTTGCCGCGATTGATCGGCTTGGTC
This sequence comes from Cyanobacteria bacterium REEB67, assembly GCA_018971775.1. Classification (GTDB taxonomy): domain Bacteria; phylum Cyanobacteriota; class Vampirovibrionia; order Obscuribacterales; family Obscuribacteraceae; genus REEB67. The sequence goes on along the minus strand of JAGXAB010000021.1, from coordinate 52,160 downwards.
GGATAGTCGAAGGGATCAGACATCCAGTTGTTCATGCCGAGATCGAGGTCGGTCAAGACAAACACTGGTGTCTGGAATTTTTCGGCGAGCTCGAAAGCTTCCATGGTGAGCTCATAGCATTCGGCGACGGAGCCGGGAAGAATGACGATGTGCTTGGTGTCACCATGCGAGAGGTAGTGAGCTGAGATCAGGTCGGCCTGCGAAGTGCGGGTCGGCAAGCCGGTCGAAGGACCGACACGCTGTACGTCGAAAATTACGGTCGGGATTTCGGTGAAGTAACCGAATCCGGTGAATTCCGCCATGAGCGAAATACCAGGACCGGAAGTCGAGGTCATCGAGCGGGCTCCGGCCCAACCGGCGCCGAGCGCCATACCGATAGCGGCCAGTTCGTCTTCGGCCTGGATGACGGCAAAAGTTGGAGCGCCGGTTTCTTTATCGACGCGGTGGTCTTTCATGAAGTCGACGAGCTGCTCGGTCAAACTCGATGAAGGAGTGATCGGATACCAGGCCACGACTGTGACGCCGGCGAACATGCAACCAAGAGCGGCGGCGGCGTTACCGTCGAGAATGATTTTGCCCTGGGTCTTGTTCATCGGCTCAATCGTGAATGGATCGTCTTTTTTGAGATTTTCTTTGGACCATTCGCGGCCGATTTTAACGGCGTTCAGGTTTAGATCGATGGCCTTGGTTTTGCCTTCGAATTGCTTGGTGATCGCTTCGTCGACTTGCTTCTGGTCGATGTCGAGCAGATCGGCGACGACGCCTACGTAAATCATGTTGGTGAGCAGCTTGCGCAGCTTCATGTTTTCCGAGGCTTTAGCGGCCAATTCGCTGAACGGCACTTGATAGTGACGCACGTCCGAGCGAATCGCGTCGAGCTTCATTTCCAGAGGGCTGATGCAGACCGCGCCGGGCTGAAGAGCTTTGACGTCTTCGATGCTCGTCTGCGGATTCATCGCCACCAGTATGTCCATTTCAGACTTACGGGCGATGTAGCCGTCTTTATTGACGCGAATCGTAAACCAGGTGGGAAGTCCGGCGATGTTAGAAGGGAAAAGGTTTTTCCCGCTAACCGGAATGCCCATTTGGAAAATGGAGCGCATTAAAACACTGTTGGAAGATTGGCTTCCAGACCCATTTACGGTGGCAACATGAATCGAAAAATCGTTAATGACGCGACCTTTCTCAAGTTTCTCTTTGCTACCTTCAGCTAGCGTTTTCACAGTGGCAATATCCTATGAGTGTGTCCTTGATAGTCCTGAACAGACAATAGTTTATCAACGGACTCGCCGGAACGCCCTCAAATACCAATTTCGCTAAGCATTTTGACATGCTTTGCAACGTAAGGGTCTCGGGGGCTTCTGCTGCACAAGTGCCCGCCCGAAAAACCTTATTTAGCGCTCATTAGCGGCTCAACAGGACTCGATTCGTCTCAACCAGGCTCAATCGGAAATAACGCGCACATCAACTAGGCAAGGCGCCTTGTCTTCAAAGACTTTCGTTAAAGCTGCTTCAAGTTCACCCATAGTCGTGACCTTTGTCGCTTGCACACGCATCGACTGCGCGAGCAGGGGAAACTCGATCTCCGGCTTGTCGAGCGGGAAGGGCGTCGACTTGTCGCCGGCGTTGGCTAGATATTGTTCAAACTCTGTCGTCAAGCTGTTTGAACCGCGCGAATTGACGATGATATATTTGACGTTCAAATTGTAGTGGGCGGCAGTCCAGAGGGCTTGCGGGCATTGCAACAGAGACTGATCGGTAGTAACGCAGACGACCGGGTTTTCCGGAGATGCCCACTGCGTGCCTAGAGCGGCCGCCGGAGCAAAGCCGTCCACGCCGGAATTTGAGGCAAAGTATGCCGAGCTGGCTTCCAGGCTCATTACAAACGACGGGTCCCATTTAGAACCCATCAAATCTGTGACGATAATCGAGCTTGTCGGTCTGGCCCCGTCAAGGATGCGTAGTAGCCAGAAGAGAGAGACGCCCTCGTTTGGCTTGGGGTAGACCAGCTCTTCTTCGAGCTTCTGGCGATCTTTGGAAACGTCATCGATGGTGATTTGAGCTTTGTCTTTAGCCTGGGAACACCATTTTGCGTCGGCGATCAGCTGGATCTCAGCGCGCAGACGCGAGAGGCTCTCGGCGAGATCGGCGTTGGCTGCGGCGATACACGGCAGGCTTTTACCGGAAAGGGTAGGCTCGACGTTGATTTGAATCACTGAAGAACGGTTGGATATCAGGCCTTTTTCGCTGTGACCGCCCGGTAGTCTGGTCTGCATGCCGAGCATGAGTACGAGGTCGTGATCGGCCAGTTTTTCACGGGCCAGCTCCAGATTGAGCGGCAAAACTCCGGCAAACTGCGGATGACGGTTGGGGAAGTTGACGCCGGTCGGCATCGGCTCGCTGAAAACCGGGCAGCCGATTACTTCGGCCAGGGTCGCCACTTCTTTACGGGCGCGGAACTGACTGACTTCGTTGCCGGCGATGATGGCCGGATTTTGAGCGGCCACCAGGGAGCGCGCCGTTTTCAAAATAAAGTTGTGGTCGGCTGCACCGAGCGGGCTTGTGTGCGGAGGGCTGATTAGCTCTGCCGTGGCGGGCTGTTGCAAGAGGTCTATTGGGATCGAGAGAAATACCGGACCGCGCGGCGGAGCCATTGCCTCGGTAAAGGCACGTCGAATCAAGCGCGGGATCTCATGGGCATGTCTGGCCTGGGCCGTCCATTTGCAGAGGGGCTTGGCGATAGTCATGGCATCGACGGTAAGGGGCGGATCATCGTTCAGAACCGTCGTCGGAAGGTCATCTTGAATAATGATCATCGGCACGTGGATGCGCGTGGCCGTATATAGGGCTGCCAGGCAGCTGACAAGGCCCTGACCGGCCGGCAAGATCACCACCGGCGCCCGCGATGAGGCCTGGGCGTAGCCGAGGGCCATAAACATGGCAGTCAGTTCGGAGAGCGTGTGCACGACCGTGACACTGTTCTTGGTGCGACCGAGAATTTTGGCCAGAGGCGAGCGCAGCGAGCGCGGTGCCACGAAAAACATATTCATGCCTTCGGTAAGCAACTGCTCCATGAGCAGGTGGCTCGTCAATTTGACGTTGGTAGCGGTCGGAGTGTTGACTTCTGGCGGCATTTTAGAGGTGGTCTAGTTCGAGTATGGGGCTAGGGAAAGTGCGGAGCCAGGGCAAGACTTCGTTTTCAAGGGGTAGGATCATTACTTTACCCCAACTCCTCTGAGAGTAATAGATTGTAGGCACAAAATCGGTCTTATAAACAGTAGAAGCGAAAAATGATTTCAGTGAGAAGCTGGGGGCCAGTTCAAGCACGTTTGATTCCCAGCTCTTGATTTTTTTGACGCCGTGCTTGACGGCTTCGGCAAAAACGGCTCGCCAGATGTTTTCTACGAGGGCCTGGCTGGTTACCAGTTCGAGAACGCGGAGATTTTCGGAGCTGATTTCGTAGATGACGTAGGCCAGATCCAGGCCATCACCTACCATTATGGTGTGTAATTTAGGCCAGGGTAGCCGGGAGTGACGATTTAGATAGTCTTCTTTATGGACTTTATACCGGAAGTAGTCAAGTGAGCGGCAGACTCCGAAGGGCCTTTGGGCCAGCCACCGTCTGTGGTGCCGCTCCATCAGCTCCAGGTCGGCTTCGATCAGGGGCGTAACCTTATAGTGCGCGCCGGAGAGCTTCTTTGCGTCTATACCGGCTCCCTCCACCGGCAGGGAAAATTCGATTGTGCCCATTTCGTAGAAGCCAAATTGCTCGTAAAAGGCTGTACCGATATCGGAAAAGAGTAATACCGCTGCTTGTTTGTCATCCTGCGCTTTCTCGATCATCGCTTCGACTATTTTGGCGCCGAAGCCCTGACCTCGATACTTCTGCATACTATAAATCGCTCCCACACCGTAGCAGGGAAAGGTCTGGTGGCGAGACATCAGGGAAAGTCTGTAGAGCTTCAAGCTGGCGGCTATTTCGCCGTTATCGCTTCTGTAGCCCCACAGCTCTTGATGCTTGCGACCCCAGGGTTCGCGCTGTTGCATGTAATTGTAGTGGCAGTATTCGTCAGGCTTGAGACCGGCGCTCCAGATTGAGCGCGTCTCGTTTAGCACAGATAAAAAATCAGTCGATGACAGTGGTTGGAATGGCATCCATATAAGTTACTCTACATAATGCTCGTTGGTTTCCCCCTCGACAATCTATTTTTCTCAATTTCTCACACAAGAAGGCGCCTGTGCAGCCACTCAACGAAAAGTCCGCGGAGCCGATAACAGCTTACCTCGGCCACGTCATCTCTCCTCTGTCCGAGACCGAATATCTTGACTTCAGGCAGGGTGCCCTCCTTGTCGGTGCAGACGGCAAGATTTTGGCCGTCGGTAACTGGGCCGACTTGCAGATACGTGCTGATTTGAGCGCATATTTCGCCGGTGGGGCGGCGGCCGGTCTTCTCACCATCGTCGATTGCGGCGAGCGCCTGCTTCTGCCCGGGCTCGTCGATCTGCACCTGCATCTGCCCCAGGTCACCCAGACCGGCCGCTCCGGCCAACATCTGCTGACCTGGCTCAATCGCTATATTTTCCCTTCCGAGGCGCGCTTCAGCGATACGGAGCATGCTCGCAAAATCGCCCAGTGGTTTTTCAATGAGCTCGGCCGCAACGGCACCACTCTTGCCTGCGTTATGACGACTATACATAAAGCAGCTACAGATGCCGCTTTTGAAGTCGCAGCCGCCAATGGCAATCGGGTCATTATGGGCAAAGTGATGATGGTGGCGAACAGTCCGGAGGCTCTGACCGAAAACGCCGATCAGTCCGTCTCGCAGTCCCGCGAGCTGGCAACGAAGTGGCACGGCTATGATAACAACCGTCTTCTTTATGCTTTTACGCCGCGCTTTGCGATCAGCGTCACCGCCGACCTGCTTGCTGCCGTCAGTCGGCTTCAAGACGAGTTTCCCGGCAGCTATTTTCATACGCACCTGGCCGAGTCGCTGGAAGAAATTCAGTTTGTCGCCGAGCAATATCCTCAGTCGCGCAGCTATCTCGATGTCTATGACCGGGCGGGTAACCTTGGCCGGCGCTCTATTTTTGCCCATTCCATACATCTGGACGATGAAGACATCGATCGCGTGAAAAAGACTGAAAGTTCCCTCGCTCACTGCCCCAGCTCCAATTTTTTCCTGAAGAGCGGTGTCTTCCCCTATCAAAAGATGCAGGAAGCCGGGGTGCTTTTCGGCCTTGGCTCCGATGTGGCGGCTGGACCGGCCATGTCAATGTTTTGTGTTATGAAGGATGCCGAGTTTACCCAGCCGACTTACTGGATAGACCCTCGTGAGCTGCTTTATCGTGCCACGCTTGGCGGCGCGAAAGCGGCCTGGCTCGACGACCAGGTCGGTTCCCTTGAAGAGGGTAAAGAAGCTGACTTTATAATCGTAGACCCGCGCCGCAAAACGGGCATAGTCGACAATATACTCTCGCAGCCTAGCGATGAGATATTGGCCAGTCTTGTCTTTCTCGGGGATGACCGTTTGATTGAGGCCACTTATGTGCGCGGTAAAGCTATTTATCAGTCGACGACGGCCCTGTCGCTGGCCTCAAGTGCTAAACTAGGCTAGATTATGGACTAGACCAAAAAAAGGGACCAACAGTGGCTGTTATCACACCAATTTTCACTGAAGAAGAAATCCAGAAGCGGATCAAATCTCTTGGAGCGGAAATCAGCGCTGAATATGCCGGCCTCGAAAGTCCCGTGGTGATTGGCGTAATGAAAGGAGCGTTTTGCTTCCTGGCTGATCTGGTGCGCAATATCAAAACTCCCGATCCCCTGCAGATAGAGTTTGTCAGACTCTCGAGCTATGGCAGTGCGACCGAGAGCAGTGGCCATGTGCAAACTCCCTATCTCGAACTGCCCAATATCTCCAGACGTCACATTCTGGTTATCGAAGACATTATCGATTCCGGTCGTACGGCAAAGTTTTTCATGGAATATCTTCAGGATCAGTTCAATCCGAAAACATTGAAAATCGCTGCTTTTCTCGACAAGCCCTCGCGTCGCATCGTCGAAGTGGAACCGGACTATGTCGGCTTTACAATCGAAGATTTGTTTGTCGTCGGTTATGGTCTCGATTACGCCGAAAAATACAGAGAGTTGCCTTTCCTCGGTGAATTGCAACTAAGTGCCACCACCGGCTCTTAATTAGTTTTTGAGGACTCAGTGTGGAAGATAACGAGAAGGCAAAAGCTGATCAAATAGAATCGGGCCAAGCAAAGTCCGAGGATGTTAAATCAGAAGAAGCGAAAACTGCGATAGAGACAGCTCCGTCTGCCGACGTAACCGAAGCCGTTTCGTCGCCCGAAGCTGTTGAAAAAACACCTGTCGCCGCCGCGAAAGCGAAACCTCCGCGCCGTTATCCACATGAACTGACACCGCTCGATATCGCCGGTAGTGTATTGTTCCTGGTAATACTTTCTCTGTTAATGGGCAATTGCTACATTGCTTATCTCGGTCAATCTTACAATCAGCGCATATGCAGCCAGGCGATCGCCCTGGCCGGAGATGCAGCCAACAAGGGAATGGATACGCCGAGTTTGATCCTGGCCAGCTATAAATCCTGGGAAGATTGCCCCCCGCCTGGATTTTTTGTCGAACACCCTGAGTTTACTTCCTTCAAAGATGAGATTACTCCAGAGCTTAGAGTTGTCACAATCTCGACCAAGACAAAAGTGAGATTCCCGGCGCACTTTTTGATTTTTGATCGCAGTTCGCTCGACAAGGAAGATGACGAGGCCTTTCCGCATAAGACCTTCAATATTTCCTATCAATATCGCTTGAGCAATCCCGGCAATATCGAAAACAAAATTATCCGTGGTAAAGACGGTCGTTTGATTACGGTACCCGTCAAAGACGCGAAAGATATAAAAGACGGCGCAAAAGCTGGTGTGAAATCTCCTGCATCTGCACCTACATCCATTGAAAAGCAAAAAGACGAGTCGAAACCAAAAAGCCCGTAAATAAAGCAATTCCGGGTCGAAAAGTATCGAACAAGGCCTTATTTTGGCCTCTAAAATGGCCAAAATTATCGAACAAGGCCTTATTTTGACCTATAGAATGGCCGAAATTATCGAACAAGCATGTGCACCGCGAGCGCTGAGAGCGCTTAGGGCTCGCTATCGGCGCCGAGTGAGAAACGCAAAAAAAGAAGAGACGATGCAGATCCTTCTCCTTCTGTACCGTCTCTTTTTTCTATGAGGGATGCTTGCTTCCAATAGCGTTTAACAAAAATGCCTTAGCTACGCGGCACCGATACCACATCTTTCTTTGAACCGGTCCAGATTTCTATTTCATGAAGTGGTGGCGGTGGTGGTGTGGGGCTATTCAGTTGTGGCATTTCCGTCGACATCTGTGCCGGTGTCAGCAAGTCTGGGGTGGGGGGATTGGGGAGAGTCAAAGAAGAGGCGCTACTTTCTCCTGCTGACGCTGTGAGCGGGTTACCTGCTTTTACCGGAAAAAGTGCCGTCACATCGACGGTCGTCACAGGTATGTGGTCGGAGGCATTGCGCAGGGCGAGATAAAGTTTGCTTGCGGCAACGGCCTTGATCAGTTTCTGCGTATCTTGCGGATTAACTGCCACGGTGACGGAGCTAGCTGGCATCGGAGCGGCTCCACGCGTCTGTTTCTCGTACATTTGTCCGACTGCGATCACTTCTACATCGCTGAGGATCGGTGCTACTTTTGTATCTGCTCCCGAGCCAACCATTCCCATAATGTCTACGTGACTATCCGGGTTGATAAAACCGGCCACACCGGAATTTGAATCTACAGCAAAAGTAACGGCTCTTTCACCGGTTTTCAGTCTTGATTCGAAACCAAGCTGCACTCCCTGTGGTGCCAGGTCGTGCGTCGAAACTATTTGTCCCGCCTGCATGCCAAATTTTGCAATGCGTCCAGCCGCCATGCCGCTGCTTGCCACCGAGTCCTGCGGTGCGCGAGTCAATTCTATTTCCTTTTCTTCCAGCGCTTCCGCCGGTATGATGCTGCCTTCGGGTACATCTTTGACCGCATAGACGACCTTTGCTCTGGCGTTGGCCCGACTGTGTATGTCTGCGAGTGTGAGATTGAGATTTCTGGCGCGATTATTTTCTTCATTGACGACTATTAGTGATACCACCGCCGCAATGCCAATTATCAGCGTCAGCATCAGTGCTGGTGGCGTGCGCGAAAGCGCGAGAAAAACACTACGTAATGGATTCATTACGAGACCTCCTGGCTATGGGGCTTGACCTTTTCCATTGTTCCGCGGCTGCTCGCCGCGAGTAATAGGGTAAACCCTGGTAGAAAACTAGGATGAAGCTGGGAGAAAGTTATTCTCGCGGCGACGGCAGTACGACGAAATCCGCCGGTCGGCTGCTTTGCTCCTTTGATATTTTCAGGGCGAAGGCAGCTGTGCATGCGGCTGGTTGAGCTGCTTTGGCAGCCTGCGAAACATGCAGTGACAGGCTGCCCTCTTTGTCGAGCGGGCTGGCCAGCAAAACTACCGTTGACTTTTTGCCGTAGTCCTTCTGCAAAATTTCGTTGGTGTGTGCTTCGGTTTCGTTAGTGCTTGCGGTATAGCCGACATGATCGCGTCCTGAATAAACCAGTACCTTTGCTTTTGGAAAGGCATTGAGAGCGTCTCCTACGACTTGCGCCCAATGTTCGTTGCGCGCTTCATAGAGAGAGCCGCCGTGATCGTCGCCGCCGCGCCTTGTTCTGTCGAGTGCAAGTGGTATCAGTTTTTCTTTCTTTATAGCGTCGATGAAATCCATGTATTTTTCCGGTACGCCTGGCGCCACTGACCACCTGGCTTTCAATCTATTCAATACCGTCTGGCGATCACCGCTGCCTTCGAAATACTTCTGCACCGCCGGCATATCCGCGTCGTTGAGCATTTCTAGAGCGACATGGGTGAGGCCGCCCTTCGTTTTAAGATTGTGTAATTGATTTATGATTTCGTCCTTTTGGGCGAGATCATCATGTCTTTCGCCGATGAAAATGACTCGCCTGTCTCCGCTGAGGAGCGCTGCGTAATCGAGTTTGCTCGTGCCATTAGAGATTGTTCGCTCGATTTGAGCCGGTGTTGCATCGACTTTGATTTCCGGCAATGCGGAATTAGCGGCGACCTTTGGCGGTACTGCCAGTGGTGCCAGGTCCGCCAGGTCCGCCAGTTCCGCTAGTTTTTCGAACCAATTGGGCGGCCTAGTGTTACTGTCCGCCGTGTCTGCGGAGGGCCGAGTTTCCGATCTGTCGATGTCAAAATTTTTACCCATAGCTAATTTTGGCAGCGATCTGGCAAGTCTGGATCAATCTATTAATGCAAACTTAAATACTCTTATTGTTGCTTGGCAACGGGCTAACATATTGATAGCGGGTTAGCTTGAGGTCATTATGTTAGATAGCCAGCTGGCAAAGCTAAAACCCCTTACTATGGCCATTTGCGGGGCGGTTACTTTGGTGATCATGAGCTGGCTCTGGTGTGCGGAGCGGGACATGCGTACAAAAGTCGCTACCTGCGCGGCATGGCCAGTCGTCGTCGGCGTCGTTTCACGGCATCAATCATACTATTCGCCGGCCAGTACTCTGATAACCTATGACTACAAAGTCGCCGATAAAAAATTCAGCGCTCACAAAGTACATTATGATCAGACTCAGGATTTGATCGCTGGTTTCGCCCTTTCTGCTAAATATAAAGAAGGCGAGAGCGTCAGCGTCCATTACAATCCTGGTGCTCCGGGAGACGCAGTTCTCAGCACTGAAGCCTCGATGGGGCCTTCCAATTCCGGCGGCTATGCCAAAGGTTTTTTTCTCGGTTCGGCACTTTTTCTGGCGGGTCTTTTCGGCGTTTTTTATCGCCGCGTAGTTTAGTTACTGAGTGAAGGCACCGCTGTCGACATAATAGCTCCTGCCTTCTCCGCGATTTAACCTTTTAGTGCGAGGGGGCCGTTATAAATTTCACGTTAGCTTTTTTGTGACTTTGTTGTGGCAATTTCCAGTCCTCGCTGCATTGTCCAGTCCGCGGCACGGATGCAACTCTGGTGGGATAATGAGAATATCGGAGGACTTGAAAAATGAAGGCTATCTCGGTTGGCTACGCCATGATCGGTTTGGGATTTTATGTCGTCCTTGCCAGCTTTATCTTCTGGCTGGCCGGTTCGCGTTCGCTGCCGTTTTTCTACGCTGTTTTTGCATCGCAGATGCTGGTTTCGCTAATTGGATCTTTCTCTCTCAGCCCGGAACTTTTAAACGAAAGGGTTAAGCCCGGTGGCAAAGACAGAGACCCTGTAGGCACGCCCATTCTCGCCAGTCTGTGGTGTCTGCAATTGGCGGCAGCAGCGATGGATGTCGGGCACTGGCATATTGGCTCGAGCGTGCCGCCGGCCCTGCAGGTTATAGCCGTCTTCGTGATGACCTTAGCCTGGTTTGGATGTTTGTGGGCGATGCAGGCCAATTTCTTTTTTTCATCGGCGATCCGTTTGCAGGAAGACCGCGGCCAACAAGTGGTCGCCGCCGGGCCTTATGCCTGGATTCGCCATCCCGGCTATGCTTTTGCTTCGCTCGGACTCGTTAGCGAAGGTCTCGCTCTTGGCTCCTGGCTGACTTTGCTGCCTACAGCTTTTATGGTGGCTTATCTTTTTTACCGGACCTTATTGGAAGAACGTATGCTGCATCCTGGTCTGGAAGGATACGGTGATTATTCTTCGAAGGTCCGCTTCAAGTGGATTCCGGGTGTCTGGTAAACGATGGCTGTCGCGGGTTTGCTATTTTGACGCACCCATGACATAAGGCGTAAGGATAGCGGAGAGTACATCGCAAACCGGCGTCTCCACGCCGAGTTCCCGACCCATTTTGACGACTGTGCCGGCCAGCCAGGGCAACTCCAGACGATTGCCGTTGCGCAGATCATGTTCCATCGATGCCGTCACATCCGGTGCCAGTTGATCTAGATAGCTGAGTTTTGCAGCGACCAGATCGGCGGCCAGATCAATGCCTTTTTTTACCGCCACCGCTCTTACCTCAGTCATGACCGAGCCCAGGAGAGCCTTTGTTTCAGGGCAGTCGCGGGTTGGGCCTATCGTTTGCCGGCTGGCGGCAAGCACAGTACTCATACCGACTAGGACGACAAATTTTTCCCAGAGAGCGCGCTCGATATCGTCTGGAGTTTCGACTTCGATGTCGGCGGCTTCGCACATTTTCCTAAAAGCGATTACTCTTGGCGTCAGGCCGGCTGAGCCGTACTCGCCAAAGACCAGCTTCTGCACCTGGCCTTTTTGTTCGATGATTCCTGGTGCTTTTATGGTGGCACCGACATAGCTTATGCCTCCCATGACGTGCTTTGCTCCAAGCGCCTGGCGAAAAATTTGATCGCGGGTGACGCCATTCTGCAACGAGATAACTGCCGTATCCGAGCCAGTCCGTCCACTCCGGATCAATGGCTTGATCATTTCGGCTGCTGCTTCGGTATCCCAGAGTTTAACCGAGACCAGGACATAATCGACTGGACCGATCGAGGCAGGATCGTCGGTGACCTTCGCCGGTTTGATCAGTGTATCGCCCTTGAGGGCGCTTTCGATTTTGAGACCGTTTTCTTTAATTGCCGCGAGATGTTTGCCGCGAGCGATGAAATGCACGTCCGCGCCTGCCTCTGCCAGCCTGGCACCGAACAAGCCACCAACGCCACCACTGCCCATCATTGCAATTTTCATTCCCGTCGCCTTATGTATAGAGAGCAAAATTTTTTGCCGGTGGTCACCGAGTCATAGGACTGAAGATTGTCTTCGTATCATCGTCTATTTTACCTTTGGTCCAGCGAGCCGTAATCCGTGCTTCCGGAAAAGCGGTCTTGAGCTGAGCCATTACGGGCTCCGGGTATGCCTTACCCGGTAGAATGATGCTCTTCAATTTTAGACCCTTGAGTGCCAGGATGCCTTTAGGCGTTGCAGCCGAGTCGAAAATATTGAGATAGCGCAAAGCTTTCGAATTTTTCAAAGAGGCGAGACCCTGATCGTCGATAGCTGGATTTTTACCAATGTCCAGTTCTTCCACCTTCGGGCATTTTGCGATGTACGTCAGGCCTTTATCGCTGAGGTGCGAATGACCAAGATGCAGACTGACAAGGTCGGGGTACTGGGGCAGGTGTTGCAGATAATCTTCTTTAAGTCCAATCGAATCAAGTTCGAGAATGCGCAGCTTTTTGAGGGTGGTCGTGTCTTTCAGGAACTCACCGCGAACAGGCGTCAGGAAAGCCGATATGTGTTGCAGGTTTGTCAGTCCGGCAATTTTTTTCAAGCCTGTGTCGGTGACTTCGGATCGGTCGATGTTCAGCTCGAGCAGTCCGGTCAGATGGCTGATGGCCGGCATGGCTCGATCGCAATATTCGTCTTCGGCATCGTCCATCGAGAACATGCGCAAGATGATGCTGTCGAAAGCATTTGCTGGAAACTTTCCGATCAGGGCCGGATTTTTGAAGAATTCTTTGTTTGCCTCGAAGGTGACAAAAGTATTTTTCGGCACCGTAATTTTGCCGCGCGCCTGGACCGACATGCCTTTGCCTCGCGTACCGCCCTCGGCGCGGTTTGCCCTCGGCTCCAGATGCAAAAAACCAAGTGAAAGATCGCTTGGAAAAATGAGGGTGCGTGCCGCCGAGTTCGGCTCGACGGTGAGCGTTATCGTATGCTCGGCGGCGAAGGTCTTGAGTGCTACAAAATTGAAATTGATCAGGCCGGCAACCAGCAGGCAGGCTAAAAGCGTTTGGTATTGATTTGCGGTGCAGGTTTTGAGCAGATAGTGGCGAGCCAATTATTTTCTCTCTAGATGATGTCCCATCATACTTTTAAGAGCGCTCAAAGAGCAATAAATGACAAGCGATACCTCCTCTAGAGGGACAGCACAGGATATTTGCTGTCTGAGGCGGCCTTTAGTAATAGCTGCAGAAGGCGCTGGCGGCGACCGGGCCACTCGGATCATCCGTTATTGCCGGCTGCGGACCGGCATCAAATGAGGTCAGGTCGGAGGCTGCTTTTGGTGCCATGGCGTAGGCCTCAAAAGGTCAAACGGACCGGTGACGGATGGCAGGAAGCCCGGCCCTCTGTTAGGCCGGTGCCGGCGCTGAAACTACAATCGACGACTGGATAGGCATTGACTGGTATTGCATAGTATTCGTCGTCAGCATGCACATAACTGCACAGATTCTGGGAGAGCAGAGATTGCAAGGCGCAGGCGTCAAAAGCTTTGTCGCCGCTGCTGCTGAGGGCCACCCACTGTACTACCCGATTGCGTTCAGAGTCGAAGACCAGGCGCACGACAAAGGGTCGAGCCGGTCTTTTAGCCGTTGGCCGCACTGCACTCCAGGCTGCACTAATGGTCTTGCTCAGCATGGCCGCTTCGTCCGGGGTGGCGCTGGTGCTTTTTGCCGCGGTGGACGACTTGATTGGCTTCGGTCCAGCCGCTCGAGCCGATTTATATGTATAGTCAGCTTTGAAGTCGTTGATGCAGCTCAAGGTCGTCTCTTTGAGCTTGGTCGGCTCGCTGTCCTCGACCCAGAAAATTTTTACCAGGCAGACAGCCTGTGGCTTTCCTCTTTCATGATGATTTTCTATCTTTATAGATTTGACTATAGCTTTGACTGTTGCCCGGGGCGTGGTCCGCTCCAGGACAAAATTATCGCGGCCAATCTGGCATAGGCCCGAGTCAGTCTGCAAAAGCACTACTATATGACTGTTCGCCGTGGGCTTGGTCTCTGCCGCTCTTTTTGATTTGACGGCTAGATGGACGACAACGTCATCTCGGCCGTCGGCGTTCAGATCGCCCACCGCTATGGTCTTGCAATCGACTTGCAGGCTTTCGTCTTTAAATTTTCCGTCGCTGAGAAGACAAATTTTGTAGGCAGCCTGGTCGGTAGCAACGCCTGCATCTGTGCTTGCATCTGTGCCTGCGCCTGGGCCGGCTTCTGCTCCGTCTGGTTGCGGGTCTAAAATATAGGCGAAATTTCGCGCATTTTTTATAAGTTGAGCGGCATTTTTATCGGCGCCAGGAGCATTATTTTTTGATCGCTGTTTTGCCCAGAGCTTGGGGGCCGCTTTGCTCGGCTCGATTGTTACAGTGCCCGTTGCCGGCTGCTTTGCGCTCGCCTGGGTGGTGGTTCCGCCAGGTGCGGCCTGATCCGCTCCTGGCCAATCGAAGCGGCAGCGCAGCGGCAACCAGGTTTGTGCATTGGCCGGAGCGTGTTTCAGTTCGGCGAGAGAGGCCAGGTCAGTGAGAGTGGACGATGCCATTTTATCAAGCCAGGCATTGCCGGAGGATTGGGCGAGCACCATAGCTTGCAGCGGATCTTTTTCATTGTCAGTTCGCCAGACGCAATCTATTTCAACGTGCATGGGCCTGGCCGGGGGCATATTCCAGTGCCCATGCATTTTGGCGTCGTCGTCATGGTCTGCCCTGTCTCTGGCTGTGGCGATTGATTGCCGCCAGTTCTCGGCTAATTTATTCTGGAAATCGCTCAAATAGTCTTTGAGGTCGCAGTCGGAGAAAACGCTGACAACCTGCGGCAGATCTCTCAGGCCGATGCTGATACTTCGATCGACTGCAGGTGCAATAGCCATGCTCTGCCCGACATTGCGTTCCTGTTTGACCAGACCGATCTTGTTTTGCTCGATGCTGCACCGACGTAAAACGTCACGGTCCCCGAGCGGGTAGTCGGATCCGAGCTGGACCAGCCTTTTGCCGTCGTTGAGCAAAATGATTAGCGAGCCGAAAATACCGCTGCCGCCGCCGCAATCTTGTAGCGAAATCGCCGCATCCGGCAGACCATCATTATTTAAATCACCGCGGACTATCTCGCCGATGTCGACGCTGACGCCGCCCGGTTCTCTATAATTGCCGTCCTTGAGGGGGCAGATATCGTAGCCGCTGGAAAGGCGCGGCACAAGGTAGGCGAAGTTGCGCAGATAACGTTCGCTGGGTCGGAAAGCGGAGGCGCGCCTTTGAAAAGCAGCTTGGCCGGCGGGCACGGCCAGGGCAAAATTAGCACCATTTGATAGCAAGAGTGCACTGCACGTCGCTAAAAGCGTCGGTCTGAATGCTTTGGGTTTGGACATTTTGCGGTTTTTATTCAGCGCCATATTTTTTTGCCATTTTGATATCTGCAACTACCCGCGGTGATTTTTTACCGTCAATTTTTTCATAGACTTTTGCCCTGGCACTGTATCCGCCGCCATAAGTCGGCTTGAGGCTTATCACTTTATCGAAGTCCGCAAGCGCTTTTTCAGGCTCGCCGATTTTGGCGTAGAGGCCGCCGCGAAATTCATAATAATCGGCGTCAGTCGGTGCGCGTTTGATCAAAGTGTCATAATCATCGAGGGCTTTTTTTGTTTCGCCGAGCGATGAATAGGCCAGCGCTCTCTGGACATAGGGCCAGTACAGGTCTGGTTTGACGGCGAGCGCTTTGCTGTAATATTCGACGGCCTCTTTGTGTCTGCCGCGCTCGTCGAGGCGCTTGGCCAGTGCGCCCATGGTTTCCGTATCTTTGGGATCGAGTCTCACTGCTTTTTCGAAATCGGCAATCGCTGGAGCATATTTGTCGGCGGCCTCATAGGCATAAGCCCTGTCTACGTAAGCTTTTTGCAGATCCGGTTTGACCTTGATCACCTGGTTGTAATCCAGCATCGCTTTTGCTTCTTGCTGCGACCAGAAGAGTGCCTCGCCGCGATCGAGCAGGGCTTGCGCATCTTTTGGATCGAGGGCGACGGCATGTTTGAAATATTCCAGGGCCTTCGGTTGCTGATCGGCCAGCATCAAGGCCTCGCCTTTTTCACGCGCTGATTTTGCTTCCGCCAGTCTGGCGGCCGAGCCGGGTGGGCTTGTGATTTTGGCGAATTTAGGCAGAATGTTGCTGTTGCTTTCTATTTTTTTTGCGCGAGCTCTCATATTTGCCGCATCATCTTTGTGGCCGAGTTTGGCCAAACAGTCTGCGTATTGATTGAGCGGGAAGACCATTTGATCGTCATCGGCGCTCTTGAGCTTAATTTGCTCGAGTTGATCCGGCGTTTGTTCGGTGGTCTTTGGCACAGCCAGACAATACTGAGCCGAGGATAAACAGGTGGCAGCCAGGATAATTGCTGTCAGGGTGAGATTCTTCGTCAGGGGATGGCGGATCTGGGCTTCAGTGTCCTGATTCTGATTTGGGAAACTCTTGCAAGACAAGGGGATGCTCCTTTAAATGACTGATTGGATGGTTATACAACTAATACCGATTTTGTAGGCAATTTAGAGACAAACGGGTAAGAATATAGCGAGAGGATTTTTTATGAGTATGTTGCCGCCAAAAGAAGTGCCCAGTGGCCTGTCGGATCTGGAATATCAGATCTTGCTCTTTCGCTATCAGTTTCTCGTCTGGCCCAGGCAGATGGCTACCTGTTCGAAGATTTTAATGAAGCACGAGGCGGTCGGGCAGGAGATGACCGAGGAGGGCCGCAAGCGCATGGCTGTTTTGATGACGGCGCTGGAAGCTACCTTCTTTGTAAATGATGCCTATAATGCAGTGCAAGATACTGCTTCCGAAGTAGTTAAGCTAGCGGCAAGCGGCGTCGGTGATGTGATGGATAAAAATCCTCTGACTGCCAGGGCCAAGAAGAATGTGCTGCTTGTCGCCGGCATGGCCAAATTGATGGCTGACGGGGCGCTCCATAAGGTCGTCTCGGATGTTGTTTTGCCGTCGGTCGGTTTGCCTGTCGATCATGTGCCGCCGGGACGGACCGCGGAGCACTATCTGGATATGGCCAGGCGCTACGAACAATTTGGTTTTGCCGAACCTGCCCGTATGGCGCTCGAGCGTGCTATTGAAGTCGATCCCAAGGCTCTTGCCGCCAGTAAGGCGCGCACTCGCCTCAAGACCAGGTTGCCATTAAATGCGGTGTCCGAGGAAGCGACCAGAGAATACGTGCAGGCATTGAAGAGTTATATTATGAAGGACTATGAGAGTGCCAGGCAGATTTTGGAAATTTTGATCCGCAATCATCCGGACTTCGAGTGGGCGCACGTCCTGCTTGGCAAAACTTCGATATTTTTGTCCGAAATCGAACGGGCTCAGGATCTGGCCATGATCGTTTACCGGGCCAATCCCAATTTGATCAAGGCGCACCTTTTACTGGCATCGATTGATGTTGTCGCCTGGCGGATCAATTTGCTCGAAGAAAGACTTGATAAAATCCGCGCCCTCGATCCGCAAACGCCAGAGCTTGCGCCTTTCGACAGCCTGATGCAGCACCTGATCGGCGCAGGCATGTACACGCCAAAAGGTGATTGAGTGATCCGTCGCCGGATTTATCTACTGATGTAAATCAGTTGCTGTTGCTAAGTTTGCCCTGGGTATCAAAAACAGTCACTGGTGCAAACATCTCGAGCTCGCCTTTGATTTTCTTGGCATCACCGACGGCGGTGATCACCAGATTGTTGGCGTCTATCAGTCTACGAGCGGCTGTGCGCACGTCATCGACTTTCACCGCCATGACTTTGTCGGCGTAGGTGGCGAGATAGTCGTCAGGCAGGTTGTAGAGTTTTGCTTCCAGCAATCTTTGCACCAGTCCGGACTGGGTTTCCAGGCCGAGCTGGAAGGAGCCTGCCAGGAAATTTTTGGCGGAGTTGAGCTCGACGTCGGATACTCTGGTATTGCGCATGCGATCGAGCTCATAGATAAACTCTTGCAGTGAAGGACCGGTTACTTCGGTGCGCACATTAGCTTCGGCCGAAAAAGAGCCTTTTTCCTGACGAGCCGACATGCGACTGTAGGCACCGTAGGTGTAGCCTTTTTGTTCTCTGATATTCATAAAGAGTCGCGCATTGGCCGCCCCACCGAGGATCTGATTCATGACCATGAGGGGGAAGTAGTCCGGATCTTTGCGCTGTACGCCAACATTGCCAACTTTGATTGATGTCTGGACGGAGCCAGGTCTATCGACGAGATAAATCTTGCGCCCTTCCTGGGTCGGCGGAGCCGGCAAACTGAGCGTATCGACTTTGCCTTGCTTCCATTGACTGCCGAAGTTCTGGCTCAATTTTTCCTTCATCTTATCGGTGTTGAAATCACCGACGACGACCATGATTGCATTGTTGGGAATGTAGGTGCGGGCGTGATAGTCAATCAGATCTTTTTGACTGATGCGATTGATCGATGTCTCATTGGGAGCGACGATCGAGTAGGGGTGCGCTCCAAAAAGTACCTTGCTGAAGCGCTCGCCGACGAGGAAGTCGGGATTGCTGCGCATCATCGTCAATTCCTGGATGAGATTGGTCTTTTGCAGGGCTAGCTCGTCCTGGGGGAAATTCGGATTGAGCACCACATCCGACATCAGTTTGATCAGTCTGTCGCCATAGTCCGATAGGGCCGATCCGCTCACTGTCGTGAAGTCGAAGTCGGAGTTGGCAGCAAGAGAACCACCGATGAAATCAATTTCGTTGGCGATTTCCTTGCTGCTGCGCGTTGTCGTGCCTTCAGTCAAGAGAGTGGCGGTCATCGAACCGAGGCCGATCAAATCGCCGGGCACGCTCGTAGAGCCGCTGTGGAAGCCGAGCGCCATCGTCAAAAATGGGAAGCGGTGATCTTCGACCATCTGCACGGTCAGACCATTTCCCATGGTGTAGGTCTGCACCCTGGGCATGACAAAGGGCCGGGGTGCGGGCACTTTCGGTGCGTCTTTGCGCCAGACCTCGAGGGGCATGCTGGCCTTGATCGTCTCGACCGAAAGTTCGCCGGCGGCCGGTATTACCGGCGCACTGGGAGCGCCTGTCGCTTTGCTTGCTTTGACTGCATTATCGGTTTTTGCTTTAGTCATTTTAGTGGCGGCCTGAACCGGTGACGCCATGGTCAGGGCGAGCAGCGATGATTGGCCGACGAGCAGGGTGAGAGCAAAAAGACTGATTGAGTTTTTAAAATTCATTGGCTTGGACCTCTAACCTTCTTTCTTGGGCGCTGGTACGACATCAATTGTCGTCACGCCTTCTTTTGTGAATATCTTCTTGGCTACGGCCTTGATATCGTCGGTGGTGACGGTCATGTAGCGGGCGATGTCGCTGTCAATCAAGGATGGGTCTTTGTAAAAGGACGTGTATTCGGCAAGCATCTCTGCTCGAGAGAGAGACCTTTGCAGGGAAGACGAGCTGCTTGACGAGAAAAGACCGCGCAGGAGCTGGTTTTTTGCTTTCTGCAATTCTACGTCGCTGATATCTGTCGTTTTCAATTTTTCGATCTCGTCGAGCAAAATGGTGCGGTTCTGTTCGGCGGTAGTGCCCGGTTTGTAGACGACGAAGGTTTCGAAGGCGGATGGACCGCGACGTTCTTCATACGAAACACTGACGCTGAGCGCCACTTTGTCGCCTTTGACCATGCGTTGATAGAGTCTTGATGAATCGCCGGTGGAGAGCACCGTCTGCAAGAGGTTGAGGGCGTAGAAATCAGGATCGCGGCGGGCTGGTGCTTTCCACGACATCCAGAAAGCCGGCATCTTGGCCAGGGGATCGTCCATCTTTTCGTATTTTGCTTTCGTCTGAGCGATTTCGCTCAGATCGCGACGCGGCGGGGTGGCACCACGGGCGATGCTGCCAAAATATTTTGTTACCAGCTTGCTGACGTCGTCGCTGTTGAAATCACCGACTATAGCCATGGTGGCATTGTTCGGTGCGTAATAAGTATTGAAAAACTCGCGCACGTCTTTTACCGAGGAGGCTTCGAGATCCTGGAAATAGCCGATTACCGGATGCCCGTTTGCCCAGTTGTCGAAGGAAAGCTCCTCCAGTCGCACGTTAGACGGCACATAGGGCTGATTGTCAAATTTCAGTCGTTTCTCTTCTTTGACCGTTTCCAGTTGATTCTGGAAATTTTCGGGGGTCACTTTCAGGCTGCGCATGCGATCCGATTCCAGCCAGAGGCAAAGCTCGAGTTCATTGCTCGGCACTTTTTCGAAGTAATTGGTAAAGTCTGCGTGGGTGGAGGCGTTGACCATGCCGCCGACGCTTTCGACATATTTCATGTGTTCAGTTTTGGCGATGTTGTCCGAACCTTGAAACATCATGTGTTCAAAAAGATGGGCAAAGCCGGAGCGGCCCTTTGTTTCGTCTTTGGCACCGACATCATAGACGATGGCCAGGGCCGCCACAGGCACAGAGTGGTCCTCGGAAAGGACGACGCGCAGGCCGTTTGGCAAAGTGAAATCCTTCGTCACCGGTATGAGCGGTTTCTTGATTTTGATCTCGACTTTTTCCGCTGGCTTAGCGGCATCTTGTGCCAGTGCCGCCGGGCCTGTCAAAAACAAGGGCATGGACAGGGCGAGCAAAGTGGCTGCCAGTCCCTTGACCGCATCGCTTTTGGATCTTTTCATTACTAGTTCGCTCCAGCTTTTTATACTTTCGATCTGCCGTAGTCTAATTTTCATTGGTCTAATCTTCACTGGTCTAGTC
Organism: Cyanobacteria bacterium REEB67; assembly: GCA_018971775.1. Taxonomy (GTDB): domain Bacteria; phylum Cyanobacteriota; class Vampirovibrionia; order Obscuribacterales; family Obscuribacteraceae; genus REEB67. The sequence continues at coordinate 31,678 of JAGXAB010000021.1, read as the reverse complement.
TTCATTGGACTAATCTTCATTGGACTAATCTTCTTCGTCGTCGGCACCGAGCAGCACGCTGGACCAGAAGATGGCGACAACGAGGATGCAGAGGATGGCGGCCCCGATGCAGACTTTTTCCGGGGTACCGTATCGGTGTAGCGCCAGATAAGAGCATATCGCCAGGACCAGTCCCAGCAAGGCTACAAGATGGTTGATTCCCAGATTGCGTAGCATCGGCCGCCCTCTGTTCTAGATGCGCGAGTGTTTGAGTGTTTCGCCGCACTGGCATTTTGCCCGCGACTCGGGAATGGAGCCAATTAAATTGACGAGCAGATTTTGCAATTTGCCCAGATTGTCGCCGAAAACTTTGACCACTTCGCTGTGAGAAACTGGCTCGACGTTGCCGACGAGGCCGCTGTCATAGTCGGTGATTAAAGATACGTTGACGACGCACATTTCCAGCTCGCGGGCGAGATAGGCTTCCGGGTACTGGCTCATATTGATTACTTCCCAGCCGGCGGCGGTAAACCATTTCGATTCGGCTTTGGACGAGAAGCGCGGTCCCTGGATGACGACGACAGTGCCGGTGCTGTGCATTTTGATGTTGGCCTTCAAACCGGCTTCTACGGCCAGCGGACGCAGTTCCGGGCAATAGGTCTCGGCGGCCGAGACGTGGGTCGTAATCGGGCCGTCGTAGAAGGTGTCGATGCGGCCGCTGGTGCGGTCGACGAATTGATCGCAGACGACGAATTCGCCTGGTTTGACGTGGGTCTGCAGGGAGCCGGCGGCGCAGGGCGAGACGAGGCGGGTGACGCCTATCGACTTCATCGCCCAGAGATTGGCGCGGAAGTTGATTTTGTGGGGTGGAAACTGATGCTTTTCACCATGGCGGGGCATGAAGGCCACTTTTTTGCCGGCCATCGTGCCAATGACAACGGGGGCGCTGGGCGCTCCATAGGGGGTTTCCACGACCTTCTCTTCATACTTGTCATCGAAGAGTTTGTAAAAGCCCGAGCCGCCAAAGATGCCGATGTCGGCCAAATGTTTCTGTTCCACGATTGTCTCCCGAGGGTCACGCCGATATAAAAGTACTTTTGGAGTCGGTCATATCCTAACATTTAGGGCGTCAGGAGAGCTTAACTGACTACCTGATTGCTCTCTTATGCTTTCTTCAGGGAGGGCAATGCTTTCTTAAATGCTTAAGAATGCCCGGTTTTGGGTATGTTGCCTGGGTCGAGGCTAACCTCGGGTGACATTTTAAGTATGGGATCGGTTTGCAATGTGGTGGAAACAACTTCTGGCGCTGCCAGTCTTCATTTCGCTCTCTCTCGGTGGCTCCAATGCGATTAACAGCTGGCCGGACGTAATAGCCTCGACGGGCGATGTCGACCATGCCGGCAGACGCATCGCTCTCAATAGCTCGGTTTCCCCCGATGTCATCTATCACAAAGTTTGGAAGCTGATTGAAGACGACTACTACCTCGCCGACTTCAACGGTCAAAATTGGGCGCGCTGGGAGCACCGGTACGACGGCAAGCTCAAAAATCTGGAAGACGCGCATAAAGCCGTCGAAACCATGCTCGCCAGTTTAGGCGATCGCTATACTCGCTTTCTCGACCGCGACGCTTTCGATGACGAAAAATCGCAAATCGACGCCAGGCTCTTTGGTATCGGCGTGCAAATTGGTATCGACGAAAAGACCAAACATGTGGTAATCATTTCTCCCATTGACGACACGCCGGCTTCCAGGGCCGGTTTGATGTCCGATGACGAAATCACCGAGATCGACGGCAAGTCGACCAAAGGTTTCAGCGTCGAAGACGCCGCCAAGCAAATTCGCGGTGCGATCAATACTCCGGTGCATCTTTTGCTCACCCGCGCCGGCAAACACATCAAAGTCACCGTCGTCCGTGCCGAGATCCCGATCAAAGCGGTGACCACATCCAAGCTCATCGATGGTGACATCGGCTATATTCGACTTTCCAGTTTCATCTCTCAGCAGGCCGGACTGGAAATGAAAGAGGCTCTCGCCAAGCTTGCTCCGGCTCGCGGCATCATCCTCGACCTGCGCGAAAATCCGGGCGGTCTGCTCACCAATGCCATTGAAATTTCTGACATGTTCCTCGATAAAGGCAATATCGTCTCCACTGTCGACCGCGACGGCTACACGACGCCTGCTCTTTCGGAAGGACATCCGATCTGCAAAAAACCGCTCGTCGTGCTGATCAACAAAGGCAGCGCCTCGGCATCCGAGATCACCAGTGGTGCCCTCCATGACAACAACCGTGCCGTTCTCGTCGGCGAAAAATCCTTTGGCAAGGGTCTAGTCCAGGGCATCAACAAGCTCGAAGACGGCAGTGGCGTCAATGTCACCATCGCTCGCTATCTCACACCCAACGACACTGACATCAACAAAAAAGGCATTTCTCCGGACGTGCTGGTGAAAATCAGCGTTAGCGATCTGAAAGCGGGCCGTGGCGCCTGGTTCCAGACCGTACGCCGCGACCTTGACGATGATAAAGATGTTCAAGACGCCGATAAAGACGCCGCCAGGTCGGCAGGCAAAGACAAGGAGGCGAAAGACCTGAAAGCCGACACCTCCTCAGCTTCGCCCAGAGAAAAGCGCACGCCGGATGATGGCAAAGACCTGCAGCTGAAAGCGGCCCTTGACGTCATTCACAAAAAACTTGGCGAGCCGGAACACCTGGCCAGTCAGCCTCACTAAATCTGCTTTAGATCGCCTTTGCCGTATTTTGTGTCGCCATATCTAGTAAGATCATGGCCTGATGACAGACAAGAGAAAGCGACTAGGCAATTTTCAGTCCGGCAGCATCGCCGGCTTGCCTGCCTATGACGTCCGTGGCGAGCGCTCATCACTATCTGTACGTACCGGTAACAATCCCGGTCTGACTATTCTCGGCACCGGAACCGGTTGCGGCAAGACAGCTTTTATGACGGGACTGACGGCGATTTTGCGTCAGCAAGGTATGGCCGCCCGGGCGATCAAGCCGGTCTGCATTGGGCCGCGCGACCGCGCCGAAGCCGAGCTTTCTTTTATGAGCTCGATCACCGGTACGCCCAAGACTTATGCCGCCGCCCTTGTCGCTTCGGCCAAACATCTTTCGAACGGGCAATGGTCGCAAGCGCTTTCCATCTGTCTGAACGCTCGCGAACTGACCGTTGTCGAAACGCCGGCCTCGCTCGTTTCGGCCATGACTTTTGAGCAAGAGGAAGACGGTGGCCTGGCGCGCAGTTGGAAAGATTGCACAGACTTTGCCGTCGAGCTCAGTTATCCGGTGGTAATCGTTGCCCGCCACGACCAGGAAGCAATCGAACGTCTGATTCTGTCTTGTTCTTACGCCCAGGGGCGCGGTTTAAATGTGATCGGTCTGGTGACGGTGGAAACTTCAAATGGAATGGGATGCGCTCTGGAAGCCGCTTTGACCCGCAGCGAAGTGGACCTGCTCTTGAGTAGTCGCACCCAGGTATCCTATCTCGGTTGTTTGAAATATTCTCCGTCAATCAGCGTGCACCGCGTCAATCAGGGTAATTTGATCAAAATGACTTCGGAAGGCGTAGATATCATGCCGATCCGCAAGGCGCTTCAGCTGGAGGTGGCGAGCGCATGAGCGAATACATCAATCCTGAATTCAAGATGCCGGCCAATGCCAGCGACCTGATTATTTTTACTATGTCCGACTCGAGCGGTGAGACGGCTGAGGCCGTTACCCGGGCGGCGGTCGTGCAATTTAATCCGGACCATGCATCTATATATAGACTGCCCCAGGTGCGCAATGCCCATCAGATTACGACGATGGTGCGCGAAATCGGTCACGGTCGGGCGATGATTGCCTACACCCTGGTCTTGCCCGAATATCGTGAAACTCTCGAGGCGGAAGCCAGTAAATACAAAATCCCCACCATCGATCTACTCGGGCCTCTTATCTCGCGCATCTCGACTATCACCGGCGTAATGCCGCTGTCGCAGCCTGGACGCTTACACGTACTGGATGAGCCCTATTTCAAACGCATCGAGGCGGTAGATTTTGCCATGCGCTTCGACGACGGTAAAAATCCGGACGGCATGCTCAATGCCGATGTGATTTTGATCGGTGTCTCGCGCACCAGCAAGACTCCCAATTGCATGTATCTCGCTCATCATTATGGATTGAAGGCAGCCAATGTACCGCTCGTCTATGGCGTCGAGCCGCCGCTTTCGCTCTTTAAAGTGCCGGCCAAGCGCATTTTTGGTTTGCAGATCGATCCGCATCTGCTTCAGGGCATTCGGGTCAATCGTTCGACCGTGCTCGGCATGGGTGGTGACAACGACTATGCCGATCCAGATCGGATCAATCAGGAAGTGCGCTACGCAAAAAAACTATTCCGCGAATTAAAATGTCATGTCATCGACGTCTCTTCCAAGGCGATCGAAGAAACTTCATCCGAAATTTATTTGCGCATGCGCGAATTAAACTAAACCAAAGGAGTGAGTGCGATGGTTAGTGTCACCGGCAGTCAGGCTGAAACTTCAAAAGAGGCTACGAAGGGCGATCCGGCCAAGCGTGTCTATCGCTTCGAGGAAGCCTTCGACGCCTTCGATGGTGATCGCAGCGCCATGCGCGATCTGCTCGGCGGCAAAGGAGCCGGTTTAGCTGAGATGACCAAGTCCGGTGTAAACGTACCGCCCGGTTTGACCATTTTGACTTCATGCTGTCGTCAATACACCGAACTCGGCGAGAAGATGCCGCCCGCTTTGATGGATGAGGTCTTTGCCGACCTCGCCCGGATCGAAGTCGCCCTCGATCGCAAACTTGGTGATCTGGAAAAACCGCTTCTGCTCTCGGTGCGCTCCGGTGCGAAATTCAGTATGCCGGGCATGATGGACACCGTTCTCAATCTTGGCTTAAACGACAAGACCGTGATCTCACTTGCTAAGCTGACCAGCAACGAGCGCTTTGCTTATGATAGCTACAGGCGTTTCATTCAGATGTTCAGCAATGTCGTGCTCGAGATCAACAAAGACAATTTCGAAGATATTCTCGAAGAAATCAAACATGAGCTGAAAGTAAAAAGCGACGCAGATCTGTCAGTCGATGATTTGAAAAAAGTGGTGGCACAATTCAAGGCTCTTGTGCAGGAGCGCTCCGGCAAGCCCTTCCCGCAGGATGCGCGCGAGCAGCTGGCCGGTTCGATCGAGGCGGTTTTCAAATCCTGGAATAACAGTCGGGCCGTCTATTATCGCAATTTAAACAAGATCGATCACAAACTCGGCACCGCCGTCAATGTGCAGTCCATGGTCTTTGGCAATTTCGACAACAATTCGGGCACCGGTGTTTGCTTCACGCGCAATCCCAGTACCGGCGAGAAAATCCTCTATGGTGAATACCTCGTCAACGCGCAAGGCGAAGACGTGGTCGCCGGCGTGCGCACACCGAAGAAAATTTCTGAAATGGGCGTCGAAATGCCGGCCGTGCACAAGGAGTTGCTCACCACCGTAGCGATGCTCGAAAAGCATTACCGCGATATGCAAGACATCGAGTTTACGATCGAACAGGGCAAGCTCTATCTTTTGCAGACCCGCACCGGCAAACGCACCGCCGCCGCCGCCGTCAAAGTCGCTGTCGACATGGTCAACGAAAATTTGATCAGCAAAGAGGAAGGCTTGAACCGGGTCGAGCCGATGCAATTAAATCAGTTGCTTCTGCCTTCTTTTATTGCCGAGGAAAAAGCCCTGGCTAAAAAGGCCAATCGCTTGTTGGCCACCGGCTTGAATGCTTCTCCGGGGGCGGCTATCGGCAAAATCTCCTTCAATCCCGATGACGCTGAAAGTCTGGCCGCCAAGGGTGAAAAAGTGATTCTGGTGCGCATCGAGACTTGCCCGGATGATATCCACGGCATTGTACCCAGTCGCGGCATCATCACCGCTCGTGGTGGCATGACCAGTCACGCCGCCGTTGTCGCCCGTGGTATGGGCAAGCCCTGCGTGGCCGGCTGCGAAGCTCTCAAAATCGACCTGGAAAAAGGAACGCTGACGGTCGGCAGCAGACATTTCAAGCGCGGTGACCTGATCAGTATCGACGGCAGCACGGGCGAAATATTCGAAGGTGCGATCGCTACCAGTGACCCTTCTTTTTCGGGCGAGTTTCAGACTTTGCTTACCTGGGCGGATGAGACGCGCAAAATAGGCGTGCGCACCAATGCCGATACTCCCGATGATGCGAAGCTGGCCAGGCAATTCGGTGCCCAGGGCATCGGTCTTTGCCGTACCGAGCATATGTTTATGAGTCAGGACCGCCTGCCCGTCGTGCAAGAGATGATTCTCTCCAGCGACGATCACGACCGAGCCGATGCTCTGGCCAAACTCCTGCCGATGCAAAGGCAGGATTTTGTCGGTATTTTTGAAGCGATGGCCGGTTTGCCGGTGACGATACGTCTGCTCGATCCGCCCCTGCATGAGTTTTTACCCAAGCAGGAAATCTTGATCGAAGAAGTGGCGACGATGAAGGCCAGGGGCGTCTCCGGTCAGCCCCTGCGCGAAAAAGAAATTTTGCTGCGCAAAGTGGCCGAATTGCACGAGTCCAATCCGATGATGGGACTGCGCGGCTGCAGGCTTGGTTTGGTTCATCCTCAGATCACGATGATGCAAGTGCAGGCTATTTTTGAAGCGGCTATTGAAGTTAAAGGACGGGGCACCGATGTCTTCCCCGAAATCATGATCCCGCTCGTTGGCCACGTCAATGAGCTCAAATATGCCCGTGAACAGCTTGAAGCTGTGGCTCGTTCGGTGATGGACAAAGCGAAAGTGGAAATCAGCTATAAATTTGGCACGATGATCGAAATCCCGAGGGCCTGTGTCACCGCCGATGAGATTGCCGAATATGCCGAATTTTTCAGTTTCGGCACTAACGACCTGACGCAGATGACTTTCGGCTATTCGCGCGACGATGCCGAAGGCAAATTTTTGCAGCGTTATCTCGATGGTGTCGAGGTAAATGGGGCAAAAATCAAGGTGCTCGACAGTAATCCCTTCGAGGTCCTTGACCGCAGAGGCGTCGGTAAGCTAATGCAAATAGCCGTCCAGCTTGGCCGGCAGGCCAGACCGGCTCTGAAGTTGGGCATTTGCGGCGAGCATGGCGGCGAACCTCAATCGATTGCTTTTGCCGCCGAGATTGGCCTGGACTACGTCAGCTGTTCGCCCTATCGCGTGCCCGTAGCCAGGCTGGCTGCGGCTCAGGCAAGCCTGGCGAGCTGCGAGCGCGACAAATAGGTCTGAGCAAATAGTCCTTTTGTGCTAATACTTAAAATTGGACCTGAACCGGTTAGTAAGACCTGTGGTCTGGTAAGTATTTAGTAGAGTGGCGGGCAATTTTGTGAGCCGGTTTCATTTACGGGGGAATTTTTGCGTTTGATGTCCATTGACGAGAACGTCGATGCCCTGTTGAGGCTGCTTCCAGAAATGGAGGAGTCTCTTGGTCCGGATCATCCGGATCTGGCCGACTATCTTATTTCTCTCGGTCTTTTGCTCTATCACGACAGCCGCTTCGATGAAGCGGAGTTGCTCTTTTTGCGTGCCCTGGCCATGCGCGAGCGTATGTTGGCGGTAGACCACCCCGATATCGCCGCCGCCCTCAATCATCTGGGTTTGGTTTATCTGGCCCAGGGTCGCTTTAGCGAGGCCGAGCCCTTATTTAAGCGAGCCCTCGGTGTGCAGGAGAAAACTCTGGGCTCCGAACACATCAGCATTTCGGCCGGCTTGAGCAATCTCGGCGATCTCTATAAGACGCTCAATCGCTATCCGGAGGCCGAAGACGTCCTGCGCCGCGCCCTGAAAATCCGCGAGCGCTATCTCGGGCTCGATGACGCCAGCCTCGTCGAAGTATTGAATATGCTCGGCACGATTTATTTTGAGCAGGGCAAAACCGCCGAAGCCGAGCCTCTTTTTCGGAGGGTCCTGAAAATCGAGGAACGTTTGCACGGCGCCGAGCACCCCAGTGTGGCCAATGCCCTCAACAATCTGGCTTCGCTTTTCACCGGCGGCGACCAGTTCGAAACCGCTGAACCGATGCACCGCCGCGCCCTTTCCATCCGCGAAAAAGTGCTCAGCCCCGATCATCCCAAGGTAGCCGAGAGTTTGAATAACCTGGGCTGGCTCTATCACCAGAAAGGCAATCACGGCCGGGCCGAGAGTCTCTACAAGCGCGCCATCGAAATCTGGGAGCGGGCGCTTGGCCCCGAGCATGTTTTTGTCGCCGCCGGCCTGGAAAACTACGCTGATTTATTGCGCAAGACCGATCGCGAAAGCGAAGCTCTCAATCTCGACCGTCGTGTTCAGCAAATTCGTGCCAGGGCCGGCGACTGATTTATATCGAATTTCTAGTGATTATTACCCAGATCAATGCGCCGGGCCAGGCGGGAAGCAAAGCGCGGCGCCAGGCCGTTCAAGCGTTCGGCCAGCTTACCCGGTATGGTCAAGATAAGTTCTTGAGCCTCGTCTTTGTTCAGGGCCTGAATAATGTCTCTGACACAGTCTTCGGTGCTGACGCTGAGAAAATTTTTCATCAAGTAGCCCTTGAGATTATTTTGTGTGGCAATTAAATTTGGGTTGCGGCTGTCCGGCACATTGTTTTTTTCGAAAAATTCGGTGCGCACCCAGCCCGGACAGACGGTTACCACATCGATGTGGTCCGGGGCGAGCTCGGCGGCCAGACCATTGGAGAGAGCGGTCAGGGCAAATTTAGTCGAGCAATAGGAAACGCTGCCCGGGATAGCGATTTTACCTGCCACCGATGAAATATTGACGATTTTGCCGCGCGGGCTCTTTTTCAGTTCGTCGAGGCAGGCATAGGTCGTCTTCAGGGCGCTGAAAAAATTGACCTCGAAAACGCGTCGCCATTTATCCATGTCCAGGTTTTCAAACTTACCGGGGATGCCCATCCCGGCGTTATTGACGAGCAGATCGATACCACCATATGTGGTGAGGCAGCGGGCCGCCAGTTCTGCTGCCAGATTTTCGTCGGTGATGTCCCCGACGATTATTTCGGCTTTGCCGCCGGCCTTTTCGATTTCGGCCTGACAGGTCTGCAAGTCATGTTTGGATCTTGCCGTCAGCACCAGTTGCGCCTTGTAGACGCGCGCCAGTTGTATGGCCAGGCTGCGACCAATGCCGGTTGAGGCACCGGTAATGATCCCTTTGAGATTTTGGGGCAGGGGCATGAGGTCCTTTTTTCCTGGTTGACGCGCGGTTGCGGCTTGATTTTAACCTGCCGGCACAGTTACTTGCGGGAGCATTCGTATTTCCCCCCTATAAATATGTAGCTATATGAATAGAATTTAGTCATAGGTAACCAGGTCATTTCCTATCCACCAGCAAGTGAGGTTCACTGATTGTCGGGGGAAAACTTTGCTGCGCAAATATTTCAAAATAACAGTCGCGAAGATACTCTGAGCGCGATCGAAGAGCGTGGCCAGGCGCTCTCGCGGGCATTGCATCCGACGCCAGCATCGCATCTGGCGCAACTGGAAGTAGTGAATGGTGGTAAGGCGCAGACGGCAAAAGAGGCGGAGAAGTCTGGCGATAGCTCCGGCAATTGGGCTGTTGAAAATGTGGTCGCGCCGATGGTCAATGGCAGTGGTCTCTTGCAGGTCTACGACACGCTTGCCGGCAAACCGGCTGAGCGTCTGCATGTCGCCCAGGCCGAGATGGGCAGTGCTGGTTGGGTGACGCAAACGGTAGCCGGAGCAGTCGGAGCGATAGTGCCCTATGCTGTCGCCGGTCGGCTAATGGGGGGTGGGTTGGGAGCGGCTTCCAGTCGACTCGGAGCCGAAACTATCGGTGCGAAAGTATTGGGTAGTGAAGCCTTTGCTCAAGTCCTCGGCGCCGGTGCTTATGAATCTTTGAAAAAGCCCTTCGTCGGTGAAACCAGAACCGGTAATGCCGTTGGTACTATGGCCGGCTTTGCTGTCTTTACCGGTGGCAACGGCCTGGTTAACGAAGCATCCTCTCTGGCGAAATCAGCCGGCGGCCAGGCGATTGCTCGTGGCTTGACACGTTTCGGCGTGGGGGCCGTTGGTGGTGTCGTCTCCTATGATACCGCTCATGGTGTATCCAGTTATCTTGGCGTAAAAACGCAGACAAGCTGGAGTGAGCGCCTCGAATCGATGGCTTCCGGTGGTTTGATCAATGCCGGTCTGCCTGTTGCTCATAGTGGTATCACTAGAGGTCTGAAGTTATTTGGCGGCGAGGCGCGGACAGCTAATTCCAGCTCTATTTCAGCCAAACCCGAGCCGCTTTCTCTCAAACCAAATCCTGAACCATTGCAATTTAGAGCGCTGACCAGCCACTCCGAGCCTTTGAAAGATCTGGTCAAAGGTCTGGCCGATCAGAGTCGCATTGCCCGCATCGCCGAAGTCGAAAAGCCCGAACAGGGCGGCACCGTCATACCCTTCGACAAGGCAGCCTTTGGTCTACCGGAACCGCTCGGTGCCACTCTCACCGATACCGGCGTCAATTTTGCCGTGGCATCGAAGGGTGCCACAAAAATGGAAGTACATATTTTTGCCGATGCTAAAGCCGGTGAACCGACTCAAGTGTTGCCGATGTACAAAAGCGGCGATGTCTGGCATCGTAATGTAGATGGCCTCAAAGCCGGTTCTCTCTATCTCTACAGTGCCGAGGGCGCTTACACGCCGCAGGCGGACGGGTCGCGTTTCAATTATCGCAAGCTATTAATAGACCCCTATGCCAAAGCGCTCACCGACGATAAAATTCCCCTCGATAATTCCAGCCTTGGCTACGATAATAGCAATCCGAGCGACGCCGATCGGCATCTGCGCCCCAGCACAGTCGATAGTACCGCTGAAATGCCCAAAGGGGTCGTTGTCGATCCAAAAGCCTTTGACTGGCAGGGCGTGGAAAAACCACATATTCCCGAGACCGATGAAGTCGCCTATGAAGCCCACCTGCGTGGTTTCACCGCCGGTGATGCCAGTCTCGGCAGTGCTGCTGGCACCTTCCGCGGTTTCATTTCAAAAATACCATTCATAAAAGGAATGGGTTACACGACTGTCGAGCTCATGCCGATCATGCAATCCGACCGCAGTCCCTGGTTTGGCAAAAGTCCGGTTACCGGCGAGCCTCTGCTCGATAGCTGGGCTTATAATACGGTGGCTTATCAAGCTCCCGATGCCGGTCTCGCTCATGACGGCAAGATGGGTGAGCAGGTCAATGAGTTTAAGGAGATGGTGCGCGAGCTGCACCGCAACAATATTGAGGTTTTGCTCGACATTGTTTTCAATCACACAAGAGAGTCCAATCAATACGGCCCGACGATAAGCTTCCGCGGGCTGGATAATAATGTCTATTACATGACCGTACCCGGTCATCCGGATGTTTACGTCGATCACACCGGTTGCGGCAATACGGTAAATACCAATGATCCACAGGCTCAGAAGCTGATTATGGATACCTTGCGCTATTGGGTGCAGGAGATGCAAGTGGACGGCTTCCGTTTCGATCTGGCCTCGGTATTCAAGTATGACGTCGACGGTCAGGCAAAATACAAGCCGCCGATTATCGCCGCCATGGAAGACGATCCGGTACTCAGTCAGGCTAAGGTAAAGTTAGTCTCCGAGCCCTGGGCCACGGATCGCTATGACTTTGGTAATTTTTCGGACAAGCGCTGGGCCGAGCTCAATGGTCCTTTTCGCGACACCGTGCGCAGCTTTGTTAAAAGCGATGGCGGTAAGGTTTCGGCGATGGCCACTCAAATAGCCGGCACTCCCGAGCTATTCGATCGATCAAAAGGTCGATTCCCGATCAATATGGTCACCAATCATGACGGCTTCACTATTAATGATGTTGTTTCATACAATGAGAAGCATAATGAAGCCAATGGCGAAAACAATCGCGACGGCAATAGCGACAATCATAGCTGGAATGGCGGTGTGGAAGGTCCTCTCGAGAAGGCGGCGCTGAGTGATGACCAAAAAGCATCGATCGAAGCGCTACGGACCCGTCAGATCAAAAATATGTTCTCTATGCTTTTCCTATCGCGCGGTGTGCCCATGGTGCTGTACGGGGATGAAATGCGGCGCACTACCGGTGGTAATAACAACACCTGGAATCAGGACAAGCTGAATACACTGGACTGGAGTTTGCTCGATAAAAATCAAGACATGGTGCGCTTCGTCAAAATGATGATCGAGCTGCGCAAAAACCATGAAATTGGCAGGTCCGCTCCTGAGGCCATTTCGTGGCATGGTGTAGAGCCATTCAAGCCGGACTGGTCGCCCCAGTCCCACTTCATCGCCTGGCAGTTAGCGCCGACATCGCCGACGGTGAAGCCGTTATTCTCTGCCTTCAATGCTTACTGGGAGCCTCTCACAGTCAAGCTGCCGCCCGGTAGCTGGCATCGTCTGGTCGATACCAATCTGCCGACCGGTCAAGACATTGTGACGCCAGATCAGGCCACGCCTCTCAGTGATACATACGTTGTCCAACCGCGCTCCGGCATTGTGCTTGAAGGTCGCGCCCAGCAAGAGAGCGGCCAGCAATAGCGGTGGAAGCAGTCGGCATCGGCGTCGGTCTCAAATCAGAAAAAGTGTCTCCAGTCCGTACAGCGCGATTAAAAAAGACAGCTCCGGACCGTAATTGTTTTGTGAAAGCGCTGCTTTCAGGGCCGGTAGTGTCGCTTCTTGCTTGTATTTTTCTTTGAGAGCGGCTATGGCATGCTGAGCTTCCCTGGTCGGCAATTCACCGAGGGTAAGTTTGTAGGCCTGCACCAGGCAGGCAAAGGCAATTATCTGGGTGAGCATCTGGCCGATCAGCATCAAGTAGGTTTCAACCGTCGTCACCGTCTGTGTTAAATACAAAAAGAGCGAGCCAGAGCCGAATAGAATGACAAAAACTAAAATCGACAGACCGTTCAAGAGTAAAGTAAACATTTTGAGAAGGGTGCGGATAATGCGGATGCGAAGATTGTCCTTTTGCACGAGAGCGAGAGCCTGAGCTAGTTCGCTGTAGAGCGGAATTAACTCGCGCACGGCTGAAACAGTCTGAACTACGAAGGCGGCAAAGAGTGCGCAGAAGAAAATGAGCCAGGCATGAAAAGCAGATGGTATCGTATATAGTGTCAATACCAAAATCAATATTTCGCAGACGATGAAAGCTGCGACGAGCGCATTGCGCTGTCGAATGCGCAGTGCATCGCTTGCCAGAAAGCCGTCGGCGGTGAGATTGTCTTTCAGTTCGCGGGCCAGCGTCACTTTATATCCGGTGGCGCCGATATCGGCGGCCAGTCTCATCAAACCAGCGACACTGATAAATTTTTTGATGTTGCGCGGATCGCGGAACAATTCTTTGATCGTATCTTCGACAACTGTGCGCGTAAACTTATAAAGAGCAGGCAGTTTCATCACGAAGCGCATTGGATCTTTCTGTGGCGAGCCAACCATGCCTTCGACCTTACGCATCGACCAGTCTTTGATCGAGCCTCCAGCCGCTTTACGCAGAGCGAGCTCATAGGGTTTTTGATTGGCGTCGAATGTTTCGATTTCACCGCGCACGATTTTGTCTTTTACTTCCCGGTGCATCAGGTCAAACAGCAGGACGAGCAGCGCGAAGCTATCGTCTCCTTCTTTTGTCAGATAAGCGACTTCAGTCGGGGATAGACTGCGGCCTATCGCCGTGGCGCTTGGTGCTGTCGGGCTCAACAAAAAACGTCGGACAAAATATATCGCGATGCCTAGGGCAAAGATGGCGACAAAGTAAATTTGACTGACAGTCACAAATTCGACTTAGCCGGCCTTGGTCATGCCGGACGGCGGCATCATCGCCGACGGTGCCGAGGATAGATTTGTCGGCATCACCGGCAGGACCGGCATAAAAGGATTCATATGCGGGTTGCTCACCACTTTTTGACGGAAGCCGAGCTTGCGAAGGACTTCGACGAAATCTTTGAGCGAAATTTCCGGGGAGAGCTGTGCTTGAGTTTCGGTTAGAAGTGGTCCATCCAACTGTTTCTTTTCGCCATCGAAGAGGACAATCACGGTGACATTGCCCAGCGTCTGGCGGATGCGGCGCAGATTGTGGACGGCCTCCGGTCCGGGAGCAGTGATGCTGAGGACGACGAGATCGGGTTGACCTTCTATGAGATTGCGTTCGAGCTGGGCGGTAGCCAGCGAAGTGCCGACGATTTCGAAATCTTTGACCTGCTCTAACCAGAGGCTGAGCGTGACCAGGGAAAGCCGGTCGTTATCGACGATGAAGACCTTGTTTGGAGGATTCATGGGGACTCGCTCTGGCGCTAGGGCCTGACGGGGATGCCTGAGAAACTGATGAAGTCTAAAACAAGTGTGGAAAAGGCAAGGTTAACAGGGGGAAGCTGAATTGCCAGGGACGGGTAATGATACAGAATGGTGATATTCCGCTCTAGCCCTGTCGCTTAATGAAATCCTTCCAAAATATAAAGAAATCATAAACGACACGCTAAGTGTAACTGGTCGTCTAGTGTTTAGGAAAACCAGATCGTTCTCATCCGCGTTCGCCTGCATATACGATAAAAGGCACTGCTGGTGCCCTTTTATCGATCTTGTCAAGTCTTAGTGTCGGGCTCCGAATGGTAGAAACTTAATGCTCTAATCGAATTCGAGCGAGAGGTCGATGTTTTTTGCCGAGTGGGTGATGGCGCCAATTGAGATAGCGTTAACCCCGCGGATGAAATAGCTCTCTAAATTAGAAGCGTTTACTCCACCGGACACTTCAATGAAGCATTCATGCCCGCTTTGCTTGACCGCATCGACGGCAAGGCGCACCAGGCTCGGTGCCATGTTATCAAGGAGAATGCGCTCCGCTTTTGTCTGGAGTGCTTCGTGCAATTCATCAAGGGTTGTCACTTCCACTTCGATTTTCTGGTTGGGCAGGTGGCGCTGTTCTTTTTGTAAGTAGGCGCGGGCCTTTTCGACTGCTGCAGTAACGCCTCCTGCGGCGCGCACATGATTGTCTTTGATCAAAATCGCATCAAAAAGTCCGAAGCGATGGTTGGTGCCGCCCCCGGCGCGCACCGCTCGTTTGTCGAAGACACGCAGGCCGGGCATCGTCTTGCGAGTGTCGAGGATCTGGATGTTATGCGCTCCGGCGAGGGCGGCGAAACTTCTGGTCATTGTCGCCACACCGCACATGCGCTGGATCAAATTTAGCGAAAGACGCTCGGCGGCGAGAAGACAGCGGGCGTTGCCGGCTATGGTGGCCACCGTGATCGGATTGGCTGGCGGCACTACCTCCAGGTGCGTTCCTTCTTCAAAGAGCTCCACGACCTGCATTGCTTCGCCTCTCGGCCCAAGGCACTTGGCAACCGCTTTGAAGGTATCCAGTCCGCTGAGGACTGCACTTTCTTTCAATACCAGGCGAGCCGTGCTCTCGGTATCGACGTCGATCGTTGCGGCGCTGGTGACGTCAAGCGGCCCGGGGCCGAGGTCTTCGAGCATAGCCAGGGCGAGCACATGCTCGATCAGTTGGTTTTTGAATTGATCTTCTTCGATTCGATTCGGCGACATTTAATATGCAAACTCCTCAATACCACTTTGAAATTATCTAAGTGTGGGTTAATATGATATTTCTTCAACATGCGCCTCGGTTGCTAGTTCACTAGCGGACCAGGAGGTACTTCTGGAGTGACAAGGTGACTTCCGCAAATCCAGTTAAGACGATCAAGCTCACAACCGTAATTGCATTGATGACGCTCGAGTTTCTTCTGATTGCGTGTCTTTCTTCCATTGCCCTTAGCCAAACACCACAACCAGTCTATAACAGCTTGATGAAAAGTCGCGACGCCCTTATGGATCAGCGACGCTATCTGCAAGCCGAGGCGGATCGTTTGAACCAACAAATGCTCGCCCTGCAAAAACAACTCGATCTGGTGGGCAGCTACCTGCGCGATAACGACCGGGCCATCAAGGATGTAGACAACGCCATCCGACGTGCCCAATAGTAAATAGGGGGTTCGATGCGACCATCATTTAGATTTGACTTAGTCAAAAGCTCCGATTTCACTAAAAATTTAGTACCAGGCATTTTGAGCATGGCCGCTGTTGCCTGCCTCGGTCAATCCTCGGCTCTCGCTGCGGACGCCGTAGCAGCAAAGGCTGACTTCTGTGCAGTCAAGTGCAACGAACCGCATCCGGCCTGCAGCGAATCGGCAAAAGTGATCGACACATTGCATCACATTACTCAGCTCATTAACGATGGCGATTTCGCGACCATGGCTGAGTTTTTCGACGATGGCGTCACCACCTTCAATGAAGACAACAAAAGACTGATTATCGGCAAAGAAGCCGTGATCGCTGATCTGAAAGAGCGCTATGCCCAGAATCACAAGGGCGACGGCAAGCTCGTTTCCTATACGATCGACAGACCTTATGCAGAAGTGAATGGTAATCGGGCCGTTGTCACCTTCGTCGCCAAAAAAGTGCTGACCGGAGCGCATCCGGTCGAGATGGAATCTCACAGTACGGAAGTTTTTGTCAAAGAAGGCGACAAGTGGAAAACTCTCCACTATCGCGGCGCCTGGAAGAAGATGTCTTGAGCTCCGACCAGGCTGATATGGATTATTTGATGGCGTTGCCCAGTACTACATAGTCGAGGCCTTTGACAAAGGCGGCGGCGGAAGGCACGCCGTGCTGCTCGTCGACTTCGACCAGCTCACTACCAAACTTTTTGTCCTTGAGGCTGTTGATAACCGCCTGCTGAAATTCGGGTGGTATTACCGAGTCTTGTTTTGCCGAAATGATCGCAAAGCGGAGATTGCCAGGCACCTTTTCGATATTGTTCAGGAGGCTTCTGGATATATAGCCCTGGGGCTGAAGCTGGGGTGGCCCGCCAAAAGCGCCAATCATGCCGTTTTTTACGATTTGAGAGCGGGACTTGTCATAAAGCATTGTTAGATCGCCGGCCGGTTCGGCGGCAACGATACCGATCATTTTTGCTTTGATGTCCGGCGCGGCGAGATAGCTATAGGCGAGCGCCGAACAGCCTCCCATCGAAGTGCCCATAATGACGATTTTCGAAATCGGGAAGCGAGCGAGCAGTTCGTGAATGTTCTGATCTATGTCGGCGACGGCCTGATCGTTTGCCCAGGCCGATTGGCCTCGGTAATTGAGACTGGCAATGACCAGCGCCGGATTGTGAGTCTGCAGCGCCTGGCTGATTGTGCCGTCTTTAGGAGTGAGAAAAGGCTCCATATAGGTAGATCCCATACCGTGCAAATAGACGACCATGGTGAGGTCTTTCTGTCCTTGCAGACTATTGGGCGGCAGGATGGCCATCACGTCTTTGGCGCCGTCGAGCTGGCTAATGAAGCTTTGTGATTCGGGCACACCCGGCGGCAGTTGACCCTGGAAGACCTGGGCATTTCTGGTCTGGGAGAGTTCGCTTTGCAAGTTGCCGCTCTTTTTTTTGAGCGCGCCTAGTTGACTCTGGGCCACGATAAATAGAACGAGGAAGAGAATGGTAGTGCCGGTGGTTATGGCCACACCGATCAGGGCCAGGGTGAGTGATTTGTTTTTCAATGCTCTGGGATACTAAATCAGGGATGCGCGTTAGTCTTTACTCCTTTTAAATAGAGCATTTTGTCGTCCATTGTCATGGCATCCAATTAACATAGGACCGTTTTTGCGCTAATATCGTTGATGCTGCCACTTTCACCAAGCGATGCCATGCATATCTATCGTGCCACTATCCGACAGTCCAGTGCTTCGATCACAGTGCCGCTTGCACCAGGGGTGCTTGCATCATTGACGCTGGCGATAGCAACTCCGCTGCTTTTTTCTTCGCCGGTAGCTGCCCAGCAACCTGTAGCCAGCTCCGCTCCAGTTATGCGCCCCAGACCAAAAGCGGCGCCCCAGACCAAAAGCGGCGCCTTAGCCGGCCCGGGCGTTCAAGAGCAGGCAAAAGAGCTCAATCGGCAGGCGATCGCCCTGCAATCCAAGGGTAAACTGACCGAAGCCTGCGCCCTTTACAGGCAGGCTATTTCACTATATCCGGCCGCTGCCGGCTATCATAATAATCTCGCTCTGGTCCTCAAAGACCTCGATCAGACCAAGGAAGCGGAAGCACAGGAGCGCGTCGCTCTCAAGCTCAGGCCAAACCGGGCCGACTATCATGTCAATCTCGGGATTATCCTGCAAAGGCAAAAGCGTTTGAATGAAGCCGAGGTCGCCTTTAAAGATGCTCTCGCCATGGACGCTTCCGACAGTGATTGTCACTATCGTTTGGGGCAGGTCTACTTAGAGCTTGGTGATTTTGATAAAGCGTTGGAGGCTACCAAGCTTGCCCTCATGCTCAAACCGGAAAGTGCCGAATACTGCGAATTGATGGGCGATATTTATACCAGAAAGGAAAAATATGACGATGCCTTGCTCGAGTACAGGCGAGTCATAGAATTGAACGGCTACACCCCTGCCACCATATCCGGTGCGCTACACGACAAGATTGAATTTCTCAAATCGAGACTGAAGTCGCACCCCTAGAGCGAAGGAAGTGGCCATTGCCTGATGGAGACCAGCTTTTACTTTTGCAGAGGAAGCTGACGATTATAGCCCTCGGGCTATTTATCCTCATCGTCGCTCTCCAGTTGTTTGCCATGTTTGCCGATGTTTTGCATATCGTCGGTATTTCGGTGCTCATTTCCTATCTCTTTATCAATATTGTCGATTGGTTGGAGAAATATATGAAAAATCGCGCCATGGCGATTTTTGCCGTCTACACTCTTTGCGGAGCGGCCTTTTTCCTGGCTTTGCTCACTGTTGTGCCGTATATCGTCTATCAGATAAATCAACTGATGGAATCGGTCTTTTCGCAATTGCCCCAACAGCTGAGCAAGCTCTTCAGTCTGCTGGCTCCGCTCGATGCCAAATTGCACGCAGCCCAACTCCAAGTAAAAACCATAGATCTGGTCACCACCCTCGTGCAGAGCATGCCGCATCCGGATGCCACCATGATCTTCAATCGTTTCTCTGATCTGGCCATGTCCACTGCCACCTGGGTAGCTTATGGACTGAGCGTGCTCGTAGTCTCGTTCTATTATTTGCTCGAAGGCTACGGTATGACCGATCATTTGATCGAGCAATTTCCCCTCAATTATCACAGCACTCTTAAAACTGTCGTCAGTGAAATCGACAAAAGTCTGCAAGCGTTCTTCCGCGGCCAGATCGTTCTTGGCTTTGCATTTGGTGCCGTCATGCTTGTCGTCTATTTGATTCTCGGCGTGCCCTTCGCTCTGGTGCTGGGACTGTTCCTGGCCGTCTGGGAGGTCATACCGGTGATTGGTCCGCCGCTCGGTTTTATCCCCTGTCTGGTCGTAGTCGCTTTGAACGGTATGGACAATGTCCATCTCGACCGCATCTGGCAGGTTATTTTAATAACCGTTGTTTTCAATTTGGCCCAGTGGCTTCGCGACAATCTGGTGGCACCGAAATACATCGGCAACGCCGTCGGCTTGCATCCGGTCACGATTTTCCTGGCCATTCTTGTGGGCGCCAAGATAGACGGCTTGCTGGGAATCATCTTTTCGATTCCGGTGGCAAGTGCGCTGCACGTTATCTATTCGCATTTCAAGAAACCGAATTTATTGCCGCTTCAGCCTTTAGACACGGCCGATATAGCGACTCCAGCCGTCATTTCGCCGGACTCGTAGCGTTTTTGGTCTCGAATTTCTTCTGGATTATTTCGCCGGACTCGTAGCGTTTTTGGCTTCGAATTTCTTCTGGTCTTTGACAGCCTTCTTCAAGGCCAGCTTTGCTGCTTCGTCCGGAGAGAGGAGCTGCGACTGAGAACCCATCTGCTTTTCCAGATAGCCCGCGATCATCGATTGGAGCACCACACCAAGCACTACTACGACCGCCATTCCCAATAAAATAAGTTTGGTACCAGTTGTCATGCTTCGCTGTGTCCTTCTCGCGGGGTTTTAATTTTGACTTTAGTAAGATGCCGGACTGCTGGAATTCCTGATTTCCTGATTATAGGAGCATAACTATTTGCCTGCATAGAGCCAAGGGGCAAAATAGGCGAAGAAATACCAACTTTTATGTGACATTATCGGCCGCCCGACGGTTTAATCGTTTGCTTCCTGTGGGTATGATAGCAAGCGGTTACAAGCATATTTAGTAGAAAGGGCTCTTACTGTGAATAAATTACCGGCCGCTGCCAATCCGGGTGGACCTGCTGCGACGAGCGGCGCAGGTAAGGCCCTCGTTGCAAATATGGGCAAAGCCCTTGTCGGTCAGGCGCGTTCGGCCAAGCTCGCTGTAATCGCCATGCTTGCCGGCGGTCACATTCTGCTCGAAGACGTGCCCGGGACTGGTAAGACCCTCCTGGCCCGCAGCCTTTCATCTTCGGTCAAGGGCAATTTCAAACGTGTGCAATGCACCCCCGACCTGCTTCCTTCAGACGTCTCCGGTGTCAACGTCTACGACCAGAAAGAGGGGGTTTTTCGCTTCGTCCCCGGACCGATCTTTACAAATATCCTGCTCATCGACGAAATCAACCGCGCCACCCCTCGTACTCAATCGTCCCTGCTCGAGGCCATGGAGGAAGGTCAGGTGACCAGCGACGGCGTCACCCGCAAACTGGAAGCGATGTTTTTTGTCATCGCCACGCAAAACCCGATCGAAAGCCACGGTACCTTCCCGCTTCCCGACGCCCAGCTCGACCGCTTTATGATGTGCCTTTCGCTCGGCTATCCCAACGTCGAGCAAGAATCTGAAATCATCAAAAAATCGATGCAAGATGGTGCCTTCCATGTGGACAGCATCCTCACCACCGATGATGTTCTGCAAGCAAGACAGGCTGTTCGCCGCGTTTTTGTCCACGACGCCCTGGTCAATTACATCGTCAATATTGTGCATGCCACCCGCAAGCACCCCTCAATTTTGCTTGGAGTCAGCCCGCGCGGCAGTCAATTGCTGGTGCGCGCCTCGCAGGCTGCCGCCTTCGTCGACGGTCGTGACTTTGTCACCCCCGAGGACGTAAAAATGCTGGCACCGATAGTTTTTGGCCACCGTGTCGCGCCAAAAGTTAAGGCCAATCGGGTCAGCCATACTGACCTGATCGAAAAAATTGTCGAAACTATTCCGGTCCCAGCCTGAGACGATGCCGACAAAAAATTCAAATACTGATTTTGGCAACGGAGCCTCGAGATCCGGCGGCAAAAAAGCGGCCAAAAATTACAGTGCCTTTTCTTCGACTTCGAAACAGGCGCCCAGCGTCAAAAGTGCTAAGAAAGAACGGGTACGCGCCGGACTCGGCAATACAGTCGATGAAAGTCTGCCCTTCGGTGACGGTGGGCGCTATTTAAAATTGCCCGTGGGCAAGGGCTTTCATGTCTTGATCGAGACCAGGCAGATTAAGATGCTTTTGCTGGCCGGCTCCCTCTATCTCTTTGCCGCCGTCGTCGCCTCCGAGTGGATGTACCTTCTCTCCACAGCTTTCGGCGTCGCCGTCCTGCTTGGTTTCATTACCCCTTATCTGCAGCTTGCCTTGCTCGATGCCAGTTACTTGCTGCCGGATGGACTCTCCTCTCAGGAAAGTGCGAGTATCCGCGTGCAGCTCAAGCGCTCGATGCGCTTCGGCCCGCTCAGTTGGCTCGTGCCGACCCGTGCTCTGCGCATGACGATTAATATGAAAAAGCGTGGCCCTGATGGCAAGCCCACCGAAGTGACACTGTCACCGGATCCTGTTTTCATCGAAAAGCTCGAATACGACCAGTTTTTCGAATTTCCCACCCCCAGTCTCAAGCGCGGTATTTATTACCTGGAGACGATTCAGCTCTCGACTTGCTTCCCGTTCGGCATCACCTGGTGGACGCGGGACATCAGCATGAAGTCTTCCAATAGCGAGCTCGGGGCTTCGATTACCGTCTATCCGAATATACTCAACGTCGGCGGCAGTTTTCTGGACAAGCTCACCGGCGTGCAATCGCCTATGGGTCATGCCACTTCCAGTTCGGTCATTACCCACCAGTCGAGCAGCTTCCGCTCTGTGCGTGAGTTTAAGAGCGGCGACAGCATGCGCCACATCCACTGGGGCTCGAGCGCGCGCTTCGGTCAGGTCATGGTGCGTGAATTCGACTCTGAAATGCTGCCGATTTTCGATATCCTCCTCAATTTGCGCTCCAATTACCGCACCCCCGAGCAATTCGAGTTGACCGTCACACTGGTCAATTCCCTCGTGCACCTCGGACACAATCTCGGTCACATGCCCCGCATCAAACTTAATCCTCCGGTCGAATCCCCGGAAGTGCAGAGTTTGCTTTACGATTTGCCGCATATGCCGCCTAATATGGCCCTGATCGCTGAAATCCTGGCGCGCGTAGAGCCAATTACCAAACTTGGAGCTAACCGCACATCTTTTGAGATCGAGGAGGATAATGAAGTAGACAGCTTCAAAAACTGGAGCAAAGTCAACGACCGTCCTACTGTTACTGTAGTGCCGACCGGTGAAAAAATCGCCAAATTTGCCCCGGGTAAAGGTGACGTCGTCTGTTGTCCGGTAGAAGTGGTCGAGATACCGCCAAACTGGGAGGAAGTCGAAGAATCTGTGGGAACGGGCGGTAGTGATAAAGAGGAAAAGGGCGCAGTCAATTTTAAAAATATCCGGGGAGCGGCGAAAAAAGCGCCGAAAAATGACCTTGGTCCTGTCAATGGCAGAGTCATAGCCCGAGTTGAATGGGAAGGCGATTTTGAAACATTATGAGTGATAAAAGAGACCGTACGCCAGCCGAAGATTCAGTGCCGCTGCGCCTTGTCGTCTTTTTGATGACGATGACCTGTATCTGCGCCAGTTGCATTTTCGTCAAAACCGCCTGGCCGGTCTTCGTCCTTTCCGTGGCCCTGGCCAGTATCGGTTCGGTAGTTTCCTATCAGTATCGCAATGATAAACAGGGCTGGATGCAGTGGGTAGTCATTGTCGGCGTCTTTGCTGTCGGTGCCAACGCCGCTGCCGAATTTATGGATCCCTCCAATGGCGCAAGCGATTTCTGGGGGCCAGTGGTGCACTTTATCGCCGGTACTTTTGCCCTGCACACTTTTGACTTGAAGAGTCGCTCCGACATCAATCTTTCCGCCCTGCTCGGTGCGCTCATCTTGTGCTTTCTGTCGCCGGTGGTGCGCAGTTTCTATTTTGGCCTGGCCGTCTTCAACTATATTTGTCTGGGCACTGTCATGCTTTATTACGATTGCATGTCGCGTACTCTGCATAACTGGCTTGAGAAGCCGATGCAGCCGGCACCCGTAGTCGACGTCGCCAATACCGGCGGTCGGCGTAAACCGCGCGGCAGTGTCTATTTTACCGTTGCTCTTTTACCGCTTGTCTCGGCGCTCGGCTTTTTGATGGTACCGCGTTCCGACAATCTCGTAGACAATGTCATGTCCAGTTTGAAGCATCTGGATGTTGCTGCGATTTTGCGCATGATGCCAGGCTTTCAGCCGACCATGCCCAATATCAATATGCCTCACCACGAATTTACCAGTCCGTTCAAAAATCGCATCGACATGAAGCGCAAGCAGCACGAACTGGAAAATCAGGATGAGGTCGATAAAGAGCTCGCGAAAATGGGTGTGGACAAGCGCAAGCTTGTGAAAGTGCCGGTGGATAAAACCAAGGAAGAAGAGAAAAAGAAAAAGGAAAAAGAAAAAGAAGAACAGGCAAAGAAAGAGAAAGAAAAGCAGAAGAAAGAACAAGAGAAAAAGGGAAAATCTCCAAAGCAGCAAAAAAATGCTCCCCCGGCTCACGGTAAGCCGCCTAAAAGCGATCGTCCGAAAGACAATAAGATAGGCCATGAAAGTCTTGATCTCGACACCGATCCGCCTGATTCTCAACAGATCGTCTATAGAGTCACATCGACACGTTTGATCTACAGCCGCCACGCCGTATTTGATAGTTTTGACGGTCGTCTCTGGAAGCGCAGCAAGGCCAAGATCAAGGTCACCGAAATTGAGGCGAAAGAGCCCGGTGCTATCTCCGCTAAAGATGCCACTGCCACCGGTAATGCTACCGACTCCAGCGCTGGTACACCCGTTGATTCCGGCGCCACTGCCAGTACCACCAGCGTCGAAGCGAGCGCCGAAGAAGAAGCCAATAAAGAAATCGAGCAGGAGAAAATGGCCGAGCTGGCCAAACGCGATACGGGCTTCGGCCCTGAGCTCAATGTCGATTATGTTTTTGTCGATCCGCCTAAGGGAGATTTTCATCTCAATCTTGCTTCGTCCCTGCGCACTCCCTCCAAGCTGCCCAGCTTTGATCTCAGTCAAAATTATGAAATCGCCAGTGACGTCGATGCTTTCCTGCCCTCGGCCTGGATTCCCCAGCAATTGAGTTTCAAGGGTAAGAAGCTGATCGTCGACGATTACGGTCAGATTATCGCTCCGGAAAACCTCAAGAAAGGTACTCGTTTTAACGTTGCTTCGCAGTGGCCCGTTTACAACCTCATGACGATGCGGGCCGAGCCTATTCTGACGGAAGAGCGTGAAAAGCAAATTCGCGATCAGCTGGCCAATTACCTGGAATTACCCGATAGTATCTCGCCTGAGGTGCTGGATCTGGCCGAAGCTTACGCCGGTAAGACCGGCAACTGGTTCACGACCGCAGAACGCATTTGTCAGGCCGTGCGCAGCGGCTCCGTCATGGAAGCTGAGAAACCTTACGACTACAAACCTGCCGAGGATCGCGTCAAGGATTTCCTGCTTGTGCGCAAAGCCGGCAACCACAAAGATTTCACCAGCAGCTACGTCCTGCTCTGTCGGGCTGTCGGTTTGCCGGCCCGAGTCGTCTACGGTTTCAATCCGGGCACCTTCAACAAGACTCTAGGTGTGCAGGAAGTGCGCATGGTAGACGCGATGACTTGGGCCGAGGTCTTTATACCGGATTATGGCTGGGTGCCTTTCGACGCCACTCCTGGTGGTGTCATGCCTAGCGTCAAGCGCGAGGAAGGCTTCAGTGTCTGGACCGTCTTCAAATGGCTCTGTCAGCAGCTCGGTATTTCGCTCGACGAGGGCTTGACTCCGAAAGCGATTTTGACCATAGTCAGCGTCGTCCTTTCCTCATTGTTCCTGCTGGCGGGTCTCATTCTTGGTTTGATCCTCTTCCTCAAGCATCGCAAAAATGCCCTTGGCAAAAATCCCTGGCAGGACGCCGCCTGGAAGGTCTGGCGTGATCTGGCCAAAGATTTCAAAAAGGCTCGCATGGAACGCATGCCGTCGGAAACAGGGACCGAATTTGTGCAGCGGGTCAAAAAAATAGTTGCCGATCAGCGTCGCGATGGTGCGATGACTGGCTATGAATTGCCCAATGCTCTTGAAGAATTTTTCACGACCTATGAAGCGGTGCACTTCGGCAATAAGGACGGCTTGCCGGTCCTGAAGAGTCAGGCTGCTGAATTGCGTAAGCTCGTCAAAGCTAACAAGGGAACTGAAAAAGTATCTCAGGCCACTTCCACAGCGGTACGAGGCGGCAGGCGCTAAAAATCGCCGTCTGCTACCTGGAAGCAGGGAATGCCGTTGTCTCGCCACATCTGCACGACCGAATTGCGATCGTCCAGAGATAGAATCGGTCTGTATCCACGGCCTATCAATTCGTCGAGAATGTCCTTTTTGACTTCGTAGTCGTGACGACTGTCTTTGCGATTGCGCATCAGAAGCAGAGCGGGCGGATGCCAGAGGTCGTGCTTCTTGAGCCAGTCGACAGTGACGTCGTAGCAAGTGTCTTTGCGGCCGCTGACGTAAATGATCGGCCATTTTTGCCGGAGAAGTTTGACCACCTCGGCGACGATATGGTGCAGCTGATCGTTGGGAATATTTTCCGGTGCTTCGAAATGCGCCCAGTCCAGTTTACCGTCGCGGTAGTAGCGCATGCGGTGTTCAGCGTCGGCCAGCGTGCCGTCGAGATCGACTACGACGCATTCACCGATCAATTTTTTTGCGGACACGATAGGCCTCCCGGTAATTTTTCGCTCGGTCGCTCGGTTGCTTGTCGCTACTTGAAAATCAGGAAATACTGATATGGCAGCAGTGCTAAATCCTGATCCAGGCTATATCCGGCTTTGTTCATTTCGACTACCACGCTCTCTTTTTTCAGCCTGTGCTCAGGCGGCGGTCCTTCGGGTGATTCGGCGGTGAAATCGATTATCGCCACGCGACCTTTCGGGGACAGTCGTTTTTTCAAATCGGCAAAGTAAGAGATTCTGTTATCTATGTGGTGATAGGTGTCGACGACCAGTACCAGATCTACCTCAGGAAGAGTGGCCCTGTGAGCGTCAATCTTCAGTGCTTTGTGGTTAGGAAGAGCTTTGGCTTTTGCTTGCTTTTTCAAATAGGCAATCATGCTCGGCTCAATGTCGGCGGCATAGACAGTGACCGATGGATAATCTTTGGCAATGCGCAAGGAAAAATAGCCCGTGCCCGCGCCGACGTCGGCGACTTTGTCACCCGCTTGAATTTTCAGAGCCTCGATTACGTCTTCTGGCTTTTGCCAGATCAGACGAGCGGGATCGTCGAATTTTTTTACCCATTTTTCGGCATCGTCGAAGCGGCGGTGATAGCCTGGCCGACCAATATGCAGCGGACAATCAGCGCTCGTTTCGGCTGGTGTCGCTTTTGCTTCTGTAAAAAGACCGCTCAGAGCCCCTGCGCAAATAAGAGCAATGGAGGCTAGACGGGCTGCAGTAATCTTGGCATATGGGCTGGTAATTTTGGTTTTCATGGAGTTATAGAATAGCAGGCTAGTCAGGCTCTGAGCAATCGATGCCTCTGCATTTTTGCCTTGATTACTTAGTTTGTAATCTTCAATCTGATCTATACTTTTGCACATGCTAACTCCTCTTATCGACAACCATGGCCACAGCCTGTTCAGTGATTTTCGTCAGGCTTCGGAAAGCGATTTTATTAGTGTGTTCAGTGAAAGCAAGCTAGCTTCTTCGATGATTTCGGATATCGAGCGCAGTGTTGTTTTTCTCGAGTTGAAAAAGAGACTTCTCAATCTCGGTAAATCTGCTTCACTTGTCGATTACTTAAATCTGCGCAAAGGGCAATCGCTATCTGCCAGACAACTGGTCAAAGAATTGTTCAGTCGAGCTGGTTTCGAGCGTATCTTAATCGATGAATCATACAGACCAGGCGAGATGCTCAACTCTAGTGAGTTTGAAGCTGTAACTGGCGTCAAGGTCAGTCGTATCGCGCGCATTGAGCCGATTCTCGAGATGCTTATTGGGCAATGCGCCAGCGCGGAGGAGGTGGAAAGCCGCCTCGAACGCAGTCTTTTCCCGCCGCGAGACAAGGCACTTGTCGCTCTCAAAACGATCGTCTGTTATCGCGGTGGATTGTCGATTTACGAAGTCGACCGCGATGACGCCCTGGCTAATTTTGCCGACTGCAGGCGCGATGTAATCAGTCATGGCCGCATTCGTCGCTCATCTTACTATCATCATCTTCTACTTAAAGCTTTCGATCTGGCCATCGCTCGTGATCTGCCCGTGCAGGTACATTGCGGCCTTGGTGATGATGATGCCGATCTGAGTCTATCCAATCCTGACCTCTTGCACCGCCTGCTGCGCAAGCCGCGTTTCAGTTCTTTGAAGCTGGTGCTTTTGCATTGTTATCCCTTTCAAAAGGAAGCGGCGATTCTGGCTTCGCTTTATCCGCACGTCTACTTCGATCTTTCCCTGGCCAGCTTCCTTTTGGCCGAGCAAGGTCAGCTTTACAGCCAGGTTCTGGCCAGTGCACCCTATTCCAAAATCCTGGCCGGTACTGATGGGCACAGTCAGCCCGAGACATATCATCAAGGTGCGATGGCTTTGCGCCAGGGATTGAGCAGTGCCCTCTGGCATTTTGAGCAAAAAGGTTCGATCAGTCGCGATGAAGCCGGGCAAATTGAAAATGCCGTATTGCACGGTAATGCCAGGCAGCTGTACCGGCTTTAGGCCGGTTGGAGTAGTTGGGCTGTTTTGTATGTTAAGGCTTGAACATATAAAACAGCCGTCGCTCATCCAGCATATTGTAAAGGTGAGCGAAATTGCTTTGAAATTCGTATAAATCAACTCCCGGTGCTTAACCCCTGAGTGTTTTGGGCTTCTTGACAAGAATGCTGCCAAGTGCCCTGATGCCTTACAATTTAATGTATGCAAAGCCCAGATACTTCCAATAGCCGTAAAACAACTGAGATAAAGCGCACTGCTGCGCTGGAAGAGTTGGTGGCCACCGGCTCCCACCCGCGTCAATCCTCCGAAATATCGGTCCAACCAGGTGAAGGGCAGGCGGCGATCATGGCCAACAACACCGCTCCTGGTTCAGCCGCGTCCCCTGAATTGAATCAACCTCTGCACTACATCAATCGCGAGCTGAGTTTGCTTGCTTTCCAGTGGCGTGTTCTCGAAGAAGCGATGGATGAGAACAATCCGCTCCTCGAGCGCTTCCGCTTCCTTTCCATTGTCGGATCCAATCTCGAAGAATTTTTCATGGTGCGCGTTGCCGGCCTCAAGCGTCAGATCGAATCTGGCACGATCAGTACCGGTCCCGACGGCCTGACGCCGACCGAACAGCTCGACGCCGTCAGCTCTGAAGTAACACGTGTCCTCGCCAGCGCCCATGCCTGTCTCTCGCAAGCGCTTTTGCCGGCACTTCGCCAGACTGGTATCCAGATTTTCCAGTTCGATGAGCTTTCGGAAGAGCAGAAAGAAGACGCTCGCGCCGATTTCATCAAGAAGATTTTCCCTGTTTTGACACCGCTTGGTTTCGACCCTGGCCACCCATTTCCGCACATCTCCAACCTTTCTCTCAATCTGGCTGTTTTGATCCGTGATACGAACGGCGAGGAAAGATTTGCTCGCGTAAAAGTACCGGACAGCCTGCCGCAACTTGTGCCCGTCGGTAAAATCGAAACGGCGCAGAGCGGTCGTCCGTCCATAGTCCAGACCAAGCCCAACGCTTACATCTGGCTGGAAGATCTTATTCGCGCCAATCTGGACCAACTCTTCCCCGGTATGACCATCCTTGAGTCTTATCCGTTTCACGTGACGCGTGATGCCGAAGTCGAGATCCAGGAGTGGGAAGCGGGCGATTTGCTCGAAACCACCGAAGAAGGCGTCAGGCAGAGAAGATTTGGTGATGTCGTTCGCTTGCAGGTGCACCATGCCATGCCGGCCAACATTCTTGAAATTTTGATGGGCAACTTGCAGATTGAGCCTTACGACGTCTATCTGGTCGAGGGCATGATGCCTCTAAGCGCGCTCAAGCATGTGGCCAATCTCGATCGTCATGATCTCAAATGGCCGACATTTATTCCCAGCATTCCCGCTTCCCTTGATCCAGATTCGATGGAACAGGAAGAGGACGTCTTTGCCGCCATCGCCCGGCGTAATATTTTACTGCACCACCCTTATGATAGTTTCCAGCCGGTGGTCAATTTCCTCAATACCGCCGCCCGCGATCCAAATGTGCTGGCGATCAAGATGACTCTCTACCGCGTCGGCAAAAATTCGCCGGTCGTTGAAGCGCTTTTGAAAGCTCAGGAAAATGGTAAGCAAGTCGCCGTGCTCGTGGAGCTCAAGGCGCGCTTCGACGAAGAGAGCAACATCGAATGGGCAAAGGCTCTGGAAAAACAGGGCGTGCACGTCGTCTATGGTCTGCTCGGTTTAAAAATCCACTCCAAGCTTGCTCTGGTCGTGCGCAAGGAAGGGGATACGATTCGCCGCTACGTCCATATGGGCACCGGCAATTACAATCCTTTCACCGCGCATCTCTACACGGATCTGGGTATGTTGACCTGTAGCGACGAAATTGGCTCCGATGTCACCGATCTCTTCAACTATCTCACCGGATATAGCGCCAAGCGTGACTATCGCAAATTGCTCGTGGCGCCGATTAATATGCGTCAACGTTTTGAATCTCTGATTAAACGCGAGATCGAATTTGCCAAACACGGCGCTAAAGGTCGAATAATCTTCAAGACAAACGCCCTCGTCGATGAGCGCATCATACAGCTTCTCTATGAAGCTTCTCAGGCCGGTGTCCAGGTTGATTTGATCGTGCGCGGTGTTTGCTGTCTCTGTCCTGGCATTGCCGGATTGAGCGAAAATATCCGTGTTTATAGCGTACTCGGTCGCTTCCTCGAGCACAGCCGTATCTATTACTTCCGCAATGGCGGTGCCGAAGAAGTTTTTTGCGGCAGCGCCGACATGATGCCGCGTAATCTGGATAGACGCGTCGAAGTTATCTTCCCTGTAGAAGATGAGCGCCTGGCACGCTATTTGACTGATTCCGTGCTGAAAACCTATCTTGCCGACACGGCCAAAGCGAGAGAAATGCTCTCGGATGGTCGATATGTGCGCAGGCACACCCAGGCGGGCCAACCCGGTCTCAGCTGTCAGCAATGGTTTATGACGAATAATCCATCGGCTAAGAAGTAGGCTTTTTAGAGCTCAGTTGTCTTTAAATCAAAATTGCGTCGCAGGGAGGGCCATTACCGCTAGGCGTGGTCGTCGATGTAATCTCCACCGACCGGCAGGTAATCGTTGACCAGAGTGCATACGATTGTGCCGACAACAACAACCAAAAGTGCGATCAGACTCATAAAAAGTCTTATGTCTCCAAAGGGATGTGGATATTATGTGCCTGTCCCCTGAACCTTGGAATAGGTTCTAAATATTTCGTTACCTCATCGGTTGAGCTTCTAATAGTCGCCAAAACGTATATAGACTCTGGCTTGGGCCATTTACTCGAGCACATCTTGTGAACTATTTAAGACTGTCTATTTAAGACTTTCTACACAACGCTATTTGCGTTTGCCTTCTGGCTTTGCGTCACTGTTTCAGTCGACTCTAGAACCGGTCCTCTTATCTTAGAACCGGCTCGTGAATTTGCGGTGAATTCAGGTTTCGGTGATGAAGTCGCTGATTGAGCGGTTATGTAAGTGTCGGCGCATCTTTTTGAGCGAACGCTTCTGAATGCGACGCAGTTCGAGAACGTCAATTTTCAGTTTGTCCGCGACCATCTTCGGATCGAATCTTCCGTCGCCCTCGAGGCCGTACAGATAGTCGATTGCGGTCTTTTCGATGGGGGTGAGGAAACGCGTCAATTTGTCGATACAACGGCGCAATATGATCTGCTCGGCGTGTTGTTCAGGCAAGCGCGAAAAAGGGTCCTCGACAATATTGCCCAGAGTTTCTTTGTCGCGACCAGGGACTGGATCGTCAAGAGACATAATCATACCGGTCCCGAGCAAAAGGCGCGACACCTCATCCGGACTCAGTCCTGTAAGCTCGACAAGCTCTTCGGGAGTGGGCATGCGGTCGTTGTTTTGATGAAATTCGCGGGCCGCTGTTTTTAACTTGATCAGCTGGCCGCGCACATGCACCGGTATGCGTATGGTGCGTCCTTTATTGGCGATAGCGCGCATCACAGCTTGCCTGATCCACCAGGTCGCATAGGTCGAAAATCTGTTTCCCATCGATGGGTCGAATTTTTTCGCCGCATGGATCAGGCCGAGATTGCCTTCCTGAATCAAATCTTCGAGATCCAGGCCCTGGTTACGATATTTTTTTGCGATGCTGACTACAAGCCTGAGATTGCTTACGACCAGTTTTGACAGCGCTTCATTGTCACCGGCATGGATCTTGCGACCGAGCTCTATTTCCTCAGGTGCTTTGATTAAGCCGTT
>JAGXAB010000082.1 GCA_018971775.1 Cyanobacteria bacterium REEB67 | reverse complement strand
TGTCTCGGCAAAATAACCGCTGCTGTATTCATGCCAGAATTCCGGCCAGATTTTTTCGCTTTGATTGAAGGAATGACTGCGCGTATCAGCGTCGTTGCGCCAGCCCATGACCAGCCTGGCTGCGTCTTGATCGTGGGGTAATACTTCGAAGCTGAGAGCGCTCATGACTGGTCCTTTTTTATTTGGGCGATATTTGGTTTGTTGCAGGGGATTGTGTTTGCGCTTGTTTTTCCGGACCGCCATTATCTATGAGCGGCGCCAGAAAATTACTCAGATTGTCCGCTACCCAGCGGTGCATCGGTTTGGTGAAATGACCGCCGGCGCTGAAATTTGTACCGTCATCGTCGACGCCGGCCCAGGTGCGGTAAGCGCGGTCGAGATTGAGGAGTGGCACCTGCATCTTTGCCGCACTGCCTGCCAGGAGGCTGGTTTCGGTGACACTGTCGGTGAGAGTGTGCATGCCGGGGCGCACCATAGGCGTGCGCAATATGACAAACTTTGTGCCCTCGGCCTGGCATTCTTTTTGGAAGGCGCGCAGTTGAGCGTCCATCATATACCAGTAGCATTTTGCATAATTGGAGCGGGTCTGATCGCTGGGCAGTTCAAAGTGCGGACCTTTTTTACCGGGCATCAGTTTGGCCTGCGTCTCCGTCTGGAAGGTGAGAGCCTGTTGCCACATGCCTGAGATCACGCCCCAGATGCGACTATTGGCCCTGAGCCACTGGGTACTTTGCAGGCGTTTGCCTTCTTTCGATTGAAAAAACTGCCGCACGCAGGTATTGTCGTAGACGAGAGTGTCCGCCGCTCCCGGGAAGAAGACCGGGCGCACGAAGAGCAGCGATTGAGTTTCCATCGGCAGGAGTTTGCTTATTTCTTCGCAGCGGAAGACCTGGATAACCATGTCTGGTTTAAACTGTTTGGCCAGGGTCTGATAGCGCAGATAATCCTGGGCAACCGAATAATTGGAGACGCCAAAATTGAGGACCTGCACCGGTCGGCCAAGGCGTTTGCTGAGAGTTTCACCGACTTCATTGAGATAGTTTGCCGCCCGCGGCACTTGCAAGGCTTCTACATAGGAGTCGCCAAATATGGCGATGCGATAGGTACCGGCTGGTTTTGCCAAGCTGATCTCGTCGTTCTGCATGCCGAAGCTATTTAGCTTGAAGCAAGCAAAACCTTCATTGCGCTGGGTGATGCGCTTGCCGGCAAAGATTTTGTAGCCCACTTTTAGGTCCGGATAGACATGCTCGCCGTCACCGACGCAGGCTAGATAAAAGGAGATTTCCAGGACTGCGATGCAAACGAGCAAATAGCAAACAGCCTGGAGGACGGCAAATATCTTGCTGGTGCCACTCGAAGTCGCCGCTGCCACGGTCGGCAGAGGAAGGGCAGAAAGAGCAGCTTGCCCGGTGGCATGCTGCAGCTTCTTATCTTTTGTAGAATCGACGGTTACTGGCATTTTTGCTCTGAATTTGACTCTCGAAAATCACCTTTGAAGTTTAGCTCTGTCACTCACCTAAAATGCGAAATAGATAAAAGGTGAGGCTGTGGCAGGAGCCAGGCCAATGGCCATGACGAAGATGCTCACATAAATAACCAGACGAGCCGGTAGCATGGGCGCGATCGCCCGGCGCAGCAGAGCCGGAAGCTTCTGGTAGCTCGGGGCGAAAAGGCGTGAAGCATTATCCCAGAGCAGGCGATAAACGGCATAGATAGCCAGGGCGGCAAAGATCGGATGTTTTTCCATCGTCTCGGCCAGATAATTCGATGCCACCATTGGCGAGACCATTGCTTTCAATATGTCCAGGGCCGAATCCATGGTTTCGGCTCGGAAAAATACCCAGCCGACCAGGACGAAGAGGAAGGTAAATACTGTCGAGAAGGCGGCGCCCAGTGCACTCTGGTGAAAGGCCTTGAGGCCTGAAGTGAGAGCATTGCTGCCGGTCTTGAGCGCATTGTCGTAGGTGTGATTGACAATCAGCCCCAGTCCGTGGAAGGCTCCCCAGACGACGAAGTGCCAGGAGGCGCCGTGCCAGAGACCGCCCAGAAGCATGGTCATG
This sequence comes from Cyanobacteria bacterium REEB67, assembly GCA_018971775.1. Lineage (GTDB taxonomy): Bacteria > Cyanobacteriota > Vampirovibrionia > Obscuribacterales > Obscuribacteraceae > REEB67. The sequence continues at coordinate 23,769 of JAGXAB010000082.1, read as the reverse complement.
AGCAGATTGAAGTGGCGTCTGGGGAGGCTGCATTTGCTGCCGCCCAGAGGGATATAGAGATAGTCGCGCAGCCAGCTCGAAAGCGAAATATGCCAGCGCTTCCAAAATTCGGTCAGACTTCTGGAAAGGTAGGGCCAGTTGAAGTTGTCGGGCAGGTCGAAACCCATGAGCATGGCCGAACCGCGACCCATATCGGTATAGCCGGAAAAATCGCAATAAATCTGAGCGGCAAAAGCGAGGGCGGCAATCCAGGCTTCCCCGGCACCGAGGGCGGTGGCATGAGCAAAACCCTGGGCGGCGATCGGTGAGAGATTGTCGGCCAGGGCGACCTTTTTAAAGAGACCCTGCAAAAGCAGGACGATGCCGCGTTCGCACTGAGTGCCGCTAAAGACGCGGGGCACTTCGAGCTGTTTGATAAAGTCCTGATAGCGCTTGATCGGACCGGCTATCTGCGAGGGGAAGAAAGCGGCGAATAGTGAGAAATTGACAAAGTTGGCAATAGGTTTGCCGCCTTTGTAGACGTCTGCGATGTAGTGGATAAATTCAAAAACAAAAAAGGATATGCCCAGGGGCAAAAGCACATGCTGGAGCGGGAAGTTGAGGGCGCTATTGGCATGCAGACCGAGATAGGGAGCCAGGAAGGCGACGTGAGCGATTGCCGCGTTCCAGGAGCTGATGGCAAAGTCTGTGTATTTGAAATAGCTGAGCGTCAACAAGTTGAGGATGATGCCCAGGACGAGGATGGCTTTGGCCCGATGTGCAGAGCCGGATAGGGCCGAGTAGATAAGCTGGCCAAGGAAATAGTTGGCTAAAGTGAGGGTGAAGAGCAGGACTCCGTAGACCGGGATCCAGCTCATATAAAAGTAGTAACTGCTTACCAGCAAAAAAGCGCTGCGCAGATCTACTTTGAAGCGGCCACCGACTTTAGCGGCGGGTAGCAGCCAGAAGATCAGACAGGCAACGGGCAAAAAGAGCAAATATGAGAGGCTGCTAAAGAGCAATTAACTCGGCCCTCCGATTACTGACAGGCGACGGACGCCATCCTTAGATTGTCCGCCACGGTGGAAAATGTTAACAGGTAGCCATGGGTGATACCTTGACAAACGCTCATTTGCCGGGCTGATTGCCTGCTGCCGGCGCCATCGGCGCCTCTACACCGGGCCGACCGGGTTCACCCGGCGCTGGCTGGCGCTTCACGGCCAGGCCGAGCTCGAAGCGATGCTCGTGCAGATAGTCGCTCAGATTTTGACCGACCCATTCATGGGTGCTGCCGTTAAAATGGCCGCCACTCAAGAAATGCGAGCCATCGTTTTTGAGGCCAAATTGCTCTTTAAAAAGTGTGTCGAGATTAAAAACCGGTGCTTGGATGCGTGTCGCCGTTTCGGCCAGGAGCCGCGATTCGGTCTTGTTGACGCGTAATGCGTCCATTTCGGCTCTGATCATCGGCGTGCGCAGGATCATAAAGGCCGAACCATTGGCCAGGCACTCGTTCTTAAAGCTTTCGAGCTGCTTGTCCATCATGTACCAGTAGCAGGTGATATAGCGCTCTTTATTGCTCAAGGCCTCGTCGGCGCCGGTGGAGGCCTTGGCCAGCCCGGCCGGCCGTGCGGTCGCCAGATTAGCGGGAATGTCGAGGGCGGCATTGGTGGCGGCGTTCAAAGTGCCATTTTCTTTTTTGTCTTTGCCGGCGAGGCTTTTGCCCAGAGCCGTTAGATTCTGGCTGAATTGTCCAATTACGCACCAGAGCCTGCTGTCATGCCTGAGCCAGTGATTGGTGATCATTTTTTTGCCGGTCGATGAATTGAAGAAAGCTCGCACATGACTGTCGTCGTAAACCAGCTCGCCATGGTCACCGACGAGAAAAACCGGCCTGACCAGCGAGAGGTAGTTGCTCGCCTGAGGCAGTAACTTGTCCGATTCTTCGACGCGAAATACCTGGATAACGAGGTCCGGATTGAATTTTTTTGCCAGGGTCTGGTAGCGCAAATAGTCCTGGGCGACTGAATAATTGGAAACGCCGAAATTCAGCACTTGCACCGGCTGATGCAGTTTTTCGGCGAGCTGCCTGGCCGTCACCTGCAAAAAATTGCTCTCCCGACCGACGTGCAAAGACTCGACATAGGAGTCACCGAAGACAGCGATGCGCAGCACTCCCTCTGGTTTGGACAGGCTGATTTCTTGATTCTGCATGCCGAAACTGTTGCTTTTAAAAGAACCAAACCCTTCCTTGCGCTGGGTAATGAGCTTGTTTGGCATGAGCGTAAAGCCGCACACTTTGTCCGGCATCAAATATTCGCTTTCACCGACATGCGTGGCGGCAAAAACCGCCTCGAGCACCAGGAGGCAGAGGGCTGCATATAAAATTCCCTGAATAATCGCCAGAGATGTGAATTTATTTGAGGCCGCCGCGGCGAGTGTCTCCGCTGACGAGTCGGCGTCAAGCTCGGAAACTTTCGCCGTGGACGTGCCTAGTGGATCGGTCTGCGGATTATTTGCAGGCACTCAGTTACGTCCGGGGAAGCTATATGTTTAGACGCGGACCTAACCCTAGCATTAGCCTTCGCCGACAATATGGACTTTCCTTCACGTGGCCGGCACAACTATGCTGGCAATCGTGTCCAAAACGCGGCGGGCGCCCTGGCCGTCAATCACAGCCGCCTTTTGGGCGAGGGATTTTCTTATCTCCTGACTGTCCAGTAAAGGTGCTAGCGCGCAGGCGATGTCGGCTTCGCTCAACTTTTCCTGCCTGCCGAGAAGAGCGGTGGCGCCTGCGGCGGCAAAATACTCCATCCCCTCCACCTGGTTGTCGGCGGTAATAATTACCGCCGTCGGAGCGCCAAGATAGGCCGCTTCCCAGACTGTTGTACCGCCGGCCGAGACGACGAGATCGCAGTCGTCGATTACGGCGGCCATGTCGCTGGCATTTTGCAGGCAGGTGAAACGGCTTCTGGTGTGGGCGTTGTTCAGAGCATCGGCCAGTTTCTGGATATCAGCTAGGTGAGTATTGCCTCCGCCAATCAGCACCGTCACCTCGAGATCCTCAATCTGACTGAGTCCACCCATCACTTTTGACGTGACATTGTCGATATCGGCTCCGCCCATGGTGACCAGTATTTTGCGAGCGCGGGCCGGTTGCTCTCGCCGAGCCTGTTTGCGGCGATGGTCTAAAAATTCGCCGCGAATTAAAATCATCGGAGCACCGAGCAAAAGCTTTGTCTTAGCGGCGGTATTCGGGTAATTTTCTGCTCGCGCCGAGGGATTTTGATTGATGACGATATCGGTGTAATAACGTTTGCAATGATGCAGATCGTCCATAAAAGCGACTCTCAGGGGATACTGATCGAGAATGACCTGGTAGTCTTCAAAAAAATGGTAGCCGTCGATGATCACTATGGGCCGGGCTCCGTCGCCGTCTATCTTGTTCCGGTCCAGTCGGCGGGCGCGTTCTGCCGTAAATCTAGCGTCTGCTTCGCTGCCCGGTTTCATTGCCGGCGGTAAAAACTCGACGGCAAAGCCGCGGTGTTTGAGGCTATCGACCAGTGCGGCAGGGCATTGTGCACATAAAAAAGTGACGGGCTCACCGTGATCCTTGAGGGCGCCGGCCAGCGCCAGGCAACGCATCACATGGCCTATGCCGATACTTTCCGAGGCGTCGACGCGGATCAGGGCTGGCGACAATTGCGACTGTTTTGGGGCTTCTGAATCTGGCATTTTTGCATGATACTATACAGCGGACCCCGGGACTCGCTTGGAGACTTAGATAAAATGGCCGGCAAATCGATAGCGATCATTCCCGCTCGCGGCGGCAGTAAGCGCATCCCCGGTAAAAATATCAAGCCTTTCAACGGTCGGCCGATCATCGCCTATTCTATTGAAGCGGCGCTTAAAAGCGGCTGCTTCGATGAAGTGATGGTCTCCACCGATGATGGTGAAATTGCCGAAGTGGCCGGTGAATATGGCGCCGTCGTGCCTTTTGTGCGTTCTTCGGCCAATAGCGACGATCACGCCACGCTGGCTCAGGTCTGCAAGGAAGTCCTCGAGCAATACAAAGATGACGGTATCGTTTTCGATTTCTTTTGTTGCATATTGCCGACTGCACCTTTTGTCAGCGCAGCCAATTTGCAGAAGGGTAAGCAGATTTTGCTCGAGAGAGCGGCCGATTCGGTAGTCACCGTGGCAAAGTTTAGCTATCCGGCCCAGCGCGCCCTCAAGCTCGACGAAAAGGGCACGATGTCTATGATCTGGCCGGAATTTTATGAGAGCCGGTCGCAGGATCTCACCGCCGCTTACCACGACGCCGGGCAGTTCTACTGGATGCGGAGCAAAAGTCTGCTCGAGCAGATGCGTTTCTTTGCTGCCAATTCGATTGCGTTGCCGCTGCCGGAGATGGAAGTGCAGGACATTGACACGCTCGATGATTGGCAGCTGGCCGAGCTCAAATACAAACATGCGACGCCGGCCGCTCCCAAGCGTCAGCCGGGCAAGTAATTTTTATTTGTTGATGCGCAAAACCAGCGGATCGCTCGGTGCGCCGACCGTCTGGCCGGATCGATCGAGAGTGCGCGCCCGCAGCTCGTAGTTGGCGCCTGCAGCCAGTGGCGGCAATAGGGCGCGCCCGCCTGTGACATCGATGGTTGCTTGCACGGCGTTCTTCATATCGGTGTCGCTGAAATTTTCGAAAAAGGCGTTCGGCTTGGAGACGTCGACGACGATCTTTTGAAAGGGAAGATTTGCTGGTGCCACCACCGATAGTGCTGGCACTGCTCCTTCTTTGATGGCGTAGCTGCCGATACTACTGATTGGAGCTGTATTTAATTTGGCTGTACTTGTTTTGGCGGCGTCAGTTAAATTGGTCAAATTGCTCAAATTGGTCGAATTAGTCAGGGATATGGACGGGCAGACCTCGTCCGCTTTCAACAAACGAACGCTCTCGACGACAACTTTTGTCTGAGGTGGTAATTCCAAAAAGAGATGGTCGATTTTTTCTTCTTCATACCAGTGAAAATTTTGCGATGGTCGCAAATAAACAATTTGCTCGTTTGTATCGTTTGACTTGATCGAGCTGCTTACCGCATGTTTCTCGGCGTCGGCTTGCTGCCAGGCCAGGCTGAGAAGCGGAGCTTGCTTTTGATCTGGTTTTTCGACAAAGCGCAATTTGACTTCGAGCAGGTCGAAGTCGAGGGGAGATAGATCTAAATCGCCGAAATATATACCGTCACCGCCTCTGATTTCTTCGATGGACGGCTGGCCGGCCCTGTCTTTGATCAGAGCATGACCGAGACTGTGCAAAAAGAGTGGTGGTGTATTGTGGGGGAGATCCAACCGGGGGAGCTCCTTGGCCTGCACTTTTTCTCTTAACGTGAGCGTTCTGAAAGTGCGATTTTTAGAATCCCAGAATACAGCTCTGCCGTTGCTTCTTTTTAAATCAGCTTTGAAGCGTGTGGCATTGAGATAGTCTGCATTACCGAAAATAATCGGGTCGAAAGTGAGAAAGGGATCATTCAATGTCTCGGCGACGAAGGGCGGTCTGAGCAGGAGCTGGAAGGTCGTGCCGTTCAAAACCATGTGGGCGCCGCCGCGACGTTTTGGTATGGCCAGAAGCGGAAGCGTCGGTGCTTTTTCTCGCAGGGCTAGAGTCCTGGCTGCTTCGGCGAAGCTGCGCACCTCTTTGCCGGCATGTACCCATTCAAGGTTGAGGTGAGAGGCGATTTTCGCGTACATAAAGGCGATGGCGATAAGACCACCCAGGCTGAGCACGGCGAAGGCCTTATGGAAGTATGATTCGGACGCACTTTTGCCGCCTGCCGCACCGCTGTGCGGGGCCAGGAGGAAAACGGGCAGAAGAGTGGAAAGCGGCATGGTGGCGAAGAAAACGAAACGCGCGCCTTCTAATTCATAGCCCAGACCCCAGAGTTTGTAGATCGGTGCCAGAGCGGTGAGCAGCCAGACAGGCATAAATAGCAGCCAGCGCAGCGGCAGAGTCAGGCTAAAAAGCCGGAGCAAAAACATGACGATAAGCAAGATGTATGTGGTGGCAAGGGCGCGTAGATAAAAGCTGTCGCCACCATATATGGAGTAGGCGAGCGGGAAGAAGAGCCTGCGGGCCGTGTCGGGATCGAGCCAGTGCGAGAGCGCACCGGCTGCCTGGGCGTCGCCAATGCCCTGGGTATAGCCGCCCAGGAGTGTGCCGAGGGCGAGATAACGTAAGCCGAAGTAAAGCACAGTCGAGAGCAGTAAAGGAGCGCTCAAACGCAGAGCGTTCTTCAAGTGTAGAGCCGGCTGGCCCCATAGGAGGGCGATCAGAAACGCCAGTACCGGGGCTCCGATTGCCATTTCCTTGGTCCACATGGCCAGCCAGAATGATACTACCGATAGTGCGGTCAGTCGCAGGCTTTTTTGTTTGTCGCCAGACTCCTGGCTGCGCATGGCCAGTATAAAGGCGTTCAAGCAGAGCAGATAGAAAAAGGCGCAGACTATATCTACCCTTCCGACCACCCAGCTGATGCTCTCGCAGTGGAGGGGATTGAGCGAAAAAAGCAGGGCGCTAAAAAAGGCCGCCAGGCGCTGTCTGGTTTTGCACCAGTTTGAGGTCAGGTTGAAAACCAGCCAGTAGAGCGCGATCGTGGCGCCCACGTAAAAGAGTAGATTGGTTGCATAATAGCCGGCCGGATTGGCTTTCCAGATTATGAAGTCGCCGAGCAGGGTGATTAATAGAAAAGGTCGCCAGACGCTCATGCTCGGTATCTGCATATAGTTGCCGGTGAAGTTGGCCCAGAGCATTGACCAGTCGCCATGCGCAATTTTGCCGACATAGGCCACTTCGCCAAAATCATCGGCTAAAAAATATGAGCCGAGGGTGCGATTGAAAACAGCCAGCACGATCAATGCCAGGATCGTCATATGCAAATATGGATTTAGCAGTATTTTTTTTGCGTTCATCTAAAACAATTGCCCCTGACCAAAAAGCGGATGCTGGGCGATTCGACGGGCGCTCAGGGTAATCGTCGGTGCGGACGCTTCCTGACTTTCTTTTTCATTTTCGGCGGGGCATTTTGCCTTGAGGGTGATTTCGCTGCCCTTGATTCTGGAGAGGTCGCAGGGTATGGCTACGTCCAGACCGTCCGCCGAATACTTCATCCAGGGCAGACGCATTGTCGTTTTCTTACCCTTGCTGTCGAGCCATTCGAGACTGAGTAGCGGTGTGCGCGCCAGACGATTGGCCGGGTTTCGCTCCGCTTCCTGGGCGGCCAGTATCTCGGGGGTGAGGATGGAGGCATTCTTCTTGCTTTTGAGTGGCGGGGCCGGCGCGATCGTGGCACGCAGCAATGTAAAAGCATCGCCTTCGCCGGCGGCCTGGCTGGCGAGCGGCAGGCTTGCTTCGCCGCTGCTCGTGCTCATGCTCGTGTTTGTGCTCGTGTTTGTGCTCGTGTTTCTGTCGGTGTTCCTGTCCGTATCTTTCTTTATGTGAGCAGCTGTGCTCTCTTGTGCCGCCGTCTTTTCACCGGGCTGGCAGAGCAAACGCACATTGAGATCGAGGGCGCTCAGCTCATCGCTATTTTTGTCGAAGTTGATTTTCCAGGTAGCCGGGCGCTTCTTCACCTTTTCGTCGTAGCGGCTGTCGGTCAGGCCGCTGTCGTTTTCCACGCCATAGAAGCATTTTTCCCAGCTGTAGATGTCGCGGCTCGGGATTGTCACTGTCTCTGATTTTGTCGAGGCGGCATAGATCGTGCTTGGCTCGGTGCTGTTTTGTTTGATGGCGATGTCGAGCGCACCGCGGCTGCGCGCTTCATCGACGAGCTGCGGCGGCAGAGGCAGGTAAAACCACTGGCGCAGGTCGAGGTTGGTCAGGGCGGCTGGCTGAGTCAGGCAGTCGTAGATGTATTCGCATTCTAAGTAGTTGTGACCGGGCGCCAGGGTTTTTAAGTAGGTCCAGTCGTCGAGGGCCGCTATACCAGGTATGAAAGGCCCGGTCAGGCGCTTGCCGTTTACCGTCAGCTGCAATTTCCGGGCAAAACTGCTCGGATCGGCGCAGTCAATCAATAGATACCATTGCTCGTTGTCTCCGGAGTTTGGAGCGGCAGCGCCTTTCAGTTTGATCGAGCCGATCAATGTTTCTCCGGGCCGGGCCAGGGTGATGATGTTTTCTCCCGGGCGGCCATTGGCTCGCTGCGGCAGGGCGAGCAGAGGCAGTGTGATCAAAGCGAGGATGACGGTCGTGAGGCGGGCGAGTTTTCTGTAGCCATGCAAAAAGGCAATCGATAAATAGATTGAGATAAAAAAGGCGATGCCAAAGGCGGCGCTGATCAAACCGCGGGAGAGGACGTCTTGACCCTGCACGGCGTAAATGGTGGCAATCTGCGCCTGGCCGATACTGAAGGCGTCTTTCAAATCGTCACGCAGGAAAATAATCAGAGCGAGGGCCGTGATCAGCAGTGCCTTGGGCGTTTTTGCCAGGGGATTGGTGCGATTTAAATATAAAAGCGTCTCCAGTCCGGCGGCGGCAAAAATGATCAGCATCGGCATGGCCGTCAGGTTGTAGCGTGGCACCGTGATAAAAACGAGATAGGGCAGATGGAGCGCAAAGGCGAGGAGCAGGGTGAGACGGCCGGCGATGCGAGGTTCCCGGTAGGCGCTCACATGCTTGTCGGTGACGCAGGCCAGGAGCATGCCCAGGAGGGCAAGGAGGATGAGGATCTGATGGTAGGCCACTTGCCATTTGTAATCGATGGCACCGACGGCGGTGCGGAAGTCGTTCCATGGTGCCTTGAATAATCTGGCCGGTTTGTCGAGAGCCAGTTTGAAAAAGCGTGAGGGGCTCTCCTGGAAGGACCGTTTGAGAAGGGCCGGGAAGCTTTGTGCTTCGATGCCGCGGCCGTCCGGATAGGGATAGGAGAGGAAGCCCTGGATGCGGCTATTGGTGCCGACGAAAAGATTGTAGTGGCCGACGCGATCAACAACGAGGGTCATTTTGTGATAGGCCTGATTCTCGAAAATGAGCCAGGGGGCAAGCATCGCCGCCGCGCCGGTGAGCAGGATGGCGCTCTGGATGGCGGCCCTCTGCCAATTGAGTTTGCAAATCAAAAGCCCTTGTAAAAAGACAATCGGTATGGCTGCGGCGCTGAGCAAAATCATCGCCGAGCGCGATAATTGCAGCACGACCAGGCTGGCGCCGAGGGCGAGATTGTTGACCGTGCGCCTGGCTGTGCTCAAGTCGAAGCAGCCGCGTACTAATAAAAACAGAGCGAGCATTTCGATAAAAGCGGCAAAAGTTTCACTATAAAGTCTGCCGCTGTTGACGATGAAGGCCGGATAAAAGACGGCCAGGGCAGAGGCTTTCAGGGCGGTGCTCGGATCGTAGAGGCGCTTTGCGGTCAGATAAATCAAGACGGCGGTCAGCGCCGATATAAAAGACTGGGCAATGAGCGGTATTGTGCTGTTGGCTATGTCATATGGTTGGCCGGTGAGCAGGTTGGCGCTGAGAAGAAATACAGGCAAAGACGGCCCGGTAATGACAAATTCTTTGAGCTGCAGGGCGGCGTCGGCGGTAAATCCGCTCTTCAATAGATTGGCCAGAGCGCTGGTATAGCGCAAATATTCGGAGGCATCGCAGCTGGCGTAGGCGTTGGGATGGTCGCCTGAAAGGTTGAACCAGAGGCGGACTACGAAGGCGAGCAGGAAAAGTACAGGTATGGTCAGCGAATTTTCGGGGCGGGCAATTGCCTCTGCGCTGACAGGAGCCTCTTGATCAGGCGGGCTTATTTCGCCGATTTCGGTCTGATCTTCGAGCACTCACCTGCCCTCTTCGGCTTTATTTTCTTGACGCTCGGTGCTGGCGATGGTCGCCGCTAGTCTTTTGATCGGCGCAGGCATTTGCTCGTCGCTGCGGCCAAGCAGTTTAAAAGCACGGGTGCCGAGCCGCAGGGCGGCCTTACCGGCAAAGAGGCGCGGTCTGGCTTTGAAAAAATGCCACCAGTGGCTGAAGCGGAAGCGCAGTGAGGTCCGGTACATAAGGTCATAAAGGCTGCGGTCGAGTGCGTCGAGATAAGTGGCGGCATCACTGGTGGCGCGGCGGAAATCATGGCGGTAGAGGGAGCGCTTGCCGGTAGCCGCGTAGTTGGCTATTGCCAGTTTGTAAAGGTCGACGGTCTGAGCGGCCACTGCTTTGCGGTCGAAGCTTTCGACGGCGCGAGTGCGGGCATTTGTAGCCAGACGCTTGCGCTCTTCCGGATCGGTGAGGAGCATGAGCAGGCAGGCAGCGATGGCGTCGACATCGCGGGGTTGGACAATGAGACCGGACTGCTTGTGTTTGACGTATTCTTTTGTGCCACCACCGGAGGTGCCAATCACGGGCCGTCCACAGGACATCGCTTCCAGCGCCGTATAAGGACTGTTGTCATAGACCGACGGTACAATCGAGATGTCGGCGCTGCGATAATAATCGGGCAGGGAGGTCAGGGCGATGCGGTCGATAAAGGTGACATAGCTTTCGCACTGCGATTGGCGCAAGCTGGACTTCAGGGTGGCGAGGACGGAGGTGCCGCCCGCGGCAGTTTGAGTATCATCGCCGATGATCACAAATTCGACGTTTTTAAATTCGCGCACTACTCTGGGGATTGCTTCGACCAGGTAGTTTATGCCTTTGCGCTCTTCCAGACGGCCGACAAAAATGACTCGCAGCTTGTCGCTGGGTGGCAGAGCCTTCGTGCCTTCCGGGCAGAAGACTGCTGTATCGAGGGGATTCATGACGATGGCGATGTCGTCCACCGAGATATTCAAATCGGCGGCGACGAATTCGGCCAGGTCGCGACTGGGCGAGGTCAACACATCGGCTTGCAGCATGGCGACACGCTCGAGCATGGCGACGTTCTGGTGGTCGAAGGAGGCCGAGACATTGTGCAATTTTTCGGAGATAAATTTGGAGTGCGGCGTGTAGAGCCTGATCACCAGCGGAGTGGCGCGCGTCACGGCCGGGAAGAGACCTTCGGCGAGCAGTTCGGGGGTGTCGACGACGTCGAAGGGGCGCTCGGAGTGCAACTCGGCAAACTTGTCCCAGAGAGCAGTTGCCGCCGTGAGCAGATATTTGCTGTAGGGCATGCAGCAATCGACTGCAGAAAGCTTTGATTTGAAGGCGTAGGGCAGGACCCGGTGGACGGGAATGCCATCGTCCTCGAGAGTGCGGGCGACTTCTTTGGCCAGACAAACGACCTCGACGTCGTGGCCCAGGGCTTTCAAGCCAAAGGCCAGGTGTCTGGTGAAGGTGGCGATGCCGCCGAAGCCCGTTTCTGGCGGATATTCGCGGGATAATAGACAGATGCGCATAGGCCGCTATTTTATCGTTATTATCCAATTACTGGTAACATAGCCAGTTCATGCATAGCTAGTTGTGATGAGAAGAGTTTTACTTACAGCCCATAAGTTTTTTCCCGAGCACCGCGCCGGCACCGAAGTGCTTACGCTTAAAATCGCTCAGGAGCTGTCGGCGCGCGGCTGCGAAGTAAAGGTCGTCGCTGCCAATCCGCCCGACCTCGACGCGCGGCGCAAATTCGACACGCCCCCGCCGCCGAGCGAGCAGGTTTCGGATTATGTCTATGAAGGTGTGAAAGTTCACATTGTCGAAGAAGCGTTGCGCCTTCAAGACTACGATTTTACCTTTGAGTATTATCATCCGCAGATGAAGCGACACTTCAAGGGCATTCTCGAAGACTTCAAGCCGGACATCGTTCTTATCGTCCATGCTCAAAATCTTTCGGCGGCAATCATCGAAGCCTGCCTGGAAGCACACATACCGGCCGTTTCCTATGCCACCGATTTCTGGTTCGTCTGTCCAATAGTGCAGCTCAAACGCCCTGACGGCGCCGTTTGCCGTGGTCCAGGCCCAGGTGCGATCAAGTGTCTTAGCTGTTACACTCCTAAACTTTTTGCACCGCAGGCAGAATTTAACGAAGCCCTGGCCAAAAAATATGAGCCAGTCGGATCGACATTAAGCTCCCTGCCTGGCCCGTTGAAAGAGGTCGCCCAGGCCGCCCTCTATAATCTCTACACGGCGTCAAAATGGCCGGCGGCAGCCCAGGCAACGATCACCAGGCCGACTGTGCTGCGCGAGCTGGCCAATCGGCTCAGTCGGATCATGGTACCGACCGGACTGATGCGCGACATCTTTGTCGAAAACGGCATCGAGGCATCGCGCATCGATCTCGTCCATTACGGTATCGATACAAGCAAGCTCGATGCCTATCAAAACAAGTCGCAAGCGGCAGCGGGGCTCAAATTGCGCCTCGGCTATATCGGTACTTTTTTCGAGCACAAAGGTGTTGATCTTTTGATTGCCGCCTATCAATCTCTTCGGCCGGAGGAGCGAGCCGCCGTGACGCTTACTCTCTACGGCGATACCAGGCAGTTTCCCGAATACGGCGATAAGTTGGCCAAGATGGCTGCCGGCGCACCTAACATAACTTTTCCCGGCACCTTCCCCAATGATAGGCTCGGCGAAATTTTGACCGATATCGATATCCTCGCCGTACCATCGCGCTGGTATGAAAACACGCCACTGGTCATGCAATCGGCGCTGGCCACGCGCACGCCTTTGATCGTCACCGATCTGGGAGGCATGTCCGAACTTGTCAAACACGGCGAGAACGGTTTATTGTTCAAACTTAATGATTCAGCCGACCTGGCTGCTCAGATCCGGGCCCTGTTGGCCGATCCGGCTCTACTGCCGCGTCTCACCGCAAACATAAAAGCGGAGAGGACCGTGGCTCAAATGGTGGATGATATAGAATCAGTGTTTGACAAAGTTTTGCAGCAAGAGACGATATGAAAGCATTAGTCATCGGTGGCAACGGATTTATAGGCTACAACCTGGTCAACCTTCTGCTGAAGGAAAATCATCAGGTGCGCATCTTTGATCGCTACCCCAATCGTTTTATGCCACCACTGGCCGAAGTCGAAAATGTCACAGGAGATTTCAGCAATCACGGCGAAATCGCCGAGGCGGTGCGCGATGTCGACTGGGTTTTTCACCTGGCCTATACGACTCTGCCCCAGACCTCCAACGACGATCCCGTCTACGATATACGCTCCAACATTGCCGATACCGTCCAGCTCTTGCAGGAATGCGTCAAAAACAAAGTGAAGAAAGTCGTCTTCATCTCATCCGGCGGCACCATATACGGTGTGCCTCAGAGCGCTCCCATCAGCGAAGATCACCCGACCGATCCGATTTGCTCCTACGGCATCACCAAGCTGGCCATCGAGAAGTATCTCCATCTCTTCCACTGGCTCCACGGACTTGAATATGTCTGCGCCAGACTCTCCAATCCCTATGGCGAATTGCAAAATCCCGACGCTAAACAGGGCGCTATCGGCGTATTTCTCGGCCAGATCGCTCGTCACCAGCCGATTACGATCTGGGGCGACGGCAATGTCGTGCGTGATTACATTTACATTGGCGACACTGTTAAAGCTCTTTTATGCGCCGCCCAGTACGACCCTGCTGCGGTCAATGGTCCGCGGGTTTTCAATGTAGGCTTTGGCGAGGGCCACACCCTCAATCAACTGGTGGACGCTATAAAAGTAGTAGTCGGTCCCCAGGTGGAAGTGCGCTATACCGAGAGCCGCCCCGTCGATGTGCCGGTCAATGTGCTCGATATCTCGCGGGCTAAAAAGTATCTGGGCTGGCAACCTGAGGTCACCCTAGAAGACGGCATAGGCAAGAGCTGGCAGTGGATTAATTCCCTCCAACTTAAATAATGACTTTTCTAATGTTTTTTCGAATGTTTCTTCTAATGTTTTTTAGCCCGGCCAATTTCCGAGCATTATTAGAATTGCCAAGTTGACCAACCGCATCCGTCTGTAGGACAATTGGAGGCTTTACAAGCAGATAGTTTTGTAGGGTCATTCTTGTGCTCCCAGCCGGCAATCAGACAATATCAAATGGGGCGTCACTCGATCTTTCAGTGATCGTCGCCGTTTATAACGAAGACCCCCGCAATCTGGCGGCGCTTCTCCAGAAGCTGGCCCAGGTGCTTTTGCCGGTAGGCCTCAAATACGAAGTGATCTTCGTCAATGACGGCTCACGCGCTCCGACCAGCGACGCATTGCGCACCCTCGCCTGCGAAAACGATGGCGTCAAACTTGTCGAGCTGTCACGTAACTTTGGTCAACAGGCGGCGATCACCTGCGGTCTCGACCATAGTGAAGGTCTGGCCATCGTCAATATCGACAGTGACATGCAAGATCCCCCTGAGCTCATACCCGATATGGTCAAGCTCTGGAAAGACGGCTATGACGTCGTTTACGCCACGCGCTCGACGCGGCGTGACCGTTTCGCCAAGAGATTTTCGGCCCATGTTTTTTACCGCGTGCTGGCCGCTGTCTCCACTGTCGAGATACCGCGCGATACCGGCGATTTCCGTCTTATGGATCGTAAAGTCGTGGAAGCCCTCGCTTCCCTGCCGGAAAAGACGCGATTTTTGCGCGGCATGATCCCCTGGCTTGGTTTCAAGCAATGCGGTATCGCCATCGACCGCGGTGCCCGCGAAGTCGGTGAGAGTACTTACACGCTCAAAAAATTGATTACCTTGTCCCTGGACGGACTGCTCGCTTTCAGCGTTGCGCCACTTTATTTCGTCGCCACTTTCGGTGTCGCTCTCACTCTCGTCGGCTTGCTTGCCCTGGTCGTGTGCGCAGCCCTGTTGGGCGGCAGCAGCTATCAAGTCCCGGCTTTGATCATCAGTAGTCTGGCCTTTTTCACCGGCTTGCAGATCGGCTGCAACGGTATCGTTGCTGTCTATCAATCCAAAATTTTGGACGAAACCCGTTCGCGTCCGACATACATCGTCGGCAATCGCATCGGTCGCGGCTTTGCTGGCCTTAGCCAGGTGACTGCCCGGGGGACGGCTATCACGGGTATCGACGCCGCTGCCAATCTGGCCGATTCGGAAGAAATCCGCCGCAATCTGGAAGTGAGCGCACGCGCTTCGCAATTTTAGAGCGAGGGAAAGCTTCAAAATTTGACTGAAAATCATGTGTAGACATTGTCCACACATGATTTGGCCAGGCTTCGATAAGAGCGCAGACCGATCGAATTTTATGAAAAGCAGAGGCCTTAATTGTCGCTGTTCACTTTGTCACTATTGATTATGGCGATCAAAGTCTGGGTCTTGTCGGCCAGTATCTCTGGGGAAACGGCTCCGACAGTCAGTCTCAATAGTGGCTCTGTCTGCGAACCGCGGGCGGCAAACCACCATTCTTGAAAATTAACGGAGAGGCCATCGATGTGTTCTTTGGTACCGCCGGCGATGCTGGTCTCGAGACGTTGCAATGTTTCCTGAATTGTACCGCCGGCGCTGACGCGCAGATTAATCTCACCGGATGTGGAATAGACCGAGAGCGGATCAATCAGGCTCGAGAGGGGGGCGCTGCTCTGGGCGACGACATTGATTGCTTCCATGGCCGTGCGCAGAGCATTGTCGGTATTGAACATATCGGCGTAATAGTAGTGGCCGGAAAGTTCACCGGCAAAAAGCGCGCCCGATTCTTTCAAAGATCCGATCATAAAATTGGTACCGACGCCGGTGCGTATCGCTTCGCCGCCTTTAGCGCTGATATATTCGGGGACGGAGCGGCTGGCACGCAGGTCGTAGACGATTTTGCCGCCGCCGTTGCGCTCGATCAGTTCGCCGCCAATCAGGCCGATCATCAAATCGGTTGGCACCAACTTGCCTTTTTCATCGACGAAGATGGCTCGGTCCGCGTCTCCATCCAGTGAGACGCCGAAGTCGCATTTCTCTTTCAGGACAAGGGCGGTCAATTCGTCCAGGCAGCCTTTATCGAGGGGATTGGGGGTGCGTTTGGGGAAAGTACCGTCTGGATCTGTATTGATGACAATGATGTCCACCATTGAAATTGCCGCTTTGACAAGGGCGGCTATTTCCGGACCGGCCGCGCCATGACCGGCATCGATAGCGATTTTAAGACGGCGACGTGGACGCAGATGGGAGAGCAAAAAAGTAAGATACTGGGGAATGATATTTTGTTTGGACACTGTGCCCGGCTTCAATTTCTCGTTGCCGGTGTAGAAGCCCGGGGTGTCGCCATTGTTTCCGGCTTCTACGACTCGTCTGATTTCGCCCAGACCGTTTTGCGCGCCCAGTGGCTTGGCGCGATTGGCGTAGAGTTTGAAACCATTGTGTTCTTTGGCGAGGTGGCTGGCTGTAATTACGGCGCCGCCGTCGAAACCGGCCTGTGCAGCCCACCAGATAGCCATCGGAGTGGAGGCGATGCCGATATCGACGACATCATTGCCAGACTCGATTACGCCTTCGACAAAAGCGTCGCGCAGCGATGGCGATGAAAGGCGAGCGTCGTAGCCGACAAGTATGCGTCCGCCGCCGGCAGGCTTCAGGTAAGAGCCATAGGCCAAGCCTACTTTGCGGGCGAACGGTTCGTCTAATCCGTTTCCATATATGCCGCGTATGTCGTATGCGCCAAAGAGTTTATGGTCAGAACTCATCAAAAATCTCTCGGTTTCCTTGCCAGTTTAAAAACTGATTTTTGCACAAAGCGAGCCGGTTTTGTTCACATTACGTCGGCAAAAGACTTCTTTGTCTTTTCGAAAAACTTAAAGCCGGTGAAAAATACCAGAGCTGCCACTAGTGTATATGTGCCGTAGTGATACCAGTCGGGAGCCAACCCTTCCAGAACGACGCGGCGATAGTCGAGGACTATTCCGGCCATGGGATTTACCCAGAGTAAAAATTTGAAATTAGCCGGCAGCGATGTGGCCGGATAAACGATCGGTGTGGCATACATCCAGGCGGCAAGCGTGAGCGCCATCATGTGGCGGATGTCGCGGACATAGACGCCGAGACTGGCCAGCAGCCAGCAAAGTCCGCTCGTCAACAACAATTGCGAAATGCAGACAAGGGGCACGTATAAAAGTGTGGCGTGTATCTGGTGGGTGAAAAGTGCTACACCGGCGACCAGGATCAGGAAGGCCATTGCTTCGGTGACGAGCGTGGAGAGCACTGTGATCACAGGCAAGACCTGCAGAGGGAAGATCACTCGTTTGACATAATTTGGATGTTCGAGGATGCAGACCGAACTGCGTGACAGGGCTTCCGAAAAGGCGCCCCAGGGCAGAAGGCCGGCCATCAGATAGAGGGCAAAATTACTGGTCGAACCGTCGCCGCCCAGTTTGACCTTGAGTATGACGCAGAAGAGAAAGGTATAGAGGATCAAATGGCCGACCGGATTGATCATCGGCCAGAGTGCACCGAGCAGCGAGCCTTTGTATTTGCCCAGGCTGTCGCGTTTGACCATCATGCCGATTAGATGGCGATGATCCCAGATGCCGATCAGGCCCGGGCGCGCCATCTGGCCAGGTCTGGTCGGCATCTGGCTGTTATTGTTGAGCAAAAGCTTCTGCTGCTCAACTTCTTTGGTCCTGTCTTTGACTGGCGCCATAAGATCGTTCCGTCGAATCCTTGAAATATTTTCGCGCCGGGCGCTCTAGGAAATATTTTCGCGCCGGGCGCTTTTGCTGCTTACAGTCGCAGCTTTGGGTTCTCAAGATATTAGCATATGAGCCTCTTTGCTCTCATTAGACTGGCCAAATCTTCGTGCAACGCCACTGTCAGGGGCGCTTCACTACTTTTGCCCCGGGGGTGGCGGCCGTTTTCTCTTTGCTCTCCTGGTCGATTGCCGCGTCGACCAGAGGTTTGAGACTGTCCTTTTGGAGCTGACTATCGGCCTGGGCCTGTTTCAGAAGAGAAACATTGGAGACCTTCAAACCAGTGACATGGCTGCCTGTTTTATCGCTGAAATAAATCTCGCCGAGATAGTCGTCCCCGAAATAATAAATCGCTTCATAAGGGTGGGCGGTGTTTGGTCTGGCCGGCTGAGCCAGGCTGCTGTCGTCCACTCGCGATTGGGCGGGAGCGTCGGCGGGCAAGAGTCTCTTCATGTCATTTTCAGCAGCGTCGCGTGAAATCGGATGGTTATTATATAGGACAGAGACTTCAAAACAGGAGCCGTTCTTGACCTGGACGATGTACTGGCCGCCATTACCGTTGGTGTTGCCGTCACCCCGGCTGAGATATTGTCTCTTGCCGCCCGCATTGGCCTGGGCGCTTTGATCGCGTACGAAAGTGACAACCGCTTCCTGGAAGACCTGATCGGCTGTACCGAGTTTTACCCGGGCCAGGTCGACTGTGCCCTCTGTGCTGACCGCTTCCAGATCCGGATCGCTTTCAGTGCAGGCACCAAGGGTAGTGGCTAGCAGAAGGCTGAGAAATATGCCGCACTTTTTGATCATTGTTTTTGTTTGTCTGCAAAAGCTGCCTTGAACGCCGATGAGCCTACCACAATATCGGTAAAAATAGGCACGAACTTGCGCGCTCCCGGTGTCGACAAGTGCACCGAGTCCAGATAGTCATCCTGGGTAAAAGCACTCGACTGGCCAGGTCTGCCTTCTTTGTCGGTATTGAGATCGTCTATCGTCGCACCATACTCAGTGGCCAGGGCGGTCAAGCGTTTTTTCATGTCGTTGTACACGCCGGGTTTCAAGAGATTTAGATTGGCCGGCGAGAGTGGCATGCCGAGTAGCTCTACCCGAATACCATTTTGCCGGGCCAGCCTCAAGAGATTTTCCAGATGCTCGTATTGTTCAGTAGCACGTTTTTCGTTGAGCGGATTGTAGCGCCGACCGTAGAGGGCGAGATCTTCCAGGAGTGCTTTGTGACGTACTTGCGGCGCTTCGTCGGCATCGACTCTGTTGGCCGAATCTTTATTGTTTCTGCCGTTACTGGCACTTTCCTTGAGGTAGCCGTCTTTCTGTGCCCCTTCTCCTTTTTTATCCGCTGCGGTCGTGTCGCTTTGCTGGTGAGCCGCGGCCCAGAGGGTATCGGGGTGACCGGAGAGATTGCAGGCCCAGGAGCGCGCGCAGCGCAATACATGCCTTCTGACCAGATCGAGGAAGGCTGCATGATTGTCGAAACACTGACTGATAGCGCCAGGTGACAGGTTCGCCGGCAAAAAGGAAGAGCGGCGATTGATAAAAGTAAGCACGCGTCTGGTCGGTGTCGAGCTGATCTTGCCTTCGATCGTATTGTCCATAAAATCGCGGGCGGCGTAGGTATAGACGAGTAAGGATGGCTTTTTGTGATGAGAGAGCAATTCTTCCAGGATAAAATCCTGATCGGATGCGATTGCGCCTGGTACTGCCATGACACTGACATCTAGATGCCTACCGCTTTTATTGCTTATTTCTTCCTGGTAGACGTCTGGTTTGCGCAGACGTCTCGGTGCCGCCAGCGTCAGGGATGAGCCGAGAATGACGACGGGGGGATTGCGAGTGGTCATCATCAAATCGACCTGGTCGGCAAAGTCGACGATCCAACCTGGTACGTCCAGTTCGGCCAGTGGTCTCCAGGGATAAGCCAGCCAGAGAGCGGCGTAGATGCAGATGAGCAGCGCCAGCAGATTGACGGTGAAGCTACGCCGGCTGTCACTAAATTTTTGGTTGGCTTGCGGGGGCTTGGCCGCCGGGACGAGCGGAGACGACGTCGCCGGGCGCACTAAATCGCTCTCATCAATTTTCTTTGCATATGTAGATGTCATGCAGGGGTGATGCTAGCACGGCGAGCTTAGACTTCACCTGAAATTTCTGCACTGACTTTACGCATTATTTCTTTCGCACGATTGAGCAGCCGCTCCCGGCGCGTCTCGTCTGGCGCCACTTCGCTCAAGTAAGTAGCGAGTGCTTTGAGAGGAGATAGGGCTGCTGTTTCATTCAATTGTGGCATGCGCGCCCGGCGGTGCGACGGGATTATCTCGGCTTGCAGGCGCAGGCTCAGGGCAGCGGCGGCTGCCGCACGCAGGCTATCCTCGTCGATGGCGCTGATTTGCTCCTGATCTATCTTGTAGCGCAGACGCAGCACGCAACTGGGCACAATTGCCGCTTCGATTTTGTCGAGCAGAGCTTTGTTCGGATTGTCGCTGGCGGTCAAATCGACGTCGACTGTGACGAAAGGACGAGGATCGATCGAATGAAAGGCGTATTTAGTCTTGCCGCGCTCGAGGCTGACGGCGACAAAGCCTTTGTCCTCTTTCTCTTCGCCGAAGTCGACACGTTCAAGGGAGCCTGCGTAAACTATGGCCGGGGCATCCGCTCTTAAAATTTGATGTTTGTGAATGTGACCGAGGGCGACATAGTCGATTCTTTTGTCGACGAATATCTCGCAGGGGAAAGTGAGCGTATAGCCTACCAATAGCTCGGCTTCGATGCCGGCCAGGGCGTTGTCCGTGGCCATATGCGCGGTGACGACTGTCGGGATGGCCGGGTCCAGCTCGAGATAATAGCCGCGCAATAGATCGCGGATGTGGTCGACCAGGACGCGGTCTATTTCAGCCGCTGTGTGATCTTTGTATTTGTCCAGGGTGATCAGCTGATGGCGGGTGATGTGGGGCAGGCCGATCAATTGCAGAGCACCGCCGGCAGTGTCGAGGCGCAGTGACATCGGTCTATCGATGGTCAATAGTCCCGGTACTGCCAGCGTCTGAAAAACCGACATGGCGTGACTCTGCGATGAGCGCAGGATCTGGTCGTGATTGCCGACAACCAGTACTGTTTTGATATTGGCGTCGGAGAGGCGCTTTAACTGAGCGGCGAACATCTTCTGGTAGATCGGTTCGGGGGATGCGTTGCGGTAGGCGTCACCGCTGAAAAGAAAGATATGGGTATCGTTTTGCAGGGCGTAGTCGACGACGCGCGCCAGTGCCGCCACGAAGTCTTCGAAGCGCACGTTCAGGCCGGTGGCGGGATTGATTCGGCCGTGCGCCTCGCCCGACCCAAAATGTATATCCGAAACATGGAGCAGGTTGATAGCCATGCTTTTATTGTAGTCAGATCAGGCTCGCTTCGGCCAGTCTTCAATTTTGCTCAGCCGGGGCTTTTACCGGTTAAGCGGAAATATTTCGGCCTGAAGCCGGCTCGAGCGGCTTAAAGCCCGAGCCCGGCTAATTCTGGGGAAAGGTGCTTTGTAGGGCCTTGCTCTCGGCCAGTGTCTTAGAAAAGACCGAGACGAATTTTTCCGCCCCTTGCTTGTTCAAATGCACCGAGTCATAAAAGTCGGCTGTCTCGAAGGGCGGTTTCGCACTTTCATTGTAATTGACGAACTGCACATCGTATTTGGTGGCAAGTTTTTTGATATTAGCCGCCAGCATAGTCTTCTGCTCGGGCTTGAGCAGGTCGAGATTTTCTCTAGAGAGCGGCATTTCGACGAGCAGAGTCGTTATGTGCGCTTCTTTTGTCATGGTCAGCAATTGATCCAGCGCTGCCACCTGTTGCTCGAAGGTGGCTCGGTTGGGCGGTTGATAGCGACCTCTATAGGTCTTGAGGTCGCGGGCCATCGCCTCCAGGTTTAAACTATCGGCATTGATTTTTTCTTCGCGAGCTTCGGCCGCGCCTTCATTTAACGGAGGCATCGAGCGATCGGTTTTTTTCGCAGCCAGAGTCGATGTCCAGAGATCTTTGGGATGGCCGCTCCAGGTGCAGACTTTATCGCGCAGTGAGCGGCTGAAATGTTTGCGCACCAGATCGAAATAGCTACGGTGCGTATTCCAGCAGCTTTCGATTGCTGCCAGAGTGAGGCTTTGCGGCCAGAAATTTTTATTGTGCGAAACAAAGGCCAGTACTCGCGCTGTAGGCGTATCGCCGATTTTGCCGCCCACTTCATTGTCGATAAAATCTCGGGGTGCCAGGGTAAAAACAAGCATCTTCGGGACTTTTTTGCTGGTCAGCAATTCGCGCAGGATAAGCACCTGATCGCTGACGACCGAGCCCGGCACGGCCAGGATTTTTGTCCCCGGAGCCTGGCCTCGCAAAGATTTGATTGCCGATTCATATATGGCAGCACCGGGCGTATTAGTGCGATAGCCGTATTCGTCCGGTTTGCTGAAGTGCATGTCTTTCAGCCTGGACGAAGGAGCGATGATCAGTGATGAACCGAAAACGACTAGCGGCTTATATTCGCGACTGCGAGTGTAATTAGGTACACCTTCGGCAAATTTGATAATCCAGCGCGGCAGCTCCATGGCGGCCAGATCTTTCCAGGGATAGCAATAATAAGCGGCGACGTAGATGGAAGCGATCAGGGCCAGCAAAATTATTGTCAGACTGCGGCTCAATCGCAGCAAAGAAGCGATCGGCCGATGCTCTGTTGTCCGGGAGCGGCTGGTGAGAGTATTTTCCAGGGTCTGCAAATTGTCGGCAGGCGGCGACAGTCGCTCGTCGCGACCAGTGCTTGGCGCATCAAATTTTTGCGGTGCTTTGAGCAATTGCGCCCCGGGCTGGTGGATGTCAGTAAGGCGAAATGCTAGCACAGATAAAACGGTCGACCCTGAGAACTTGTAAACGTCTTCAGTCTTGGCGCTCAGGCAGTGTCGCCCTGGCTCTACAGAAATGGACCAAAAGGTCAGCCACTCAGGTAAGTTTTTCCTAAGCATGATAAATTTATTGCTTCTAATGAAAGCCTCGAGAACAGTTCCTCTTATAGCGCTTTATTTTGGTCTTCTGCAGCCCATTTTCGGCGGCGCTCCACCGGTTTTTGCCCGTGCGGCAAAACATCTGCCGCATGCCGCCGGCGATCATTTGCCGAATGCCCGTCTTTCAGACGGCTATCTCAGTCGCACCGCCGTTTTGAGCGCCTTGCAAAGCAACCACAGCGAATGCTTGCAGCGCGGCGTCGATGTGCAGTTTGTTGATGCTTCCTTGCTGATTGCTCTCTGGCAACCGGCCAGTCTCGCTTCGCCTCCAGCGCCGACCGTCGCCAGCATCAATAGATCCTTGAGCGAGCAGGCCTTTTCTCTTGCTAAAACTGTCTACGGCCGCTTCCCTGGCGTCTTTGACGAAGTGCAGTGCGCTTTTTTCGATACTCAGGCACCAGATACGGCGCGCACCTATTTCATCAAATCTAGCTGGTTCCATGCTCACGCCGCTGGCGCTAAAGGCGCTCTG
The DNA here is from genome assembly GCA_018971775.1 of Cyanobacteria bacterium REEB67. Classification (GTDB taxonomy): domain Bacteria; phylum Cyanobacteriota; class Vampirovibrionia; order Obscuribacterales; family Obscuribacteraceae; genus REEB67. The sequence continues at coordinate 752 of JAGXAB010000082.1, read as the reverse complement.
CTGGCTGATATGCCGGTGGTAAGCGATGAGGGGCCTTCGCTAGCGGAGGTCTACGGCAAGCTCAGCTATCGTCAGATCCTCGATCGCTCGCCAGCGACCGAGGCTCAGTCCGGTCCGGCCGGTCTCTGGAGCGCCGAGCGCAAAGAATTGTCAGATCAGCTCACAACTCTGCGTGCAAACGGCTATGATGTGAGCCAGGCGACCGGACAGTTGTGCGCCATCGAAGATCTCGTGCGCACCAGGCATTATGATTTGCTGCCCCAGGCCTTCGCCAGGACGCGTCAATGTCTGGCTCAAACTGTTTCTAATGCTCAAAAAATTAGTGTGGCAAGCTCGAGGACTCAAAATTGGCAAAGATGAAATTGGCTCATGCGCTGCGGCGCGGGGAAACGCTCGAAGTAACGATCGATTCTCTGGCGAACGGCGGCGACGGCGTAGCCAAATGCGATGGCGTGCCCATTTTCGTCGATCGGGCCGCGGTTGGGGATAAAGTCCTGGTGCGTCTCTTTGATGTGCGCAAAGACTTTGCTCGGGGGGCGATTGAAAAAATCATTCAACCTTCACCGGAGCGCTCCGAGCCACCCTGCCAGCATTTCGACCAGTGTGGTGGCTGTCAATGGCAGCACCTCAGCTATGAGGCTCAGCTCGCCAACAAAGAAAGCCTGGTGCGCCAGGCGCTCAAGCACATTGCCGGAATGGGTGAAAGTCTCAGCGTCGAGCCGATTGCCGGCGCGCCGGGCGACGAGTCTTTG
>JAGXAB010000020.1 GCA_018971775.1 Cyanobacteria bacterium REEB67 | reverse complement strand
CAAACAAAATATTGGAAGGAGAGGCGTCGAAAACGGCTTGTATACCCGATGGAGCAGCTTACCTGGAAGACTTGAGCCGGTTGCTGGGAAACTAGCACGGCCGGTTCTTAGGGGAGCTGGACCCGGCGACGGGTCCATGCTTACCCGACTCTTTGGCGGCTGGCGGGCTCCGGGTGCTAAAATTGAGCTTTCTCATAAGCGCATATAAATGATTCGGACTACGACTCTCCCTAATGGGGCAAGAATAGTGACCGAGGTCGTGGAGTCAGTCTACTCGGCTGCCGTCGACCTCTGGCTCAAGGTCGGCTCAGCGTATGAGACCGAGCTTAACAACGGCGTCTCTCACTGTATCGAGCACATGCTTTTCAAAGGCACGCCGACCCGGTCGGCCGAGCAGATTGCCGAGGAAATCGAAGATGTGGGCGGCACCCTGGGCGCCTCCACTTCTAAAGAATTGACCAAGATTTATGGACATGTCCTGGGCGAGGTCCTGCCGACGGCCCTGGACATCATTTGCGATATGGCGACAAATCCTCTTATCGACGCTTCCGATCTGGCCCTGGAAAAACAGGTCATCCTGGACGAAATGCAAATGTACGAGGACGATGCCTCCGATGTCGCCCAGGAAATCATGTACGGCAACCTCTGGCAGGGCTACGCGCACAGCTATCCGATCACCGGCACCGTCGACACTGTAAATGGCATCGACTCCGCCATGTTGCGCGAACACTTCCAGCGCTTTTACACTCCGGAGCGCATGGTGGTTTCAATCGCCGGCAATTTTAACGAAGAGGAGACGATCAAATTTTTGAGTGAAAAACTGGGGGCGCTTAAACCGGGCTCAGGTCCTAAGGCGCCGGTCACTCCGGCCAGTCGACACTTCAATGTCGTCAAGGATAAAGATGTCGAACAAGCACAGTTGATGCTCGTTTCGGAAGGTCTCCATCACCGCGATAAAAGACTGACCGTTATGCAAGTGCTCGACCTGTGTCTGGCATCGTCGGCTTCTTCCAGACTTTTCAAAGAGATTCGCGAGCGCCGCGGTCTGGTCTATAACATCGCTTCCATGCAGCACGCTTATGCCAATTGCGGACTTACCTCAATTTATGCGGCGATGACGCCGGCTCACACAGAAGAAGTGCTCGACCTTGTTTTGCAAGAGCTCAACCGCCTCAAGTCCGATGGTTTTATCGCCGCTGAAATCAAGCGTGCCAAGACACAACTGCGCACGGATCTTTTGATGGATCTGGAATCAATGAGTGCGCGCAGCACAAACAATGCTTCCGACCTGGTGCATTATGACCGCGTCATACCGCTCGGCGAAGCGAGAGAAGAAATTGAAGCCGTCACCAATGATGATGTCATCGAGTTGGCCAGACATTTGTTCAGCCAGGACAAATTGTCGCTCGTGGTGGTTGGCCCGGCCGAAGAACTCGAAGAACACTACAGTTTAACTGTCGTCGATAAATAGCAAAGGAGCTCACCATGTCAGAATGTGCCACTGCGACAAATAGCGCGACAAGTACCGCGATCAAACTGAAAGTAAAACGCTTGCCGCACTGTCGTGCATTGCCTCAGTATGCCACTGCCGGTTCGGCCGGCCTTGATCTGGTCAATGCTCTGACCGAAGCAAAAATTCTCGCCCCTGGCGATCGCTGCCGCATCCCTACCGGTTTGATTGTTGAAATCCCGGTCGGTTACGAAGGTCAGGTCAGACCCCGCTCCGGACTGGCTGATAAAGCCGGTATTTCGCTGACCAATTGTGTCGGCACCATCGACAGTGACTACCGCGGTGAAGTGCAAGTTTTGATCATCAACCATGGTGACAAGCCATACACTTTCGAGCCCGGTGAGCGCATCGCCCAGCTGTTGCTTATGCCCGTGCCCCGCGTTGAAGTCGTCGAAGTGGATGAGCTTTCCGAAAGCGTCGAGCGTGGCGAGGGCGGCTTTGGTTCTACCGGTCGTCTGCACGCCAAAGCTGAAGCTTGAACTTATATGGCTACAGGCAAGGCTAATGACATGGTTACAGGCGCAAAAAAAATCAGTGTGGCGATCGCCGGCATCAACGGTCGTATGGGAAGAGCGGCTGTTTCAGCGCTGCTTGCCGATGACGACTTTGAAGTGGTCGGTGCCTTTGGCCGCAGCGGCGCAGCCTATGTCGGCAAGGATTTGAGCACTTTTGTCAGTCCGCATCTGGAAAAAGCAAGCGGCGTAAAAGTGTCCGATTCCTTTGAAGCGATGCTTGCCGAGTGCGGCGAAAAGCCCGATGTTTTGCTCGACAATATGATCGCTGCCGCTTCTTTTGAGTCGGCTAAAAAAGCGCTTAAGGCGGGTATCAGACCTGTGATCGGTACGTCTGGTTTGCAGCCTGAAATGGTGGATGAGCTCAGCAAAATGGCCGCGTCGGCAAAACTTGGTGGCATGATCGTGCCCAATTTTTCCATCGGTGCCGTTTTGATGATGGACTTCGCCAAACAGGCCGGCAAATACTTCGGCAATGTCGAAGTCGTCGAGATGCACAATCCAAAAAAAGTCGATGCTCCCTCCGGCACCGCTATGCACACGCTCAATAAGATTGCTTCCAACGGTTCCCATTTCAATCCTAAAATGGTCGAAGAGCATGAGCTCATCCCGCATGCCCGCGGTGGTCTGCATGCTTCCGGTGTGCGTGTTCACTCACTGCGCATGCCCGGGCCGATTTCGCATCAGGATGTATTGTTTGCCGGTGAAGGTGAGATGCTGACTATTCGCCATGACAGTTTTACGACCAGTTGTTTTATTAAGGGGATTATCCTGGCGATTAAATCAGCTGTGCAAATGTCCGAACTCAAAGTCGGACTGGAGACAGTTTTATAAGTGGCAGTCATATAGCAGTCATATAGCAGTCATATAGCAGTCATATAAATGACGAGCAAAATGTTGGAGAAATACTTGAGGCGGTTAGCACGATGATCACAAACGAGGCGCATCTATTTGGCAGAGTAGTGACGGCTATGGTCACGCCCTTCGACGATAAGCTCAAGGTCGATTTCAAGGCGGTCGGCGCCCTCGTAGAGCATTTAATCAAAAATGGCACCACCGCCATTGTTGTTGCCGGGACGACGGGCGAGAGCCCGACCCTCGATGACGAAGAAAAAAGAGAGCTGCTCAAAGCTGTTATCGCCGCTGCTAAAAAGCGCATAAAAATCATCGCCGGTACGGGCTCGAACGACACCGCCAAATCAGTCAAAGCGACGCAGGAAGCGGAAAAACTTGGAGCCGACGGCGCCCTCGTCGTCGCACCTTATTACAATAAGCCGAGTCAGGCCGGACTTTTGGCTCACTTCGGCGAAATTGCCTCATCAACGAAGCTGCCGATAATTGTTTATAACATTCCCGGTCGCACCGGCATTATGATTGCTTCTGAGACGATCATCACCCTTTCGCACAAATACAAAAATATCCATGCCGTCAAAGATTCGACCGGCACTGTCGAATATGCCGCTGATATCGCAGCTGGTGCCCGTTCTGATTTTGTTGTCTACTCGGGCGATGACTATTTGACCCTGCCGTTTCTGGCCGTTGGCGGCTGTGGAGTTATTTCAGTGGCCAGTCACTTTATCGGTACAGAAATCGCCCGCATGCAAGAGGCCTTTTTCAAGGGCGATCTCGATACCGCCCGCTCCATTCACTATGCGATCATGCCGCTCTGCAAGGGGCTTTTTGCTGCTCCCAATCCTACCTGTGTCAAATACGCGCTGGCCAAGATTGGCCTTACCGGTGAGCACCTGCGCCTGCCCCTCGTGCCCTTATCGATCGAGCAAAAGCAGACCATGGACAAACTGCTCAGCAGCTATGACCTGGCCAAACAGTTACAAGTAAATATCTAAAAATATATCTGAATAATCTGGAGAGAGAGTTTGAGTCACGGTAAAAACAGGCGCCAGAAGCCGGCGCCATTGCTAAATTTCGATCCTGATCCGGCAGTCGCCAATGGACCGGAAGCCAAAGAATTTCGCGCTCGCACCGGCGAGACCTTGCGCATCGTGCCGCTTGGCGGTCTGGGCGAAATCGGCAAAAATACCATGGCTATTTGCTACGGCGAAGACATTATGCTTGTCGATGCCGGCCTGGCTTTTCCTTCCGAAGAAATGCTCGGCGTCGATCTCGTTTTGCCAGACCTCACCTTCCTTGCCCAGCAACAGTCGCGCTTGCGCGGTCTGGCCGTCACCCACGGTCATGAAGATCATATCGGCGGCATTCCATTTTTGCTCAAAGAAGTGACATTACCCGTCATCTACGGACCGGCTTTGGCTATCGGTCTGCTCGAGAAAAAGCTTGATGAATCCGGTCTATCCGAACGCACCAAGTTGACTCAAGTCAAACCGCGTCAGCGCGTGCGCATGGGATGCTTTGAAGTGGAATTTATCCGCTGTACCCATTCGATTGCCGACAGCTTTAGTTTGATTATCCGCACCCCCATTGGTGTCATTGTTCACACCGGTGATTTCAAATTTGACTTTACGCCGGTGGATGGCGAGCACTTCGACATCGCCGGACTGGCGGCGGCCTGTGAAGAAGGCGTTCTTGCCCTGCTCAGCGATAGCACCAATACCGAGCGCGAAGGCTACACCCCCTCTGAGCGCAGCGTCTGGACCAAATTGAACGAAGCTTTTATCCAGGCCAAAGGGCGGATCATCATCACCACTTTTGCCAGCAACGTCAACCGCGTCAAGCAGGTGCTGCGGGCAGCGATGAATCACAATCGCAAGGTGACCATTCTCGGTCGTTCGATGCTCACATTTGCAGCCATTGCCCGTGATCTGGGCTATATGCAATATCCGGATAATTTGCTCGTCCAGGTGGAAAACATCAATCAACTTCCTCCGGACCAGGTCGTCATTTTGACTACCGGTAGCCAGGGCGAGCCTATGTCGGCGCTGACTCGTATCGCCAACGACGAGCACCGCAAGCTCAAAGTCGAGGCGGGCGACACGGTTATTATTTCCGCCACTCCCATCCCGGGCAACGAGCGTTCGGTAGCCAATACGATCAATGCTCTTTGCATACGCGGGGCAAAAGTAATTTACGGTCGCGATGCCGGTGTGCACGTTTCCGGTCACGCCTGCCGTGAAGAGCAGAAGCTCATGCTCAATCTCTGCAAGCCAAAATACTTCATCCCGGTGCATGGCGAATATCGCATGCTCGTCGGGCACGGTCGATTGGCCGTCGAATGCGGCGTCGATCCAGATAATGTATTTATCATGGAAAACGGCGATGTGCTCGAGCTCACGGCTGAAAAAGGCAAAATGGCCGGTACTGTTCAGTCGGGTGTTTTGCTTGTCGACTATAACCGTGATTTTATGATCGATGAGGAGATCGTCGAAGAAAGGCAAAAACTTGCCGGCGACGGACTGGTGGCGCTGGCGGTGTCGGTCGATAAAAATGGCAAATTGCTGAGCGGACCGGATGTCTCGCTGCGCGGTGTGATTTTGCCTCGTGGCTTGCCGGCCGAGGAATTTGTCATTCGCCTGACCGATGAAGCTAAGAAAATAATCGCTCAGGCCGAGCCGCACGATCTGGTATCGGCGGAGACCGTAAAAGATCTGCTCTTTGAAAAGCTCACCGACTACTTCCAGGATCAACTGCGCTCCAATCCGCTCTTACAAGTTGTCGCCATGCGTGCCAGTCTTGCTCCGGCTGATAATGGTGCCAATGGCGGCGGCAATGAGCGCGAGCGCAGCGATCGCAAGTCAGTGCATAAAAAAGGATAACGGCCAAAAGTGACCTGGCGAGAAATCTCCGCCGATCAATTCAACTCGCTCAAGCGGGTGACGTTGATCGATGTGCGCTCGCCCTGCGAATATATTGTCGAGCGCATACCCGGAGCTGTCAACATACCGCTTTTTACTGATGGTGAGCGCGACTTTATCGGTACGGTTTATGCCACCGAAGGTGAAATCATCGCCCGGCGTAAAGCGATGAATATCATTGCGCCAAAAATCCCCGCTTTGATCGATGCTATCGTAGAAGCCAGGGGGGACGAAAATAAGCCGCTGGTCGTCCATTGCTGGCGCGGCGGATTGCGCTCGGAGGCTGTGGCCAGTTGTCTGAGTATCGTCGGTCTAGATTGTTTCCGGTTGACCGGGGGTTATAAAAGCTGGCGCTCGGTAGTGGTGCGAGATTTTGCCGCCGATCCATATTTATTTGAAGTGATTGCTTTGCAGGGCCATACGGGCGTCGGCAAGACAGAAATCTTGACGGAAATCGAAAAAGCCGGCGGTCAGGTAATCGATCTGGAAAAGTTGGCCAGGCATCGCGGCTCCGTATTTGGTGCACTCGCTCAAAAAGAGGGGCAACCTTCGCAAAAGGATTTTGAGGCGGCGATCTGGCATAGGGTTCGCAGTTTTAACGGTGGCAAAGTCTATGTCGAGGCCGAAAGTCGTAATATCGGGCGCGTCAGTCTGCCGGCCTTTCTTTTCAAGAGACTGAACGGAGCCCCGCAGATCCTCGTCAGTGGTTCGCTCGAGCGCCGCTGCCGGCGCATTCTGGCCGACTACGGCGGCAATGACGAAAGTGCCCTGGATGAGGGAGCGGGAGGAAAGATCATGCTTGAAGGTGCGGCATTGCAAGCCGCCGAACAGGCTCTGGCTACCATTCAAAATCGACTGCCCGGTGCGGTCTTGCAAGAAATACGCGAGCATGTGGCAGCAGGCGATCTGGCGCCGGCAGTGGAGCTTTTGCTGACGCACTATTACGACCACTATTATCAGAAGCACATAGCCGGTCAAAACTTCATCGGCACCGTCAGCGGTGATGATCCGATACTTGCCGCCCGCGACATCCTGGCCATGGGTTGAAAAAAAGCCTGAAAGCCCGCAAAAAAGCGGGAAAATTTCAAGAAAAACTTTGGCCTGAAAAAGAACTTCCCCCTCGAGGAGCGAAGGGGAAGACAGTGTTGTGGTGGATTAGGTAAGGAGGAAACGCGGCACCTGGCAGTGATTGCCCCGTGCCTTGCTTCTCAATAATAGCAGCGACCCGGGAGGGTGGCTGTTAAAAAACTTGAAGAGGACGGTGACAAACCCCGGGGGCTGGTTCGATAAGATTTCCTTAACACCAGTGCTAGGAGTTGGTCCAGTTTACAGTAGGTGTCGGCGCCGTTGTCTCTTGAGAAGCTCTACCAGGGTAGAGGAAATCAAGAGCACCGAGTCCAAGATCCTTGATGTGATCCGACGCGGATGTCGAGGGTGCCGGCGCTGCCGCCAGACCGCCGAAAGTAATCTCACCGAATGTGGTGCCGGTGGTTGCTTTGGGTACGTCTTTTACAGGAGCGGAGATTTTGATGTTGCTGGGAGCAAATACATAGACCTGCTCGCTCAATTTATGAAAGTCACCATCGATGGCGGCGGAGGCACCGGCAACAAAGTCGACCAGGCGCGAAGCGTCCAGCTTTTTCATATTTTCGAGTGAGATGGTAGTTGCTGCTCGCGAGCGCAGACATTCAACAATATCCAGGGCCTCTTCGAAGGAGACTGGGCTAAACATCGAAATCTGGCTGCCCAACCTTGTAGGCGTATTCTGCCGCACCGCACCATGCTGCATTGCCATCATGCGACGATCTTGAAGCGCCGGGAAAAGATCGATTTCTTTTTTACCGGAGCGACCATCATTGGCAAATACTGGTTTCTCTTGTGGGCTGTCTCTATAGTCGTCAACCATGGAAGTCCCTTTATAGATGAAGATGAAGACTGACTCTGAACAAATTGCTTATTGTCGTTAACTTTGTGCTTATCGCTTTAATAAAATTCGCTAAATACACATAGCTAACCGCTTAATTACTTAGTGCAATCATTCTAGCCTTTTATAGAAATCCTGCAAGTAGTGTCAAGTGTGGTGCCTATAGATATCAGGAGCTTATTACGATATGCACCGGATGTGGTTAATGCGGACTGGCTGGCAGGTAGAGCGGTGCGAGAAGCTCGCCGGCGCGTAAATCTTCGCCTACTGTTATCTTTATGTTGTTTGTTTGTCCAGGAAATATTACGACCCTGTGTCCGAAATGCTCCAAAATTGCCGCATCATCCGTGACACCAAGATTTTCCGCCCGCGCCCTCTCATGGCAAGCCAGTAAAAGCTCCAGGGGGGCGGCTTGGGGCGTTTGTACCGAGTAAAGATCGCGGCGGTCGACTGTCTCGATAATTAATCCGTCAATTAATGAACGACGCGGCTCGACCTCTGTGGTAGCCGGCTCTACGGGCGGTGCCACTTTTTTCAAGGTGTCGGAGACGGGTGTGCCGATCGTGCAGGCACCTCTGGTGGTGACCGTTGCTATGGCGTCTTCGAGCATCTTCAGCGTCAAAAAAGGCCGGGCCGCATCGTGCACCACCACATACTCAGCTGCCGCGCTTTTGCTCGCCAGTGACCTCAAGGCCAGATGTACCGATTCTTGCCGGCTGGCGCCGCCGGCGATTACATCTATATAGTTGTTTGGGAAAAGAACATCGATTTCCCGGCGCGCCCGGTCGATGAGCGAGCCGGGCATAGTCAAAATAATATCTTTAAATACACCTGATTTGTATATTCTGGATATTGACCATGTGTACAATGGATATCCCGCGAGCATTTGGAATTGTTTGGGAAGCCCCCCGGCCGCACCAAAGCGAGAGCCGGAACCACCTGCTACGAGAATGGCGGCAAGACTATGACCGCTACTCAACTCAAAATCTACTGGATGTTGGAAGCGTCGGCGGGAGCAGCCATTTGCATCGGCTCGACAGCGGCTCCACTACCGCCGTTGCTGTCGCTATTGTCGGGAGCGTCGGGACTGGCGTCGAAGACGTCAAGCTGGATCGATTTAGCGTCTTCGCCCTTATCGTCGCCGCTGCTGTCGCCTTTATTCTCCGCATCTTCCCTGGTCTTGGTCGGGCCAAGCTCCTGTCTCCAGCCCTGACCATCTTTGGAGAGGCGGAAATATTCCTGGAATTTTTTGGTCGTGGTCAATACCGGTGAACGGCCGTCTTCTTTGCGATGGATGAGCTCTCGTATTTCGAGCTCCTTGATATGGTCGTAGGCGCCGGCGCCGCGAATCTTAATCACGTCCGCTTGCGTGACCGGCTGTTTGAGAGCGATTGCCGAGAGAGTGCGGACCAGGGCTGTCGGCATCTCGAAGGGAGCGAGCTCGTTGACCAGGTCGGAATATTCATCTTTGACCTGCATCATATAGCCGTCTTCGTCGGCGATTTCGAGGGCACCATTGCGCGCCTCGTAATCGTGGATAAGCTCGAGCGTGGCCTGGCGGATTGCCTGCACGTCCTGGTTGAGAGTGCGCGCGATCACAGCAGCCTTGAGCGGCTTATCGGTGAGAAATAATAATGCTTCGATGTGTGATTTTAATTGCACGATGCTATCCGCCATTGGCGATCTTATCGCCGACTTCTAAAAGATTGGCCACGGCTGGCTGATCCCGGCACAGGCTCAAATAGAGAGGCCCGTAAAATATTTCCTGAGCCAGATCTATTTTACCTGCATTTGAAAGAAATAGCGCAGCGAGAAAGGATTCTACCCAGTCTCGTTTAAGACTTACTTTCATTACCAGTTGTAGAAACTCTATCGAATCGCCAAGATTGAGATTTTCGGCAATCCACTGCTCGACCCGCACAATAGTGCCTTCTATATCTTCATCGTGGGCCAGATCGAGTATGTCGTCGACATCGTTTACTTCGTTGTAACCGGATAAATCAATGCGTGGTGCCTTCGGTTTTTTCTCCTGACGCACCGTTTCTAATTTTTCCGCTTCTTTAAGGGCGGCGATCAGTTGATCGAGGGTGACCCTTCTCTCGCGCACTTGTTGCTTGCGCTGAGCACGCCTGACGATTGCCCCTTCGAGATCTTTGAAGGTGAGCTGTCTGCCAATCTCTTGCTTATTCGAGTCATAAATGATCGGTCCGCCTTCGTCGTCAAAATCGAGGAAGTCGTCGACGACCGGCGCAATCGCATTGGTCGCTTCGGAAAGCAAGGCTTCCGCTTTCAGGCGGAGCAAGACGGCGGCGTGAAAAATTACTTTGCCCGACATGCGCAGACTTTCCTGCGGTGTCGAGGCAATCGCTTTCAAGAATTTATCGCAGACATCGATGATATCTACGTTCTTTGGATCGATTTCGCCTTTCTCGGCCATTTTGCAGAGGATTTCGATACCGTCGTCGGGGTGGGACATCTCCTCGACACTGGCATTTTCAGTGGCGGCAACGATGGGCTCGCCATTACCGTCGATCGTTATCGGCGTGGCGGCGACGTTTGTAGTTGCTGTCGATAGAGAGGCAAAATCGAGCACCTTGGCCTTATTTTCAGCTTCGAGCTCGCGCGCCACACCACGATTGATTTTGTTTTCGGCGGCCAGTTCTTTGGCAGATTGTTTGGCCGTTTCGATAGCGCTTTGCTTGTTTGCTTCGCGGGTTTCGCGTGCCGCTTCCCGGGCTGTTTTGACCAGCTTGTCCATGACCTCGGCCGGATCGACCAGGGGAGAGGACGGATCAAATTGTGTCACTTTGACCGGGCCCATCGAGCGCAGCTTTGGCGCCTTTGGACTTTTCGCTACTTTAACACTGGTTTCTTCGACCGTCGGTATGGCTGTGCCGGATGTGGCGGGTGGGCCTGATGCTGAGGATGCGGCGGATGCTGAGGATGCGACCGATGCGGCGGCGGCGGCCTGACTGCCGTTGGCGTTCACATTCGGAGGAGCTTCATTGGACATGGCGCAATCTCCTTTTAGTGGGCACCGGCGGTGGCAAGTTCATGCTCGGAGGGCAGGACGATGTCTTTGATGCCGACTACTCGGGAGAAACCATCGGAACGCAACGACACACCGACGGCGTGATCGGCGTTTTCGATCATCGGTCGACGCAGGCTGACTACGACAAATTGAGCGCTTTCCGACTGACGTTTGACCATACGCGCCAGACGCTCGGCGTTGGCACCATCGAGCATCATGTCGACCTCGTCGAAGGCATAAAAAGGTGCCGGGGCAAAACGCTGGAAGGCAAAAACGAAGGAGAGCGCCGTCAGCGATTTCTCGCCTCCCGAGAGGGCTTCGATGCGTTGCATCTTTTTGTCTCTTGGTTGAGCGCGAATGATCAGGCCGCCTTCGAAGGGGCTTTCCGGATTTTCCAGCTCGAGCTTGCCGTGACCGTGCGAGAGCTCGGCAAAGATATCCTGGAAGTTGATATTGATGGCGTTGAAAGCTTCCATGAAGTTTTCTTTTTTCAACTGACCATAGCCCATGATGCGCTGATCGATTTGTTCGCGCTCGATGGCCAGGGTATCGAGGTTTTCGGAGAGATCTCTTTGACGCTCTTCGGTCTGGTTGTATTCTTCCAGAGCCTTCATGTTGACCGGCTCGAGGGAACGCATACGGCGCTCGAGACGATCGACTTGCTGTTTTAGCTGCTCGACCGTACCGGCCGAAGGCGGTTCGTAATCGGGTGTTTCAGCAAGGATGGCGGCGATCGCTTCTTTCACTTCGAGCAACTGGCGCTCGAGGTCGAAGTGCAGCATTTTGCGCTCCGTACGCTGTTCTTTGACGCGGATCGTCTCTTGATCGACCTTGGTGCGTTCAATCTCGCAGGCTGTGACTTTCTCGTGGATATCTTCTTTGGCCTTGCGCATGGACTCGAGTTCTTCAGAGATTTCGGAGACCTTAAGATCCATTTCGGCAATCGAGCTGCGCAGAGCGGCAATTGTATTCTGGTGGGTCGGCACTTGTGCTTCCAGATCATCGAGCTCGACGCCCAGATCATTGGCTTGCACGGTGAGATTTTCGCGGTTGTTGATTTCGACGCGCTCTTCTGTGTCGGCACGGTCGATCAGACGCTGGATCTCTTTAAATTGTTCGTCGACGGCGGTGAGCTCCGAGCGGAGCTCTTCCGATTCGTGGATCAGTTTTTCGAGGTGGGTGCGGTGACCCTTGTCGCGAGCGCCTTCGAGTGACTCTTCCAGCTTGGTGATTTTGACCGTGTACTCTTTGATCGAGACTTCCACCTGGGCCGCTTCGACATCGAGGGCTTCGCATTCGTCGGCTTTGGAGCGCAGCAGCGGCTTGACGTTTTCGACTTCGTCGTCGAGATCTTTGACTTGCTTGCGTTTCGCTTCCAGATCGGCGAGCTTGGAAGCGAGCAGGGCTTGAGCGTTGCTCAGCTTGCCGCGCTCTTCGTTGACCGAACCTTCCAGTTCTTTGATGCTGTCTTTGAGCCAGCGCAGCTGGTCGGCAAGGCTTTTGGCCGTTTGCTTGACGGCGGCCAGGTCGCTTTCGCCCCTGGTGCCGAAGTGCAATTTGGCTTTATTGTCGTTACCGCCGGACATACTGCCTGACTTGTCGAACAGTTCACCACCGACGGTGACCATGCGCGCCTGGCTGATCAGGCGCCGGGCATTTTCCATCGTATCCATGATGATTGTCTGGCCGCAGGCATACTGGAAGGCTTTGACAAATTTTGGATTGAAATCGACCAGGTTATAGGCAAAGTCGATCACACCCGGACGGTTGGGCAGAAGGCCCGGCGGCTGGGTGACGATTTTGTTCAGAGGGACGAAGGTAGCGCGTCCGGCCTGATTGGATTTGAGATATTCGATACATTGCTGGGCGATGTGATCGTCGTCGACGACGATATGGCCCAGTCTCGGTCCAATAGAAATTTCAAGGGCGGTCGTATATTGATCGTCGACACGGCCGAGTTGACCGATTGTGCCGTGCACGCCGTTGATGCCCGAGGCGAGAATTGCTTCGACGGCCCGGCCATAGCCGGATTCACCGGCCACATCGCGTTTTGTCTCGAGCTCGATCAAACGGCGCTGAATAGACTCTTGACCCTGGCGCTTGGTTTCGATTTCTTCTCTCGTGCCCTCGAGTTCGCTTTCATATTGCATGAGCGTGCGCTGGACACCGGCGACGAGGGCTTGTTGATCTTGATATTCGCGCTCGAGCTTGCCGAGCATGCCCTTCACCTGCGCCGATTTGCTGATTTGCTCGGTGGCCTTGTTGCGCAACGCTTCCAGTTCGCCTTCCAGACTTTCGCGCCGGGTTTTGAACTGTGTTTTCTTCACTTCCAGCTGGTGGCGCTCGTCGCGCAGACCCTGCAAGTCGGAGTGCAGATTGGAGATCTTGTCCGAAGACTTATCTTTTTCCTGGCGTAAAACTTCGATTTCGGCGGATACGGCGCTGAAAGCACCCTGCTTTTCCATAAGGGCGCCGTTGACCGCGGCCTGGTCGGCCTGGTGCTGCTTCTTCTGACGAGAAAGGTCGCTCAAGCGCCGGTCGATCGTTTTGATCTGACCGCCGATTACTTTGGCTTGTTTCGTTTTCTCGCCGATGATACCGGTAAGATTGGAGAGTTTGTTTTCTTCACGAGTCAATTCGCCTCGTTTCGTTTCCAGCTCCTGGCGCAATAAGAGCTGCTCGTTGCCGCCCTTCTCGCGGATTTCCTGGTCGATCTGACCGAGCTGAGCGCGCAGGCTGACGAGGTTAAATTCGGTGCGCTCGAGTTTCTCGAGCAGCTCCTCTTCTTTTTTATTCAGTTTTTCGATTTCGGCCAGCTCAATGGCACAGCGATGTTCGAGCTCTGCTGATTTGACGAAGACGAGATCGCGCTCGACGCGCTCTTTTTGCGTCTTCAAATCAAGATATTTGAGGGCCTGATCGCGATCCGTTTTGAGGACTTCGAGACGGGCGAGGATTTCGGTGAGGATGATTTTTTGCTGTTCGATTTTTTCACCGACCAGTTCGAGCTCGTTTTGAGCTTGATCGATACGGCGGTCAAATTCCGCTACGCCGGCCAGTTCGTCGATGATCCGGCGACGTTCGGTGGCGCTCATCGTGACGATATTGGTGACGTCGCCCTGCATGATCACGTTGTAGCCGGTCGGGCTGACATTGTATTTGACCAGCTCTTCGTGCACTTCGGTGAGTGTGGCGACGCGGCCATTGAGGATATATGTGCTGGTGTAGCCGTTTTCTTTGACACGCAGGCGGCGGATCACTTCGAGCTCGACGCCCTCGTCGGTAGCAAAGCGCACACGCACCTTGAGCTCGTTTTTACCGCTCAAATTGTTGAGCAGATCGGGCAGTCTTTCGGCGCGCATCGTGCGGGTCGTCGAAAGGCCTAAGGCAAAAAGCAGGCTGTCTATAACGTTTGATTTGCCCGAACCATTGGGGCCGGAGATGGTGGTGAAGCCATCCAACAGAGGAACTAAAGTCTGCTTTCCGAACGACTTAAAGTTATCGAGTTCGATTTCTTTGATCCGCAAAAGAGACTCCCACTTTTGGTTATAGAGCTAGCTAATTCTACACGGAGAAATGGCACAGTACAGACGAATTACACTACACACTGCATTTAGTGTCAAGCGGTGAGGACTACATTTGGCTTGGCTTGATGGCTCTCTGAAGGTCACCACCGGTGGTACCCATGATTGACTGCACCATATGAAAGAGCAGTCCAGGCAATGCTTTTCAGATACTTTGTATATCTAATCGACTCCTTTTTCAGCTTATAAGAGAAAGCGATCCGCTAGCAAAAATTTTTTTGAAAGGCCGTCGCCGATCGGGCACATCGAGGTACAAAGAGCATTTTAACTCGCTTTTTTGGATCTTGCCCGGCACCGCGACTGGTGCGAATAACTTTTTTGCCCAGTTCGACATTTTCCGGCTATATGCCGCGCATGACTCAGTGTTATCCAGAATGTTGCCGAAAGTACTCTTTTAGACCTCGCTCCCATATCACCCTTTCCTTGTATCGACTACCGTTTCCGGTTTTCGACCGGCCCGCGGGTAGTCGTCTCTATATGCTCTGTATATACAAAATACTCTTATCGTATGTGCGCGTGGCCTCTTCGTGTGCCTGCCGCCCAGGCTGAAGATATTCAAAAAATATTCAAAAGAGCCCTTTACCCTATATACTTCATACGTTTTTCGGGCGCTTGGAATGGCGCGCCAGCGGGTAGATTTTTCCCGTGAGGCTTTTCAGCTCCAGCACCTATGGTAAACAGCTACAGCAAAACAATGGAATTATCGTGGCGGCCCCCTCTAAAAACCCCAAAAGCCCTACCAGTACAGAATCAGAGCCGGTAAAGGGCGACGCTAAGCTAAACGTCGGCCAGGTTTCTGCCCAGATTTCCACCCAGATTGGCGATTTAATCGTCAATGCCGGCCTGACCAGTGTCGACAATTTAAATTCCGCTCTGAAGATGTCCAAGAGCAAGAAGCAGCCCCTCGGCCGAGTCTTGATGGAGAGCGGATTGGTCACCGAAAAGGAGCTCTACGCCGCCCTGCAGGCGCAGAACCTGATCCGGGAAAAGCTGCTTTCGATCGAGCAGGCCCTCGAGGTTTTGCACCGCATCCGCAGTCATGGCGACTCTTTCGTCAATAATCTCATGGCCGTTGGCTGCACGATTGAGCCTATTGTCTTTGGCGTCACTCTCGGGCGTCTCTTTATCGATGCCGGCGTGATCACCTCGCAGATGCTCGACGAGGCCATGGAGACCAGTTTGCTCTCCGGTCTGCCTCTAGTACGCGTCCTCGTCCTCCACCAGTCAGTTACCGAAATGGTGGCCTACGCCGGTTTGACGGCCTTTTTGCTGGTCAAGCAAAAGCGCATCGGTCGCGATCAGGCGGTCGGCGCCCTCAAGCTCTCCAGTATGCACAATGAGCAGATCGAGGAAATCCTCGAATTTGGCGGATTGAAGCGCTATCGCAGTCAAAATCTTGTCCGTCTGGGAGAGTTGCTCGTCCTCTCTGAGCTGATTTCCGAGCTCGACCTGTTATCTTGCGTCGAGCGCACATTGAGCGAGGCCAAACCCCTGGGTCAGATCCTCGTCGATGAGGGCATCTGTTCGGAGCAAATGGTCGGCTATGCCCTGCGCGCCCAGAAATACATCCAGGACGGCACCCTCGACCCGCTCAGGGCCGGTCAGATGTTGCGTGAATGCGCGGTCAGCGGCAGGCCGCTCGAGCTTTCGATGGAGGAGCTGGCGGCAATCAAACCGGTAAAGATCAAGCGCGGCCGCTACAAGCCTTCGCCTTCGGGCTTCGTCGAAATGCTCGATACAGTAGGCCTGATTGCCAACCGTGATATCGAGCAGATTCGCCTCGTCGCCGAGCGCGATCCCGATGCCGTGAGCGATTATTTGCTCAAGCGCAATATTTTCGACAAAGAAAAGCTGGAAGCGCTCAAGGTCGGCTATCGACTGGTAGAGGAAGGCAAAATGACCGTCGAACAGCTCACTTTTGTCTTACATGTATGGCTCTGGGGCCGCGGCGACTTTGCTACCACGCTCAATATGTTGGGCTGGAAGCTTTCTTAGCGGCCACTGCCCGGCTCGCATCTTCGGGGTCGCGGACGAAGTCGGCCATAGCGGAGAGGAAATGTTCGCCACCGATGCCGTTCAGGTGCACCGTATCGTAGAAGTCGGCGTCTTTGTAGTCACCCTTCGCTTCCAGGTCGAGGAAGGGCACAGCGGCCTCTCTCGTCGTGCTAGACACGCAGTCGATGTAGCTCTGGTAGAGTTCCCTGGGCATCAATTTGCGATTGTCGGCGGTGAGCGGCATTGCCACCACATACAGTTTGATGTTCTTTTCTTTGCAGAGGGCTACGAGTGCTTTAAAGCACTCTTTTTGCTTGGCAAATTGCTGCTTGTTGAAGACCTTATAGCGCCTGGAATACTCATCGATACTCTTGCTCCAGATGTCGCTGCGATTGCCACCCAGTAAAAATCCGGCCAGGGGATCGTTATTGGTGCCGCCTAAATTACCTGATGCGGCCGAGGCAATAGTGCTCTTATCGCGGTAGAGGCGAGCCACGACCTTAGTCATGGCGTCGTTGAATTTGCCCTGATAGCGACCGCGTTTGCGATAAAGATAGACCGAGCGATTGAGCAGGAAATCGCCCTGTTCATCGAAGGTACTGAAGAACAGATCGCCGAAGCGAGGCAGATCCGAGACCTCGACGAGCTCATCGAAGACCGATGTCAGCGCCAGTCCGCCTGTAGTATCGTCCATGAAATCCCGGGGAGCGATGCCGTAGATGAGAGCGCGCGGCTTGTTTTTTGCCGCGGCGATAAATTTGTCAACAATCAAATAAGTGTCGGAGACGAATTGTCCGGCTGTAGCCAGACTGACTACCGGAGCGGGTTTGCCCTCATTTTTGAGCAGCTCTTCGAAGCTCTTGCTCTGATGGTGCAACATGCAATCTTGATAGAAGTAGCCGTGTTTGACGTCGGTGCTCCAGAGCGGAGCGATGATTAACGACGATCCGATGAAAACGACCGGGGCCGTCGTGGCGCTGTCGGCGACGAGCTTGCTCTGGGCCTGGCGCAGCGCTTTTTGGATGGCGTCCTGATTGAGCGAGGCTCTGGCCTGGCCGCCTTTGAAGCTGCTCGAAGCCGGAATGGCCAGGTTTATCGCCATAAAAATGGAAAAAGCAACTAGGGCGCGGCTGACTGGCAAGGCAATCCTTTATATATGACTATATGACTGGACAAAATAGAAGGCCGAGCAAAGGAGGCCTTGTCAGGAGACTATTTAACCCCAGCCGGGGACCTCTCTGCTTTAATTTTTCTCTATCAAAGATTTGAGCAAATCGGAGGCATCTTTGCGATCGGCCTCACTGCTGGCCACTTGCAGGAAAGCCTCCAGCCTTTTTATCGCCTCTTCCTTGCGTTTGTTTTTGTACAACATGATAGCCAGATTATAATTGGCCGAACCCATGGACGGCTCCAGATCGATAGCCTTTTCGTATTCCGAGATTGCTTCCTCTGTGAGTTTTTCGCCCTCTTTTGGATCTTTGCCGGCCTTAATGCAGGTTTCGAGCACCCAGCCGCGGTTGAAGTGGCAAATCGCCTGCTTGGGATTGGCCTTGAGCCAGGCTGAGCTGATTTCTTGCATGGCCTTGTAGTTATTCATCGCGTCCAGAGTTTTGAGATAGGGCGCGAAGCAGGTTAGACGCAGGGGAAAGGGTGGATTCAATTCCATGGTGCGTTCAAACTGCAATTTCGCCCCGAGAAATTCTTTGTTGGCCAGGTAGAGTTTGCCCAGGGCGATGTGAGCGGCTGGATCATCGGGGAAATTATTGGTGGCAAGTGTGGCCTTTTTGATCGCCGTATCCATGTCACCAAGCCGGTTGTAAGCATCGGCTACTTTGAGCAGGGCGACGGCGTCGACGGCATCTTTGCCCGAGACCGGGGTCAATAGATCGATTACACGTTTATAGTCTTTTTCTTCAAATGCTATATCGCCGGCCAGTTCCATCAATGTCAAATTAGTGGGAAATTCTTTGCGCGCTTCACTGAGAAGATCCTTCGCCTTGTCGCGGTCGCCTTGCTGAAGCAAGACGCGGATCATGGCGAGGCGCAGGGGCAAAGACTTTGCCTCGGGTGAATCGGGATCGAAATCGAGCAACATTTTGTTGGCTGCCGATGCGTTTCCGGCCAGGCAATATAGATTAGCCAGATTGATCATCGGTACATTGCAGCGCGGTCCGCTCGGTGGAGATTTCGGTACAAGCGAGTCCAGAATACCTTCCGCCTCCTGGAAGTGGCCGCCCATAACCAGCAAGCAGGCCAGATTGTTCTTGCCGCGGATGCTGTTCGGAGCTTCCTCGAGCGCTTTTTTGACTTTCACCAGCGCTTCGTCATGTTTGTTTTTTGCCACCAGATCGAAGGCTTCGATCAAAAGAGCATCGGCCGCATTTATTTTTTTTACCGCCGCTGTCTGACCTTCTAAAGCCGGTGGAGCGTTGAATTCATCGATGACGGCCAGGTTTTCGCGGGCATTGCCCAGGACAAGATTGAGGGCATTTTGATGGGTCTGCTTTATTTTCACTTCATCTGGAGTGAGTTTGCCGATACCAAGTATCTTCAGTCCTTTTTTGCCCTCTTTTTTCTCTTTCTTGCCTTTCTTGTCGGCTTTGCTGTCGCCCGAGCCGTCGGCATCTCCATCTTTACCCGAGTCTTTTTTCGAATCTTTATTGGCATCAGCCGTTGGCGCCGGTCGGTATATGCCGAGCAGGAAAATCATGTCGACGCCACGCGCCTGCACCGGCAGGTAGAGGTAGGTGAGCTTGGGAGAAAGGTCAACATAAGCGACTTTGTGATTCAACTCCAGCCGTCTTTTCAAAACAGGGTTGGACAAGATGAAACTATTTTCCCCACCTTCGGCGGCAAAAGCCGGCTGTGCAAGCGGTGCGGCCGCCCTGCCAGAAATCCCAGGCAAAGGCGGCAGGCCTGAACTGCATACGATGCTGAGGGCGAGGCTGAGGCTGAAGTGGGTTCCAAATTTCATGCTGTCGATTATAACTTCTCCACTAAATGGAAGGGTGAGGGGATTGTGAGCAAGGCAAATTACATTCACTTACATCTCTCTTACTAAAATGATTGCTTCAATGCTTGGCCCTATACTTAGGCGATGAGTAAAGCATTGTCTTTCGAGCTGGAAGCGGAATGCCCCTGGTCGGGCGCGCGGGCCGGCAAAATAAGCACCTGTCACGGGGTGATCGAAACTCCCGTTTTTATGCCGGTCGGCACCAGTGCCGCCATGCGTTCGATGACCTTCGAGCAGGTCGACGATTGCGGCGCGCAGATTGTTCTGTCCAATTCTTATCATCTTTATTTGCGTCCGGGTCACGAACTGATCGCCGAAGCAGGCGGTTTGCACAAATTTATGAACTGGCACAAACCGATCCTGACCGACTCGGGCGGCTTCCAGGTATTCAGTCTGGACGGCTTGCGGCGTATCACCGAAGAGGGCGTCTATTTCCGCGATCATCGCGGCGGTAAAGAACATTTTATCGGGCCGGCCAGATCGATGCGCATTCAAAATGCGATTGGCGCCGACATCATCATGGCCTTTGACGAATGCGTCAAAAATCCGGCCACCCACGACGATGCCAGAGCGGCCATGGAGCGCACCCACCGCTGGCTCGAGACCTGCATCGGCGCCCACGAAAGACCGACCGAGCAATCGCTTTTTGGTATCGTCCAGGGCAGTATGTTCGAAGATTTGCGGCGCCAATCGGCCAGTGTCGTCACCTCCCATGATCTGCCCGGCTTTGCCATCGGTGGTGTCGCCGTCGGTGAGGACCGCAAAACCATAGAAAACGTGGTCGCTTACACCACGCCGCTTTTGCCGCGCGAGAAGCCTCGCTACTTGATGGGCGTCGGCACACCCTGGGATATTTTATATGCCATCAGATGTGGTATCGATATGTTCGACTGCGTCTCGCCGACGCGATTGGCCAGGCATGGTTCGGTTTTTACTTCAGAAGGGCGCATCACCATGCGCCGCTCGGCCTATGCCCACGATTTCGGTCCTCTTGATCCGCACTGCCAGTGCTCGACCTGTCTCAATCATTCGCGCGCTTATCTGCATCATTTGATGCGTCAGCGTGAAATCGCCGGGGCGATTTTGCTCTCCATTCACAACGTACACTACCTGATAAATGAGGCCCAGCTCTGTCGCCGGGCCATCCTCGAAGGTACGTTCAAAGAATACTTCAGTCGTTGGTGCGCAACTCACGAATCTCTTGAACATCTATAGAGCCGTCATGGCTGTCTTTGGCGTCGAGTAGAACAGCATCTTTGTTGGAGTGCTTGTCCTGAGCAATCAGCTTGGAAGCATCGGTGGTGGTGCCGGCGGCTGAGGGCATGCTGCCTTTGAGCGCCATCAGTTCCATTTCGATATCGGACTGGCCTTCGAAATTTTTGAATTGTTTCTCCAGTGTGTCGCCGGAGAGTTCTCCGAGTGCGGCGGCCTGGTTTTCGCGCTCCTGAATCTTTGTTTCCATACGATCGATAACGTTCAAAGCGCCTGATGAGCTGGTCTTGGAGAGGATCTCGTTGGCTTTCATCGTCGCTTTGGCCGCCTTGTCGCGGGCAATCAGCATCTGTTTCTTGGTCGCTGCCTTTTGCAGTTCGTTTTCCAATTCGGTGAGACGCTGGCGCAATTTGCTGGTGGCATCTTTTTGTTGTTTGAGCTGCACTTCCAGGTCGGCGGCGGCCTGGGCAAACTGCTGCTTACGCTGCAGAGCCTGACGGGCGAGCTCGTCGTTGTTTTGCTGTACGGCCATGGCGGCGCGGTTTTGCCAGGTAGCGGCCTGATCTTTGTTTTTGGAGAGGGTCTGCTCCAGCTGCTTCTCGGTGGCAATCGCCTGAGCCACCGCCTGCCTGAACTGGATTACTTGATTTTGCAGGTCCTGGTAGGTCTGCTCCAGCATGATCTGCGGATCTTCAGCCTTGCCCAGTAGGGAATTGAAAGCAGCCTGGATGACTTTAAAAAGCCGGTCGAACATCTTCTACTTAACTCCCTGGTAATGACTGCAATGTCAAGTTGGCCCGGTCCCAAACACGAATTATTATCTCAAACTTACTCATAGCATAATTGAATATATGAGGCTATCTTACGAGCCCATTTTACCCAGTCGTTAGGATTTGAACCGGGAAATGGCTGAAAAGGCCGCCCTGTCAATCAATTTACTCTTTTGTGCTGACTGTGAGCTGGGCTGTAGCGGGCCGAAAAACTAGACTACAAACCTCGGGCGGAAAGGCGCATAATGGTGATACGGAGCGGCATCGGCGGATTTTTAGTTGGATCGGTTATCAGACCCTGACCGGAATGGGACAACAAAACTATCTATGTTGAAAAAAATATGAAGAATGATCCAGACGAGGCTCCCGATCATGGAGCCGCTCAAAAGGTATCCTCCAACCAGTCCGATGACTCGGTGACACTCGGCGCGCAGATCATGGTGGCGAGCGAACTGGGTTCAGTTTTTGCTCTCTGCGTAATACTCGGATACTTCGGCGGCAACTGGCTCGATGGCGCTATGAAGTGGCAGCCCTACGGCGTAGTGACAGGACTGATGGTGGGCATGGGCATTGGTCTGGCTCTCGTCGTCAAGCGTTCCAGCGACCTTGACAAGAGATCCTCCCGGACTTCCGGCGACTCCTAGCGTCAGCTGGCTCCAGAGGCCGATTTCGAAAAATGACGATTGAAGTGCTCGGAAATTTTCACGGATTGAGGATCTGTTACTATTAGGCGCGAGGCCCGGTAGCAGAGCCTCCTTTTGATTAATTATCACCCACCTCCGGGAGTCCTTTTCAGGAATGCTAGGCAAAAATTTACCGCTCTCGACTTTAGTAAACGACCCGGCTGTGACGGGCATCCACTTGCCGGTAATCGGCCCGATCAATCTCGGCACTGTCGGCGATATCCACGCTGACACCGTCATTCTCTCCTGGTTGGCCATGGGTCTGATTTTGCTCTACTTCGGCACCGTCTCGAGTTCGCTCGTTGTCGAAGGCGCCGGTGGTCCCAATCAGGCCGTCGCCGAGGGCATCTACACTTTCATCGCCGATCTGGCCAAGGGCTCGATTGGCGAACACCGCTACCGCACCTATGTACCGCTTCTCTGCGGTATTTTCCTTTTTATTCTCGTTAGCAACTTGATCGGTATTTTCCCCTGGCAAGTGATTGAGCACATGAACGGTTGGCCGCATGTCGGAGGCGAACATTTCGAAGTCGCTGCCGCCACCACCGACTTGAACACCACTGCTGCTCTTGCCGCCATCGCCATCATCACCTATCTCGGCTCCGGCCTGATGGTGCACAAGCTCAATTATCTGGCCATGTTTACGATCAAACCGATCATGCTCCTGGAATGGCTCGACCTTGTCGTCCGTCCAGCCACACTCGCTCTCCGTCTTCTTCTCGTGATCACCGCCGACGAAATGCTCCGCACTGCTTTCTTGAAGATCTGCCCCGCTCTTGTGCCGACAGCGGTCATGGGTTTTGAAGTCTTTATCGCTCTCGTTCAGGCTTTCGTTTTCACCCTGCTCACTTCAATCTATGTCGGAGCAGCCGTGGCCGAACACCACTAACTGGAAGGCAAACCAAATACGAAAGAGAGAGGCATCACCGGTGGTGCCTCTTTTTTTTGATTGTGGTCGCGCATCGGGCGCCAAAATCTTCTTGAACTGCTCGATCTCCTGAAAACCTGTATAGCCAAGACATGCATGCCAAGCGCAAAATCTGGTCATATAGAGGCAATGTTCCGCAATTAGTGACGGATTTGTTTAGGAAATTGTTCACTTTTATATCGACTTTTTTTACCCTTGTCGCGGCTGACCTCTCGCAAACGGTGACAGCCACACAGTCTCGGCGGTTCTTAAGCGCCTTTCACTGACTGTGAGCGGCAATCGCCCCTGATATAATTTGATGGCCTTTTAAGAGCCAGAGCACCGCGGCCGAGAGCTGCTTCGTGCCAGGCCGAAAAAGGTCGTCCAAAATTAGTATTTAAGGAGATTTTCCAGTGGACCACCAACTGATTGCCCAGGCTGGCCAAGTAGCAGGCGCTATTGACGGACAAACGATCATCAAATCCGCAGCATTGATCGGCGCAGGACTTGGCGCTATCGGCGTAGGCGTACCTGGTATCGGCATCGGTATCGCTGCTTCCAGAGCTCTGGAAGGTATGGCTCGTCAACCAGAAATGCAAGGCAAATTGCTCATCAACGGCATCATCTTCGCCGCCCTGATGGAAGCTCTCGGTCTCTTCGCCTTCCTGGTCGCTCTGCAGCTTTATGGTCTCGGCAGCAGATAACTGCTGGCTTGTTTCGTAGTCAAAGTCATAGACCCGGAGAGTTAGTCATCGCATGCTCGAAGTAAACGGCACCCTGATAGTCCTGATATTAAGCTTCCTCCTTTTTGTGTGGGCGCTCAATCAAGTCTTCGTCAAACCCGTAGCCAAAACCCTGGCCGCCCGCTCCGCCAAAATTGAGCAGGACCTTTCGGCCTCCCGCAAATTGCGTGAGGAAGCTGAAGGTGTACTCGTTCAATATGAAAAGCGTCTCGCGGAAGTGCGTACCAGGGCTCAAAATACGATCAATGACGCCGTCGTCGAAGCGCAGAAGAAACGCTCTGAAGAGATGGCGGCGGTGCAGGCCGAAGGACGCAAGCGCGTCGATACAGCCCGCACTGCCCTCGCTCAAGAGAAGAAGAATCTGGTTTCCGAGCTTGTCGATAGCGAAATTCTCATTGTCGACACGATCATGAAGAAACTGATCGGCAATGCATCCGGTGGCGCGCTCGAGCGTGGCACCGTGCAAAAAGCGCTCGAGGAGGCCTGTTAATGTATTTCTTCTTTGCCGAAGTCGCCGAAAGCGGCGGCATCATGGGTATGTTCGAAAACAACTTGATCAACTGGCTTTTGCTGGTGGCATTCCTCTGGTGGATCATGGCCACCAAATTGCCCCCTGTTTTCAAAGGCCGCGAAGAAGGCATCGGCGCCACTCTAGCCCAGGCTCAAAAGGCCCGTGAAGAAGCCCAGGCTCTGCTCGAGCGTCAAAAAACAGCAGTGGCTAACGCTGAAGTCGAAGCCGAAAACATCATCAAAGAAGCTAAGCATGCCGCTCATGAGATGCAAGTAGCAATCGAGCAGCAGTCCAAGCGAGAAATCGAAGACATGCTGCACAAGTTTGAAGGTGCCCTCGCCAGCGAGCGTCAGGTACTGGTCACGCAGATGCGTCATGCTTCGGTCAAGGCAGCGATTGCTTTGACTGAAGGACAACTCGCTTCAAAGGTCACTCCGGAAGTGAAGGCCAATCTGCTCAATCAGTTCATGGCTCAACTCGAGACTTTGAATGTAAATTCGGTTTCGTCGGGAGCTTCGCTCGAATCCGCTTCAAAATAGTGCATTGCCCAGGGCAGAATCGTCCGTTTCAAATCATCGAGGAAAGAGATTAGATGAATACCGAATTGCAAGGCATAGCGAGTAAGTACGCTGAAGCGGTCCTTGACCTTGCAGTTAGCGCCAGACAAGAAGAGCAGATGCTCAATGAATTGAAATTGATCGCCGACGTGATCGCCTCCGATCGCGATATGACGATCATCATCAATCATCCTTCTATAGATTCGACCGAGAAAAAGCGCTTCCTGAGCTCCCTTTTTCAAGGCAAAATCAGCGAGCTTGCCGACAACCTGATCGGTCTTCTGGCCGATAAGCGTCGTCTCAATCTCATTCCTTTTATCGAAAGCAACTATCGCGAATTGCTCAACCAGCGCAAAAATATTTTGAGCGCTTCCCTTTCTTGTTCCGAGCCCCTCGCCGATAGCGCTATCGCCAATATCAAAGCTCAGCTCGCCGAGCATCTCGGTAAGACCCTCGAGCTCGAAGTAAAAGTAGACCCGAGCTTGATCGGTGGGCTGGTGCTCAAAATGGGCGACCAGGTCATCGACGGCAGCTTGAAAGGTCAACTACGCTCCCTGGAAAAAACTCTTCTGTCCGTTTAGATCCAAATTCAGCAATAAGAAAAGAACCTAGAGGTCAAATCAATCATGGCAATCAGGCCCGACGAAATCACATCAGTGCTCAAGTCTCAACTCGAGAAGTATCGCGCTACTCTCAACGTATCCAACGTGGGCAGCGTCCTTCAGGTTGGCGACGGTATCGCCCGCGTTTATGGCATGGAAAAAGCCATGGCCGGTGAACTGGTGGAGTTTGACGATCCGGACAAAACCATGGGTATGGTTTTGAACCTTGAAGAAGACAACGTCGGTGTGGTCGTCCTCGGTGAAGGCCGCAAAATCTACGAAGGCATGCAGGTCTCGACGACCGGCAAAATCGCCTCCGTACCGGTCGGCGAAGCCCTGCTCGGTCGCGTTGTCGACCCGCTCGGTCTGCCCCTCGACGGCAAGGGCCCGATCAACGCCACTGAATTTTCCGCTATCGAAGTAAAAGCGCCCGGCATCGTATCGAGAAAATCGGTACACGAGCCTTTGATGACAGGTATCGCCGCAATCGACGGTATGATCCCGATCGGCCGCGGTCAACGCGAGCTCATTATCGGTGACCGTCAGACCGGTAAAACCGCCGTCGCCATCGATGCCATCATCAACCAGAAAAACCAGCCCAACCGTCCGATTTGCATCTACGTCGCCATCGGTCAGAAAAACGCCAACGTCGGTAAGATCCAGAAAATTTTGGAAGATCACGGCGCCATGGAGTACACGATCATCGTTGACGCTCCGGCCACAGCCGCTCCCGCTCTCCAGTTCCTCGCCGCCTATTCCGGCGTCACCATGGGTGAGTACTTCATGAAGAAGGGCCAACACGCCCTTGTTGTTTATGATGACCTGTCCAAACACGCTAACGCCTACCGTACGATGTCGCTTCTGCTCCGTCGTCCGCCGGGTCGTGAAGCCTTCCCCGGAGACGTTTTCTATCTCCATAGCCGCTTGCTCGAGCGCGCCGCCAAACTTTCAGACAAGCTTGGTGCCGGATCGCTCACCGCTCTTCCGATCATCGAAACTCAAGCCGGTGACGTATCGGCCTACATTCCGACAAACGTCATCTCGATCACCGACGGTCAGATCTTCCTCGAAACCGACTTGTTCTACGCCGGTGTGCGCCCCGCTATCAACGCCGGTATCTCGGTAAGCCGCGTCGGTGGCTCCGCTCAGACCAAAGCGATGAAAGCGGTGGCCGGTAAGCTCCGTCTCGACCTCGCTCAATTTAGAGAACTGGAAGCATTCGCCCAGTTTGCCTCCGACCTCGACAAATCCACCCAGGATCAGATCCGCCGCGGTCAGAAGCTCACCGAAGTACTGAAACAACCTCAGTATCAGCCGCTTTCCCAGGCCCAACAGGTCTCGATCATCTTCGCCGCCAACAAAGGTTTGCTTGATGATGTCGATGGCAAAAATATCCAGAAATTCAAAGCCGAGTGGTTCAAATATCTCTCAGCTCAAGCCAAAGCAATCGAAACCAAGCTCGATGCCGGTGACAAAATCACCGACGAAGACGAAAAAGCAATCATTGATGCTGTCAAAAAATTCAAAGAGAACTTTTTCAAGGCTTAAAAACAGGGATATAAATTAGATGGCTAACCTCAAGGCGATCAGACAGAGAATAAGATCTGTCCAGTCAACTCAAAAAATCACCAGAGCCATGAAGATGGTGGCGGCGGCAAAAGTCAGACGTGCGCAAGCGCGTGTGGTAGCCGCCCGCCCTTTCACCAAGGGTATTGTCCGTGTTTTGAGTGAAGTAATGGCCGAAGTCAGCCCGGTTGACTTGCAAGGTCTTTATTTGCTCGAGCGTCGCAATATCAAAAAAGTGGCTTTGATTGTTTTGTCGTCAGACCGCGGTTTGTGCGGTTCTTACAACAGCACCATTTTCAGAGAAGTACTGGCTCGCGTCAGTGCCCTCAAAGCCGAAGGCAAAGAAGTCGCTTTGATGCTGGTCGGTTTGAAGGCTGTTTCTTTCTTCAAAAACATCAAAGTCGAGAAGCTCGGCAAACCCTTCACCTTGCTGCCGGCCATCCCGACCGTTGAAGAAGCAAAGCTTATTGCCGGGCAAGCTTCGGAATATTTCACCTCCGGTCAGGTCGACGCCATCGAAATCGTCGGCACCGACTTTCTTTCGCTGCTGCGTTCGGAAGTGAAAAATACCCGCTATCTGCCCGTGCAGATGCCCAAAGCCGAAGAGCAAAGACCGCTCCAGCCGATTCGTTTGTTCGAGCCCAGCATCATCGACGTGATGGAGCGCGAGCTCCTGCCGAAGTACATCGAAAACACCATTTATCAGGCTCTTCTCGAAGCCTCCGCTTCCGAGCTCGCCGCCCGTATGAATGCCATGACAAACGCTTCGAACAATGCTCGCGATTTGATCAGCGGTTTGACTTTGATCTACAACAAAGCCAGACAAGCGGCGATCACCCAGGAATTGCTCGAAATCGTCGCCGGCGCCGAAGCTCTCAAAGGCTAAGTCTCCAGCCTGAAAAATTGCATAAGCCTCTTTCAGGCGAGTCTGAGTAATATCAGACTCGCCTGACAACTGTTTGCCCGGCGAATATCCTCGACAAAGTGCTTGTCAGGGATATAATTACAACCATGGTAAAGTCGATCCCCAGCCCAGTTTTAGCCAGTAATGCTGCTCCGACGCACGTTGAGCCGATTCCGAGCGAAGAGGAGCTGGTGGCGATTACGGTGGCAGTCGAAGCCTATATAGCGGCTGAGACCAGGCTCCTGTATATAAAAGATATGCAGGCGGCGGCAACTGTTTTAGAAAATCAGAAAAAAAATGTGTCACCCTGGATGGTGGCAGGTCGACTGGAAGCTTCGCAGTCATCGGCTCCTTTCCATAGCCCCGAGAGCGACAATCGTAAAAAATCCTCCTCCAGTGCCGGTGGCCGTTCGGTCTGGCGCAATTTCTTTTGCGCCCTCACTGTAGCGGGCAGTATCGCTCTGACCGCTGGCTCCGCCTCTGTCCAGGCGGCCGCCCCTCAGTCCAGGGGAAATGCTGACACCACCGCCGGTTCCAGTAATAGTGCAAGCAACAATGCCGGCAGTAGCGCCGGTAGTAATTTGGACGGCGCTTTTGGCAATGTCTTCAAAAGTCCCTATGCCGGCGCCAAAAACCAGACCGTCAGAGTTTTGATCGGTTGGCCTTCTTCCAAAGTCGACCTCGACCTGCCCGATGGCGGCAGCATCTACGCCTCCGATGGATCGCTTGTGGCCAGAGTCGGTCCGCGCAGTTCATGGACTCTCAATCTCGCTTCTTCTGGAACTGGGAGACGCTCCGATTACGCGGCGAACAGTCGCTCTGGTGGCAGATATGGTGGCGGCGTCATTGCCTCCGGGACAGTTTCTGCCCAGAGATTGGTGTTCAACGGTAAAACCTCCATTGATGTCGCTCAGACACAGGCCACCAATCAAAATCTTGGTTTTGGCAGCATTCAGAGAGCGGCATATCTACCAGCCAATGCAGCCAATTTTGCCGAGAATCGTTTTGCTCTGCCCGCTCTGCGCGATGATTTGAACGGCGGTTATATGGTTATACCTGCCGGCGACGGCAGCGCCGGAGCCGTACCACTAGTCGGCGTCGGGGGCAAACTTTATCGCGGCTGCTTGATCCTGCGTCCGATCGCTGCTTCTGGAGGCGCTACGACCAGTATCGCCGCTATCAACGTCGTCAAGATCGAAGACTATCTTTTGTCAGTGGTACCGTCCGAGGTGCCCAGTCTCTGGCCCCAGGAAGTCTTGAAAGCCCAGGCGATAGCCGCCCGGTCCTATGTCGTGGCCAATCTCGGTAAGCACAGAGCGGACGGTTATGACGTCAAAGATACCGTAGAAGATCAGGTCTATCGCGGCGTTGCTTCTGAAACAATCGAGACCAATGTGGCCTGCGCTGTTACGGCCGGACTGGTCCTCAAGCAAAATGCTCAGGTGATATCGGCTTTTTTTCATAGCACCAGCGGTGGTAGTACCGAGCTGGCCGAAAATGTCTGGAGCAAGCCGCTTCCCTATCTCAAGTCAGTGCCCGATTATGACGATGCCGCCCCGCTTTTTACCTGGCAGCGCAGCTTCAGCGTTGCTCAGCTAAATAAAAGCCTCGGTTTCAACCCGGATATTTCCGAGCAGCTGACCGGATTTTTTGTTGTCAGCCGCTATAAGAGCGATTCGCAAAGAGTGCGTCATGTCGTCGCTTCCAGCACCGGTGGCGGCCGTCTGCTCACGGGCTCGGAAGTACGCAAGCTTCTTAACCTTCCCAGCACCCAGTTTAGCGTCTATCAGGCCGACGGCGCCTATGTTTTCAGCGGTCGGGGCTTCGGGCACGGACTCGGGCTCTCGCAATGGGGGGCCAAAGCCCTCGCCGACAAGGGTTATAATGCAGGACAGATTCTCTCGTATTACTATAAAGATGTCACGATAGAATCTATAGGTGATCTCAGCGGCCCGAACGGGTCCATCTAATTTAGCCCAAAGGCAATACCAGGCTAGATTTGCTGAGGCGACTCGGCCTTGCCGTCTGGCCTGAATTTGAGGATCTATAGCTTTGCCCGAAAAAGCCTTTGCCATATTTACGATGCTGGCCATTTTGAGCATCTTAATCATCGTTCATGAATGCGGTCACTTCCTGGTGGCCAGATTTTTCGGCTTTCAGACTCCGGTATTCGGCTTCGGATTGCCCTTCGGCCCATATGTGGCGATCGGCAAACGCTGGAGTACGGAATTTCGCATCTATGCTCTGGTCCTCGGCGGATTTGTGGCCATCCCCGAGCTCGGTGACGAATCCAACGTCTCAGAAGAGGTCTTCGGCCTCAAGCTCAATCCTTTCAAAAAGTTTCCGATCTGGCAGCGCATGCTCGTCGCTTTCGCCGGTGTCGGCTTCAACATCATCTTTGCCTACATCGTCATGCTGGTCATGCTCTATAGCGTCGGCAAGCCGATTCAAGCTACAGCCGTCCTCGATCTGCCACCGGGCAATCCAATTGCTCGGCAGGCCGGCATCCATGTAAAAGATGAGCTGGTCTCGATCGACAGTACCAAAGTGAACAGCCCCGAAGATGTCGTCAACTATCTCGGCTCCCGCAAAAATACGCCTGTGGTTGTACACGTCAACCGCGGCGGTCAGGCCATTGACCTGCCGATGACGACCAATGACGAAGGTCGGGTCGGTATGCAGCTCGGCGGCGCCGACAAAGTCAAATACGAAAAAGTAGAAGGCAATCCGGTGCAAATGGCCGGTACTGCTTACAGCGAATTGTCCAGCAAGACCTGGGCGATGGTGCAGGCGATGGGCCAGCTCTTCTCCAATGTCATCCCAAAACCTCATCCGAAGGGCACGCCAGCCAAGCCCGCGCCCGGCTTCCAGGACTTCCACGGTGTTCTAGCCGTGATCAAAATCGGGGCCGATATCGCCCAACAAGATTGGCGTCAGCTTTTCATGTTCACAATTTTGATCTCGATGGATCTGGCTATCGTCAACCTCATTCCCTGGCCCGCCCTCGATGGCGGCCACCTCGCCTTTATGACTATTGAGGCGATCCGGCGCAAGCCGATGGAAGAACACTTCCAGGGTGAAATAGTGAAATGGGGCTTCCTCTCCCTGCTTGTTTTAATGGTGGTTGTCATGTTTAACGACGTCACCGCCCTGGTCAGCGGTAAACTGGATATGAAGCCTCCCGGCGCCGAGAAAAAAGTCGAGCCCGCTGCCCCTGGTACCGAGCCCGCTGCTGCTCCAACTGAGCAGTCCGTTTTAGAAAAGAGCGAAGCCGAAAAAGCGAGTAACAAGGCCGAGGCCAATCCGAAGAAGGCCGGCGAAACATCGGCCACTTCAAAAGGTGTTCCGGTCATCCCGATTGTCACTCCCTAAGTCTGTCTATCTGTCTGATGATAAAAATAGGTCACTGAAAAATGCCAAGTTACGATTATCGCTGCCAGGAATGCCGTGAAGCTTTTACGGTCGAGCGCTCTATGACCGACAGCAGTGAGACCAGTTGCAGCCATTGCGGCTCGGCCAATGTCAGCCGCATCTGGAATATGTTTATCCGCTCGGGCGGCACCACCCCCGATGTCGGCCAGGGCACGAGATCATCATCTTCATCATCGGCGAAATCCTCCGGCGGTCATGGCTGTGGATCGTGTACTTCTCATTCCTGCAGCACCTGCTGATCGAGCCGTTCTGTGAATACCTGGGTCGCCTACGCATTTATCTCGATGTTTTTCGCCGGTTTTACTTCGGTAATCGCCAAGAAAGGCCTGGTCAATATTTCCGGTGATCTCGGTCTGACGATCCGCACCTGTTTCGTTTTCGTCTTTGTTTTGGTCTTTGCCTGGTTTGTCGTGCCGCACAAAGAATGGGCCCTGCTCAAAACACCAAACTGGCTCTGGCTCGGCGCTTCCGCCGTCACCACTACACTGTCATGGATCTTTTATTACAAGGCAATCAAGATGGGCGATGTCTCGACCGTCGCTCTAATCGATAAGGGCAGTGTCGTTGTTGCCGTGCTGCTCGCATTTCTCGTCTTGCATGAAGCGGTGACAGTGCCCAAAATGATTGGTGCAACGCTGATAGCGGCCGGGCTTTTTGTAATCGCCCGCGGTCAGGGCTAACTCCAACAATTAGAGGTGGCGCTAATTGGGCCGGCACCACTGTTGATACCGCTTTATTGGATAGGCTATTTGCTCGTCTGCAGCACTACATATGGTGCTCGGCCCTGGCGCTCAGCAGACTTCGCCCGCCGCCCCTTCCATGTGCAAAAGCTTGTAGAGCAGCTCTTCTTCGTCCTTAGGCAATAAAAACGACTCGGCCGCATTGGGAAAGTCTGTGCTTTTTACGTCTTCTGCGTAGCGGCCGACGGCATCTTCGCAGATCTGCGAAAGCTCGGCGTAGCGACGTACAAAGCGGGGCAAAAAGTCGGTAAATTTGCCGAGCAAATCATCGGTGACGAGTATCTGTCCGTCGCAGACATTGCCGGCGCCTATACCGACTGTCGGTATTTTCAATTTTTCGGTGACCATTTTGGCCACGACAGTCGGCACCATTTCCAGCACCACCGAAAAACAACCGGCCATTTCCAGGGCCCGGGCATCGTCTATAAGCTTGACCGCTTCTTCGGCGGAGCGCCCCTGTACCCTGGCTCCGCCAAGACCATGGATGGCCTGAGGCGTGTAGCCGAGGTGGCCCATCACCGGTATGCCCATACCAACGAGACGTTCTATTATTTCTAGATTGAGTCTGGTGGCGCCTTCCAGCTTGACGGCGTGGGCTTGTGCTTCTTTGACGAAACGGCCGGCGTTCATGATCGCCTGGGTGATGTCAACTTGATAGCTCATAAAAGGAAGATCGGCCACCACCATGGCTGTACTCACACCGCGAGTGACGGCTCTGGTGTGATGCAACATCTCGTCCATGGTCACGGCATGGGTGGTGCGATGGCCGAGGGCGACCATAGCCAGGCTATCGCCGACCAGGATCAGATCGACGCCGGCCTTATCGAGGATCTTGGCCATCGAATAGTCGTAGGCGGTGAGAGCGACTATCTTGCGACCGTCGCGCTTGTACTTCTGCAAGGTTATCGTCGAAACTGCTTTGCTCATAGCCAAATATTAGCAGGTTATTTTTGCGTGGCCTTGACCCGGGCGTCTTCTTGCTGCAAGGAGACGATGTGTTTGGGATCGTAGGGATACTTGCCGGCCAGATCGTGGAAGCGCCTGTACCAGGCACCGGCTTCGGCGCGCCTGTCGAGCTGCTCTAAAATATAGGCCATGTTGTAATACAAACCGTCATATTTTGGCTTTAGATTAAGGGCCTGTTGATAAAGCGGTATGGCTTGATTGAGGTCGTTTTGCGATTCGTAGATTAAACCGAGATTCTGGCAGGGGATGAAGTTTTTCGGATCCATTTCGCGGACTTTTGTAAAAGTCTCTTTGGCTGCTTCCAGATCGCCTGCGTTGGTTTGCTCGATACCGCGTGCGATTTCACTTTTTATTTCTTCCGGGTCAGCGGCGCGTTTATCGCGGTGGCCGCCCTGATGAGCGAGCTTGGTCAGTTCGTTGATGTGCTTTTTGGTAGCGGCATTGTTTGCCGTTAACGATGCCACGTCTTTCCACGACTCGATCGCCTGGCTGTAATTTTCAGTCAATTCTTCGCATTTACCCTGATACTCTTTCACTTTGATGCGATCGAGGGAGGGATATTTTTTCGACTCGGCAATCAGGGGATTGATTTTTTGCGCTGCTTTCATTTCAAAGAGAGCACGGTTGGGATCGCCGCGCAGATAGCGCAGGCGGCCGAGTTCAAAGTGAGCGGCGGCGAGGCTGACGTCATTCATCAGAGCTTCTTTCAACTGGCTTTCGCCTTCATCGAGATTGCCGTTGCAGCAATAGATGTGACCTAGATGAAAGTGAATCATCGGATTGGTCGGCACGAGTTTGGCTGCAATCAAGAGTTTCTCCAGACTCTCTGATATTTCACCGGAATCACCGCGCTCAAATTTTTGAAAGAGGACCAGGCCTAGATCTCGCTGGGCGTCAAAATAATTCGGATCGAGGCGAATCGCCGTTTTGTAGTTTGTCACCGCACCGTCGAGATCGGCTTGTTTTTCCAGCGTGGTGCCGAGGTTGTAATAAGCTTTGGCATAGCTTGGATTGAGCCTGATACACTCTTTAAATTGCTTTTTGGCCTCTTCCGGCTCGCCCTTTTTATTGTAGAAAATGCCGTAGTTATTGTGGCACTCGACAAAGTTGTAATCGAGCGAAAGTGCGGCGCGGAACATGACATTGGCGTTGTAAAAATCACCGGTTTCGGAATAACTCAGGGCCGCCAGGTGCGGTACGTTTTTATTGCGCGGGTCGAGTTTCATCGACTGTTTGCAATATTCGGCCGCGCCGGCATAATTTTTGATGGCAAAGGCTTGCAGGGCTCTTTGATAGTATGTCGCGGCCTGGGCCGTTTGCTCGGCATACTGAGCGTTAGCCGGAACCGCTGCCGATAAAATGAGCGGAGTGGCAAGCATCGCCGCAGCGAAAATACTAAGACTCATGCTCAGGCTCATGCTAAATGCAAATGAAATCAAGGCGTTTCTTTTCAAAAAGACTGCCACTGATATGCTCCCGAAAAATTGACAGGCGAGGCAGGTATTGAATATGCCCACGGGCTTTTGATGGCCACAGGGCATATGATAGCAAACCTGAAAAAATGCCACACCCGAGCCTCGACTTGTCGACTTGTCGAGTGTCGAGAGTCGAGAATTGAGAATTGACCTGCGGCATTTCCTGGAGCCTTAATCTGTCTATCTGGGCTGGTCCGCCGGATTAAGCATCGCTTTCTTTGTTGCCAGATCTTTGACTACACTCTGATACTGCTTGCTTTGCAGATTAGCCTGTTTGTCGGTGTTGCCGTCTGCCGGAGGCGACATGTCCATGGCCGAGAGAGATTGGGCGGTGATGGCATTGCGATAGTTGCTGTCTATGCCTGCCACACCGACTCGGGCGGCAAAAGAGGTGGCCTTGGAGGCAAACCAGTCCGACAATTGCGGCGTCTGTCCGAGGGCTACTCCAGTGCTGTGGACGGCTTCTCTGGCGCCCAGAGCGGTACCGGCCAGAAGCGATTTTGGCGATGAGAGGCGGATTGTCTGCAGAGCCGATGGTTTGAGAGGGTCGACGTGCGGGTCGTTGGCGTGATAGAGACCTCTCAGATAGTCGGACATGGCATTGACCTGGGTATTGGCCTCGGTCGCGTCCATACCGGCCGCCACCAGTCTCGATGCCGCCGGCAAGCCGGCGCCGAAGACCTGGATCATCTTGTACTGCGATACATCAAACGGTATCTCGCTCGGCTTCTTGCCTTTGGTGATGGCGTCGACCATGAGGTCGGCTAAGATGTCCATCTTGGCCAGGTTGGCCGGCAGATCGGGCAGAATCTCTGACATGCTGTGGCCCTGAAGAGCCGAGAGCTTGGTGTTGAGCTGTGCATCGATCAGGTGCGGGATGACGTCTTCCATGTCTTTGCGAGGGATGGTCACGGTCTGGCCGGGATTGTCCATATTGGCAAAGACGTAATCGCCTGGTTTGCTCGCCTCATCCGAATACCGGTCGAGAGCATTAGCGTATTCCATCACCCGGGCGTCGCCATTGGCGCGCGCTCGCATTACCGAGGCGACGATTTTTGGTCTCAAGGCGTCGAAGGCGTGGACTTCAAAACCATAAGGATTTTCCGGGCTCTTGAATTCGGTACCGAAGACGTTTCTTGTTTCCAATTGGCCGCCCTTGCGCAGGGATTGCAGGAGCAAGCCGAGAGCGCCTCCAGAGTTGTGACCGGTCCAGGCAGCACCCCAGATGTCGGCTGTATTTTCGTCGGCTTGCGCCTTGAAAATCGCTTCGATCAGGTCCTTTTTGGTGATGTCGCCGACACCGGGCATATTGATTTTTTCGGTGGCGCGGCTGCCTAAGCCCTTGGTGATGGCGTCGCTGATTACCTGTTCGCGAATAGATTCGTCCAGTTTGGCGATACCACCATATTGGTCGTGTCCGAGCTCATGGCCATAGATACCGCTGGCGGTGACGCTTCTTGTATCGATCATGTTGCGTGGATAGAGGACGTGGTCGACGTTCCAGACTCCGTCTATCTGTCTCATCGTGTGCGGACCGGCGCCGCCGTCATGCGATATGGAGAAGACGGCCGGGTTTTTCGACTGCAGCACGACGTCTGGGTCGATACCTGCTTTTTTCATGTTGCGCACGAGCTCTGAGTGAGTCTCGAGGGCTTTTAAATCGAGTTGATATTTAAGGGCTGCTGTTTCGGTCAGGCCATCAGATATATGCTGGGTGGCTGCCATCGAGAAACGCGAGAAGAGCGGCATCACGTATTGCAGGTCAGCTTCAGTCTTAATCTGGGCGGCAATCTGCATCATCTGGTTGCGCGGCAAAATATAACCGCCGTCCATTTTTGTGTATTCGGGGGTGATGGCGGCGTGTACCGGGCCGGCCAACCTTTCGGTAGCGTCGGCAATCAGAACGCGCTTGTCTGTCCATGCATCCATGGCGGTTTTATTCATGGCCGCCAGTTTGCCGTAGTTGCCCGCGTTTACTTCTTGCTCCGCTTTGGTGACATAAGGTTTGCCGGATGGACCGTTGCCAGCTCCGGGCTTGTCGCCTACCTTGGCGCTACCGTCGCCGGCTGGTGGTTTGGCGGCGTCGCTTGTCGGAGGCACCTGGCTCTGATCACCGGGTTTGTCGCCCCGACCAAAGGGCGTTTGCTCCGGCGGCACGTCTCGGGGTCCGATGATCGATTTGGCGAAGGGATGAGCGCCTTCAGCGCGGCTGCCGGCGGCGGCACCGTTAGTAGTGGCGTCTGCGCTTGTCACCGTGGCATCGACCCGGTTACCCGGATAATCCATCGGTCCGAGAATCTGATGCGCCTGCTCAATCGTCATTTTGCGAGGGTCATGGCCCTGTTCGAAGAGATCGAGGGTCTGGCTGAAGCCCATGCGCTTGCCGTCAGCAGTCTCGAGACCGGTGAGGTGAATGTCATAAGTTTTGACATCGGCAACGTGCTGTGCTTCTACTTCGGCAAATTTATGTTTGACTTCTTGAAATTCGATTTTCGGATCATCGACCTTTTTGACCATCTTCTCGGAGGCCCAGGCGGCCAATCTGTTTACCGGGGAGAAAGCCGCCTCCAGCGGTTTGCCGAGAATCATTTTGTCCACGTCGATTTTTGTTCTTTCGAAATGAGCATAGCGAGCCGTTCCGAGCGCACCATCCATGGCCGCACCGGTTAGTTTTTCCGCTTTCAGGCCGACTTTGGAGCCGACATAGGCATCCCAGGCGAAGGCACCGAGGCCGTCTCCCATGTGTTGGGCGGCGGTCCAGACCTCGCTGGTGTTTTTTGCCTTGCCTGCTTCGCTCCAACCGTGGATCAGGGGCTCGGCGGCATCTTTTACCATGTAATAGCCCATCACCGCGCCGACTATCGCTTTGCCGGCTCCCGTCTTGGGCAACAATACTTTCATGCCGACACCAATAGCCGCAGCTGTAGCCGCTTTTTCAATCAGTTCGCTGGGATGGGTGAAATCGTGAGCTGCCGCTTTGAAGGCTCCCGGCACGGCATAGAAGCCGCTCGCACCATAGGCGAGGGTACGGCGCACCGCGGCGCTGTTTTCAATCTCGTGGTTGACGAATGAAGATACGGACGAGTCGGCGGCATTGTCCGTCATACGACTCTGCAAGGCTGCTAGATTGGCCGCCGGTGTATTAGTCCTGCTCATGGCCAGAACGTCTGACATCGCCGTCTCGGTCGGTTTTGCGTCGGGCCTGAAATCGGTCTGGGTGGGGGGCTTTGTGCTTATCGATTCGCGTAGCTTGTCTGCAGTTTCAGTATCCTGATGAGTGTTGGTCAGGGTGCTTTCGATGCGGACCG
Source organism: Cyanobacteria bacterium REEB67 (assembly GCA_018971775.1). Taxonomy (GTDB): domain Bacteria; phylum Cyanobacteriota; class Vampirovibrionia; order Obscuribacterales; family Obscuribacteraceae; genus REEB67. The sequence goes on along the minus strand of JAGXAB010000020.1, from coordinate 43,916 downwards.
AAGGTTTCTCATCCACCATTGCTTATCTCCAGTTTCCTTTTTGTGCGCCGACTGGAAGAGCAGGGTGTGGCAAAGCGCCTCGAATCAGGGCTCATTACTGCGCCTTGACCGAGAAAGTCGCTAAAGCTCCTCGCCGGTTATGTAAAGAGATTAATTGAGAACGTAATTCATGTCACGTGTTTTTGACGCGACCTGATTCGTATAAACCCCCCTGCAAATTTGGAATTTCGTGACAAAAGGACCAAGTTTTATCTTGGCGAACGTTTAAAACGTTAGGGCAGGTAAAGATTGCGCTTTAAGGTTTTGATAGGCAGCGCCGATTTCAATCTCGACCAAGTAAATTAGATGCCCTGCATCCATTTATGTATTAGTAGTTGGGGTCAATAAAAGAATGAGCAAACTAGCTGACCAGGTGGCCATCGTGACCGGTTCGGGTCGCGGCATTGGCCGGGCAATCGCCCACAGCCTGATGAAAGAAGGGGCAAAAGTCGTCATTACCGATATCAATGAAGAACTTTGCCAGCAAACCACCAAAGAATTTTTAGAAGAAGGCGGTCAGGCCATGGCCATCGCCTGTAACGTCACCAATACCGAAAGCGTCAAAGCGATGGTTGAAGGCGTAGTCGCCAAGTGGGGGCGTATCGATGTCCTGGTAAATAATGCCGGCATCACCAGGGACGCTTTGTTTATGCGAATGACTGAAGATCAATGGCAGGCCGTGATCGACACCAACCTGACCTCGGCCTTCAAAGTCGCCCAGCCGGTTCTGAAAGTGATGTCCAAGCAGCGCTCCGGCCGGATCATCAATATCGCCAGCACGACAGGTGTGCACGGCAACTTTGGCCAGGTAAACTATGCCGCTGCCAAAGCTGGACTGATTGGCTTCACAAAGACCGTAGCTCTTGAATACGCTTCCCGCAATATCACCGCCAATGCCGTCGCTCCGGGCTTCATTGATACGGCGATGACCCAGGCTCTGGGTGAGGAAATTATAAGCAAGTTCGTCGAGAAGATACCCTTGAAGCGTATGGGCACCCCCGAAGATATCGCAGCAGCAGTGCTGTTTTTCGCCGGGCCGGGCTCCTATGTGACCGGTCAAGTTATGGAAGTCAATGGCGGCCTATACACCTAAATTGAGCCGGGCAAGAAAATGGGATCCTTTACACAAATCGTTGATAGTTTTTTGGACGTGATATTCTAGTTGCCCTTGGCACAGCTTAGTGTCCAGCCTAGTTTTACGTGCAGTTTTTGAGGGGGTATTAGTTACTCATGGAAGAGAAGGAAGCCTTCGAAAGAGTTAAGAAGGTAGCCGTGGCACAACTCAACGTCAACGGTGACGAAGTGACCATGGAAGCGAGTTTCACCAAGGATCTTGGTGCCGATTCGCTCGACACAGTAGAACTTGTAATGGCTCTAGAAGAAGAGTTCGGAATGGAAATTCCTGACGAAGATGCCGAAAAGATCACTACAGTCGGTGAAGCCGTCAAGTATATTGCTGGACACATTTAAGACTGGTCTGTACTTGAAATTATTCAAGCAGCAGCCACCTTTTACTCCAGTGCAGCCATAGTGTTGACTCCAAAGTGGGCCTGCCAAAAAATGGGCCCACTTTGGCCTGATTTTTAATAGAGACCGCCGGCCAAGCCGGCTTAAGCAGAAGAACAATGACAAAAGAGCGTGTTGTCATCACCGGGATCGGGCCTGTATGTTCAGTCGGTACCGGTAAAGACCAATTCTGGGATGGCATTGTAAATGGTCGTTCCGGTGTGAAGCTGGTTCGACGTATCCCGGAAAATCTCAGACCGTCCTGCAAAATTGCGGCGGAAATGTACGACTTTGATCCGACTCTTTATATGGAGCCGAAATGGGTCAAGCGTGCCGACCGTTTCATTCACTTTGCCATCGCCGCGAGCCGTCTGGCTCTTGCCGATTCAAAGCTTGATTTGAGTCAGTGCAATCCGGAAATGGTCGGCACCGCGGTTGGTTCCGCTGCCGGCGGCTTCCAGGTGATCGAAGACCAGTACAACGTCCTCATGCAAAAGGGTCCAGACCGCTGCTCGCCTTTTACCGTGCCCTCGCTGATCGTCAATATGGCGGCTGGTTGGGTCTCGATGATTCACGGCGCTCAAGGGCCAAATACTTGTAGCGTCACTGCCTGCGCCACTTCTGCCAATTCAATTGGTGATGGCTATCGCATCATCGAGCGCGGCGAAGCAGACGTCATGTTTGCCGGCGGCTCGGAAGCGCCGATTGCTTCTCTGGTCATGGCCGGATTTGCTTCTGCTCGCACCCTCTCCACTCGCAACGATCAACCGGAAAAAGCAAGCAGTCCCTTCGACAAAAAACGTGACGGCTTCGTCATGGGCGAAGGTGGTGCCGTTTTGATGCTCGAATCGCTCACCCATGCAAAAGCTCGCGGCGCTCGCATCTATGCCGAGATTACCGGCTTTGGTAGCACCGGAGACGCCTACGATATCGTCCAGCCGAGAGCCGACGGCGACGGCGCAGCGCGTGCTATGGCCATCGCTCTCAAACAATCCGGCATCAGACCGGATGAGGTCGATTACATCAACGCTCACGGTACTTCGACGCCATTAGGTGACAAAGCCGAAACGGCCGCGATCAAGCGCGTTTTTGGCGAGCACGCCACCTCGCACAAGCTCGCCGTCAGCTCGACCAAGTCGATGACCGGTCACCTGCTTGGTGCCGCCGGTGCCATCGAAGCGGCTGTCGCTCTCATGGCCATCGAGCACAATGTTTTGCCTCCGACAATAAACCTCGAAGATCCCGATCCCGAATGCGATCTCAACTACGTGCCAAATGTAGCCGTGCACAATGCCAAAGTCGACATCGTCATGTCGAACAGCTTTGGTTTTGGCGGTCACAATTGCTCGCTGGTTTTCAAACGATTTAAAGACTGATGTCTGAAAAAACGATCTCCAAACAATTACTGGGAAAATCGATCGGCGAACTGTCGACCTTGCTCAAAAACAAGGAGGTGACGGCCGTGGAGCTCACCCGGGCACATCTCGATCAAATCGATAGGTACGAAGGCGACATCGATGCCTTCATTAGTTTGTCGGCTGAGACGGCTCTAGCCGAAGCGGCTCGCATCGATGTCCGCATCGCCGCCGGTGCCTCTACCGGTGCCTCTAATGGACCCGGTACAAATGACCTGCCCGCGCTCGCCGGCATACCGGTGGCGATCAAAGACAATATGTGCGCCATTGGCACAAAGACATCCTGCGGCAGCAAAATACTCGGCGACTTTGCGTCTACTTATGAAGCGACCGCCGTGGCCAATCTCAAAGATAACGGCGCTGTCATTATCGGCAAGACCAACATGGACGAATTTGCCATGGGTTCTTCGACCGAGCATTCGGCTTTTAAACGGACTAAAAATCCCTACGACCTTTCCCGCGTGCCGGGCGGATCTTCGGGCGGCTCGGCAGCTGCTGTAGCGGCCGGCTTTGCCGTCAGCTCGCTTGGATCAGACACCGGCGGCTCTATCCGCCAACCGGCTGCCTTTTGTGGTGTCGTCGGTATGAAGCCCACTTACGGCACGGTCTCGCGCTTCGGTCTGGTCGCCTTCGCCTCCAGTCTCGATCAGATTGGACCATTCGCCGGCTCGGTCGAAGATTGTGCTTTGACACTGCTTGCGGTATCAGGCCACGACGAGAAAGATTCGACATCTCTGCTCGAGCCCTACAAAAATTTCAACCCTAAAAATCATCCCGAGCTCACCATCGATTATGTGCGAAATCTAGCCAAGTCCAGTCCGGAAGAGCATCTCAAAGGCGTGCGCGTTGGTGTCATCCGCGAACTTACTGGTGCAGGTATCGACCCGGATGTGCGCGATTCTGTGCTGGCCGCTTCCAAACTTCTGAGTAAGCTCGGTGCCACCGTCGATGAAGTCAGTCTGCCTAACTCCAAATATGCCCTACCGGTCTATTACATCCTGGCCACAGCCGAGGCAAGCGCCAACCTCTCTCGTTTTGACGGAGTGCGCTACGGCCACCGCGCCACCCAGGAAAAAGACATCCTCTCGATGTATTTCTCATCGCGCAACGAGGGCTTTGGCTCTGAGGTGAAGCGACGGATCATGCTCGGTACATACGCCCTCAGTACCGGCTATTACGACGCCTATTACAAAAAAGCGCAGCAAGTAAGGCGTTTGATCACCGAAGATTTTGCTCGCGTCTTTGCCGATTACGACGTTTTGTTATCGCCGACTGCCCCGACCTGTGCTTTTAAATTTGACGAAAAAACCGGCGATCCCCTGCAAATGTATCTCAATGACATCGCCACCATCCCCGCCAACCTGGCCGGCTTGCCCGGTATATCGCTGCCCTGCGGACTGGGCGAAGCTAAAATGCCGGTTGGCCTGCAGCTCGTCGGCGCACCGATCTCGGATGCATCGCTTATCAAGGTGGCCTACGCCCTGGAAAAGGCACTAGCACTGGATTTGCACAATAAGTATCTTTAGAATACTCGCCAAAATGAGCGTAAATTAGAGCAAGCGCGCCCTTTGCGAGTTAGACTAAGTAGTCAGTATCTGAGGGTTTTCCCAATGTTCAAGCAATCTCTGGCAGCACTTTGTACGTCCCTTACCGGCCTGTTAGTTTTGGCATCTGCGCCAGCTCTAGCGCAGTCTTCGTCGGATAAGGTCAATGACTTTTTTGGTGCCTCACCAAATGCTCAGATAACACCGCCCGCTTCGTCATCTTCTTCATCGTCATCAACTGCATCACCTTCGGCTTCGCCTTCCTCTGGTCTCGTACCGGCTCCGACAGGCAATGGCGCATCGCCGACCGACTTTACCGCTGACGAAAAGCGCATGCAAAAGAAAAACAAGGCCATGGTCAAACACATTCAAAGTTTGATCGAAGAAGGCGACCGCATGATGAAGGCCGGTCTGGCTAAAAAAGACGACAAAATGTACAAAAAAGGTAAAATCAAAAAAGAGATTGGCGAAAGAAACCAGGCTGACATGAAGGCCAGCGCCGCTCAAGCCGAAGCTGCCAAAAATGCGGATAAAGCAGATGGCACCTAAGGCAAACGTTTCCCGGGCCGTCGGCCAGACACCGTTGATCAAGCTCAATCGCATCAGCGAAGGCCTTGACGCCACCATTTTAGTCAAACTCGAGTCGATGAATCCGCTTGGTTCTGTCAAAGATCGTATCGGCGTCTCCATGGTCGATGACGCCGAAAGCAAAGGCTTGATCACCGCCGGTAAGACGACATTGATCGAGCCCACCTCCGGCAATACCGGCATCGCTCTTGCCTTTGTCGCCGCCGCTCGCGGTTACAAAATCATTTTGGTAATGCCCGAGACAATGTCCATCGAGCGTCGCAAGATGCTGGCCGCCCTCGGTGCTGAGCTGGTCTTGACGCCCGGTCCAGAAGGCATGAAAGGCGCCATCGCCAAAGCTGAAGCTCTGGTGGCGTCGACTCCTGACTCATATATCCTGCAGCAATTTTCCAATCCGGCCAATCCAAAAATTCACCGTGAGACAACCGCCGAAGAAATCTGGAACGATACCGATGGTCACATCGATATTTTCGTCGCCGGTGTCGGAACGGGTGGCACCATATCCGGTGTCGGTCAGGTATTGAAAGAACGCAATCCCGAAGTAAAAATCGTTGCCGTCGAGCCAGTCGACAGTCCGGTAATCACCCAGACCCGCGCCGGTCAGGAAGTCAAACCGGGACCGCACAAGATACAGGGTATCGGCGCTGGATTTGTACCGAAGAATCTAGATTTGAATGTCATTGACGAAGTCATAACTATAAGCAATGACGAAGCCTTCGCCATGGGTCGCAGATTGCCGCGCGAAGAGGGCATCCTGGCCGGCATCAGTAGTGGTGCTAACGTCGAAGCGGCCGTGCGACTCGCCAGGCGCCCGGAAAATGCCGGCAAGACAATTGTTACCATCTGCTGCAGCACCGGCGAACGTTATTTATCGACGCCGCTATTTGAACAGGCTTAAATTACTCGACGACAATGGACTCGGTCTGCGATGAGCCGTTAGTTTCGCTTGCGTACATTTCCTGTACCTTGGCCGGAGCGGCGAGATAATGCCCCGGAGTTGTTACTTGGACAACGTACTCGTAGTCATATGAGCCTGGCCAGAGGATTGTGCTGAACGCTTCTACCTGAGCGTCCCTGAGATTGACGTGCTCGTACCAGCTCCATCTTCTAAAGCGCGAAGCGTCGCTCGAAGCATCGATGGTCGCGGCAGCACTTTGAGTGCGGTGACCGAGCAGTGCGGCATTGAGAATCTCGACTCCGGCTGGTAGCGGCGCGTTCATCACGACGTGATAGCGCTGTCCTCTGGTTTTGAAATGTACTTTGGCTTTGATCGCCGCCCCGGATTTGAAATGCCAGGTGCCATCTTTTGTCAGGACGGCATCGTTTTTGTCGTCGACGCCCTCATAAGTGCGCTCGATTTCAAAGCCGTGATCGGCTGCTTTTTGCTGCAATTCTTTTGGCACAAAATCCATTGCGACCCGGTAATAAAGGCGTCCGGGGCCTGTCTTGGACACGATGATATCGGCAGTTTGCCCTTTTGTCTTGCTTGCTACGATTCTGGTTGGGACGAGCACAGTTTCTGTCTCGAGGGAGCGGCCGCTAAATTTTTGCTTGGCGACAAGTGTATTTCCCAGCCAGCTCTGACTGCTGAAGTCCGGTGTTTCGCTCTCGCAAAGGGCGAAATATTTTGCCAGAGCGCAAAGAGCGTAGCTATTTTCCTGAGTGCCGCTCCAGATGCCGTTTTTGCGAGTCAGGAGAAGATTGTTGGCTAACTTTGGAATCAGGGCACTATCGGGTTGATCTTCGAGCAACGCTTCCAGGACGGCGGCGTCGGCGCGACGACCGCTAGCAAATATCAAATAATCTTGACCGTTATAACCGTCGTAGGTGGTGCACGCGGTCGAAGCGGTTTGCTTGACGCAATTATTTATCAGCCTGCGCAAGAGCTCGGCCTGACTTTGCAGCGTCTTGTCTCTGGCCACTACCGGCAAGAGCCAGGCCGCTGTTTCGGTCGATAGCTGTGGAGGTTTGTGTCCGGCCGTAGCTTCTTTTGTCAGAGTCTGCCAGTCGGCAATTACTCTGGCGGCAGCCGCGCTATCGTCTTCCTTCATCAGATGTCGGACGTGCAGCGCATAGGCGCGTGTGGCGAAGTCACTTGACGATGCGTTACTTTTATTGGTGGGATTGGACTCGAGCGTGCGCAAATAATTCACGGCATAATTCAAAATGCCTTTGTCTACCCGATAATGCTGAGCCTCCGCCAGACGCAAAGCATTGGCCACCTGTAATGATACAAAAGGTATGTCGTGCTCATCGCTAGCACTCCAGAGGCCGAAACCGCCACCGGGCCCATTGCGTTTTTGCAGGGTTTCTATGTCGTCATTGATCTGATTCTCGATCGCAGCCTTCTCCGCTTGATCGGCCAGGCCGAAAGCAGCAGTCATATCTTTTAGAGAGAGCATGGCGAGCAGACGAGACGAAATTTGCTCGGAGCAATCGTAGCTGTAGGTGCGCAGATATTTGTAAGCATCGCTCAGGCACTGCAGAACCGTACTGCTTGTGCTGATCGTCAGGCCACCATATGCTGGTTCTACAGCAGCAGGAAGAGTAATTTGTTGCCTTGCTGCCGCTTGCGTTGCATTGAGGCTGCCGTAAGCGGCGGTGCTGAGGCGGCTGACTGGCACTTGCACGGGCAGATCAAACTGGGCCGCGTCGTTTATCTCTCCGGCAACGGCAACGCACTGAAAGTACGCTTTGCCGATTGTGCTGGCTACCGCAGCAAAGCTAACTTCAGCTCGGCCATTGGCCGGTACGGTCACAACTTTGGCATTCTCGATTAAATCGCAGTTACTGGCGCGCATCACAACTTCAGCCTGCAATGCCTTGTCTGTCGTGTTCCTGATGACTATCGGCAGGTCGAAACGATCGTGCAAGTTGAGAAAACGCGGCGGCGAAGGCTTTATCACTAGAGGAAGTCTGGTGGTGAAAGCCGATTCGCTCTGACCAAATTTGTCGCTGCCGGCTGCGGCGAGAGCTAGGACAGCGTAGTTGGTCACATTGTCAGGCAATTTAAAATCGACCGTCGCTTTGCCGTCTTGATTGGTTTTTAGAGCCGCTTTGAAGAGGGCCTGGGGCGTGAAATTTGAGCGCAGGGTAGTTGGTGCATTGAGGAAGGGATTGGGAGGCTGCGAGGAACCGCCAATGCGTCCATTCGAGACCTGGATATTTAATCCCGTGTATTGATGTCTTTCTTGTCTGGTGCTCGATGATCTTGTTGTGATTGGATAAAATCTCTCGAGAATATCCGGCCATTTTGCCGGGCTCAGTACCAGAACTGCTTTGTCGACAACAGTCAGTGCCACTTGCGTATCAGCGACGGCTTTGCCCTCCTGATCGGCAACGGCAATATCGATACGTGCAGGTGCACCCGGAGATTTATTGCTATTGTCCGATTTTGCCGTCAAATGCAATTGTCGCTGGAGCGGCGGGATGGAGAGACGCATATTGGAGTCTGCTCGGTCGGAACCGCCTCTGGTGACAAAAGCGTGCAGGTTGATACCGGGATAAAGTCCGTCTTTGATAGCAAAATCGAAAGTTTCTTCGGATTTTGTCAAATGCAGCGGTAGAGTAGCAAAAATTTCTTCTCGCTCGAAATTGAGGACGCCATAGGCGGGCACCAGATTTGTTTTAAGATGGATGTGGGCGATATCACCGGGCTTATAATTCGCCTTGTCTGTTGTTAGCTCAACCGAGGGGGCTTCGACCGCTGGTTTAGTCTGCTGTGAAAGTTTATAAGAGCCTGTAGTAGTCAGAGCTGAGCCATCATTCAGACTTACTTCGGCGAGCACTTCTTTACTTTTTGAGCTCGGCTTAAATGTAACGATACTCGGCTTGTCCGTACTGACTAATGATTGCTCGGTGGTTTGGAAATAGCTATCCGAATTCACCGCGTCCGATTCTCTCCATCGTATTAAGATGGGCTTACCAGCTCGCAATTTGCCGTGCCAATCACAGGCGATAATCTTCAACTCAACTGAGCTATCCGGTTCATAGGAATTAGAATTTATGGCGATACCAAGGTTGGTTTTATCCGGCACAACGACAAAGCTTGTTCTTTCGGACCACTGCTGGTTGTTTAAATCGGTGACGGTGGCTTCGCAGTTGTAGGTAACAGCCGTCTGCAGGGGTATTTTATCCGTGGAAATTTTGATTTTGCTGACACCGTCACTGTCAGTGGTGCCGGTGTATGTTTTTGCTGTGCTTAAACCTTTACTTTCCTTTTCGGATAGAGTTTTGCTGTACTTGTTGTAAAAGCCATAGTCTGGCCAGTTTTCAGGTGTTACTCCAGCTTCGACTGTCGAAACAGTCCACCTTGCCGGCGCGCCAGACAAGACTCCGCCGGCGAGATATTTTGTGTGCGCCTCGAGTATCACCGGTTCGTTGCCGACAAATAGTGATTGAGCTGGCTTGTTTACAGTGATCTGAAATTCTGGACGCTTGAATTCTTGAATGTTGAATTTGACTTCTGTGTCGACTTCCGATCTCGCAGTGACGCTTGCCAACTGACCTGGCGTAGAAGCTTCTGGCTTGGTCGTGCTCAAGTTGACGGTTGCCGCTCCGAGCTGCGCTTTGTCCGGGATCGGTAAATCGAGTGAGAAACCGCCGGTTTCGTCTACTTCCATCTGTCCTTTGAGAATCGAGTTTGTGGAAGCATCACTAAATACGTAGTGTATGAATTTGACAGCGGGAAAATTCAGCAGTCTTTTGCCTTCATCAGCATTTTCTACCCGACGCACCCAGCCCTTAATTTTGACATTTTGCCCAGGTCGGTAAAGCGGCAGGTCCGACACTGCATACCAGAGATACTCTTTCTGAAGACCGGCGGCAAACATGCGTTGATAAGTGCCGGAAGGAGTAAGAATGCATGAGTCATCTCCTTTTACTGCGATCATTGTATTGTCAAAAAAATGGTCCATGTATGCTTGTGGATTTAGGGCAGTCTCCATGGACGGCTTCATTTTCCATCCGATATCCAGATGGGCGAGACCTTTTTCGTCCGTTACCGAACTATCCTTGCCGTCCAATCTTTTTACGGTGACTCCCGCGAGCGGTTTGCCGTCGACATCATCAGTCACCAGGACGAGCGCGTCTTGAATGCCCAATTCATTCATATTCAAGGCAGTACATTCTATCCAACAACTTCTGCGCGGTGAATATTCAACCATTCCAGTCTCTTGCGCAATTTGCGTTGTGTGAGCATTAGCTCTGGCAGCCTCTTTCTCTTCCGACGTATACTGCCTTGGCAATTCGCAGATGACCATGAGCTGGCCACAATTATGTTTTAGATAAGGCGTCAAATCGATATCGAGTTCTCGACCTTTTGTAGAAATGGCATAGTTGAGCTGAGCTAACTTGCTGCCCATCTCAGAGCCTTCAAATCGTTTCTTGTGAAAAATTCCCCAGTCTTCCGGTTTTACTCTGTAAATGGTGACACGGGCGTAAGGAGCGCCCTGTACCCAGATTTTATATCGCTTTTCTGTCCTCGCGCCGAGAATTTTAAACTCGCCTTCCCCAACCCCTGGTCTGCGATTTTTTACATCAAGCAACACAGATTGATCGGAGCCGAGAGACTGACCGTAAATATCCTGGACATCTTTGCCGAATGTTATTTTGTAACGCTTGAAAGGCTCAAATTTTCCAGAGATCTCAAGACAGGCTGATTCGTCAAATCGAGGCATACGCGGGATGTTATTCGGTTGATAGGGCAAAGACCGGCTGTTCGAATCCAGCACTTCCAGGTCCTCCACGGGTGGACTAATTCTCACCCAATTTTTCTGAAACTTTAGCGTATCGATTATGTTGTTGAACTGAATGTTGATCCTCGAGCTGTTTTGATATTGCGGACGGTCTGGCGGATCGCAAGCCAGACCCTCACATCGCTTGCGTGTCAGTTGCAGGGGAGCATAAGTCCTGAATGTGTAGTGACTCTCAGCGCAACCAGCTAACGGGCCTTCCGCTGATGGTAAGTCTCCTTCCACATAAACATCGACTTTGGAATTCGTCGGCAACGGCTTAATCGGCTCGAAGGCAATAGCGCTTTGGCTTCCGCTGGCGCTAACTTCAAAATTCTGATTTGGAGTTAACTGGACGGGGACTTCCACATTTCCAACTTTGACTTTTGTTTTTGTCAGAATGACCTGTGGATTGATAAATTGATTAAAGCCCAATTCCAGGCGTGGTGTGGTCGTTGTGACCTTGTTGTCCTGATTGAAGCTGGTTACTTGCACCGTATCTGTTCGGAAGCTGACTTGTCTTTCCGCTGTAAGCACGTGTCTATCGAGCGACCGTATCCCTGCCGGCACTCTCAATCTGAAATCAGTCGCCATCGGAAGGCGACGTATTGAGGAGTTAAAAATCAAAGTCTGGGTCCCGTCCCACTGCCATAGGCCAGGCTGCTGTGGAGTCAGGCTAGCAAATTTTGAACTTGCTGAATTAATCTCTTGTCCCAGTGCGATCATCGGCTCGGAAAATTCTATGGAAATTTCCGAGTTGGGGCTCGTCTGACCTTCCGGACTTATTCTTGTCACTTTGAGAACGGTATTTGGATTGACTGTCGCTTGCGGTGGTCGCTCGGACATCGACGCTTGGTCTGCGCCCCTGGCTTTGCCCATATTCAGAGGCAAAGTGAAGACACTTACAGTGTCGCCCTTGACCAGCGGCGGCTTGATAAGGGAATCTTCGGGAATGACGAATTTCTTTTTGCTATCTACAGGTAGTGCTGGCAGTTTAGAAAACAGGGCGTTGATTCGCTCGGGCGCAATAGTCAATTTCTGGGCGGCGTTTGCGGATTTTGCCGAAGTTTCGCTGCCATCGGTCGAGCTGCTATCCGATGATTTATCCTTAACCTCGGCGATGCTGTATTGCAGCGGCGCTACTTCATCATCTTCTGCAAGGGCCGGCAGAAAGCCAACGGGTAGAGAGTAAAATATTGCCAGAAAGGCGAGAATGAGTGCTCGCGCCTGATTGGCCTCGATGATTGTGCGTCTTCCTGTAACCATGGTTCCCCGCGTGCGATGTTAGAGACGACCTCGGCCGTCCGAAATCCAGTTTACATCGCAGCGCTGCTAGCTTTCTGCCTCGAATCACTCAGACTTTCTAATCAAGCACCTGTTCCCGGCTAGAGCAAGTCAGCTGCCGTGCGCATGTGAGTGGTCGGTATCCTGTAAGGCCCAAGGCGAAAATCCGAAACCCTCAACCGTTTCTGCAAAATAGATAGAAGATGCGGCCAAAATATGACTGGCCTTTTTATCTCCGCACAAGCGGCACTGTAAAAATAAAAGTCGCCCCACTGTTCGGCCCTGATTGGGGACTGCTCTCCACCCAGATGCGGCCGCCGTGCTGTTCGACAATGGCCTTGCAAATGGCCAGACCGAGGCCGCTGCCGCCTTTTTTACCGGATGGCTTATCCTCAGGCATTGGCTTGGAGCGCTGGCCGTCCTTCACCTGCTGGTAGCGGTCGAAGACTTTGTCGAGCATGTTTGCCGGTATGCCTGGTCCTTGATCGCTTATCGATACTTTGGCCATGGTGCCGTCATTGGTTGGACGCACTGCGATGTGGATCGAGCTATCGGCGGGTGAAAATTTTAGTGCATTGGTCAAAATATTGGTCATCACCTGCTCGAGGCGATGGCTGTCGCCGGCTACGATCAGGTTTTGCAGGTCTGTGCTTATGCGGATGCGCTGCCTGTGCGCCAGTCCGCTAGTCAGATCGATAGCTTGCACGGCCACATCGCCGATATTGCAGTCTTCGGTCTCGAGCTCCATATGGCCGCTTTCCATGCGATCGAGGTCTAGTAGATCTTGGGTGAGGCGGAGAATCTGATTGCAACTCACTGTCATGTTTTCGATCAAGGCTTCGCTTTTTTCGGAGAGTTTACCTTTTTCCCCGGCTTTGAGCAGTTCTAGCGATACCTGTACCGTGGTGAGCGGAGTGCGCAGGTCGTGGTTGACCATGGCCATCACTTCTTCTTTCAGGCGCTCGGTGCGGTTGCGTATGGTCATGTCGTGGATGACGCAAGAGAGAGAGTTGTCTTTGTCCGACCAGTGAGCTGTCCACAAAGTATCTATGGTATCGCCCATGGTGTTGCGCATGCGCACCTCGAGCGGGCGAGCATCCTTACCATTTTGCAAGGCGTCGAAATAACTAAGGGCTGTGGTCAGATCTTCTTCCTGGATCAATTCAATCACCTGTCTGCCGATCAGCTGAGCCGGCTTGCGACCGAGTAGTTTTTCGATGGCGGCGTTGACCGATACAAAACGGCCTTGATCATCGAGCGAACAGATCACATCCTGGGCGTTGTCAACGATCGCCCTTTCTTTGTCAGCCGCTTCCTGAAGCAATTCGGCCAAGTTGTGGAAAGTCCTGTCGAGTACGGCTATTTCGTCATTGCCAGGTAGTGGAGGATTGAGGGGCAGATCGCTTGCCAGTCGGTAAGCATTGTCGTGCATGACGCTCAGGCGAGAGGTGATTTCACCGACCAGATATTTGGCCAGCGCGAGGATAGAAAAAATCGTCATGGCCAGCGAGCCAAAGAGCAGGGTGCGCAACTGCGAGCGAAACTGGGCCTGTTTGGTCGGATCTTGTTCGACGATTTTCTCTTCTTCGGCGGCCATAGCATTCAATTGCTGGAAGAGGTCGCGGCTGGATATTTTGCGCAGTTCATTCCAGAGCGGCGCGCGGCTGAGCTCTCCCTGGGCACCATTGCGATCGTAATCTTTTTGCAGGGCGAGCACTACGTCGACGGCATGACTCATGCTCTTTTCGGCTAGCAGTACCTGCTGATGTTCTTTTTCATTATCAGCCGTCATGATCTTCAATTCGTTCAGATAGCGGCCGCCTTTGACGAGCGAACGTTTGAACATTTCCGGATCGCCGCCGCCTGCCTGCAGGCCTTCTCCGCCGGTAAAGCTGGATATGCCGCTGAATATTTCACTGCTCAAATTGCTGGCGAGAGTAGCTAGACGACCCGCCCTAGTTGCCTTACGGGTCTGCTCCTCGGCGGCAAATTGTAATGAGACGAGCGCCGATATAAAAATGAGTTGTAAGGTAAGCAAGACTGCCAGAAATAGCAGTACTTTCTTCGATAGAGATAGGCGTGTCCACATGCTTCTGTTGTACCCTGTTAGTGGCCGCCTGTCATTTTTAGCGGGTGTTAAGAGGAGCTTTCTTGTTTCACCGTCAGCTTCTGAAAATGCTGCTCTGTTTGCCTTTAGCCTCGGGTCAGGCTGTGTTTGCGCCGACAGTTTTAGAGGCTGCGGCCGCGCCGGATTTTGCTGACAAATTTGTCAGTGCGGTGCAGTCTCTGGGCTCAGCCAATACAGAATCCGGAATCACCGACGAAGAGCGCTTCGATTTGCTCGCCAGCGCTCCCCAGCTGACCGTCCCTCTGCTTGCGGCGCAATTGCGGACGCTGCCTCGTCGCACTTATTTCACCACTGTTAAAACGCCGGAGTCGCGCCACGTAATCGCCTGTTTGCGGGCGCTTCACTATATCAGCGGTCACACTTTCAGCGCCAGAACGCAGGCGCGGTTGAGCGATGATGAGCGTCAATTCCTCGATTTTGACAAAACCATTGGCGACAGCAATGCGGGGCATGCCCTGCATTTCTTTGCGGTCTGGATGTCGCGCGATGCCGAGATTGTCGCGCCACTCGATGTGCAAAAGGCGATAATTGAAAAATGGCGAGCCTACGCTCAAGAAGCTGCGCACAGATCATTGCCGAAACCGGCAAAGCCGGCCGCACAAGCCAAAGATCAATGGTACTGGTACGGCTAAGGCTGTAATTCCAACATTACTCGGGTAGTTATTCAAACAACACTCGGGGTCGCAGCCTGACCGTCTTCAAACCGTCTGCAAAACGATCTTCTCCAGATTTTTTGTCTGTTCCAATAGCAGATCTGCTGCTCTTAGCGCGCTGGTGACGGCGCCGTCGGCGAGAAATTTGTTGCTGCCGACGAAATCACCGGCAGCGAAAACATTGGCTAAAGGTAGAATCGGCGAAGCCAGACCCTGCACTCCCGATTGCGAAGCGAGGGGCTGTCCATAGTCGGCGGTCATCTCGGGCAGATAGCGCTTGTAGACGAGCTCGTCCTGCCAGCCAGGTTGCAGGCGATCGAGCACGGAGAGCATTCGCGCTTCGTGTCTTTCATTGCCGACTTCACCATGCGGCAGGTAATAAGCCATATGGATCAGTGCTTGTTCTGCTTCTGCTGTAAGTTTAGCGGCACTGGAATGCATCGAATAATAGAGTGGCTCGTCAACACCGAGGCCGTAAACAGTTTTTGGCGCCGGCGCTTTTTTCAGACAGATATCGAGGCCGGCCACCCGGCCTGGCACGCACTTATCGAGAGCCTGGCGCACATCTGCAGCGATGGCCTCCGGCAATAATTGTGCGACCTGTGCTGGTGGCACTGCCAGTATCACAGCATCAAAAGTCTCTTCAGCGACCTGGGCACCGCCGGTGATGACTGTCACATTAGAGCGGCCATTGTCGCTACTTTCGTTTGACTGCAACCCTGTTACGGCCGTATTCGGACGCAGTGTCGGCGGCTGAGCCGCCAAATCCTGCACTTTTCCCCAGAGTCCGTCTACGATCGACTGCCAGCCTCCATCGAGATAGAGCACGCCGCCCTGGCTCATGATCAGTTGGCCTACGGCAGCACCGGCGGAGAGTTTTTCCGGATTGTTCGAATAGGTGCAAAGGCGCAGGATTGCCTGGAGCAATTCTTTTACTTTGGCGTTTTTACTGACTTTATCCAGCCAATCACTGACATTCGTAGAAGCGAGGGCGGCTTGATCAAACTTATTTAAGCCAAGCAAAAAGCCGCTCAACTCTACCTTTTCGACGGTGCTGAAAAGCTTGGTTTTGATCATGTCGCCCGGACTGAGCGGCAGGGTAAAAAATTCATCGCCGTAAATGGCTGTGCCGTCAAATGTATTTGGTGCAGCACCGGCTGGAGTCAGTCCAATTTCTTTCAAAAAAGCCATGGCCGAGCCGGCCCGGTAAAGGGCATGAGCGCCTTGATTTAAGTGGAAGCCTTCTTTGACCTTGGTCGAGGCACGGCCACCGGCTTGCGCGCTTTTCTCAAAAATGGTGATTTCGGTCTGCGGCTTTGCCTGCAAAATCCTGCAGGCTGCAGTAAATCCAGCCAGACCACCGCCGACAATCGCCACTTTCAAATTTTCAGACTGCATGTTCATTCTACTCAATTAATAAGCCCCGCGTTGCTTCCACATTATTTCGCGTGGAAGCGCGGGAGCCTCTCCGGCTACCTATTTTTAATCAGAACTGCAATAAAACAGAACTGTAATTAGAGTGTGAAATCACCGCCGGCGGGAAGATTCTGGAGCATCGTCGCTGCCGCAGCCGTCTCACCCGGAAGCAAGCGACCGGTCTGACCGGAGAGGAAGGAGCTGAGGGAGTCGCCGGGCGCCATCCAGCCCATGAGCTGATGATTGGTGCTATCTTGCACCGGCTTCATTCCCTGCGTGACAGCGTAAGGGACGACCTGAGTGGCCCACTGACCGAAGGCCGACACCCAGGCCGGTGGATTGGCCATGTAATTGAGAGTGGGCGTGCCGTTTACGTTAGCTGTCGATGTGATGTTCGAATTGGCTGTATTTGTCGACAGGGCCGAGCGAGCCAGCAAGCCTGCCGCAGCCTGGGCTGCATCGAAGGCCGGGTTGCCCGTGTTGTACTGAGGATTGTAATTGTGTGGTCCGGACATGTCCCACTGGTTACCGGTCCATTCGTCACCACCCCAGGCGTCGGGGAGGAAGCTGCCGTGTCCTGTCGTGATGCCCGCGTCGCGCTGGCCGACGATGCCTGCATTGATACGACTGGCTTTAGAGAAACCGTCCAGGGGCGGGATATCGATGTCACCCTCGTCGCCGTAGATCATGTCGGCCATGCCGCCGGCCTGGTAGACGAAGCTGTCCATGGTTGTCGGTGGCAGACCACTCGGCGTGACGCCGCTCCTGCCGGTGACCAGATTGTTGATCTGATTGAGGAAGTTGCCCTGGGCATAACCCGGCGAGGCAAGGCTCACCAGTGCGAAGGCTGCTACTAAAGTTTTGATGAGCTTCATGAGGTTGCTCCTGGCCGTTTTTACCGACGATCTGGTCGGATTTTAAATTAGTAAATGGAAGAAAGAGGGCACACAAGCATCTATATGCCCGCCTCGACCCCAAATGGGACGCCCTTTTAGCTAATAAAAGGTGACAAGATCCTAAGCTTTAGAATGGCCCTTGTCAAGCTGTTTTAATCTGGCCCCTGCCTAAATCAGCTCGCCTTCGGGGGTGGCCGGTTTGCGCAAATTGGTCAGAACGGCGACGAAGATGTCGACCAGAAAAGGGTCCCATTGCTTGCCGGCGCCGTCGCGCAGGGCTTGCTCGGCTTGCTCCTGGGTAAGGGCACTGCGATAGGGGCGGTCTGAAATCATGGCGTGATAGCTGTCGACAATCGAGACGATGCGGGCTGGTAGCGGAATCGCCTCGCCCTTCAAACCCTGGGGGTAACCCAGGCCGTCCCAGCGTTCGTGGTGATTTTCCATGATTTCGCAGATGTCTTTGAGGGCGCGCACCGGCCTGAGCAAATCGGCGCCGAGGACCGGATGCTGATTGATCATGTTGCGTTCTTCCTGAGTAAAAAAGCCCTGTTTGGCCAGGAGCTCTTCCGGCAGGCGCAGGGTGCCCACATCGTGCAGCAAGCCGGCGACGCGGATTTGCTCGATTTGCGTGGCCGACAGCCCCATTACTTTGGCGAGTAATTCGGACATGCGCGCTACTTCGAGGTGATGGGCCTTGTTATAGTCGGAGCGTGAGTAGAGACTCTGGGCCAGGGTCTTGACCATTTCCACCACTTCCGGCACAAGCTCGTCTGTGCACTGAGCCTCGGCGGAAACGGCCGGTGGCTCAAACGATTGCAAGGATTGCAGCTTCTGGTGCGAATCGCCGGAGGCGCCGGCTTCTTTTGCGGCCGGCGGCGCGCCACTGGTCACGAGGGGCTGCACGCCGTCTTTACCGGCGATCAGATTGCGGTCAAAATTGAGATCGCTCGCCGTGTGCACCTGGTTGCGGCCCATGCGCTTGGAGAGATAGAGGGCTTTGTCGGCGAGCTCGAGCAGATGGTGCTGATCGAGGGCGTGCTCGGGGAAGGTGGCAATACCGAGACTGGCTGTCACTGTCAGAGCGATCTGCTCGTGTTTGATCACTTCCTGGGCGAGGCTCTTGCGCATACGTTCGGCCACCACTTCGGCGCCTTCTTTGTTGACTTCGGGCAGGACGACGAGAAATTCTTCGCCGCCATAGCGAATCGGCAAGTCGACGTCGCGGCAATTGCTCTTGATCAGACGCGCCACCGCCTTTAGTACCGTGTCTCCGACCGGATGACCAAAGTTGTCATTGATTTGCTTGAAGTGATCGACGTCGATCATCACTACTGCCAGACTGCGGCTGTAGCGCTCAGCCATACGCATTTGCTCGGTGAGCTTCTCTTGTCCGGTGCGGTGATTGTAGAGCCCGGTCAAACCGTCGGTGGTGGCCTGTCTTTGCACCCTGGCATAGAGTCTGGCATTGGTGACGCCGGAGGCGACTTGATCGGCCACCGATTTTAAAAAGCCCTCGTTGATGCGATTCCAATTGGCCTGGATCTCGCCTTTGTAGCCGGTCAAAATGCCTAGTAATTTCTCGTTATAATAAACAGGCAAGATGAAGAGCGAGAGGATGTTATAGCCCGAGAGGGCTTCTTGCCTGAAGGCATCGAGGCGTTTGTCGTTGGCCACGTCATTGACGAGGACGGTTTGATCGATCTGGAAATGCTTACTGAAGATATCGAGCATTTTCAGGTCACGGTCGAATTCTATGACGCGATAAATATCATCACTGGTAAATTCCAGGCGGATCGAGTCTTCCGGCTCCTCCTCCGAGGGCAATACGATGAAACAACAATCGAGATTGAGCCAGCCGGCCAGTTCTTCCAGCATCATACTGAGATTTTCTTTGATGGCAAAGGAGCTTCTAATCGTATTGCTGATCCGGTGCAGGAGCGAATCTTGATTGCTTTTGATTTCAGAATCGCGGCGCAATTGCTCGAGCATGTTGTTGCGCACGACTTGAGATTGTCTGTCCTGAGAGAGCTGCTCATGCGCTTTTTCCAGCTTCTGAGCATAATCTTCGAGGAGCTGCAACTGCACGGCCAGCTCTTTTTCGGTGCGTAAATGCCGGATAGACGACTGCACGCGTGCCAATAGTTCGGAGTCGAAACAACTGTCGCTCAGGCAATCATCAGCACCGACCTGCAGGCCTTCGACGCGGGCCGAGGGATTGGTGTCGGGCGTGACGATCAAAACAGGTATCTGCTTCCACTGCGGCGACTCTTTGATCACTTTGCAAAAGCCAAAGCCGGAGGTGCCGGAGAGATTGCTGTCGACAATAATCAAATCGATGCGCTGGGTGCCGAGAATCTCCAGTGATTTCTCTTCCGAATCCGATTCGAGGACACGATAGCGATCCGATAGAATGCGCGAAAAGCGGCGGCGGATGACACGATTGGAGTGCAGCATCAAAATCTGTTCGCGCTCGTTTATTTCGCTGCGATGCTCGGGCGACACCTTGTCAGCCAGGCTGACCACAGGCTCGTGGCTTGCGTCTTGAAAGACCGAGGAGCGCGTGGCGAGCTGCTCTCCCATCGATCGCAGATTGTTCAAATCCTGAGAGGATATCTCACGCGAAGAATCGAAGCTGATGATGCGCAAAAGACCGATTACGACGGTGGTGCGGTTTGCTTGCTCTTCTAAGACGGGAATAATGACATAGGGAAACTCTTCAATCTCTGAAGACGAATCGCCATAAGGATCGGTAAAGTATGCGTCTTCGCCTTTTTCGTTCTTGCCGCTCTCTTTGCTTTTATCATTGATAAAGGCGCGGCCCACCCAGGGCTTCTGCGTCTGTTTCACTTTTTGAGCGGTGAGTGTATTTGCCACCGCCAGTGGTTGCTTATTCTCATCGATCAGTTCGGAGGCAAATTTGCGCGCCGACTTGGCCTCTTCGTCTGTCGAGGCGGAAAAATAATGCAGGTTGATGATCTCGTGACCGGAGACGACATCGACGAAGCCGAAATCAAATCCGAGCACCTGACAGATGTGTTTCTCTACCGCATCGAGAGTCTTTTCTCTCTCTGGCGATCTGGGCGACTCTGGAAAAAGTTGGTCGGTGCCGCTCACAGGCTTCCTTAAATGCTGCAACAATACTGAGTCTAGCAGACAGATAAGCTAATTCTCAACCGGCGAAAAACTTCCGCCACCACCACTGGAACATCAAAATCGTCCAGAGCTCCTTGCGGCGATCGACGCGCTGGCTCATATGTTCGTTGAGCAGGTTATTGATGTACGGCCAATTGAATATACCCTGGCTCTTGATGAAGGACTCACTGAGCAGCTCATCGACGACGGGCCGAAACTCCTGGCGGATCCACTTGCCGACCGGGATGCCGAAGCCTTTCTTGGGGCGTTTCATGATGTATTCGGGCAGGTAGGGCGCAACGGCTTTTTTGAGCAGGTACTTGGTGGTCATGCCGCGCACTTTCAGGTTGGCTGGCATTTTCAGGGCAAATTCGACGAGGGGGTAGGCCAGATATGGCAGGCGGACCTCGAGGGAGGCGGCCATCGAGGCCCGATCCGACTTGACGAGGAGGTCGTCTGGCAGGTAAGTGGTCATGTCGAGGCGCATGATGTTGTTGACGACATCGTTGATGGCATTGCGGTTGAAGCCCTTGCTGTGATGCCCGTTGCCCGAGGCCGAGCCTGAAGCGCCGATGATGCTGCCGGCGGCGCTGTGGCCATTGCTGCCGCTCCCATTACCGTTACCAGTGCTGTTGCCGTTACCGTTGCGATAGCCGTCGCGATAAACCAGGGGCAGGCTGTCAAAGAGCGATTCTTCCATGGTCCCGGCGGCGAGAGCGCGGTGTTCTTTGGTGAGCAGCTGCTCGTGCTCGGCCAGCTTGATCGAGCCCATCCAGCGCAGATGGCGGCGCACGGAGGGTTCGGAGGCAGCACTGATGAAACGTTTCACTTTGAAGTCCAGGCTCAGATTATTGAACGAGACCGGCAGGCTGTTCAGCGCCGGCATGAGCATGCCGTTGCGCACAACGTCGGGCATGAGCGACCACATCGGCGTAAATTTATGGGCGTAATAGGTGGGATAGCCGCCAAAGAGCTCGTCGCCACCCTCGCCGGCCAGGGCCACGGTGACATGGCGGCGGGTCATCTTGGAGAGGAAATAGGTGGGCACGATGCTGGCGTCGGCCAGGGGCTCATCGAGCACATTCCAGAGCTCGGACAGGGTCTCGAAAGCCAGCTCGGGTGAAAACGTACATACTTCATGGTCTGATCCGATATGCTTCGCTACCGCTAAAGCATGTATAGACTCGTCAAAAGACGGGTCATCGAAACCAATCGAAAAAGTCTTGATCGGGTCTTTGGAAAACTGTGCTGCCAGGGCGGCAATCGCCGATGAATCGATACCGCCTGAAAGGAAGACACCGAGCGGCACTTCCGAAATCAGCCTGAGCTCGGTCGAGCGCTTGAGTAGTCTGACGACCTCCGAGGCCGCCTCGTCTTCGCTCATTTCTTCGCTTTTGATCTCGGGCAGCCAGTAGCGGTCGATTTTGACCTGGCCTTTTTCGACGATCATGAAATGTGCCGGCGGCAATTTACTGATGTCTTTGAACATCGACTGCGGATTGGGCACGTATTCCAGGGCGAGATATTTTTGCAGGGCGAGGCTGTCGAGGGCCCGACGCGCTTTGGGATGGCTCAAGATGCCTTTGATTTCCGAGCTGAAAAGCAAGGTGCCGTCAAAGACGCCCCAGTGTAGCGGCTTTTCACCCATGCGGTCGCGGGCGATAAAAAGCCTTTCTTTTTTAGTGTCGTAAATGGCGAAGGCGAACATACCTTCGAGAAACTGCAAGCACTCGACGCCGTACTCTTCGTAGAGATGAACGATGGTCTCGGTGTCGGATTTTGTGACGAGCTTGTGGCCGAGGCCGAGGACGCGCTCTTGCAGCTCCTGATAGTTGTAGATTTCGCCATTGAAGACGATCCAGACCGTGCCGTCTTCGTTTGTGATCGGCTGCTGGCCTGTGGCCAGGTCGATAATGGCCAGACGCGTCATGCCGAGCGCGCAGGGACCGATAAGCTTCATGCCCTCTTCGTCGGGGCCGCGGTGGGCGATACTGTTGCACATTGCCGGCAAATGGTCATGCTTGGGCGTCAGTGTTTCACTGTTTAAATTGAGATAGCCTACGATGCCGCACATTTTCTAAATACCTGATAGCTTGTTCTTAGTGAGAAGAGCAATCTTCCCCGCTGCAATTGTCGCCGAGTTTAGCCGATTAAGCATTAAGCATGCCCCGCCCAAGCGTCATTAAGTCCGCCCAATCAGACGCTAGTTTACCCGCTTCCTTCTTTGCAAGGCCGACTGTGGAGGTGGCGCAAAGCTTGCTGGGCCAGCATCTGGTGCGCCGCCCCGCCGACGCGCAGTCGACGCCTGGGCGCTATGAAATCGTCGAAGTCGAGGCCTACACTCAAGATGATCCCGCTTCCCACGCCTTCAATGGGCCGAGTAAGCGCTCCAGCATTATGTTTGGTCCGCCGGGACATGCCTATGTATATTTCATTTACGGAATGTATCATTGTCTGAACGCCGTCACCGAGCTCGATGGCGTCGCCGGTGCTGTCTTGATCCGCGGCCTGCGGGCCCTGCCGCCGCCGACCGGCGAAGAAGCCGGTCTTCCCTCCCGGAAAATAGAACCGTCAGAATTATCACAAAAAATCGGACCGAAGCTCGACGGTCCCGGCAAGCTCTGCCGCGCCCTGGCTATTGATCTCGCCCACAACGGCGTCGCTCTTTTTGATCACCGCTCACCGCTCTTTATCGCGCCCGGCGTAAGTCCGTTGCCCGGCACGATCATCGCCACGCCGCGGATCGGTATTTCTAAAGCGCAAGACAGACCCTGGCGCTTTATTATTGATACCAGGGCAGGCGGGGGAAAGACAGATAGATGATCGAAGTGAGCAGGAGTGCAGGACTTTATTTGATAGTTACACTGCTGTGGATGGCGGTGATCTTTGCCTTTTCTAATCAGGCAAACAGCGGTCATATCACAGAAGCCTGCTTTCATGCGGCCAATGTACCGGTGCGCAAGCTAGGCCACATCAGCGAATTTGCCATACTGGCCCTGCTCTATTTTCAGACGATAACAGCCTTTCGTCGGGGCGCTGGCCAGGGTGACTTTGAACCGAAACCTTTGCGCACAGCTCTACAGGCACTGCTCCTCGCCTTTGCCTGGGCCTGCCTCGATGAGGTCCATCAATCTTTTGTGCCCGGTCGTAGCGCAGCTTTTAGCGATGTATTGATCGATACATCGGGGATGGTGCTGGCCCTTAGCGCTCGTCATTGGCTGTGCGGTCGCCGTGAGAGTCGGTCCTGATTCTTATTGCACTATGTTTTACTGCGGTGTAGGCGCCGATGACAGGTCTTTTTGTTCGGTGACTGTGTATTTGCCGGTAGCGTCTTTGCTTGCAGTCAGTCGGATGTGCAGGGGCATGGTCTTGGCACCGGCCTGGGCTGTCACAGAGCCTTCAACGTCGACTTGATAGATGCCCGGAGAAACCGGCAAGGCCACCGTCGAAACTATCTGTGTCTGCTGGTCCTGGGGAATAGCGCGCAGTTGCGATCTGGTCAAGGGGAAACCAGTTTCCTGCCAGTATTTTTGCGCCAGCTCAGGACTCATCTGCGCCATGCAACGAACTTGAGCCTGGCGGTAAGTATCGATTTTAAAAGTGAGCATGTCCTGGACGAAATTTTTGGAAAAATCCTCGATGCTCTGCGAAACCGGCACGACAACAGGAGCAGACTCAGCTTTTTTGTGCGAAGCAAAAGGCTGGTAGTTGAGGAGCGCCACCGTCGACAGTGCGCCCAAAATTACTAGCGCGCCGATCATTAGTACTGCCGGAGACACCATGGCAAAAATGCCCGCTGATGATTTGTCGCTGCGTCTCTGCTTTTCTCTCAGATCGGCAAAGGCATCGCTGATCTTGTGAATGGGATTGCTCGAGCTGGCGCCGAGGAAGGTCTTGCGCTGATTTTTGCGTTTGCTGGCCAATTCTGGAAAGTCGCGCTCCATGAAAAGACTCATTTCGGCGTCGGCATTTTTCATATTGTGCGGCAGATCGGCGGCATCGTCGTGCTGGGCCGCTTGCGAGCCGTTGGCCATCAGATCGTCGAGGTAAGCATCGCGCGCTTTGCCGACCAGGAGCTTGTCTTTGTCGCGCAGAGCGAGCGGGGAGAGCTCACCGAGCAAATTGATCAGACGCTTCACTTCGTCGGGAGCGAGAACGATGGCGCTGGTCGGCGGGGTGCCGACGCGGCGGCGGACGGCCAGCGTGACTCGTCCATCATTACCAGATCCCTTGACAACGACGAGAAATCCGGATTGGGTCTCCAGCGCAAATTCCAGGTCACTATCCAGACTGGACGGGCTGATATGGCTGCTTGGCTTCATTTTTCCCTTCTCGTAAAACTTGCAAAAACTAGGGCCAAATCAATTCTTGGCAATTGCATTCATGAGTGTAAAGCAAAAGGCCCGGTATTACCCGGGCCTTTGATTTTTTTTACTGATTGAGCAGGATTTGACCTGACCCAACGAGCGCTTAAATCAGCTTTTTAGAGATATTCGCGCAGTCTGGAAGATCTGCCCGGCTGTCTCAATTTTCTCAGAGCCTTGAACTCTATCTGTCTGACGCGTTCGCGGGTGACGGCAAAGAGTTGTCCGACTTCTTCCAGGGTGCGCTGGCGGCCATCATCGAGGCCGAAACGCAGACGCAACACATCGCGCTCACGAGGAGTGAGCTCGTTCAGCATCTTGGCCAGATCCTGGCGCAGAAGCTCATGGGTGACGGTAGTTTCGGGACGATCGGTCTCGGCGTCTTCGATGAAGTCTCCGAGGCGGGAATCTTCTTCCTTGCCGATCGGTGTTTCCAGTGAGATGGGCTCTTTGGCGGCCTTGATGATCTCATGCAGCTTGACGATAGAGACATCCATCGACTTGGCCAGCTCTTGCTCGGTCGGCTTGCGGTTCAGTTCCTGAGCCAGTTGGCGGGTCACTTTCTTCAGTTTGTTGATCGTCTCAACCATGTGGACAGGTACGCGGATGGTGCGTGATTTGTCTGCCAGAGCGCGGGTGATCGCCTGACGGATCCACCAGGTGGCGTATGTGGAGAATTTGTAGCCACGTTCATGGTCGAATTTTTCGGAGGCGCGGATCAAGCCGAGGTTGCCTTCTTGAATGAGATCAAGGAAAGAAAGGCCGCGACCGATGTACTTTTTGGCGATCGACACGACCAGGCGCAGGTTGGCTTGGACCAACTTACGTTTGGCCATCATGTCGCCCTGGAGAATCTTACGGGCCAGTTCTATTTCTTCGTCTGGTTTGAGCAGTTGGATGCGACCAATCTCTCTAAGGTATAGACGGACCGAATCTTCGGTAGCGATTTCTCTGGTCGATGGCAGCTCTACGGGCTCATCGTCATCATCGAGGTCATTTTCTTCGTCATCCAAAATTGTGAACGCGTCGGTCTCGTCAATGAGATCGAGTTCTTCGAGTTCGTTGCGTTTAGCCAGGTTTTCATCTTCAATCAGTATTGGATTAGCGACTCGGTCGGTATCCGCGGACTTGCTTTTAGCCATTAAGACTCCTCGTGAGTTTTCTCTTATCTATTTCTAGCGAGTGGAAGCAATCGACTGACCGTTTATATCCAGTGTGTTCTGACTTGGAGTCCCGGCGGGACCAATATAGTTTTGGATGGCGGTTTGAGTAGACATGCAAATTGCCTTGCAAATTTATCGTATGCTCGGCTTCTCGAAATCAAGCGGTCTGTATACATTTCCATAACATTCAACTACAAATTTGTTGCGCTGTCTGGAATAAATGGGAGTAATACGAAGTATTGATTCCCTGAAAAGCGCCGCCATGCCTGGGCTTGGCAACACCCACTATCGCAGTATAAGTGCGATATTCGGATCGTGCCCGTTTTGTAACGGTAGATTTAAGGTAAATGCAAACTCGGAGAAATGGCCGCTAGCTTGATTTTCTCATCTGCGCCGCTCTTTCATGTAAGACTTTTAATTGATCGCGCAGCTCGGCAGCAAGTTCGAAGTCGAGGGCCCTGGCCGCATCTTTCATATCTTTTTCGACCTTTTTGATAGCCGCTCGTATATCTCTTTCCGAAAGTTCGATCATATCGGCTTGAGCGGCTTTGTCTGCGCCCTTCCTCGATCTGCCGGATGCTACGCGCATTTTCTCGTCGCCGCTGCTCTCTTTGCCACGCAAAGATTCGAGGATCTGGTTGCCCATTTCTTTGACGATGGTGGTGGGGGTAATACCATATGCGGTGTTATGGGCTATTTGTATATCCCTTCTTCGACTGGTCTCGTTCATGGCTGTGGCCATGGAGTCGGTGATTTTATCGGCGTACAAAATTACTTTGCCGTCGACGTTACGAGCCGCTCGTCCGATCGTCTGAATGAGCGATCGCGCCGCGCGCAGGAAGCCTTCTTTGTCCGCTTCCATAATCGCTACGAGAGTCACTTCCGGCAAGTCCAGACCTTCTCGAAGCAAGTTGACGCCGACGAGCACGTCAAAAACGCCCAGGCGCAGATCGCGCAAAAGCTCGATGCGCTCAAGCGCTTTGATGTCGGAGTGCAACCACTTCACTTTTATGCCGAGTTCGGACAGATACTCGGTCAGGTCCTCGGCCATGCGTTTGGTCAAAGTCGTGACCAGCACTCGCTCGTGGCGGGAGGCACGGTCTTTGATTTCGCCGATCAGATCGTCTATCTGTCCTTTAATCGGTCTGACTTCGACGACCGGATCGATAAGGCCGGTCGGTCTGATGATCTGCTCGACCACCTGGCTCGAGACTTCGAGCTCCCAATCGCCCGGCGTTGCAGAGACATAGACGATGCGGCCGACACGATCAAAAAATTCTTCGGGCATGAGCGGTCGGTTGTCGCGGGCGCAGGGCAGGCGGAAACCATAATCGATCAAAGTGTCTTTTCTCGACCTGTCGCCGTGATACATGCCGCGCAATTGCGGCACGGTGACGTGCGATTCGTCGATAAAAGTAATAAATCCATCGCGGCCATACTTGCGCACGAAGTAGTCGATCAAGGTCTTGGGCGGTGCGCCCGGCTCTCTACATTCTAATATGCGCGAATAATTCTCGATACCGTTGCAGTAACCGACTTCTTTCAACATCTCGAGATCGTACTGGGTGCGCTGTTTCAGCCTCTGGGCTTCGACCAGTTTGCCCTGGCCGATCAGTTCGCCGACGCGTTCTTCGAGCTCGAGCTTGATCACTGCTATTGAATTATCAATCTCGCCTTCGTCGGCTACATAGTGCTTGGCCGGGTAAATCTTGCAGGAGTCGAGGATTTCTTCGATCTCACCTGTAACGGGATTGACTATTGAGAGACGCTCGATTTCATCGCCGAAAAATTCAGCGCGGATGATACGGTCTTCATACGATGGAAAAATCTCGAGGATTTCGCCGCGGGCGCGAAACTTGGTGCGCTCGACGACGACATCGTTGCGGCCATAATGGATGCCGACGAGACGGCGCAAAAGGTCGGAGCGGTCGTACTCTTCACCTTTGACGAGCTCGATGGCGGCGGCCAGATAGCGCTCGGGCACGCCGAGACCGTATATAACAGATACGGAACCGACGACGACGACATCGTCTCTTTCCCACAGCGAGCGCGTCGTCGAGTGCCTGAGGCGGTCGATTTCGTCGTTGATGCTCGCTTCTTTTTCGATGAAAGTATCGGTCGAAGGAATGTAGGATTCGGGCTGGTAGTAGTCGTAATACGAGATGAAATACTCGACGGCGTTTTTCGGGAAAAACTCCTTCATCTCGTTACAGAGCTGGGCGGCCAGTGTTTTGTTGTGGGCCAGAACAAGCGCCGGCATCTGGGTCTCGGCGATGATCTGGGCCATTGTCATGGTCTTACCGGACCCGGTTACGCCTAAAAGGGTCTGATATGGGCGATCCGTGCTTGTACTGGTGAGGATGCCTTGCTTGAGCTCGGCAATCGCTTTGGGCTGATCTCCGGCCGGTTGAAAGGGGGAGACGACTTCAAATCTGGGCATTAGCCTGGGGTTGTCGGTGCCTTATCGTCTGCACTGGCGGTGTTCGCAATCGGTGTCGGTACCGGAGCGGCGGTCTGGGCCAGTGTCGGAGCGGGTTGTGGTTCGGGGGTAGGGACGGCTTGCGGCGTCGTCGGTTTGACGTCGGTCTTGATGGCGGAGGAAACTTCGTCGCTGACGTCGGTCATTGCTTTTTTGAAGTTGCCGATACCCTTGCCAAGAGAAGCGCCGAGCTCGGGAAAGCGCTTAGGCCCGAATACCAGAAGGGCCACTCCGGCGAGTAGTCCTATATCCATGGGGCTAAACATAATCTTGTCCTCAGTCTGTCAGGCAAATCAGGGTTTGCGCCTGTAAAAATAGTAACACAGCCTGACATGTGAAAACCTTTGAGCCTTGCGATGAGGCCCAAAAAGTTCAAGAGTCTGTTTTGGCGACGATGGATAAGCCATCGCCATTAGCCATGGAGGTTAAAGGCAAGACCCTCACTTTGTCACTTAAAGCGTAGGCCTTGCTGCCGGGATAGATAATAGTAAGTCGCTCGAGGCTGAGATCCTCGAGGGCAGTCAAGATCGATTTGGTTATCTTCGGTGCATCAACCATTTTGTACTCGACACCATATTTGGTGCCATTATGTAAAAGCATTAAATCCAATTCGGCGCCTTGATGTGTCGCCCAGAAATATGCTTGATCGTGAGGGATGGCTTTGAGTGTCTCTTCCAGTGCGTACCCTTCCCATGAAGCGCCGCTTTTAGGATTTTCAAGTAGATTTTTCATGGTCTTTATTCCGAGCAGTTCGTGCAAAAGGCCGGAGTCTCGCAAATATGTCTTGGGCGATTTAACTTGTCGCTTTTTCAAATTTTGGTGCCATGGTTGCAATTGTCTGACCATTAGCATATCTTGAAGAAGATCTAAGTAGCGTTTAGTGGTGCTTTGGCTGACGCCAAGTACTTGAGCTAACTCAGAACCATTCCAGACTTGACCATGATAGTGGGCAAGCATAGTCCAAAATCTTGAAAGTGCGCTGGCCGGCACTCTCGGTTGAACTTGCGGAATGTCACTTTCGATAAAAGCACGTATGAAATTTTTGCGCCAGGTAGAACTATCCTGTTCTGTTTGCGCCAGATAGGAGTGCGGAAATCCCCCGCGGAGCCAGTGTGTTGATTGGTTGTCAGCTCCAACTTCAGATATGCTAAAGCCTGTGAGCTCAATTATTTCCGTCCGGCCCGCGAGTGACTCGGATGATTGCCGCAATAGAGGCAATGACGCGCTTCCTAGAATCAGGAAACGACCTGGCTCGCGATTACGGTCTATGAGAACGCGCAGAATGGGAAATAATTCAGGCCGGCGTTGAATTTCATCTATAACCACAAGGCCTTTTAGTCCTGCCAATGCTGTCATCGGCTGCTCTAGTCTGGCCAAGCTGGCTGGATCTTCTAAATCAAAATAGTTTTCTGATTCGATCGAAACAAAGTCTCTCGCCAGGGTGGATTTACCACATTGTCGTGGCCCGATTAGTACGACCGCACTGCTTCTGCTCAAAGCTGTGCGGAGCTGAAGTTTCGGGAGAGGCCGATCGACTATCATGTTTATATATTACCATGAAATTCTTGCAGCACGTGATAATATTTCATGGTAGTCCCAAGTTATGCCTCTAGGTGGTCACTTTGAGACGATTCCGACATGCTGCGAAGTTCTTTTAAAGTCTCATTTAGGACATTTCGCGCTCAAATATAATTTTTATCCCACGAATTTACCATGAAAATTATACGCGTCTTGCGTAAATTTCATGGTGAGTATAAAGCTCACGTTTATCCATTTTGCCCAACCAATTAAATGTAGGCTCTGCTCGTTATTTCCGTTTCGCCGGCGCAGACTTCAACTTACCCGCCGTCGCTTTTTGCGATGTCGTCGGTTTCTTGTCACCGCCTGCGGCACCAGCGTCGGCCTCCTTGCCCGTTTCCACTTCGCCCTTCACGTCGGCCTTGGCTGGCAGTGGCGCTTCCGGCTTAGGAGTTTCGACGGCACCATTTGTATAGTCGACGATCACACCGTTCAAGCTCGGCTTATAGATTTTGCCTTTGGTGCGGTCGGCCAGCTCGGCTACGGCTGCTTCGATGTAGACGTAGTCAGGCACCAGGCCTTCCGGCTCCATTTGACTCATGATGCTGTCCGAGTCAATCGAGCCGTTCGCTTTGTTATTGACGAAGTTGATAACGTTCATACCTCCGACTGCCATCATGTAGTTGGGATCAGGATTGAGTCTGAGGAAACGTACTTTGTTTTGCAAAAATAAGTTGTAGAGAAAGACTATGTGCGGATGGTCCGGTTGCTGCTGATCGTGATCGGCAGCCGATGCAAAAATAGTCACCATTAAATTGGGAAATTCTTTGGCTACCGTTTCGACGAAGAGCGAGCCGTCACGGTCGGCGAAAAATGCTTCCGCTTCCTCGACCGTAGCAATATTATCCGGCCAGATTGCCGCGGGGAAGAGGCCGACTTTTTGAATGCCACCGATTACCTGCGGCGGGAAGAATTGTTTGGAAAGCTCGGGATCGAGGGCCGAGGTAAAGGCAAATTCGTTCGATTCTTCCCAGATACCATTACTGTTTTCGTCGAAGTAGAGTACGCCCTTCAGACCGGGGCTGCCCCGCTTGCGGGAGGCGAGACGGTTTGGATTGCGAAATTGTTTGGGTGCCCAGTTAAGTTTGCGGTAATCGATCAAGACGTTACCGGTGGCGGCTGAGCCCTGGCGATAATGGTTGTTCAGTTTCAAATCCGATGATGAACCGAGCGCCGGTGGCCAGAACATTGAACCAACCGGGCTTTCGTAAAACGTCATCCATTTGACGAAGGAAAGCTCCTGCGGATTTTTACCGAGCACAGCAAGTGCCTGGTTGCCGCCCACATCCCAGCCGACAAGGCCGATGTTATCAGGCTGTGCTTTCACTTTTTCTTTTAAAAGCTCTGTAATCGTTCGACCTTTATAATCGGTCTTTTTGCCGCCGGCAAACAGGATGACGTCTTTGAGCGCTTCCAGTGAATTGGCCCCGCGATTGTCGTAGGTGCCCTGGCTGCCGAATTGCGGGCTGCCTCCGCCGGGGAAAGCAAAGCGCACTTCTATGACGCCGACTTGACTGGCGTGCATCTCAAAGGTCAGGCCGTCCGGACCGGTACCGCCGGGTATTACCACCGCTACCGGTGCGCCGTCCTTGTATCTGGCCTTATTTGGATAGATCAAATTGACGGCAACACCCTGACCTGTGCAGGATTTTGACGGGATATAGGTCGAGACCGACTTTTCCTTGACCATTGGCGGCACACGCACGCTGTCCGGCGGCAGGTCACCGAGAGTAGTGGCATGGGCCGCTCCCGCGAAGCTGGTGGAAAGAAGCAGCGAAATACAAGCCGGCGAAGAAGTGCCGAGAACCGATAGCACCGTTGATAGTGCCAGCGTCCTGAGCGATTTTCGATTTGCTTGCACTCGCTTTTGCATCAGTTCAGCACCGGCTGGAGCTTGGCGAAGTCTGCCACCGACTTGAAGTATTGATCGATGTTGGCGAGCAAGGCGTGGCGGTTGGCTTTGACTGCTTTGTCCTCGGTATTGACCATGATCTCTTCAAAAAACTTCTCGACCGCGGGCGTGAGAGTGCGCAGAAGATCGAGGAGTGATTGGTACTCAGCTTCTGTTTTTGGTGCTTTGAAGACTCCATCGCGTTCCCAGTTGGAGCGCACATGCTTCTCGAAGGCAGCAAAAAGGTCTTTCTCGGCCGCTTCGCTGAGAAGCTTTTCGTCGACCTTAGCCGGTTGGCTGCCCTTGAGGATGTTGGCGATACGCACACCGGCACGAATAAGCTCGGTGGCACCGGGGCCTGCGATCATGTGATCGACAGTCTGGGCGCGGATGACGACATCTTGTAGATCGACTAGTGGATCGCGGCTGGACATCACAGCTTCGACCGCTTCGCGGCTGAAGTGCTTGTCGAGCAATTTGCCGCGCAGTCTTTGCAAGAGCATTTCTTGCAGATCGGCTGTGATTGCTTCGCAGTCGATTTTTTTACCGCTGCGTGAAAGCAGAGGCTCGAAGCAGAGCAGAAGCGTATCGATCAACATGGTCAAATTAACCGGTGTGTCGGTCAGACCGTCGACGAGGATGTCGATTACACCCTGGGCATTGCGGCGCAGGGCATAAGGGTCGGAAGATCCTGTCGGTCTGCGGCCAATGGCAAAGAGACCGACTAGATGATCTGTTTTGTCCAGGACGGCGGCAAGTTGGCCAACCTTGTCACCGGGGATGGTGTCGGCGGCGCTGCGCGGGCAATAGTGCGAAGCAATCGCTTGAGCGACGTCGAGCGGCTCGCCTTCGGATTCGGCATACCAGCTGCCGACATAGCCCTGCAATTCGGGTAGTTCGCGGACAAGATTGGTGACCAGATCGAGTTTCATCAGCTCGGTGGTGCGCTCCAGGCAAACTTTTAGTTTCGGATCGAGTCTGAGGCTGTCGCACATGGTGCGCGCCAGTTGCGACAGTCTATCGGTTTTATCTTGATAGCTGCCGAGACCTTCCTGGAAGGTCAGCTTGGCGAGGGCTTCGCGGCGATCGTTGAGTTTGGTTTTGCGATCGTCGAAGAAGAAAAATTTGCCGTCGGCGAGGCGGGCGCGCAAAACACGTTCGTTGCCTTGCTTGATCTTGGGCTGTGCTTCGGGGCGATCGTTATTAGTGATCGTGATGAAATAAGGCAGGAGTTTACGGCGGAAAGCCAATCCCTGGCTCTGTCCATTTTCCTGTTCGTTACCTGGTTTGCCGTTGGAACCAGCGGCGGTGCCTGCTGCTACCGAGGCTTTTTCTTCCATCGGGAAATAGCGCTGGTGATGGATCATGATTGTTTCGATCAAAGTGGGCGGCAGCGCCAGATAATCGGACTCGAATTCGCCTACGAGGGCGCTCGGCCATTCGGTCAGGTAAGTGACTTCATCTAATAAGGATGATTCGAGTTGTTGCGCTACGCCACCAAGTGCTTCCGCTTTTTCTTTGACTTGTTTTTGAATCAGCGCTTTGCGCTTAGCGCCGTCCACCATGACGAAGACTTTGGCGAGAGTTTCTTCGTAGGAGTCGGCGTCTTTGATTTCGACCGCGCCCGGGCTCAATATGCGGTGACCATAGCTGGTACGACCGGCGGTGATTTCGGCGGCGTCGAAGGCGACGATGTCGGCACCAAGGAGCGACACTACCCAGCGCAAAGGGCGATTGAATTTCAAATCGCATGAACCCCAGCGCATCGGCCTTTCACCGGAGAGCTGCGGAATGATTTTTTCGATCAGCTCGGGCAATACTTCGCGTGCGTCTCTAGTGGGGCTTGTCACTTCGGCGATCAAAAAAGTGGTGCCGCTTACATCTTCCTGTTTCAAATCGCCTACAGTCAGATTGTGTTTGGCGGCAAAACCAGTGGCCTGCACCGTCGGTTGACCGTCAGCAGCAAAAGCTGTTTTTACCGGTGGCCCCTTGACGCGCTTCACGGTCGATTCTTGTTTCTCGGCCAACCCCTTTACCACCGCTGTCAGGCGGCGTGGTGTGCAATATGATTGCACTTCGGCAAAATTTAAGTTGGCCTGTTCGAGACTGGCTTTGAGCAGGTCAATCAAACGTTCCGTTACTTCGGGGACGAAGCCGGCAGGTAGTTCTTCAACGCCGAGTTCTAAAAGGTAGTTAGCCATCTATGTTTTCCATGTGCGATCTGTATGCCTGAGATATCGGGCCGGTTCTGGCGATATTTTGCCCGCATTTTGCTTTCATTTTCAATGATTTGCGAGTGTCTTGCCAGGACAATATTGTTCTATATTGATAGCGATAATTGCAGAAATTTGGAACCGCACTACAAATGGTGTCAAAGTCCAAAATGCTTGTAAGCCGGTTGCATTACCGCTTATTATGTGCGTTCATAAGCCCCTGGCAGCAAAGAAAGAATTAAAACATGTCGCGAAACTTTAAGCTTGCTCTTACTATTCTTCTCACCTCCATCACCGTTTCAGGCTGTGGTGGGGCAAAAAAAGACGACTCTTTGCAACCGCCACCGGAGCTTGGACCGAAGTGGGGCTTCATCGACCACTCTGGCAAATTCGTCATCAAGCCGGAATTTCGCCGCGCTCTCGCCTTCTCCGAAGGTCTCGCCGCAGCCGACCTCTCGGCTCGCTGGGGCTACATCGACAATACCGGCAAGTTTGTCATCGAACGTCAATTCGAGGAAGTCAATTCCTTCCATATGGGCTACGCCGGCGTCAAAGTTTTTGGCGGCAAGTGGGAATTGATCGATAAGAACGGCAATGCTGTGACCGGTCCATTGTTTGAACAGATAGGCGATTGCGGCCAGGCCAGCAAACCACTCGAGCCGACAACGGTCATATATTGCGCTTATCGTGAAGGGGCCAAGTGGGGTTTCATGGATAACCACGGCGTCACCAAGGTCAATCCAGCTTACGATAACGTCGAACCTTACTCGGAAGGCATGGCCGCCGTCGCCAAAATGGGCAAATGGACGTATATCGATAATACCGGCAAACAGATATGCGATTTCAAATTTGATAAAGTCGAGCCCTTTAAAGATCGCGTTGCTGAGGCTTATTTCGGCTCGGACTTCGTCATCATCGACGACAACGGCACGATGTCGATGAGCGACCCGCTCAACTCAAACTCGATTTTTCATGATGGCCTCGGGCTTTCGCTCAAAAAAGGAAAGTACGGCTTTATTAATAAGGCTGGTAAAACGGTTATCAAACGGCGCTTTACCGATGCTGACAATTTCTCCGAAGGCGTTGCCGTGGTTGGTGTAGCCAGTGCCCGTAAGGGTTACATTGATGCCAAAGGTCAATTCGTCATCCCGCCAGTCTTTGAAAACGCTCTCTCATTTTCGGACAAGCTCGCAGCCGTTAAAATCGACCCGCGCTTCATTGCCGACGACGGCAGCATTTCAGCGTCCGAAGTCGAAGCCGCTTTGAAGTATGATCCGCACGCCACGGTCAACGCCCCTGTCGGCGAATCTACAGGCACCGGTACGGAAACAGGAACTGGCACTGAAACAGGAACTGGCACGGGAACGGGCACGGGCACCGCTACAGAAGCTGCGACCGGCACCGTTACTGGCACTGCAACTGGAACGTCGACCGGCACCGGTTCCGACGCTGGCAAAGAAGCGGCTAAGAACGTAGCTCCGGCTAAAGACACCAAAGCGCCCGCTAAAGATGCCGCCCCGGCCAAGGACGCAGCTCCAGCTAAAGACGCCAAAGCCCCCGCAGCTCCGACAGCCCCTGCGGCCCCAGCCGCCAAGGACGCCAAGGACGCTCCAGCTCCTGCTGCCAAAGCCAAATAAGCGATTTAAATTAAAACGGCGAAATTGAATGAAAAATATTTTGAGTCAGACGTTTAGGATCTGATGTCAAGGGTATTTTTATTTTAGCTGGTGGTAGGTTGCTGCTTCTATCACGACGTTTAGTCTTGAAGGCTCCTCCCGCCGGCGCATTTTCAACCCCGCAAAGTCCCATTTCAAAACGCGAACCGAGACGATATAGGTTCGCGTTTCTGGCTTTTAGATATTCTTGGCCGCGTTTCGAATCGTGGTTCGATAATTTGGTCTATTTTTTGCCCTGTTTTGACCGCTTGTTCGATAATTCAGCCCTTTTTTCAGCCCTGTTTTTGCCTTTGTTCGATACTTTTTTGGGCTCGATTAAAACTCTGTTTGCCTTCTGGCATTTTGACAAACAAAAACGCTAAAAATGCCCCCAGCTAGCCATGAATAAAACCAACTGCATCCAGTCAAAAAGGCGCCGTCCCTATTTGATCCGTCCGCTGCCGTCATAAAACAGCCGCTCGACCGGCGTGTCACCAATCAAGTGCTCTTCGACAATCTGCTTGACGTCCGCGGGCTGCACATGCGCGTACCAGGTGCTCTCAGGATAAACCACCACAAGCGGGCCATGGCCGCACTGATCGAAGCATCCGGCTTTGTTGATGCGGATTTTTTTCTGCAAGCCGCGCTCGGCGATTTCCTTGCGCAGTGCATCGCAAACCTCGACTGCGCCCTCGTTTGGACATGTTTTGCCATTGACGCAGACAAAAACGTGTTTTTCAAATATATCCATGATTAGCCGCCTGCCCCAGTCACCAATAATGCCATTCTATCCGCTCGAAAGTCTTATAGCTTTGTTATAAGAGTGCCGCTCCGCTTGACGGGCGATATAGATAAGCGATACATTGACCCCTGCGCTCGAGTCAGCCCCCCGGCTGGCTTAAACGCTGCTCATAAGGCCAAAGACAGTATGGTTCTGAACCCTCAGAAGTTCAGTTTAATGGTCCTCCGGACCGCCGACTCGAGGTCACAAAACCGACTTTGTCGACGCAGATACTTACGAGTATCCATGCGCTTTGTGATCCCGGCGGAAGAATCCTCTGGGATTTTTCTTTTGGGTCTTGCCTGAACAAGCAAGTAACACCGTCTCGTATCCCTCGGGAAGCAATTCCCCAGGAATCAATACCAAGGAGGCAATCGTGCCAACCAAAGAACACAAGGTCGGAGTAGTATCTGGCCTTGAAAAACTCTTTGAGAACGGCAAAGTTGCGATTGTCGCTGATTTGAGCGGTTACACAGTAGCTGAGTTGACCAGATTTAGACGTTCCGTTGATAAACACAACGCCGCCTGCATGGTGTCCAAAAACACATTGCTCAAGCGCGCCACGGCTAATACAGAATTCAAAGCAATTGACGTAATCGCTAAGGGACCATCCACAGTCGTGGTTGGATACGA
The DNA here is from genome assembly GCA_018971775.1 of Cyanobacteria bacterium REEB67. Classification (GTDB taxonomy): domain Bacteria; phylum Cyanobacteriota; class Vampirovibrionia; order Obscuribacterales; family Obscuribacteraceae; genus REEB67. Next base: position 6,826 of record JAGXAB010000020.1, on the reverse strand, counting down.
AGATCCGGCACAGCCGGCGAAAATCGTCGTTGACTTTGTCAAGGCTGCCAAAAAGGGCACCGTCAAAGGCGGCGTATTCGAAGGTAAGGCGCTTTCCGCTGATGAAGTGAAAGCTCTCGCCGAACTTCCGTCCAAAGACGAACTGTTGTCATCCATCATGGGTGGTTTGGATTCCGGTGCCAGAAATATCGCTGGCTTGCTGGAAGCTGTAATCAGAGACATCGCAGTCCTCGCCGAAGAGGTCGCAAAGAAAAACAATCCGGCTGCGTAAGTAGTCGACTCGGTTAATTAAGGAGAGATTTAAAATGCCCGTTGATACAGATGCTTTGCTCGAACAGATCGGTTCTTTGACATTGCTCGAAGCTGCCGAACTGAAGAAAAAAATGGAAGAAAAATTTGGCGTAACCGCTGCTGCTCCGATGGCTTTCGCCCCGGCTGCTGGTGGTGGTGGCGGCGCTGCTGCTGCTGAAGAGAAGACCGAATGGGATGTTATTCTCGCAGCCGTCGGCGATAAGAAAATTGAAGTACTGAAGATCGTTCGCGAAGTCACAGGTCTCGGCCTCAAAGAAGCCAAAGACCTCGTAGACGCTGCTCCGAAGCCTATCAAAGAAAAAGTGAAGAAAGAAGAAGCTGAAGAGATGAAGAAGAAGATCGAAGCGACCGGCGCTAAAGTAGAAATCAAGTAAGGCTAAAACAGTAGGGTGTATGATCTAACCTGGTAATACAGGTTTTTGAAGAACTCTATGCGTTGTCCTAGTTGCGGTACACATCACCCCCCTCAGTATGAGCAGTGCGTCTCATGCGGCCAGGATTTTTTCCTGGAGGACAACGACCTTGCAGCGGCTCCATCAAATTCATCCGAAGGGATGGGTTTTGAGGGAGCCGCTTCTACGTCTAAGAAAGGTCCTGAACATTTTGCCGTGAAGCGTACGTCGCGGTCGCTGGATTTTGACGGCGGCGACTACGACGAAAGTAATGAAGGTGGCGGTCCGGGCGGTCGACCGCCGGCTGAGCGTCGCAAAAGTCGCAAAGAAGGCAGCGCACCCGGAGCTGCTCCAAGTCAAGGGGCGCCCAAAAGACGTTCGCAAAGTTTGAAGCCCGATATCCGCAGCGGTTCGCCTGTGAACATGGCGGTTTTTATCGGTGGCGTCGTTTTATTAATCATCGCTGGGGCTTCTATCTTCTTCCTGACCAAGCCTCCGGAAGAAGAAGTGATGTTGAACTCTGGTTTGAAGCAACTGGAAAACGGCCAGTACGCCTTTGCCGTCGAAACTTTGACCAAGGCGTCCAAAATCGGCAAACCCAATCCAAAAATTATGATGGCCCTGGCCCGTGCCTATGTCGGTGTCGACCAGGTCGATAGTGCCTGGAATTGCATCTCGCAGGCTAAGCAAATGGGTAATGGCGTCGCTGAAGATCCGCAGCTCGCTTCGCAGCTGGCCGGATATTATCGGATGCACAATCGTTATGACAAAGCGGTCGAGCTTTTGCGTCCGCTGGCCATAGCCAATGTGCCCGGCAAAAAAGCCGAGCTTGCCGATCTCGATGCGCTCTGGGGCGATGAAGAATTGCGCGATGGCAAACTGGCAAGTGCGCTTACGCTCTGGGAGGAAGTAAAAACTCTCAAGGACGGCTCGCGCTATAACGAAGCCGATAATCGCCTGGCCACTATTTATCAGCGTCTGGCCGGTAAGCTCATTGACGATAAAAAAGACAATGAAGCGCTCGTCTATCTCAATAAGCTCAATGCTATCGCCGAAAATCCGCGCAATTACGAAACTTGCGCCGACATCTACGAGCGCACCGGGCAACTCGAGCTCGCCATCGATCAATTGCGCAAGGCTCAGAGACTGGCTGCCCACGATGACAGCGTCACGCACAAGCTGGCCGCTCTGCTGACCAAACGCGGCAAAGAACTGCTCGACGCCGGCGAGCTTGATACCGGATATGGTTACTTGCAACAGGCTCGTTCCGTCGATCCCAAAAGTAGCGTCGCCACAGTCACACTCAAAAGTGTAAGCATCGACATGCAAGGCAGCATGCCTCATATCTCAGGTCAGGTCTGGAATCCCACCGATCTGCCCATCAATGCTCTCAGTATGAAAACCGACCTCGTCGACGTGCAAAACGATCGAATCATCTGGACCAAGGAGTCCAGAGTCGTCGACGAATATGTCCCACCGCTAGGCTCCCACGAAGGCAAACGCATTGACGTAGCCAGTACGATGCCGGCCCGCTTCGACGGCAGCACCGAATGGCGGATTTACTTTGACGGCAAGCTCTATAACAGTTATCTCGTCGGCAAAAAAGACAAAGAGCGACGAGACGATGCGATTAGCGGCGTCAGCAAGGGCGCGGACAAAACCGCCGCCGGTGGCGCTTACAGCGGCGATAGAAAAGGTCTATCGGGTCAATCGTCGATCGGCGGGTCGGCACCGCTTCCCGGTAACGCTGCCGGCCAGAGCGGCCAGGGGCAAAGCGGCGCTCAGCCGACGCAGGGGCAGAGCTCCGAAGAAAAAACAATGAAAGACCTGGGCTTTTAGGCAACTCAAGAGAAGAAGATGAAAAACGTAGTAAGCAATATCAAAGCGCGTCTGAAAGATGCCGCCGTTAAAACTTTTGGCGACAGTCTCGCCGAGATCAGTCCGGTCGTCGATGCCACCAGCAATCCGACTTTTGGCGACTTCCAGAGCAATATCGCACTCACCCTGGCCAAGCAATTGAAGCAGCCCCCCAGAGCCGTCGCCGAGCAAATTGCCGCCGCCTTTGCTGCCGACGACATGTGCGAGGCGCCAAGCGTCGCCGGTCCAGGCTTTATCAATATAAAGTTGAAAAAAGAATATCTGGAAAGCCGCCTGAATGCGATCAAAAAAGACGAGCGTCTCGGCATCGCCCGGCCCGCTGCACCGCGCAGCGTCATCGTCGACATGTCCAGCCCAAACATCGCCAAGGAAATGCATGTCGGCCATCTGCGCTCGACGATTATCGGCGAATCGATAGCGCGCACCTATGAATTTCTCGGTCACAAGCTGCTCAAAGTAAATCACGTCGGCGATTGGGGCACGCAGTTCGGCATGCTCATCGTCGAATTGCGCGAGAAATTTCCGACTGCTCTCACTCAATCGGAAGCCCTTGATCTAGGCGATCTGGTGGCATTTTACAAACAGGCCAAAAAACATTTCGACGAAGATGAAGATTTCAAAGCCAGATCAAGGCAGGAAGTGATCGCTCTGCAATCAGGCAATCCGGATACGTTAAAGGCCTGGCGCATGCTCTGTAACCAGTCGCGGCAGTCTTTCGAAGAAATCTATGCCATCCTCGGCATCGAAGATTTGCAGGAGCGCGGCGAGTCTTTTTACAATGACATGCTGGCCGATACGATCAAAGCCCTGGATGAAAAAGGCCTGGTCGAAGAAAATGACGGCGCCAAATGTATCTTCCTTGACGGCTACTTAAACGAAGAAGGCAATCCGCAGCCTTTGATCGTCCAGAAACGCGACGGCGGCTTTAACTATGCTGCCACCGATCTGGCATCAATTCGCTACCGCGTCGATGTCGACCACGCCAACGAGCTTATCTATGTAGTCGACGCCGGCCAGTCCCTGCATTTCGAGATGATGATCAAAGCCGCTCGTAAAGCCGGCTGGATACCAGATGATGTGCGCGTTGCCCATGTGCCTTTTGGTGTTGTACTGGGCGAAGACGGTAAAAAATTGAAAACTCGCTCCGGCGAAACAATCAGATTGAAGGATCTGCTCAGCGAAGCGGTGCAGAGTGCGCGCCAGGATCTTGACGCTCGCCTGGCCGACAAGGGCAAGGAAGAAAGCGCTGATTGGAAGGACGAAGTCGCCCGCAGCGTCGGCATCTCTGCTGTCAAATACGCGGATCTGAGCTTGAATCGAATGACCAACTATGTCTTCAGCTTCAAGAAGATGCTCAGCTTGCAGGGCAATACGGCGCCTTACATGATGTATGCCTATGTGCGCGTCAAAGGCATCAGTCGCGAAGGCGGTATTGATTTAGCAAAGCTCGACGACAATGCCAGAGTCATTCTCGATTTGCCCAGCGAGATGGAGCTGGCCAAGCAGCTGCTCAAATTTGACGATGTACTCGAGCAAGTGATCGCCGAATTTTTGCCCAGCCGCATCTGCGAGTATCTTTTCGATCTCAGTCAGAAATTCAACCAGTTTTACGAAGCGGCACCGGTCCTGAGCGCCGCTGAGCCTGTGCGCACCTCACGGCTCATCCTCTGCGATATGACGGCCCGGACTATCCAGCTTGGCCTCTCTTTGCTTGGCATATCGGTGCTGGAGCGGATGTAGCTTTGTCAGTTCGGCGACGAAGCAGAAGAGCGCTTGGTCTGACGTTCAGTCTGCAGTTTTGTCTGGCCTTCAGTCTCTTGTTCGTGATCGTGTTCTGTAGCCTTGTATGTCCGGCTGTCGGCAGCTCCGCACTTGCCGGTGCTCCAGCGAGCACCATGTTGCCCGCGCCGCCTCTGCGGCCTGGAGATGTTTTTGACGAGAGCGTCCGGACTGCTTTGACAGAGCGAGTCGCCGGCGGTATCCACTTTCACAAAGTGCCAGCCTGGCTTGCCGGTACCTGGCGATTGAGCCGCGACGGACATTTCGTTCTCGACCCGCACAGAAGTGCTGATGGCAAAGATTCCGGCATAGACCCCTCCGCCTATGTCGGTTTTGAGTGCGGCATGATTGCCGATAAGAGCGGGCAGGTCTGGACTCGCGACAGCGTCGGCAAGTGGTCCGAAAGTGCTGATGGACGTAGTTACGCCTGCTATCTTAAGTACGACGAAACTACTGATGCTGACAACAAGCTGCGCTCTCATTCTGAAACAGTCGCCATCACCACCGGTGATTTTGCGAAAATCACATCTTGTCTGCGCGGTGTCAGCGATCAGGTCAATCGCACCATCGGCGATGAGGAAATAGAGATAATCAAAACCAGCCATAGCTACGACTGGCAGGGCTGCGGCAAAACAACGTCCCAGTGGAAAGCTACTTACAAGCGGGTCTCACCTTATGACTACGAGCAAAAAATCGACAAGTACGGTGACCTGTCTCTGGCCTTCGTCCAATTTCTCAAGGAGCAAAATATGGTCGAGCGCATCCCGGAAGCGCTGATCATTCATCAGGATGGTGGCGTGCCTCAGGACAGCAGCGTGCCCCTTGATACCAGTGCGAAGGCTCCGCTAATTGATCAATGATCGAAATCGCGTACGCTTATCTTGGCCAGCATCGTGTGTTGTGCGCCGGGCTCTAGTCTAATTGCGTTCTCACCGGCATTGGCGGTCTCGATGCAGGTCATGTGCTTCCAGCCTTCCGCTTCCATGTCGGCCATGCCGGCGGCTAGTTTAGACCAGGGATTCCAAATTACCGTAGTCGCTGAATTTTCTTTAGCGACGCACAGTCTGCGTTGCAGAGATGGGTCTTCCAGATCGACTTGTGAATGCGTGTTGACGTACGGGCGATCTGTTTCCCCGGCCAAGGTGATAATCGGATCGTCCTGGCGCTTGCGTTTGTAGCCGTCGGACTTGTCGAGATATTCGCAGTCGGCCAGGCCTGTAACGCTGACCTGATAGACGTCGCCCACTGCCAAATAGGTGTGCAAGGCTTCTTCGAAGATAAAGGGCGCTGTGCCGGAATTGTCGACGATAAGCTCAAGCTGTAGCGATTCGCCGAAGGTCAGTTTATAGGTAAGTAGAAAATTGTCGTAGCCGAAGGAGGACGAGAGAGCGCTCGGGCCAAGGTCCAGAATCAATACCAGAGCTTCACCGTCCATGGTGGCGCTCGTCAACTGCCAGTCGGAAGTACGGGCAAAGCCGTGTGCCGGCCCGTCGGTCCTGTCGCTCAATGCGTTTTTTGTGCGCGGTCCGAACCAGGGAAAGATAATCGGTACGCCGCCGCGAATAGCTTTGCCAGGTGCAAAGCTCGACTTTGTACTGAGAAAAAGGACAGGGCTGTGACCGCTCGGTTGCCATCTGGTCAAATGCGCACCTTGCAGGTAGAGCTCGGCGCTGCAACTGCCGGTGGTGACGAGGACCCGTGCCATGCCCTGCTCATCAAGGTCGAAGCGGAGGAGATGATTTATGCCGAACTTTTCGTTCAAATGGTCGAGATCGGAGGCGTTCAAAATAGTTAGAGGCTCATGGCAGGTTCAAAGGGACTGACGACTTTATTTCTCTGGATGCCATTTCTTAGAGCCACTTCCGCCGCCGCAATAAGTACGCCCGGATGTTCGCAAGTTTCCGGAATGGCTGCCACCCCGGCGTGTACAACCACGCCACCGGTTCTGTGCGCGCTTTTGACAGAGATAAGTTCGGCCAGTCGCACGGCGCAAGCGACCGCCTCCGGTAATTCGGAAGCGGCCAGCAAGATTGCGATAAAAGGTTCCATTGAGCAGACGTAATCGAGTTTGCGCATCTGACTGCTCAAAAGCTGACCGATCCAGCTCACCATTGGTGCATCGAGCGGTCCGCTCGCTGATTTGCAGTCCAGGAGGATCAAAGCGAAACTGGTTTTTGTCCGCTGGTAGCGCACCAGCTCCTGAGAAAGAAACCAGTAAAATGCGCCGGATGGAAACATACCGGAGCCGGGATCAATGAGCTTTTGATAAAACTGGTAGTAGCTCGCCTGGTCGAAGGGGGCCGGTTGCAAAAGTACATCGGCCGATACCTTTGGCGGTGCTTTTTTTTGAGCGGCGAGCGAATTGATCGATGTGCTCGAGCTGCCGGTGAGCAAGAGGAGAATCTCATCTATGTTTGCCGTATTGCGAGTCCAGACGATTGGCGCTCCGTCGTGATCGCCGGCAA
>JAGXAB010000081.1 GCA_018971775.1 Cyanobacteria bacterium REEB67 | reverse complement strand
TGGTCTTCCTCGAACTTAGCGACGAAGGCGAAGTGACGCTCGAAAGCGCCGAGCGTCTGATCGGACCGAAAACAAAGCTCGTTGCCATCAGTCAGATGTCCAACGTCCTCGGCTCGATACCGCCGATAGCAGAAATCAGTGCCCTGGCACATAAATTTGGTGCCGTCGTCCTTGTCGACGGTGCTCAGGGTGTGCCGCATTTGCCCACCTCGGTAAAAGAACTGGGCTGCGATTTCCTCGCCTTCAGCTTCCACAAAATGCTCGGGCCGACCGGCTCGGGAGTGCTCTGGGGCCGCAAAGAATTGCTCGAAGCGATGCCTCCTTTTATGTTCGGCGGCGACATGATCAGCTCGGTCGCCCGCGAAAAAAGCCGCTTCAATGAACTTCCCTGGAAGTTCGAAGCCGGCACGCCCAACGTCGCCGATGTCATCGCCAGTGGTGCCGCCATCGATTATCTGAACAATCTCGGTATGGCGCAAATACGCGCTCACGAGATCGCCGTCACCGACTACGCTTTGAAAAAGCTTTCGACGATGCGCGGCATCAATATCTACGGACCGAAGGAAGCGGCACGCCGTGGCGGCGTCATCTCCTTCAACGTGGACGGCATACATCCGCACGATCTCGGCCAGATCCTCTCGGACAGCGGCATCGCCATCCGTGCCGGTCATCACTGCTGCCAGCCCCTGATGAAAGATTTAAAAGTGATGGGCACGGCCCGCGCCAGTTTTTACATCTACAACACAACAGCCGAAGTGGATCTTTTAGCAGCAGCTTTGGAAGAAGCGGATAAGGTATTGGGTAATGTCGCTCTCAGATGATCTCTACCGGGAAACGATCCTGGATCACTATCACGAACCACGCAATCACGGCGTGATCGATGTGCCGACAACCACCGTCGAAGGCGTTAATCCGCTTTGCGGCGATGAGCTCACCTTGTATCTCAATGTCTCGGCAGACGGCAAAATAGAAGACATCAAAATGACGGCGCACGGTTGTTCGATCAACACGGCATCGGGCTCGATGATGTCGGAAGCGATTTATGGTCAGAGCGTCGAGCGCGCCCGCGAAATCATCGAAACTTTCAAAGAAATGATGCTTACCAAGGGCGACACCGAAGCCCTGGGCGGCGACCTCGAAGATCTGGAAGCGCTGCGCGGCGTCAAAAAATATCCGGTCCGCATCAAATGCGCTCTCTTGCCCTGGAACACCCTTCTCGAAGGGTTGGACAACGTCAAGAAAGCGTCCGTCTAACAACAGCAATAAAGGAAAACGCAGTCATGATGACATCAATGCAGGAAGACCTGGTGATGGAAACCCTCAGGTCTGTAGTTGACCCGGAACTCGGTATCAATATCGTCGACCTCGGCTTGATTTACAAAGTCGAAGTAAATGACGGCAATGTCCAGATCAATATGACTCTCACCTCGCCGGGCTGCCCGGTCGGTGCGGTTATTCAAGGACAATGCCACCAGGCCGCCAAGAAGCTGCCCTGGGTGAAAGAAGTCAACTGCAAACTCGTCTGGAGCCCGCGCTGGGATCCCAAGACCATGGCCAGCGAAGATGCCCGCATGGAGCTTGGCATTCTTTAGCTTGGCCTTCTTTAAAATATCAATCTAGCTGGCAATTTGTAACGGCCGGCCAGGATCTAATGAAATAGAGTGCCCGGGTTGTTAAACTGGTTTTATGCCCAAACCATTGATACACGATCACGACGGCCATGTTGACGACCTGCTCAGCTGCATTTTGCTCTGGCTCAGTCCGGAAATAGATCTGCAAGCCATTGGTATCACCAATGGTGACTGCTATGTCGACCAGATCTTCGAGGCCATGCAGAAGGTGGCGACCTATCTGGACATCGACGGACCGGAGATCGCGATCATCGAAGACGATGTGCCCAATCAGTTTCCCGAAAACTGGAGACGCGAGTCCTACATCATCAACGAACTGCCGCTTTTCCGCGACAATTACCTGAAAAAACCTTATCAGCATGGCCGGCCTAGACGCACCGATTCGGTCTTTTTCGACTGTCTGAGCAATTCGAAAGTGCCACTTACAGTGGTGACAACCGGACCTCTGACCAATGTGGCAAAATTGCTCGCGGCCAATCCCGAGCTCAAAGAAAATATTCAAGAATTTATCATCATGGGTGGCGCCTTGAATGTCAAAGGCAATGTCGAAGAAGACGGTACCGACGGCACAGCCGAGTGGAATGTTTATTCTGATCCGATTGCATTCAAGCAAATCCTCGAAACAAAATTACCGATCAAACTGATCACGCTCGATCTGACCAATGAATTGCCAGTCACCAAAGATTTCGTCGCCAAACTGGAAGAACTCGGTGAAAACTCGCGGGCATGCGCTCTAGCGGCCAAATTATGGTCACTGGTAAAAGGCTTCGACTATTATTTCTGGGACACGATTACGGCGGCCGTCGCTATCCAGCCCGGTCTTTTCACCTTTAAAGAGATGAAGATCGATGTCTCCATCTCCGGGCGCAATATGGGCAAAACGAGCGGCTCGATGTTCGGCAAGAAAGTACAGGTAGCAACCCAGGTCGATAAAAAATCCTTCGAGGATCTGCTCCTCTCGATTCTCGCCACCCGCTGACAAAGCAAAAACCTAGTCAAAACCCTGCTTGACTTCCCCTCCAAATAAGTTACGCTTGGAGCTGTCGGTGATTGCCCCGGGCGAGAGCCGCCTTACTAAAAAAAACCACTGATTCGGGCAAAACGACTATGACCATGCAAAACAAGCTGGTCAGGCTTCAGGCCTGGCAGACTTTTCTCAAGGAAAAAGTGCTCAAGGACAGGCGCTTTATCTGGTTTCAGCGCAGTGTCTATGGCGGCACCGCGGTCTGGGCCGCTTTCCTCATGGTGCAAAGTGCTCCTTATTATCAGGTGATTGGCCAGGGTGAAGCCGCCTTCAAAAAAGGCGACTATAAAGATGCAAGACATTGCTTCGAAGAAGCTCTCTCCCAGTGCAAGACATTTGGCCCCGACTGGCGCAAGGATCCGCGCTCGATTCGGGCGACCAACAATCTCGGCGAGTGCTGCCGTCTACTTGGACAGTACAGCGAAGCAGAGCCCTATTACCGACAGACGGTGAGCTTTTCCGCCCAGCATTTTGCCGCGAGCCGGCCCGAGCCGGCCATCGCTTTAAACAATCTGGCCATGCTGCAGCGTGAAGAAGGTCACTATCAAGACGCGGACAAATCCTACGCCGAAGCGCTCGAGCTCTGGCGCAAAAAAATCAAACTGAACGACGCCAATCTGGCCAAGATTCAAAACGGTCTGGCCAAGCTGCGTCAGGACCAGGGCCGCTACAAAGAAGCGGAGACCCTCTATGAGCAGTCTTTGCTCACGAGCGAAAAAGCGCTCGGCAAAAATGATGTCGGTAATGCCTACATCCTCTCAAATCTAGGCGGCCTCTACTGCGATCTTGGTCGCTACGACGATGCGGAGAAATATTTCAACCGCTCGCTCTATCTGGACACACACGGCCTGCCAGCCAATCATCCTGATACGGCCTCGGATTATCACGATCTGGCTTATCTGATGCGCTTGCAAGGACGACTTGACGAAGCGCGGCCCCTCTATGAAAAGTGCCTGGCGATCAGGCTTGCTGCCTATGGTGAACGGCACGCTTTGATTGCCAAATGCTATACCGGGCTCGCTGACGTCGACCGGCGTGAAGGGCGATATGTGCAGGCGGAAGCCATGCTCGAAAAGGCACTCGCCATCCAGTACGAAGCTCTCGGCCGCAGACATCCGAGCGTCGCCGATACTCTCGATGTGCAGGGTCTCAATTTTTTCGACCAGCACAAAATCGCCGCCGCCAGTGATTGCTTCGAACAATCCTTAAAAATACGCCAGAATCTGCTGGCCAGCGGTCATCCGGATCTGCTCACCTCGAAGTTTTATCTGGCCCTCTGCGCAGAGCAGGCGGCCAGAGCCGGGAAAAGCGGTAAGGCCGGCAAAGAAGCCGGCGCCATTGCCAGTCCGGACATGAAGGAAACGGTCGCCGATCTGACGAGAGTACTGGGGGCGCAGCATCCGACTGTCCTTATGGCCAGGCGCATGAGCGCGGAAAGCGAATCGTCACCATCACGAAACGGAGCGAACGGCGCATAGTAGAGCCTGTGGCCGTTTTCCTGACCCAGTTAAATGATTTTTCGTAAAAAATTCTTAGGGTGGGGGCGAAGACTGGCCGCTGCCGCTATGATTACTATTTGTATATAGCTTATTTTAGCCGATCGTCAGCTCACAAGAAGCGCCGGACGAGCCCCCATGTTTGGAGTCAAAAAAATGCTAACAGAAGACAAGGTCAAAGCAGCCCTGTCCAAGGTCATGGATCCCGACCTGAACGTTGATGTTGTGAGCCTCGGAATGATCTCAGCGATCAAGATCGAAGCCAAAAAAGTTTCCTTCACCCTCACTCTCACCACCCCGGCCTGCCCGGTCAAAGAAAAACTCGAGCAAGAGTGCAAAGACGCAGTACTCGCCCTCGAGGGCGTGGAAGAGGTCGACATGATCTCGACAGCGACCGTTGCCGGTCAACGTAAAACCGAAAAACAAGAAATCCCCGGCGTCAAACAAATCATCGCCGTCACCTCCGGTAAAGGCGGCGTCGGCAAGTCGACCGTTTCCTGCAATCTAGCTGTGGCACTCTCCAAGCTCGGAGCCAAAGTGGGCATCCTCGATGCCGACATTACCGGTCCGAACGTACCATTGATGATGGGCGTAGAAAGTTACGAACCGCAGGCCAAAGACAATCGCATCGTGCCGGCGATGAACCATGGCGTCAAAGTAATTTCGATGGCTTTTTTCGTATCGCAGGACACACCGCTGATCTGGCGCGGACCAATGCTCGACAAAGCAATCAAACAATTTTTGCGTGACGTGGAGTGGGGCGAGCTCGATTATTTGATCGTCGACATGCCACCGGGCACCGGCGACGCGCAACTGAGCATGGTGCAGTCTACCGACATGGCCGGCGGCGTCATCGTCACCACGCCTCAAGATGTAGCACTTCTCGATGGTCGTAAGGGTCTATCGATGTTCAAACAAATGAACGTGCCGATCCTGGGCTTCGTCGAGAATATGAGTTATTTCCAGCCGAAAGGCTCGAGCGAACAGTTCGAAATTTTCGGACGCGGCGGCGGCAAACGTCTGGCCGAAGAAATGAAAGTGCCCTTCCTCGGCGAGATTCCGCTCGATCCGGAAGTGCGCATCGGTGGCGACAACGGCGAGCCGATCACGGCAAAAGATCCGGACTGCCAGGTTTCGCAAGCCTTCATCAATATCGCCAAACAGGTAGCGGCTCAAATCAGTATCAGTTCGCTCAACCGCGCTACTGAAGCGGCGGCTGCTCAGGCCGCTGAAGCAGCCCAGACGAACGCCGCCCCGGCCGCCGTTTAATAAGCGCGAAAATTGTCCCCGGGCAAAATTAATGACGAAGCCCCGACTTTATGATCGAAGTCGGGGCTTTACGCATGCATAGGTCGGGGCTATGATAAGGCTCTACAGTCGGTTTCGACCGGGCCAAGACTATAACTGGACAGTAAAAAAGCTACAAATACCACGACCCTATATACGGTGCATGCTTAAAAGTATAACGATCAGAGATTTCGCCTTAATTGAAAAGGCGCACGTCGACTGGACCCAGGGATTAAACGTGCTCACCGGAGAAACCGGCGCCGGTAAATCGATCCTGATGGATGCCCTCAATGCCGTGCTCGGCGGCAAGGTACCGGCCTCGATCATCAGGCCCGGTGCCGACAAGGCGGTGATCGAAGCGGTTTTCGGTCTCGGCGAAAAAACCCGCGCCTGGCTCAGGCGTGAAGAACTTCTCGACGAAAGTGACGAAAATAACGAAAATGACGGAAATCACTCTGCCGAACTTACGGTAGCTCGTGAGATCAATAAAACGGGCTCGAAAATTAGAGTCAACGGTACCCTCGTCAGTCAAAATCTGCTTGGCGAATTGCGCGCTCTGCTGATCACAGTACACGCCCAGCACGAAGCACGTACACTGATGTCATCGCAATCGCAATTGACCATGCTCGATGCCCTCGGCGGCGAAGCTCATGTTCGCTTGCTGGAGGGCGTCAAAGGTTTGTATCAGCGCAAAAAAGATTTGAGTGAGACTCTCACCGCTCTTTCCATCTCGGAAGAAGAACGTCTGCGCAAACTCGATTTTGCTAATTTTCAGTTGAAAGAATTGCTCGAAGCGGAATTGCAAGACGAAAACGAAGACCAGGATCTAACCAGTCAGATAGCCGTTCTCGAGAACGCTCTCGATCTAAAATCGCAAACGATGGCTGGTCAGGAACTGTTGTCCGGTGGCGACAGCCTCGATAGTCTCTCAGCGATTGACCTCGTCCAAAAAGCGCTCAGTGAAGTAGAAAAAGCCCTGCGCGTAGACGCCGCTCTGGCTCCCATCCACGAATGTCTGCTCAGCGGTCTGACCAATATCGAAGAGGCCAGCAGCGACTTGCGTCGATACGCAGCCACCCTCGACACCGATCCCGAAACTCTCACCGATCTCGAAAATCGCGCCGCCCAGCTCGCAACGATCAAAAGAAAATACGGATCGACACTCGCCCAGGCAATCGAAAAACGCGAAGCTCTGACCAATGAAGTGGAGATGCTCGAAAACTCGCTCACTCAGGGTGAAAAACTCAGCGAGGAGCTGGCAGCATTGAGCGGCCTACTAAATGAAAAGGCAATCGACCTTTCCGCTCGTCGTAAAAAACTGGCCAAAAATCTCTCCAGTCAGGTGGAAAAAGAATTGTTCGATCTCGGCATGGAAAAATGTCGATTCGAAATCGCCTTCACTCCTTTGGAAGAGGCAAATCCTGCCGGACTGGATAAAGTCGACTTCTTAATCGCGCCTAACCCCGGCCAACCACCGATGCCTCTGGGCAAAATCGCCTCCGGTGGTGAACTTTCGCGCATCATGCTGGCGATCAAGAGTATTTTTGCTTCCGCCGATGAAGTAGCGACGGTGATCTTCGACGAAATCGACACCGGCCTCTCCGGCCGCGTCCTCAATGCCGTGCGCGACAAGCTGGCGCGCCTATCGAAAAGCTATCAAATCCTCTGCATCACCCACCAACCGATCGTTGCCTCGGTCGCCGACAATTACCTGGAAGTAAGCAAAGAACACAAGAAGGATTCGACGGTTGTCAGCGTTACCGTGCTTGATGATGAAATGCGCCTAAGGTCACTGGCGGCGATGGCCTCCGGTAGCGCCGAAGGTGAAGCCTCGCTCTCCTTCGCCAGGGCCCTGATGGACCAGGCAGCGGCCGTCCGCGGCCTGTAGAATGGCCTTTGCCCAGCTTGCCTTGAGCGTCTCCAGTGGCGAGATCTTCTCAGGCCTGGCAACCTCATAAATAGCCCGGAAGAAGTAAAGCTATTAACATTGAGGCATACAAGGCCAATGCAGATTGACACAACGGTATATTGTTCAATAGAATCACCGATGCTGCCCCTGGATCTTTCCCGGGAGTAGTTCGATTGGGGTGTCGCCAAGCGGTAAGGCAGCTGGTTTTGGTCCAGCCATTCCGAGGTTCGAATCCTTGCACCCCAGCTCTGAAACACATATTTCACTCAAACTAAAAAGTTGTCGCAAAAAAAGGATTTGAACGGGCCATGGAGAAATTTAAATTAGCCGTCGCGAAACGTGAAGCTAAAAAACCCAATCAACTGCGCCGCGAGGGCTTTTTGCCGGCAACTCTGTACGGACGCGGTGTCGAGTCAGAAAACATTCAGATTAACGCCAAAGAATTCAGCCGCTTGCCGGCCGGAGCTCACTCACACATGATTGAGCTCGACATCGAAGGCAAAAAAGTAAACGCCATCATTCGTGGCATTCAAAGACACTCCACCAAAGATTTCGTCTACAACGTCGAACTCTATAAAGTAGCCCTCGACCGTAAGCTGACAGTGACCGTGCCCCTCAAGCTCGTCGGCGAATCGCCCGCAGTCAAACTGGGCGGCGTCCTCGTTGAAAACTTCCAGGAAGCGGAAATCGAATGCTTGCCCGGCAACATCCCCGAAGACATCGAAGTCAATCTCTCCCTCCTCGGTGAAGTCGAAGACGCGATCCACTTCGGCCAGCTCGAAATCGCCAAGGACATCAAAATCCTCAACCCCCACGATGAAATCATCGTCAAGGTTGTCGCGCCCAAAGCCGCTCCAACACCCAAAGAAGCTGCCGCTGCTGCTCCCAAAGCCGCCGCACCCGCTGCCAAGGCTGCTGCCAAGTAAGAGTCTGCGAATAGCAGTCCGCGAAAGAGCGAATCTAGAAATAAAAAAAGAAGCAATCAGTCAAGTGGTTGCTTCTTTTTTTGAATAATCTGTCAGTGCGGTTCGGTGCCGGCAAAGAGCCCTTAATCCTGCGGCGGCAGGAGAGGCGTTTGACCGGCTACCTGAGCTTTTACCGGAGTATCGGTGAGCGGCAGTTTTACGGTGAATGTAGAACCTTTATTCAATTCGCTCTCGAGCTCGATTGTGCCACCATGCGCCTTGATGATCGTCAGGGCGATAGCCAGTCCCAGTCCGGTGCCACCGCCATAGAGGCGAGATCTGGTGCGCGAGCGCTCGACTCGATAGAAGCGATCGAAGATACGTTGCTGGTCGGCTGGCGCGATACCAATACCGGTATCAATAACGCGAATGATCGCCTGCCCGCCGGTGGCGCGCAAAGTAACGGTCACCTTGCCTCCGGCCTGAGTAGCCTTGATGGCATTGTTGGTGAGGTTAAGAAAGACCTGCTTCAAGCGATCAGCATCGGCGTAGACATACATAGATGTCTGCGGCACGATAAATTTCACTTCGATCTGCTCAGGGGCGATGACGGTGACTGTATCTTCGACACTCATTAAGACATCGCGCATATCAACGACTTCTTGTTGAGCGATAATCGCCTGACCGGCGTCGGCCCGGGCCAACTGCAAAAGGTCGGAAACAAGGCGAATCAACCGTCCCGATTCATCCGATATCGTTTGCAGCGCTTCGGCAAGAAGATTAGCGTCGATATTCGAGCCGCGCCGCAGCAGAAGCTTTGTATAACCCTGGATTGATGTAAGAGGCGTGCGCAGTTCATGCGAAGCGTCGGCAACGAATTGACACTGGATATTGAGAGACTCCTCAAGATTGTTCAACAATTTATTGAAAGACTTACGCAATTCATGAGTCTCGATAGGCTCATGAGCACCGACTTCGAGACGCTGGCGAATATCCATCGTCACAAGCTTGGTGGTGGCCGATAGAAGCTGGGTGATCGGCCGCAAAATGATGTCGGCGAGAAACCAGTTGACGAAGAGCAAGAGCGCTAGAAGCGGCACATAGAGAGGCACGAAGCGAAAAGACTCTTCGATGGGCGCACCGGTCGAGCTGAAGACGATAATATGGCAAATAGCGATCGGCAAAAGACCGGACAGGGTCATTACCATGGCCATCCGCACTTTCATCGATTTAGTCCATTCGGACTTATCCACCGCTGCTCCTATTTGATGAAGATTCTCTTGAATTCTTCCATAAGAAGTCCATTTGTGACCAGACACGAGCCGGTATAAATAGAACTGCCGCCGGAAAGATCGATGAAACAACCGCCGGCCTCTTCGACGATGATCTTCATCGGTGCCAGATCCCATGGTTTGACATCGACCTCGAGCATGGCTTCGGCCTTGCCTTCGAAGACAAGAGAAAAACCGAGATAATCGCCGAAGCCGCGCTGCCTTTCGGTACAGCGCACGACTTCTTGCAAATTGGGCCAGAGACCCTTTGCTTCGATGCGGTTTGGTCCGCCGAAATTAAAAAGCGATTGCTCGATTTTGTCGTTGCGCGAAACATGGATGCGCTTGCCGTTTTTAAAGGCGCCCCCGCCTGCCGCAGCATGAAAATGCTCATCCATGGCCGGTGCGGAAACGACACCGAGCACCACCTGTGATTGCACTTCGAGGGCCAGCAGTGTCGACCAGATTTTGATACCACGGGCAAAATTGTAGGTACCGTCAATCGGATCGATTATCCACTTGCGGCCGTTCGGCGCAGAGTCGCCTGCGGAAACGCCTTCCTCTTCTCCGAGGATACTGTCATGCGGAAAGTGCTTGGCAAGCGCTTCTCGAATAAGAGCTTCTACTTCTTTATCAGCCTTAGTAACGGGGCTGCCATCATCCTTGGTGACAACATCAACGCCCTTTTGAAAATAATCGAAGGAAACCGCCGCCATTTCTTTGCTAATCGAAAGAGCGAATTCGAGTTCTTCGGCATATTGTGAAGCCACGCTTACCTCTTTGATTCCTTGAAATAACGAGAACTCCCGCCGACCTTTCGGCCGTCGGGAGTTTCGCGTAGATCAGATTAGGTCAAGCCCGTGCTGGGAGATTTTGTTTCTAGAACAAGTATTCGTAGATGGCTCTTGCGCCACGACCAACACCTACGCCTATGTCACGTACATCGATGAATGTACCTTTGACCAGACGCTCCCAAATAAATCCCTTCTGTCTTTCAGCGTATGCCAAGCGCATATCTTGCTCAGCATTCTTCTCTTCGACAGCCTTCATACGAGCTTCCAAACTGTCGACGCGTGCCTTCAGTTGATTCAACTCGCCACGAAACTCTTCCAATAGAGCGGCAAACTTCTCAAGATCGGCTTTATCAGCCTTCAATGCGAGACGCTGCTGAATGCATTGCTCATATTTATAGAGCGCGGCAGCCAATTCAAAACGGGTGGTGGATTTTTGTCCACGATACGTTCTGTCTGGATAACCGACAAGCACGTGACAGTCGTTGTTCACAAGTTCTTTGAGAGCGTTGTACGCCCACTCGTTACCTACCACATCTGTCAGCTCGCTGACATTTGTAGCTCCTTGAGCATTTGCAAAATTTGCGTTGATCAAGGTGCTCGCACTTACAGCAACAAGTGCGGTAAGCAAGGTCGCAAACCCCTTTTTCATATAGTAATTACTCCTTCAGCCAATGACCTGAATCTAACGTTCGCCATCATAACTTAAATATTCCAGGCGGTAGTAGTAGTAAAACCCTGAAAAACCACCCTAACTATTCGACGGGGGCAAGAAGCTGACAGTGTCGGCCAAAGCGGCATTCTTAAATAACGTTAATATTTAACATAATAACGCCATATTTCAGCTCGAATGAAATCCGAGAACCCTGGCAGAGCCTGGCTTCATGGCAACCCCCGAAAAGATATTTCGTGGATATTCCACAGCAGCGACAAACTATTTTTATCAGACGAAATAGAGCGCAATCAGGGGCTGTACTATATTTGTGGAGCAATACCGCAGGTAGTGCAGAGGAAAATTTGACGCTCACCAGGGCTGACAAGAACCACAGCCGGAGCGCCGATAATTGTACCCTTGAGTCGACAGGCATCGACAGAGCAAATGCCCACCTAGAAACGCAGAGGAAGCCAACAAAATGGAATTACGCATCGCCCATCTCTACGCGCATTTCCTCAATATCTACGGCGACCGCGGCAATATCATTACATTGACCAAACGGGCTCAATGGCGCGGCATAGAAGTCAAGGTAGACGCCATCGATCTGGCCCAGCAGGCCGATCCTGATTACTACGATCTTTATTTCGTGGGCGGCGGTCAGGACAAACAGCAAATTGTCATAGCCGAGGATCTTCTCAAGAGGGCAAACGATCTCAAGAGCGCCACTTCCAGCGGTGCCGTCATGTTATCGGTCTGTGGCGGCTATCAACTGCTTGGCCACTACTATAAACCGCATGAAGGGCCGGAACTGAAAGGCATTTCTCTACTCGACGCCTACACGGTGGCCGGAAATCGTCGAATGATAGGCAACGTCACAATCAAAGGCGACGACGGCAGCTTCCTGGTAGGCTTTGAAAATCACTCTGGCAAGACCTATCTAGGTCAGAGTGTACCGCCGCTTGGCAAAATTGTGGTCGGCAACGGCAACAACGGCGAGGACAAAACGGAAGGCGCCGCAAGCGGCACCATATACGGTACCTATCTGCATGGCTCCCTTCTTCCCAAAAATCCTCAATTTGCCGATCGTCTCCTCCAGCAAGCGCTCAGTCGCCGCTACGGAGATGTCAATCTTACTAAACTGGACGATAGTCTTGAAAACCAGGCTCACAAAAGAGCTCTGTCTCTGCCGGCCTGATCAAGAAATCCTCTTCCAATACCTTATTCCATTTATGCTTTCTCCTATGCTTTCCCTTTGCCCCTAGCCTCGAGCCCAGCGATACTTGCCGTGAAAACACTATCCATACTCATTCCTGTATATAACGAAGAGAAAACTCTGGTCGAAGTACTCGACATGGTCGCCAAAGCCGACACCCTCGGCCTGACCAAACAGATCATCCTGGTCGATGACGGCTCGCAAGATAGCACCCGCGAAATCATGGCCGGCTTGAAAAGCGACCGCTACGGCGAAGGCACCAGTCTGGAAATTTACTATCACGACAAAAATCAGGGCAAGGGCGCGGCGCTCAGAACGGCGCAAGGTCATGCCAGCGGCGAAATCATTTTGATTCAGGACGCCGACCTCGAATACGATCCCAAGGAATATCCGGAATTGCTCCGTCCGATCGTCGACAACCGGGCCGACGTCGTTTACGGCTCGCGCCTGTGCGGCGGCAAAGTAACTCGTGCTTTCAAAATCTGGCACTTATTCGGCAATAAATTTCTCTCGCTTGCCACCAACATCCTTTACAACGCCACTCTCACCGATATGGAGACTTGCTACAAAGTTTTCCGGGCAGAGATTTTCAAAAAAGTGGTAATCAAATCGGATCGTTTCGATTTCGAACCGGAAATCACCGCCAAAGTCTTGAAGCAAGGCGTGCGCCTCTATGAATTGCCGATTTCCTATTACGGCCGCGACTACGCCGAAGGCAAGAAAATCACCTGGAAAGATGGCATCTGGGCGATCATGGCCCTGGTCCGTTTTCGCTTCAGCGACTGAAACCGGCCCATTCCCTGTATTCAAGACGTGAAAGTCTTGTTCATCTATCTAAAAACATCGGTCAAGCGGCCTTTCTTGTTGTCCAGCAACTTGTTTGACTGGGCATATAGCAATAAGCTGCCCTCAGTCTCTTATTAAGACCGGCTAATCCCCCGTTTACTACGTTTTTCTACCGAGGTGTGCTCAAGTGGCTCACTACAATAACCAAATCTCGGCGCCCAATACTTTGCTCAAAGGGCTGGCAGCCTTCGCCCTGCTCCTCGGCCTGCTTTCAGCGAGCGCTCCGGCGGCAAATTGCCAATCCTACCGGGGTCCGTCCCGGGTGGTGGCTGGCGCCGGCGGTCTATCAACACCATCTGGCTCTTATATCACCGGCGGCACGCTCAGTCGCTCCGCCCAGGTCGGTGCTGGTCTCTCCACATACAATCCTTACCTGCCGAGCGGTTGCAGCACCGCTGGAGTGGCCGGAGCGGGCCTGACACCGGGCATCTCCGGCAATTCAAGCTTGCCCTCGGCGCGCATGGGCTCGACAGTCGGCATGCCCGGCGACTACATGCGCTCGGACCTCAATCCCAATTTCTCCTATCAGCAGCAACCCAGGCACAATACCCAGTATCGCAATCAACGCCAGTATTATCAGCAACAACAGCAGCAATCTGGCAACCAGGTAGCCACCTACGGCCAGGGCTATTCACGCAACAGCCTGCCGACCGGTCGCCAGGCCAGGCAAGTCCCTACATACGTCAACAACAATAATGGCGGTGGTGGTGGCGGCGCAGCCTCTGCTGCTCCGGCAGCGGGTGGCGGCACGAGCGAGTACAAAGGCTATTAGGCTGGTAAAAAAGCCGTGCGGTCAGTGCTAGACTAACTGCCATGAAAAATATACTTGTCATTGGTGGCGCCGGAGCCATGGGCCAGGTGATCGTGCGCGATCTGCTCGACGCCGACAGTCAGGCCCTGAAAATTGTCATCGCCGATTTCGACCGCGAAAAGGCGACAAAAATGGCCGAAGCGCTGACGACGCGGCCGCCGGCCCATAGAAACCCGGGCCAGAGCAAAAAGAGCGCTGAGCAAAATCACCTGATCGGCGCCTTTATCGACATTACCGATATCGCCGTAATGGTCGCTTGTGCCCGCGAGCATGCAATCGACCTGGTGGTAAACTCCACGCCCTACTATCACAACGTCAATGTCATGGAGGCGTGCCTGCAGGCCGGATGTCATTACATCGACCTGGGTGGCCTCTTCCATGTCAGCAAAGAGCAATTGAAGCTGCACGAGCGCTTTCAAAAAGCCGGCCTGACAGCTGTGATTGGCATGGGGGCGGCACCGGGCATGACCAATATCATGGCTGCCTGCGCCCAGGAAGAGCTCGACCGAGTGGAATCCATAGATATTTTTGTCGGTTCTATAGACAATACGGTTTTCGAGCATCCCTTTCCGATCCCGTATTCGATCGAGACTCTAATCGATGAATACACCTTAAATCCAATGGTCTTCGACGGCGGCCAATTTCAAAGCGTGCCGGCTCTGGCCGGTGCCGTGCATGTAGACTTCCCAGCTCCAGTCGGAAGACAGGAGGCGATCTACACGCTGCACTCGGAGGTGCTGACCTTGCCGGCCAGTTATCAGACCAAAGGCGTCCAAAGAGTGACCTTCCGACTTGGCTTGCCGACAGAATTTCACGACAAATTGAAGTTTTTGATGTCGCTCGGATTCGGAGACAAAGAGAAGGTTAGCACCGCCGATGGTGCGGTCAGTCCGCGCAAAATGCTGGCGGCAATGCTGGCAAAATTTCCGATTCCGGAGATTTTGCCCGACGATTGCGAAGTTGTACGCGTCGACGTGGCGGGCGTCAAGGCCGGCCGGAAGACTCTGGTTAGACTCGAGACAACTGTGTATAGCGACAGGCGCTGGCAGGTGAGCTGCGGCGCACTGGACACGGGCGTGCCACCATCAATAGTGGCGCAGATGATTTTATCAGGCGCCATATCGGCACGAGGAGTGCTACCGCCGGAAGTGGCAGTTGATCCACAGCCTTTCTTTAAAGAACTGGCCAAGCGAAACATCTTGATGCGTCGCATCGCCGAAGAAGATCTGGTCGAAACTAAGATACTGCAACCGTCAAGCTAGATGCCGCCAGCTTCAAAGATTCGCTGTCGAAGACGTTGAAGAGGCGTACTTTTTCGCTGCTGTCGATTTTCTTGACCAGACCGGTCAAGACTTTACCCGGTCCGATTTCGACGATCGTGTCGACGTCCTGGGCGATCAGGTATTCTACGCAAGCCGTCCAGCGCACCGCGCTTTCCATCTGCTTGGCCAGCTTGGCCTTGAGCGCTTCGGGGGATTTGCTGCCCCGGGCATCGACGTTTTGCACGACCTCGCACCGGGCCGGGGCAAAGGCGACAGCATTCAATACGGCGCCAAATTCAGAGGCGGCACCACTCATTAAAGGTGAATGGAAGGCTCCGCCGACCGGCAGGGGGATAGCCTTGCCGCCGCGTTCCTTGACGAGGGCGGCGGCGCGACCGACGGCGGTAGGGCTGCCGGAGATGACGAGCTGATCTTTGGTATTGTAATTGGCGATCAGGACAACCGCTTCATTTTTATCGGCGCCTTCCTCTTTCAAAGCGTCCTGCACTTCCAGGCAGAGTTTTTCCAGAGCTTCTTCAGGCATTTTGAGCACCGCTGCCATGGCGCCTTTCGGGCAGTCCTGCATGAGAGCGGCACGCTTTTCGACGAGTTTAACGGCGTCTTCGACAGAGAGCACCTGGGCGGCGCAAAGAGCGGTGATTTCACCGAGACTGTGGCCGGCGACAAAATCGGGCTGCGGAGCAGAACCATTCATTTTTTTGACTTCAGCGACAAAAGCAGCATGAGCAGCGAGAGAGGCCGCGAGAATAGTCGGCTGCGTATTGATCGTCTGTTTCAATTCATCCTCGGGCCCTTCAAAGCAAAGAGCACTCAAACTCTTGCCCGGGCGCGCGGCGGCCGCATCGACCTTGGCAAAAAGCGCTTGTGCTTCCGGATAATTGCCTGCCAGATCCAATCCCATGCCTACGCTCTGTGAGCCCTGGCCCGGGAATACAAAGGCTAATTTGCCCATTTTAATTAATCTCGCTACTAGTGTTCGCCTTCACTAAATCTTTTTTTTTAACTGAGTGGAAAGAAGTTTCGATGTTGCGGACGACATCGGCTTTGACCATGTCCACGCCTACTCGAATGGCATTTTTGACGGCGGTATGCTTCGAGCCACCATGGGCGATGACACATACGCCTTTCAATCCGACGAGCAGCGCGCCGCCAAATTCATCTGGGTCGACACGGGCTTTGAGGGCCTTGAAAGCCGGCTTGGCGACAAGCGCACCGACTTTGCCACGCAGCGAACCGAGCAGCTCCTGACGCAACATGTGGTTGACCATCTTGGCGATGCCTTCGGCGGTCTTGAGCGATACGTTACCGGTAAAACCATCGGTGACGACAACTTCGACTTTACCCATGGGGAAATCGCGGCCTTCGACGAAGCCGATAAAGTTCATGTCGTTCTGTTCTTTCAACAACTTATAGGCATCCTGGACGAGCTGATTGCCTTTAGTTTCTTCGGCGCCAATATTGAGCACGCCGACGCGAGGCCTTTTGACGTTGTGAATGCCGGCATAGAGAATCGAGCCCATGACGCCGAACTGATAAAGCATGTTGGCGTCGCAATCGACATTAGCGCCGGCATCGACAACGATGCAACGGCGGGGATTGATGGTGGGCATCTCGCAGGCGATGGCGCAACGAGAGATATTGGGCAGACGGCCGATGATAAATTGAGCCGCTACGGTGGCCGCCCCGGTGGAACCGCAAGCGACAACACCATCAGCAAGACCGTCTGCAACTTGCTGCATGGCCCGCACGATCGACGAATCTTTCTTTCTCAAAACGGCTTTGCTCGGCTTCTCGTCCATGGCCACCACTTCGGAAGCGGGGATGATCGAGATATTCAGCCCCTGGATTTCATGGCGCTTGAGTTCATTCTGTACAGCCTCGGGCTGACCGACGAGCTGCACTGAAATACCATACTCACGTGCCGCCAGAACCGCGCCATGAACTACTTCGCGAGGTGCGAAGTCTCCGCCCATCGCGTCAATGGCAATACGAATCATGCCAGACTCCAGATTTGACCAATTGGCAAAGTAAGTGACTCACGCCTTGAGAGAACGAGACTTATTGGGTAACGCTGGCATCTTTGCGACTGGCCAATCTACCGCGGTAGAAATGACAGGTCGGGCAGGCGGTGTGGCGTCTTGTGGCAGCGCCGCAGTTGCTGCAAGTATCGAGCGTCAGGTCCGAGGCTTTCCAATGAGCCCTGCGCTGATGTTGCTTCTGATGCGATGTTTTCTTCTTCGGAACAGCCATTGCTGTGTAGAACCTCCATATTCCGGAATTTAATATTATCTACCAAGAAAGGACCTAGTCCTCATTAGGAAAGAGACTCTTTAGGTTCTTCCACCTTGGATCGATCGGCTTTTCGGTCTGACCAGAAGCATTTTTGCCGGTGGAAAGACCGCCAGTGCCTGAATCATCGAGGTTAGGAGGCCCGGGACACTCCTCTCCACAGCGATTAAAAACTGGTGAAGCTAACGTTACAGCTTGATACACAACGTCGCTGATGTCAACATTACCATTCGCAGGTAATTCTTCATAAAAGTCGTCGCCATGAAGTTCACGATCGCGGGGCAAACCTTTAACAAACTCCGCCTCGAGTGAACCAGCGGGCGCAAAGAGCTCGTCGATGTCGACATTGAGAGGCTGGAAATAGGGTCGCAAGCAGGTTTGACAATTGACCTTTAGAAGCGTTTTAACATTGCCCTGCAAGCGCAGCCCGGTCACTCCGTAGCTCAAGCTGATATCGCCGACGACCGGTTTGACAGCATCGGCCACGCCAAGCTCTTCACTAAACTCAAGATTGAGCTTGCGTCCAGGAAGGTCTTCTAAATCATCGACGTTGATTTTCATCTGACTAAAATATCTATAATCGGAAGCGACAAATACGCTCGAAAAGCAGGAGCCGACAAAATCGGCAAAGCCTCCCCAACGGAGCCGAGCCGAGCCAAGCCATAGATGGAAGGCAAGAGTGGGCTCTGCACTCGCAAGCGTAGACCAAAGCCTCGGAAAGCCCTGGAATAGACAATGAATTATAATACACCGCCGCGCTTTCTAATAACGGCAGACTGGATCTTTCCCGTCACCGCCCCTGCAATCAAGGGCGGCGGACTGGTAATCAACGGCGAAAAGATCGAAGCGGTCGTGGACGCCGAAGCGCTCGCCTTTCTCAAAGAGAGCGAGCCGGAGCTGGCCTATCGGCATTATAAAAATGCAGCCGTCCTGCCGGGCCTGATCAATCTTCACACTCACCTCGACTATTCCAACCTTGCACATTTGAGCGATTTCGACGGCCCGGGCATGTTCGATTGGCTGGAATCGCTGGTCGAGCTCAGTCGCTCCCAGCTCAACGGCCCGGAAGCGCTCGTCGCCTCGGCCCTGAGCGGCGCGCGGGAAGCGGCGCTGGCCGGCACCAGCTATATCGTCGACAGCACCTTCAGCGGTGCCTCGGCCCTGGCCCTGGCGCAAGTAGGCCTGAAGGGACTGGTTGGACTGGAGCTTTTCGGCCTGGACGAGAGCTGCGCCGATTTTCTCTTTGGCCTCTGGGAAAGCCGCCTGCAAGCGCTGCAAATAACCTTGCAGGAGACCTTGAAAAAGACCGAAGATGAGGTTTTGGCAGCAACAAAGATAGATTCGCAGCATGGCGATGCCACCGCTGCTGGTGGCATCGCCATCACTCGCACGAACGAACGGCTTAATAGCCTGTATTCAAAAACTCAACCGATATCGGTTGAGTTTTTGAAACAGCCACCCCAAACCACCCCAAAAATCCGCCTGACAATCGCCCCCCACGCCCCATATACGGTCTCTCCAGCCCTCTGGGCAAAAGCCAAAAACTGGGCTCAAGAAAGACATCTCCCGCTCACTTGCCATCTCGCCGAATCGGAAAACGAACACAATTGGATCGCCGGAGAAGACGATCGCCTGCACCAATATTTGCTAAAAGTAATGCCGAAAAATCCGCAGCTGAACACAGACGAAGCCATGGCAATTTTCCTCAAAAGCCTTGACTGGAAAGGCCGGGGCGCCTCCCCCGTCGAGCATCTGCAAAACAATTCCTTATTGAATAAAGACACTATAGCCGCCCACTGCCTGAAAGCGAGCGAGAAAGACATCGCCATTTTGGCAGAGGCCGGCGTCAAAATCGCCCTCTGTCCTCGCAGTAATCGCATCCTCAAAAATGGCATTCCCAACAGCCGCGCCTATGAAAAGAGCGGTGTCACTTTCGGCCTCGGCACCGATAGTAGGGCGAGCTCCCCCAATCTCGACCTGCGCGATGAAGCGCGCTTATTGGAATTGAGCCAAGAACGTCTTCTCGCCTTACTTACAATCGAAGCGGCAAAAGCAGTCGGACTGGAAGATTCGATCGGCAGCCTGGCTGCGGGCAAATGCGCCGACCTGGCTGTATTCGATATTGGCAGCCTATCCACCAAAGAAACAAGCACGGATGTCAGCGAGCATCTCAGCGCAGAAGCAGCCCTGGCCGATATTTTCGAGCAAAGAAATCCCTGTCGCCTGCTCCTTGTAGATGGTCGGGCTGTTGTCAGCGCCGGGCAGCTCAACTAGACTTAGGGATGGGGTCTCGCCGCCGGCGACGAGACAGATATCTAGTTTGTTGGCAGGGATTAATCTATACTGAGACTGGTATTGCCCAGTAAGGGAAGGTCTAAAAGCACATGTCAGGACGCACCGACCATATCTGCAGCGGCAGAACTTGTATGTTTTGTCGTGTTTTGGATAACCCGCAAAAAGCTAAAGTCGCCGGCGCCCGTGCCTACATGGACAACCAGGTGATCGAACGAGTAAAAGAACTCGAGTCGCGCTCACTTCTCACTTCCAGCCAGCTCGCCTCCGCTACCGGCGAAGATATCGAAAGACTGGCCCTGCTTGACACTCTCACTGATCTATATAACTCGCGCACTTTCCTGAAAGAGATGAAAGACGAATTGAAACGGGCCAAACGCTACAAGCGCCCGGTTTCGCTGTGCATGGTTTCGGTCGACAATTTCAAAGACATCACCCGCTCCTACGGAGCGCTGACATCCGATGCGGTCTTGAAAGTAATCGGCGGCGTCCTCAAGAGTGCCATCCGGGACGTTGACATCCCGTCGCGTTTCAGCACGGACGAGTTCGCCATCATCTTGCCCGAAACAAATGCCTCCGGCGCCGCCATCGTTGCCGAGCGCATTCGCAGCCGCGTGGCCAATCACGGCATCACGCACAACTGGCACAATTTGAAAGTGACTACTTCCGTCGGCCTAGCCGCTTTCCCGACCCACGCCCGCGAACATGATGAGCTTTTGTCAAGAAC
The DNA here is from genome assembly GCA_018971775.1 of Cyanobacteria bacterium REEB67. Lineage (GTDB taxonomy): Bacteria > Cyanobacteriota > Vampirovibrionia > Obscuribacterales > Obscuribacteraceae > REEB67. Next base: position 5,790 of record JAGXAB010000081.1, on the reverse strand, counting down.
CGTTCAGGCTCTAGAATCGGCCGTTCAAAAAGGTGGCGACGTCGTGATCACGGCTTGATAACGACCTGATAACAACCTGATAACGACCTGATAACAACCTGATAACGACCTGAACGCAACCCGATTACTGCTTAATCCCAGTTCAGTTGGCGCCAACATTAGCGCGCCGCCAGAATTGCATTAAATGAATACGCTAAAATGCGAAGCTGTCATCTGGCATCTGGCATCTTGTTTTTAAGGCTGAAACACATTAATGAGCATATTCGGGCAGTCCTCGAGTTCGTCCAAGGGAACAACCTTCAGGTCATTTAAAGATTGGAAACCATGGGCTGTAATGGCCGTGCTTCTCTGGTCGCTGGTTAACCTGATTCAGGTCGAACCAAATAAAACAATCGACGATTGGAAGTATCTCTCCAATCTCACCGGTGACGCGTTGCAAAACGAAGTTTTCCAGCGTGTGAAAAAAATCCCGGGCTACGACAAACTGACCGGTCGTGAGCGCGAAGAACTCGTCAAAGAAGAATACGACCGTGCTTCCATGGCCAACAATATCCAGGTCCTGGGCCACGCTCGCGGCTATACCATTTTTACCAATATGAAACTCGGCCTCGACCTCCGGGGCGGCAGTCAGCTTCTGCTGAAAGCAGTGCCGGCACCGCCCCAGGTGCCTGAAATTACACCCGACGTTATGCGCGGCGTAGAAAACGTGATCAATAATCGCGTCAACAGCCTCGGCGTTTCCGAAACAATCGTGCAGAGAGCCGGCAAAGATCGATTGATCGTCGAATTGCCCGGCATCAAAGATCCCCAACAGGCCAAAGACCGCATCGGCACAACCGCCATGCTCGAATTCAAAGAAATGGCTTTCAGCTCAGAAGGTCTGCCCTATTGGAAAGAAACCGGCATTACCGGCGCCGATTTCAAACATGCCCAGGGCAGCCCGACAGCCAATAGCTCATGGGAAGTCAATTTCGAATTCAAACCGGAAGGAGCGATCAAATTTGGCAAATTGACCTCGCGCATGGTCGGCAAATACATTGGTATCTTCCTCGATGGCATGCCCACAGATCGAGGCCCCGACGGCAAACCGCTCTCGGTCGAACGCTATCCCGGCGTGCGTGTCAATGAAGCAATCATGGGCGGCCACGGTCAGATCACCGGCACATTTACCAAAGAGCAAGCCTGCGATCTCGCCGATAAGCTAAATGCCGGCGCCTTGCCTGTGCCAATTGAAATTCTGGAAGAGCGTACGGTCGGCGCCACGCTCGGTCAGGACTCGATTCAGAAAAGTTTGATGGCCGGAGCAATCGGCATCGCCGCAGTTATGATCTTCATGGTCGTTGTCTACGGTCTGCCCGGACTCGTCGCAGACATCGCTTTGATCCTCTACACTCTGGCCACCCTGGCCATTTTCAAAACGATTCCAGTGACATTGACCCTGGCCGGTATCGCCGGTTTTATCCTGTCGGTCGGTATGGCGGTCGACGCCAACATCCTCATCTTCGAGCGCACCAAGGAAGAATTGAAGAGCGGTAAAGGCGTCTGGGTGGCAGTCGAAAACGGCTTCGTCAGGGCGCGTTCATCCATTCTCGACAGTAACGCAAACAGTTTGATTGCTTGCATAGTCTTGATGCTTTTCGGTACTTCACTCGTCAAAGGTTTTGCTTTCACTCTGGCGATCGGTGTCGGCGTGTCGATGTTTACGGCAATCGCCGCGACGCGCACCATGCTCCACCTGATCCCCAAAGAGCTCGGCTTGTTTGGTTACAAGTACGATCGCAAAAAGCACGACAAGCCAATGACGAAGGAGGCCGTAAAATGAGCGACAGCAGAAGAAAAGGACTGGACGAAAGAAATCTGGTCGACATCGTCAAATACAGAACGATCTGGTTCGGCATCTCGTTAGCCGTCACCATCCCCGGTTTCATCGCCATCATCATGTGCTGCATGCAGTTTCATGCGCCGCTCAAACCCGGCATCGATTTTACCGGTGGCTCGATTTTACAATATCAGTTTGATAAACCGGTGACACTGGAAGCGGTGCACAAAGTTTTGAACGAATGCGGCTTTGAAGGCTCACAGGTGCAACAGGCGACAGTCGGCGGCAAAGATGCCGTGATCATGCGCACCAAGTCGATCGATCAAGAAAGCCAGAAAGCGAAACTGGACAATAAACTGGTGGCCGAGCTCGGACCATTCAAGCCGATCTCGGTAGATAAAGTGACGGCGACAATCGGACCGGAACTTCTCACCAACGGTCTTCTCGCCCTCGTCGTCACTTTCGCCGGCATGGTCGGTTATATCTCCTACCGTTTTAAATTCGACTACGCTCTTTGCGCCATCGCCGCCCTTTTCCACGATGTGCTCGTCTTGTGCGGCATCTTTGCCGGACTCGGGCTGATCCTCGGCACCGAAGTCGACAGCTTGTTCATCTCTGCCGTCCTGACCGTAATCGGTTTCAGCGTGCATGACACAATCGTCGTCTTCGACCGTATCCGTGAAAACGCAAAATATGTAGGCTCTAAATTTGTCGATCCTAAGACCGGCGAAGAGCGCAAGAAAACCTTCGGCGACATCGCCAACGATAGTGTCAACCAGACACTGACTCGCTCGATCTATACATCTTTGACAGTTATCATCACCTTGCTCTCGCTCTATCTATTCGGCGGCGTGACAACAAAAGACTTCGTTCTGGCCATGCTAATCGGTATCATTTCCGGTACTTATTCATCTATCTTCAACGCCAGTTGTTTACTTGTTTGGTGGAGAGATTTCAAAGGCAAGAGCAGCGGGAAAGGCGGCAGCGCCTCGAAAAAAGCGGTGGCCACATCTGCTTAATAGCAAATCAGGAGCCAAGGTAATCGGGAACCCCCTTTGCGAGAATTAAAATGACCGACAAAGAATCAAATCAAGAATCCAGCAAAGAATTCAACGACAACATGTCCGAAGACCAGAAATGGGAGCATCTGACTCGCCCGGAAAAACTCGGCGAAGTGCTTTTGAAGCTGGGCAAGATATCTCTTCAGCAGTTGGAAGAATTGATCAAAGAGCAAACATCAACCGAAGTACCGCTCGGCGAGCTGATTTTGTCCAAAGGTCTGATGACCCGCCACGAGCTGCTCGAAGCCCTCGACCTGCAGCACAAGACCGACCAGACGATCATAGATTCGCTCACAGAAATGATTCAGCAAAAATCGGACGATGACAAGTAAGCCCGCGGCACGCAGGTGTACGCAAGGTGATACAAGTACGCAAAATCGTGCAAACTAGTGCCGACTACTGCAAACTCGAGCCGTCAAAATTTGTATAGCCCTGGGTGCTGGCCGACGAACTGACCGAAGCGTCGGTCACCGGTCTTTCGCGCTCATCGACTTGAATATCGGCATTGGCAATTTCTTGCTCGTATTGTTGGACGCGGTTTTGTCCGGCGCTGCGCGAGCGCAAATTTTGCTCCAGGTCCAGCGGTGCATCCATCATGGCTTCCAGCTCGAGCGCTCGTTGTAAACCGCTAGTCGTCGCAGCAATCAGATTTGGCGTATAACGGTTATCGAGCATATTATCGGCGCTGAAGCTGAGTAAAACATTACTGCTGATACCTCGCCCTTTGACCGTCGCCACGCAGTTAAGTACGCGCGGATCGGGTCGCCCGGACGACTGGCCGCTAGAGATTCGATCATAGGTGAGGGACAGCTTGAGCTGCAGCTTACTGATGTCGCTTTCGACAGCGCGCCAGTGCGTCACTCTGATGCCGTCCACTTCAATCGAAAGGCCAGGAAAAACCTTATTGAGATAGCGCCACGTGGCCGCCGCCTCGACATTGAACGAGAGAGTAGTGGGCAATTCGAGATGACTATCGCTCTTAATCGCCACGACGTTTTGGAGACGTTTCGCCCCCGTGCGAGCAGCGACCACAGTCGGCGAATTTAAAATCCGCCAGGCGATGATCAGCATGATCGGCACGATGAACGAAATCTTGGTCAAGGTCGGATGGTGGTGAAGCATTTCCCAGAGAAAAAGCATGATTTGGGGATGCAGTTCCGGCTGCACCATTAGCTCATAAACGAGCTTACCGACATAAAGCAGCACTCCAACGACGAGCAAAAATTTGCCAAAACCGAAAATCCCGGCCTGCATTTCTTTTTCCCTACGACTGACATCTCTATTGCCAGGGCGGCTCATATCGGCCTTCTCACTTCATCAGCGAATAAAATCAATGGGCAATACCAAATACACACCAGAGTCCGTGCTTCTATTCTTCCCGCTAAGGCAGCAGCCCGAAGCGCAAGCAGTGATTTATTTAAGGATTGAGACGGTGGTCGCATGCACCGGACCATCGACAGCGCCAGGACGATTTTAATATCAGACCAAATCATCCAGGGATTTGCGAAAGGCGGCGCAATGCTGGATAAACTCAGGCCAGGCAGGCACCGCCGGATTCGGCTGGACCTTTTCGGGTAATACCTCCCAGAGCTCCGGCACAAACCAGCAGAGGTCATGCCCTTTTTGATCGCGCTGAGCGCGGATCGCGCCGCGTAATTTGATCACCTCGGCACGCAGTTCTCCTTCGCTCATTGTAAGAAGGTCGTCGTCGAGCATCATCCGCTCCTTTTGCGAAAAATTCTACAAAATATTGACGGCGCGCGCCGCCAATAGCGCTATCACCGCCAGTGAAATCGTCGATTGAATCATCATCAAGCCCTTTGCCCAGCGCGAAAGCACCGGTACATCGGTGGGCGAAAGGGCGGTGCTGGTGTTGAAAGCGAGAAACAAATAGTCGACAAACTGCGGCGACCAGAGCTCCTTTTCGCAGGCATTTTCTACTGTAATCGGAATAGTCATCTGCGGAAAGAGAAAAGCACCGTCGGTGTGGCCCGGACGAGCTGAGCGCTGGTGCGGACCACCGGCATCGAGTCGCCAGTACCAGACGGCAAAGACGAGAATATTCGTGGCCCAGAGCGCCATAGCGGATCGCAAGAGGGCGACGGGTGTTTCCAGATGGAGTGGAATAGCGTAAATGAGCAAAACCACCGACCAGATCATCGCCACCGTCACAAAAGAAATCGAAAGAAAGCCGAGAATACGACAATATTGATGCTTGCCACCACGGTGGAAAAATTCCGAAACTAAAAGGGTGGCGGCCATACTTCCCAGCAATAACCAGCGCGGGAAGAAAGCTATACTGTGAGGAATGGCGAGGAATGGCGAGGAATAAACCGCCCACTGCCACCATGGCCATAAATCCGGGCCAGATCGGCTCCTCTCCAGCATCGCTATTTTTTACATCGACTGGATCGGTCAAGGGAAGCCCCGCAAGCAAATTTAGCGACTGTTATAATTTACCATCAATGAAAAGCCAAACCATAAAAGACGATCATATCGGCGCCGAACCCGTCCTGGCAGAGCACATAAAGGCCTTGAAAAGCTGCACGCGCTGTCCGCTCATGGTCGGTCCAGTGGTTACACACACACCGGTCCTCTCCAAGGTATTTCTGGTCGGACAGGCACCCGGCCCGCATGAAGGGGCGGCGGGCAAACCCTTCGCCTGGACTGCCGGCAAAACGCTCTTCCGCTGGTTTGAAAGGATTGGCATCAACGAAGAACAATTCCGCGCCCTCACTTACATGGCTGCAGTTTGTCGCTGCTTCCCGGGCAAGGCAAAAAGCGGCGGCGATCGCGTCCCAAATCCTGATGAGATCAAAAATTGCTCCAGCTGGATGGAAGAAGAATTCAAAATCCTCAAACCAAAACTGGTGATCCCGGTCGGCAAGCTGGCCATCGAACAGATTTTAG
>JAGXAB010000178.1 GCA_018971775.1 Cyanobacteria bacterium REEB67 | reverse complement strand
TCTTTTTTTTGTTGAATCATTTTGATGCTTCGAAACACTCATGATCCAATGTTTAATGGAGGTTCTCAACCTTTAGTATCGTATTTGATACCAGTCTTAAAATATCAGGCGCTTAACATTTCGCCAGGCTTGGAAACGCCCACCAATTCAGCGTTTCACCCGACCGTCTAATTATGGGACAGGCTCCTAGGCTTCTTCAGTCTTGTGAGCTTTCTTCGTGGTCTTATGGCTTTTTACGGCTTTGTGGCTCTCGCCGTCGCCGTTGTGGCCTTCCTGCTGTTCGCTGCGCACTTCTTCGACAAGATCGGCGACTTTTTCTTTCGCTTCGGCCAGTACGCAAGTACCTTTGTCTACAACGGTATAACCGGCTTTGACAGCACCTCTAGCGGTTTTGCGCAGGACCCGGCGACCGGTCGGAGTGGTGGATGCGCCGACTGCCAGAGCAAGCGCGAGTAGCCATGGTCCCATATTTTTGAACCCTCTCTATGTGGATTGATTGTGTCATTGTACCCTCAGGGGGTCGCCTTTAAGCCGTCGACAAGCCCCAGGTTAAGCCTCTGCTTACACAGTGGCTTGGCGGCGATATTGAGACGGCGATCCGCCTGTGACGATGCCGATCACGAGCATGACCAGGCCGCCCAGGATGGCGGGGGTCCAGCCGGCAATAGACATATAGGTAGGCATCATATCCGCCGTCAATTTAAGGACATAAGCGGGAATCAGCCAAAAACCGAAAAGCCAGAGCGGTACAAGGATGAGCAGGGCGACGCCGAGCGTGCCGATGGTGAGGAGGGCGCTCAGGGCAATGGCGATGGTCTCGACAAGCCAGCCGAGCAGGGTGAAGACGATACCTGCGACGAAGACGTGCAAGAAGCTGCCATGTACTTGAATGCCGGGTATCTCCGGGAAAATGAAATAGAAAGCCAGCGAAATCAGGGCTACTCGAAGAATTTGACGATTCACAATTTACCTCCTGCCCCTTTTGGTCTGCACCCAGGCCATCTTTCGATGGGGCGATTATTTACTGAAGGGGATGACCGGCTGCGACTGCGTTTGTTCCCACAGGGGCGGGAATAGCCCGTCTCAATGCGGGAAATAATGTCGTCACTCGGCTTTTTTGCCCCTATGTCACCCTGATGTCAGGGGCGGTTGTTATATTCCGAGATGTGGAACCGAGATCTGAAAAGTTTTTTGCTCCCACGGTCACGGCGTCCCCTGCCGATTTACTCTAATCCTCTGATTTGAATACGCGCTCTCTACCAAAGCGAGTGCTGGAGATGACTATGTCTATTAATCATGAAGTACAGCCCAGTGCAGATCGCAGCAGTGACGTTCGGGTCAATCTCGGGCCCGAGAATTTTCAGGTCGCCCGATTGCCAAATTTGAGTAGCCTTGGCGGTTTCTCCGAATACAACTTTGCCAGACCGGCTCTGCCGCTCGCTCATTTGGATATGGGCGGCGGCGTGAACGACAGCAGATCAGCGCTGCCGCATGCAGCACATGATCAACCTCGTCAAGCGCACCATCCATTGCATGAGGCGCATCATCAATCTCATCCAGCTGATCATCTCGTTCATAACCATCCTCATTTGCAGCACGCAGAGCACTATCATGCGCACCATGGACAGGGTGAAGCGCATGCCCCTGACCATTCGGGCGGCCAGCGTACTTATACCTATCGCGTGAAAGAAAATCGCAGCAATGTTCAGTACGGCTCCGGCACCGCGGGCGGTGATGCCTCGGGCGGACGGTCTGCTCGCAATTATGTTGATATGAACAACCTGGACTTTGACATGCCCGCCACTGCTGCTCCACGTCGTGCTCCTTATGTCGAAGGGCGTGAGCCGCGAGACTTGCCGGCGCGTCCAGCCGAAGCTCAGGCCTGGACCGGTCGTTATCCCCAAGGTGCTCGACTCTTTGACGAGACTGTACCGGGCAGCAATTCCTGGACCGCGCGCGTGTTGAATGACACGATCGCCAGTCTCGAGGGCAAATCTCCGCAGGTATTGGAGCGCGGTCTTGATCCGCGTCTTGGTTGTGCCCGTTGCGTTACGCAATTTGGCCACCGCGCTTACGGCTTGCCGATCACCGATAGTGTTGCCAATCTTGAAAGCTCCATGCAAGCTCGAAATTTTGAGCGCGTGCCTTTGAACGCTGAGACGATCGGTCAGCTCCAGCCTGGCGACATCATCGTCGGACATCGAAACGGTCGTTTGAACGGTGAGCCTTTGCACGGACACACTGCTGTTTATAAAGGTGATGGACAGGTGTTCAACAACAATGCCATCACTAAAACAATGATTTCCGAATCTCTCGATATTTTCAAACAGCCGCTCTACGATCGCTCCGGTCGCATGCACATGAATGGTTATAGCGATGTCTGGATTTATAGACCGCGGACTAACGTGCAGTCGTAAGTCTATTTGTGACTTACCGGTTGCCGGTCGCATTTATGTGTCAACTCTGCACTTATAACGGGCTCCAATCTCTTCGGAATTTCGAATATATTTTGCTTGGCATAATCATGCTGCGCTACTGCAGTGTTATGTCACATTCTTGCGTGCGAGCGGATGCGTTTTTCTCCTCTGCGATCTTCCCTTTCGCTAACTTTTACTGATAGTGAAATGTTTTAATCAATCGTGGTTAAAATTGACCTGAGTCTATATTTGCGCATGCCTTCGCTTCTATCATACTGAGCCAATTGGCTATAACGCGCTCAAATTGCTCCTTGTATCCTTGATATTGAAATCATAGAATTGGATGAAGATCTCCGAAATGTAATCCGCATTCGGATGTACGACCCTTCTGTTTTAGACCGAAGGTTAAAATAGAGATCTTTAGGAAACCCATCTTTTTTGCGCCGGCGAGCCTTGCTCGTGTCGGCGCTACTTTGTACTGAGCAAAAATAGGGGAAGCGCCAATGCGGTCTATGAGAAAAGCGACTAAGAGATCGAATGCCAGAGTTTTAACTTCACTCGTTTTTCTGCAGCAATTGGCCTCGGCCGGTGCCGCTTCCGCTAATGGACTCTCTCATAATGCGTTTGCAGCTGGATCTTTCCCTCTCAATTCTTCTCACAACAATTTTGCCGCTGCTCATGCTTCGATCCAGCAATCAGCCCATTCTGCTTCGTCTTCGTCTGTCTGGGGGCAAAACTTCAACGCCGCTGCCCTTGCCGGGATGGCTTCATCGTCGATGCTTCCCGCCAGCTTTGGTATGGGACTGACTGCTCTACCGCTGCCTTCGCAGGCCGTTCCGCTAGGCAGTGCCTCGCATATGGCCGGCAGCTTCGCCAGCTCACTGCAATCGCAGCATAGTTCCAATCAGCATTCGCTGAGCTCTCTCAATGCTTCAAATTTGCGTCACATCACAGCTTCGCCGATTGCTGGTGCTCAACTGTCGGCTCCCCTTCAGTTCGTACAGCTGGATCTGACTTCTTTCGCTGCGACGATTTCACTGAGCGCCGGTGTGATCAAGCATGGCGCCGATGTCTCTATACAAGTTGGCGGCAGTAGCGTCTCATTCCGTCCGGGCGACAAAGTGACAGCCGCAGAGCTTGTAGCTATCGAGCAGGTGCAGGCCAAAGGTGGTCAGACAATTTTGCTCGACGGGCAGGGACGTGCTTCAGGCGGTACCTTTTCGCTCAACAGTGTGAGCACCGGCAACAATGGTTAGAACGTAGCCAGTGTCGTTGTACCCGCCAATGTCACCGCCGTAGATCGTGTCACTCTGCACAACAATCTCTCTCTCAGTGGCGTCCTGGTCAACTACGGCTCCATCCTGGAAGTCGGTCGTGGTCATGGCGGGTCAGCAAATATTTCTGCTCTCGATATCATCAACGAAGCGGGCGGCTCGATCATCACCAGTGGTGGTGGCAAGACCGGTCTTGATCTCAATTTGAACGCCGCGCAAGATTTCACAAATATGGGCACAATCAGTAGCTCTGGAGCACTGAGCATCTCTGCCGGTGGTAATCTGACCAATGCTGCAAGCGTGCATGCTCCTGCTATTTCAGTGCCTGCGCCGTCGATGACGGCTGTCCGCGACGTTAATTTGCAGGCGGCAAATATCGTCAACACCGGCACAATCAGCTCTACGTCCGGAAATGTCAACCTCGTCACAGCCGGTGACCAGGTGATGAACGTAAATAACACGGGTGGCACAGTCAGCGCGGTCAATGGCGCTATCAATGTGCGTGACTCGGGTTATTCTGGCTTGAGCAATACCAATGTCGTTGGTGGAGATCTGCTGTCACAGCAGCTTAATCTAAATAGCGGTGGCGGGACGATCAATGTCAATGTCGGACAGCTGACGGGTACGGTAAATTCAACCGGTACAGCGGTGCACGTTAAGGCTGCTACAGGCGATCTCAAGCTAGGCTCGCAAGACTTGAGCGGAGATCCGCTCTTTGTAAACGATTCCGGCGACATTCATATCAATAGCAACGTCTTTGTCGGCGAAGATCTTACTTATGTTGCTTCTGGCGATATCATCGCCTCCAGCGCCGTGACAAACATCAGTGCAGTTGATGTTAATGGTAAAGGCACTAATATAACAATGATCGCTGGGGCAAATGTCACCGGTTCAGACGGTGTGGGAGCCTCCTTTACCGGCGCAAGTGCAACTGGCGGGAATGTCGATTTTTCGGCCGCGTCATCGAGTCTATATATAAGTAGCGCCGCTACGGCCAACCTCAATGCGGGCGGGAATCAAACCTACGCGGCCTACTCATCTCAAGGCAGCAAAGGTCAAATATTGATGCCTACCGGTAGTACTATGAATGCACAGGGTAACGGCAGTGGTGCCTCTGGCAACATTCTTGTATTGGGTGGCAGCAGTTCAGCAACTGCTATTACTCTTGGTACGATTACCGGGCAAAATGTCCAGATTGCCAGCTCGCAGCCGTCTATCGCCGGAAGCGGTGCCGTTACCTATGATGGCACTGGTGTTTTGACCAGCACTAATGTATTGGCACGCGACAATTCAATTGCTAATGGCGCTGTACAAGTACAACAAATAACAGGCACAAGTAGCGTCAGTATTGACGGTGGCAATGTCTCGACTTTTGGACCCATCCTAACCACCGGTTCTGTGGCGATCACAGCTCGCGGTAATTTGACTGTCGGAGGTTCTCTCGTTACCAACGGCGGCCCGTTAACACTGGTTGCCGAAAATTCGATCGTCTCCAGCGGTTCTCAGGCAATCTATATTTCTACCTCATCCAACAGTGGCGGGGGGAATATTCTAATCGCGGCAGGAGCGGCTTCGTAATGTCGAATATCTGGAATATTGCGAGTTTCCCAAGGCATCGGGATTAGCAGCATAGTCCGTTTTCCTCTTCTTGAATCTTCGAATCCCACAAATATTTGAGGATGTTCGTCCAAGATTGTTTTTTCGCATTTATAGCCCACGAATAGGTTTAGCAGCTTACCTGGTGGAATACTTGAGACGTGGTCGCAGTCTGTTTCGTCCGGATGAACT
>JAGXAB010000177.1 GCA_018971775.1 Cyanobacteria bacterium REEB67 | reverse complement strand
CAAAGCGACGGGCTATAAAACGGTAGCCGAAATCGCACCGACTCGCGAGGAGTTTCCCACTGCCCCGGCGGCCAATCTCATAGCCGGTTCCACCGTTTTTACCCCGCCGGCTAAGCCAGTAGCCCTCGACAATATGTTTCAATGGTGGCGTTTCGTGCATGGTGCCGACTGGCGTCATCCGCAGGGCCCAGAGAGCAATATCGTTGGTAGAAGCAAATTTCCGGTAGTGCAGGTCGCCTACCCCGATGCCGTTGCTTATTGTAAATGGGCCGGCAAGAGACTGCCCACTGAAGCGGAATGGGAATTTGCCGCTAGAGGCGGACTGAGCGGTGCCACTTATGCCTGGGGCAATGAATTCAAACCGAAGAATAAATGGATGGCCAACACTTATCAGGGCAATTTTCCGCTTAAAGATACCGGTGCTGACGGCTATGATGGCATCGCAGCGGTCGGACACTTTCCAGCCAATGGCTATGGACTGTTCGACATGGCAGGCAATGCCTGGGAGTGGTGCAGCGATTGGTACGACCGGGGTTACTATTCTGAGCTAGTCTTACAAAATAAAACCGTCAGTCGCAATCCCCAGGGCCCGACAAGGTTAGATCGGCGCCTGGAGCAAAAGCGCGTACAGAGGGGCGGATCGTTTCTGTGCGCTGACTCCTATTGCACTCGTTTTATGGTCGGCACGCGCGGCAAGGGCGAAATTAATACCGCCGCAAATCATCTGGGATTTCGCTGCGTAAAAGCACCATAGAAAATTCAACAAAGCAAAACCTTACAGCTTCTTCAATAGCATGGCGCAAAAGCTACCGACCCAAATAAAGTCGCATTCCATCAAGAGTTCATAACCCTGCTTCAGATAAAAATTGAAAGTCTTAAAATAGTTGGGATCATTTTGACTCGGGCCGACTGTCTTGACCAGCATGTATTTACACTTCTTTTTTCGCGCTTCCGTTTCTACCGCATCCACTAGTTTGGCACCGATGCCCTTGCCGTGAAACTCGCGAAGCACGGCCATGACCCAGAGTTCCGCCGTCGTTTCACTGTTGACTACCAGCATGGCAAAGCCTACGGTTTGCGATTTTCCGATCGAGGCGACAAAAGTTTTATATTTCTTGTCTCTGGCATTTTCGCAGTATTCGACAATCGCTGACTCAAAGCCGAAATACTCCGGCAAGGTACGCAGCACAGCACCGACAATCCGGTCCGGATTGCTTCTCGATTGCTCAATGCGAATATCAGAATTAGACAATTGCACTTCCTGTCAGCATGCTCAAAGCTGCCGTCAATAGTAGAGCAGAAAATGCGCCATTATACAGAATTGCGAGCTTGCATTTGGCGGTTCACTTGTTCAGTCGCTTTTAAGTTATACAATGACTGTTACCGGCGTGAAAATGATTGAGGCCGGCTCGGATCGGGGTGGGGAAGACAGCTGTGCTTGACAATGAGACTGATTTCGATCAGCCTTTGGCGATAATGGGGCCGCTTTCAATGGAGCAGCTTCGAGGCATGAGGCTGCACTGGCGCGCCGCTAATTATCTGGCTCTTGGTCAGATATTTTTGCGCGGTAATCCGCTCATGCGCGAAGCCCTGACACTTGATCATCTAAAAGACGAGGTATTCAGCTGCTGGGGTACTATTCCAGGCATCAATCTGATTTATACGCATCTCAACCGCCTGATCAAGCAAAGAAGTCTTCAAATGATGCTTGTCGTCGGCCCCGGCCATGGCTGTGCCGCCTTGATCGGCAATGCTTACCTCGACGGTAGCTATAGCCGCCTTGATCCACCGTTTAAACAGGGCCGAGACAGTATTGAAAGGCTCTTCTGTCGCTTTGGCTATCAAACCTTTGCTCACGACGTACCAGCCATTCCCGGTACGATCCAGAGCGGCTACGAGCTCGGTTACTCTCTGGCTCACGCTGTCGGCGCCGTATTCGACAATAAAGATCTGATCGCTTGTTGCATCATTGGTGACGGCGAGGCCGAAACTGCTACGCTGTCAGCATCCTGGCATCTGCCCGCCTATCTCAATCCGCTTACCGATGGGGCAGTACTACCTGTAGTGCACCTCAATCAGTACAAAATTGCAGCGCGCTCTTCTCTGTCCTATTTGTCAAATGCAAGACTTACCTCTTTATTTACCGGACTGGGCTACAAGCCATATATCGTGGAAGGTGCCGATCCGGAGCTGGTACACATGCTGCTGGCCGGAGCAATGGACCAAGCGGCCGACGATATCGAAGCAATCAGGAGAGAGGCCTCAGATCGGGAGGTAAAAGTCAGATCTCTATGTCCGATTATTTTGCTCAAGACCCCGAAAGGCTGGACGGGACCAAAGCTCATCAGCGGCGAACCTTTTGAAGGGTCCGCTACGGCCCTGAAATTACAGCGATTGTTTATGGCAGACGTTGACTTTTATCTAAAACTTCTCGAGCGCTGGTTGCACAGCTATACAATCAAATCGCTCTTCGATAGTGCAGGCCACTTGCTGCCCGAGCCAGCCGCCTGGATTCCCGAAGAAAAGTTGACCTTGAGCGGCTGCCCACATGCTAACGGAGGTTTGCTGCGCGAGGAGCTGAAGCTGCCACCGCTGGAAGAGTATGGCGTTGAAACAGATGCCGACCGGGAAGACCCGGCTAGTGAACGCCATTTGCCTCTGGCATTTTATTTACGCGAAATAATTGCGCTGAACGGTCTGAATTTTCGCCTCTTCAGCTCAGACTGCAACAACTCGGCACTCTTTCTTGCTCCAATCTTCTCAATCACGCAGCGGGTTTCGCCGACCGATGAGATTGACAGGGAGCGGCTGGATGAAAAGCCCGCCCGTGTCGTTGAAATATTATCTCAGACAGTCTGTCAGGCACTCTTAGAAGGGTATCTCCTGAGCGGCAGGCACGGCCTTTACATCTGCTCAGAACAGCACAGCAATCTTGTCGTGTCGATGTTAGGGCGTTATGCCAACTGGATATCCCGAGCGGCTGAAATCGACTGGCGCAAAGAAGTGTCATCTTTCAATTATTTGCAGATCTCAACATTGTGGTCCCCGAAGCTGGCTCAGGCCTCCTGCACTCCGGGATTTGCCGCAGCTGCGATCGAGCAACGATCAGGTGTGACCAATTTGTTCTTTCCCGCTGATGCCGGCACTCTTCTGGCCGTGACTGAAAACTGCCTGAAGGCGACCAATTGCATCAATAGCATCGTCGTGGATGCTCACAGCCAGGACGGCTGGCTGACTGTCGGACAGGGCCGCAAGCACGCGGCGGCAGGCTTGAGCATCTGGAGCTGGGCCGGCAGTGAAAAAGAAGAAAAAGAAAAAGTCGAGTCGGCGAGTGGTCCAGATCTAGTGCTGTGCAGTGTAGGAGCGATCCCCACCCGAGAAATGCTACAGGCCGTCAAGATTTTGCGCGGCATCCTGCCGCAGCTGAGCATCAGGGTGGTTAACGTGGTTTGGCTTAACAAACTACAGTCCCCGGAGTTTCACCCAGCCGGACTGGAAGCGGATCGATTTGATCAGATTTTTCCACCCGATGTACCTGCAGTGTTTGCATATCATGGCTATTTGACTGAGATATACACCGTCCTCGGTGAGCGCCTGGAAGGGCGGCGGTTGAAAGTGAAAGGCTATCGAGGCTGCTACGCGGATAGCAGCTTGCAAAATCATCTGATCGCTAATGAACTGGACAGATTTCACCTGGCTCTGGCCGCACTAGATCTTATCGACCGGAATGATGGTCAGCTAGCTAGCGCTAAAGATTCGATTAAAAGCTTGATGATTGAGGGATTTTAGCGGCATTTCAAAGCCGCTTCGCCAGCAGTGCGCAGTAGCACCCCTGCCAAATGAAATCGTATTCTCCAAGTATACAAATTTCGTGTCCTCGAAAGAAGTTCAGGGCAATTTGACTCTGTTTGTCCAGGTCGCTTGGTCCGAAGGCCTTAAGCGTGAAGAAAATTTTGTTCCTACGCCGCGCTTCCGTTTCCACTGCGGCCAGTAATGAGCTGCCTATGCCATTTCTTTCAAAGTCTCTGAGCACTGCAATCACGACGAGCTCAGCCGAAAATTCGTTGAGTATTTTCATCGTGGCGATGCCTAGCGGTTTTTTCTGGTCTGAAAATGCGCACACGGTGTAGTTGAGAGGGTTATCGCTTTCCCTTCTGTAATAATCAATTGTATCTTCGTAGATGTACACATCCGGGCGCGCATGCAAAATTTCGCCCATAACGACAGCGGCCTGGTTTCTAATATTCATTATTTTGAACGTTACAGGCATTCGCGGATAAAAATGATATTCCGAGTTGCATTTACCAGGCTAAGTATATTCTATAGCCAGGGCGACTGGTTGACTGACAAACCAAGCCTCAGCTATCCGACCGCCGACGTTGAAGATAAATGATCAAAAAGCCGCGCCAACTTTCATTCAATATTTTGCAAAGCTTTCTGCACCGCATCTATACGCTTAGCAAGAGATGAGCAAACGATGTCACATAAGTCCTTGATCGAATCGTCAGAAGTGACGTAATAGACGAAAGATCCTTCCTTTCTGCGACTTAAAATGCCGTGTTCGCAAAGTACCGACAGATGCTTGCTGACATTAGCCTGGCCCATTCCGGTAAGCTCACAGAGCTGCTGTCCAGTTTTTTCCCCCAGACAAAGAGCTTGCACCAGCTCCAATCTAGACGCCTCTCCGAGCAAACGGAAACGTTGCGCAACCAATTCGAGGGCTTCCCTGGAAAGCTGTTTAGATGTATTCGGACCTTTTCCGGCGAGCGTTTTTTCCATGTTTTCTGCCTCCTTGACTTGCCTGATACGAATTCGCGGCCAACGCGCCAAATCGACGCAAATGTTAAGACTGTATTGTCGAGATTCTTAAAACTCCGACTTCTTACGATTCCAAGGCATCTGCATCAAGAAAAAACCTAGCAGGCAGCTATCGCTGATCGCCACAAAAATCAATCCGAGCCCAACCAGAGCAGTCAATGCAAGGCCGCCTGAGTTGCCCGCTAATGCTAAAAATGAACCGCCGGCGACCAGCACACCCGCTACCAATTTTACTTGCCGTTCGATCGGCCAGATTGACTTGGCCGATTCGCTCACGGGATAACCGGCGGTTCTCCAGGCTGTAATGCCACCGCTAACCACGTACAGATTTCGGAATCCACTATCCGCCAGTAAATCGGCTGCCATGGCGGCTCTTTTGCCACTCTTGCATAAGATATACGTCTTCTCCGATTTCGAAATTTTCTCAACCTGATTCCTGAGGTTTGACAGGGGAAGCGATACTGATGGCTTCATATGTTCGGCAGAATATTCGCTAAACTCTCTGACATCAACGATCTGACAGGACTCTCCAACCTCAACGGCCCTTTTTAGCTCGGCCACCGAGCAAGTGCTTGCTTTATACGACCCCATTATCCAATTCGCCCCCGCATTCACGACCCAAACCGAGTACTTAATAGATAGTACCACAAACTCATATGAGCGTATAA
>JAGXAB010000080.1 GCA_018971775.1 Cyanobacteria bacterium REEB67 | reverse complement strand
ATGCTCGGTCTGCAACAGGCGCTGATCAAAAAGCACAGCCTCGGTGAGTTGGCCGTCGAGTTTTTCGACGACTATGAGGGGCACCATGGATGGTTACCTTTCCTCGATGACGGCGATAACTGTTTTGTGCTGGACACCGCCCATGCGATTGGCGCAGACGGCGCTTGTCCTGTGCTCCTGCTTTTTCAAGGCGGCGAGCCGGAGCCTCGTTTCGTCAGCCTGGCATCGATGTTTGATACCATGCATGACTGGCTTAACGAGGGGGTTTTGACGATTGACGACGGTCATGTCAGCTCTACTTCCAAAGCCTTGCGCGCCAGGCTTGCTACCGTCGCGATCCGGCATAACCCCGGCATCGAATACTGGCAGCAGATGGTTTAGAGATTCAAGTCTCGACTTCTCTTCTGCTCGAGGCGATGCCGATGAAGCAGGCGCCAAGCCAGAGGAAGGCGCCTGAAGCACCGATGGCCAGTGCCAGCGGCTGCGCGATATATTCATTGAGCGCGGCCAGACCGGTGCCATAGAAAAACATGGCCAGGAATATAGCGGCGGCGTCGAGATGATACTTTGCGAGCTAAGTCATGGCCACCGACGACAGGGCCGAGAGGACGACTACGACCAGGGCGCTCGCGGGCGACGTGACGAGATTGCCGATGGCGATTAGAGTGCCGCCGATGCAGAAGAAGATGCCGCTCAGGAGCAGCAGGCGTATTCTCTTTCCGGTTTTCGGTTGCTACGAAAGCCGGCTGCCCCCTCGACCGACTGGCAGTCGGTAAAGGCGATAGCGATGTGCGTGGTTTGTTTGAGGTTTGAAGTGCTTCGTACTGAAAAGAGACATTAGTTGATACCTAGAAATCTAGGCCGGAGTATGCCTCAGGACCTAGAAAAATCTGGCGGATATTACGTGTTCTTCGCCCCTGCTTTTGCTTTCCGTCTATCGACGGTAGCCAAGCTATTAAATGCTTGTTTAATTCCCGGTTACGTTGTGGCGGAGAGCACTACTAACGGTGCTTTTTTGGGCAGTTCAAACCAGAAGACCGAGCCGCCACTCGTGCCCGCGTCGACACCGATCAGGCCGTCGTGCGCTTCGATGATCAGACGCGAAATGGCCAGACCGAGGCCGGTGCCGCCCGCCTTCTTACCTTCGGCGGTCTGATAGAATTTTTGGAAAAGACGGGCTCTTACCTTTTTGTCTATACCTGGTCCGCTGTCGGTGATTGTGATGCGCAGGCGGTTGGTATCGCTGTGCGAGGCTATCGTAATCACCGTATCGTTCGGCGTAAATTTGATGGCGTTCGAGAGCAGGTTGACGAGCACTTGCATGATCCGGCCTTTGTCAGCTGATATCGTTTCTGTCTCGACATTGTTGGTGACTGTTATATTTTTGCGGGTGATCAGGGCGCGGAGCAGATCGGTCGTTGCTTCGACGAGACTTTGCACATTCGTAGGTCCATAGGTCAGGGCCAGTTTGCCGTAGTCCAGATTTTCGAGCAGCAGCATGTCATCGATCAGCTTGGTGCAATTAATCGTGCTCGATTCGAGCGCCTGGATCTGCCGCTGAAACTGCTTTTCTTTGAAAACTGGTTCGCTGGCATTGAGGGCGCGGATATCTTCCAGGCATTCTGACAATGGTACCTGGATATTGTCAGCCATCAGATGCATAAAAGATCGCTTGAACCAGGCGCCGTCACGGAGTTCGCGGTCGGCGTCACTAAGAGCCCGGTCCAGTTCATTCAACTCGTCATCACCGCCGATAGAGACGATTTCCAGTTGCTTCTCCGCAAGAGAGCGGGCTTTGCGGTTCAGAGCAAGCAGTCGTCCGACGATGTCGCGCTGGAGTAAAAAAGCCGTCATTAGGGCAATAGCGATACTCAAAAACAATCCAGTTCGGGCTATCGTCCGCGTCCTGGCTAATTCGATTTCTTCGGACTGCAAGCTTTGTTGGAAAACTCTGTCGCGCTCGCCGAAGGCCTTGAGAATATTTGTCGTGTCGGTCATGGTGGCGTAGAATCGCGCCACCGGCAGTTCTTTTTCGTAGTCGATGGCGAGCGGGTCCGGACGCAGTGCCAGCATCTCCAGTTTGTTGCCGATGTCGTTGAAAGCCGTGGAGAGTTCACTGGTCAATTTGCTGATCAAGGCATCGTCTTTTGTCATCCTTCTCAGTTCGGCGAGCGAATCGAGCAGGAGATGAGCTTCAATAGTCATCTCCTTTTTGTAGGCCGGAGCGAAACCCGAAATCAAATACTGGTCGCCGCTGATCCAGGTGCGGTTGAGGGCGCTGATACTTTGACTGAGGGTGAGGACCGGTTGACTGTTCCGGCCCATCGCCTCGACCCAGCGCGAACAATGCTGCACCGAGAGCCAAAAAAGACCGATCCAAATTAGATTTAGGGCGAAAGGGACGAAGACCAGGATAAGTCCCTTCTGGAAGATGCTAAGGCGCGCCATATGTCGTCGCCTCCGCGGTCTGTGAAGCTCCAGGCAGGGTTATTCTATAAATCACGCCCGTCTCGCCGCCTCGACGTTCGATGCGGCATCCTGAGGCTTCCAGGAGCCTGTTTGCGACCGGCAAGCTGAGGGCGTCGCCTTCGAGTTTTCCGGGGGCGGCCAGATGCCGATATTTGTCAAAAATGTCTGCGTCTGTCAGGAAGGCGTCGTTTTCATCGTCTGGGTCTGGAGAAATGGCATGGCTTATCGTCAGCAAAACGTTCTGGCCATCGGCGATGGCTGCGATTTTGAGCGTGCTGCCCAGTACGGCCTCTTTCAGGGCTCTGGCCAGCAGGCGGTCAAAGGCCTCAGCGATTTGATCGCCGTCAACCACTACCAGAAGCTGTGCTACATCGATTACGCAGTCGATTCCTTCTAATCTGGCTTGCTCTTGTGCTTTTTGCACCGCTGCTTTGAGCAAGGCTTGTAGATTCTCCGTATTTCTTTTTGTCTCAACTCCTTTATTTTCCAGGCTCTCCAGTTGCAGGAGGTCGTTGATCAAGTTCAGACAATATTGCATTCGCTGGCGAATGGCGTCGACCAGCTTTTTCGACTGAGGTTTGAACGCCCCTCCGGCCCCCTTGTCGATCACTTCCAGTGAAATAGTCGAAGCCATCAGTGGGCTGCGCACATCGTGGGCCATCATTTGCATCACCGAGCGACGGAACGTTTCGTTCTCGCGCAAATCTTGACCGGCTACTTGCAGATCGCGATAGAGGCCTGCTATTTCATCCTGGCCTTCGACCTGCTCGGTAAGCGTTTCGTGTTTCGATATCTGGCGGGCGCTGCGCACGACGACGGCAATGCGGTCACTAATATCGCGCTGGAAAAGAATGGCCAGTAAGACGGCCAGTCCGGCATTGAAGATTAAGGTGATGCCGACAATCAGGGCGGTATGCTGTTGTTCTTCTTTTTGCAGCGAAAGTGATTTGCGGAAAGCTTCCTGCGCTTGACTCAAGCTCTGGTTTAATAGAGTGCTTTCGCTGCCGCAGAGTTTTAGCCAGGGTTTTGTCCTTGTTAGTTTGATCAGGAGCGAATCCATGGCAAATTTGGAGTTGTTGATCTGGACTAGAAAAGCACGCTGACTGTCGATAGTTTTGAGAATATCGCGACGTGTCCGGTCGAATTGCAACTCCTCAGGCATTTCGGGTGCAAGTCGATTCACATCCTCACTCAACTTGGCAAAATAAGGATCGAGAACGTGTTTGAGGTTTCGCATGGCACCATTCATGATGGCATTGTTGCCGACGCTTAAAATGCCCGTGACGACAAGTGTATCGGCCGTGAGAGTGTCGACGATGATACTCTGGCGGCGGCTGGCCTGCATAAGGTTGTGCGCCCGATCCAGTGAGCTTTCGAGAGTGAGGACGAGGGCGGCGTTGATGAGGCTCGGCAGAAGGACGATGAAAAGTCCCTTGTGCAATATTTTGAGCTGGCTAAGCGGTAGGATCGCCACACGTCAGTCCGCGCGGATCAGATAGCCGTGGCCCGGTACCGTTTCGATTAGATTACCGGCACCGACGGCTTCCAGCTTCTGGCGGAGGAAATTGATCCAGACTCTTACCGACGCCGCTGTCGGTTCGGTATCGGCCGGCCAGATGGCAGCGATCATTTCCTGGGCGCTCTGCGGCTGGCCGGCCTTGCTGATCAGAAGCTCGAGGATGGCTGCCTCTTTGTTGCGCAATTTGATCCGCTGGCCATTACCTTCGAGGCTGGAGCTCTCCGGATAGAGGACGATATTGCGCACAGTCAATTTGTCGATGAAGGGTTTGTCTTTGCGGCGCAAGACTGCCTTGAGCCTGGCATGAAGCTCGCGCACATTGAAAGGTTTGGCTATGTAATCGTCACCGCCTGCTTCCAGGGCCAGTTCGAGTGCTGTCAGGTCATCTTTTCCGGTCAGGAAAAGAATGGGTACCTGGCCGCCGGCCTGACGATATTGCAAGCACAGATCGTAACCACTGACATCGGGTAGCATCCAGTCCAGAATAATTGCGTCGTAGACGCCTTCTTTCATGCAACGTTCGGCGTCTTTGCCGGTAAAAACGCATTCACAGGAAAAATTGGCCGCCCGGAAATACGCCTCGACCGCAATCAAGATCTGTTCGTCGTCATCTACCAGTAGAAGTTTTGCCATATTATTTTGCCGTCCGCATATGATAGCACCGGCGCCAGCCCTGGTGGCCGTCGGGACAGGTACACCGATTTTCAATTGCCCGTGGCAGGAACGGTTAAACGGCGGTTAAATCGGGCGCGAGCCTTGTCAATTGTTCGATCTCGGTATTATGTTCTGTTTTGCGCTTTCCAATTAGTTATGCTGCTCGGCGGTCCCATTTGCGCTCGCTTTTCAGTCCGCAAAAATTGAGATTTGCACGTGCGAAAATTGTCAATAATCAGTACCCTCGTAACCGTGTCCGTCGCCTCTGTGGCAATGGCTGCGTTTGCGGAGCTTGCCGTGGGCGATTTTGTCGTACCGGCTCTGGCCTTGGATGAAGAGTGGGTTTTTCAACAATGTGGCGACGATCTCGGTGAAATCGAGACGAGATTTACGCCCCGCGCCGTGCGCATCGACGTAAAGCAAAACGGATTTTGCCTCCTGGCCTCAGCCCCGAACTGGCAGGTAAATGTTTTTCGGCCAAGGGAAAGAGTTTTCTGGTCCTGCCCCCTGGAAAAATTCCAGGCTTTGATTCTGACCAATCCTTTCGCCAGCCCCGAAGCTCGCGTTTTTGTCCCGGCTTTGCTTGAAGGTGAGAAACATCCTCCAGTCGGCACCTACAGTGCTCCTCTCAAGCGCACTGCTTCCGGCTATATTCATGGCCTGGCTTATTCTCGCTATATTCAAGAAGGGAAGTGGGGTCTGTCGGTTTTTTCGGTGGCCGATGACATCAAGGTAGATTACAAAATAGCGGAATTACTCTGTCGCTTTTTTGTCATACCGGTGGTGCACCAGATTCCCCTTGAGGACAGCTTGCAGAGTCGCGAAGCCGGTAGCTTTTCGGCCCGACACAAAAGCGTTCAAAATCTACCTTTCCAGAAGATGGACTATGCCGATGACTACCGGCGCGGACCGGTTGTGCATCTGAAAACAAAATCCTGGAAGAAAATCGCCGCTAACCCTGCCGATTTCGTTTTACCGCCGTGCCGGCGTGTGAATGACGTCCTCGATGTCAGTTACTCGCCGGCTATGAAAAATGGCTTAACGAACGCCGCTGACGCCCTTTATTCAGATGAGAAGCCGGCGGCTAAACAGAAGTAAGACGAAGCAATGCTGCTTAGAAGAATGCGACAGGTAACACGATATAGATGCGGGAGGCATGGCAAGATGCGTGTAGTGGATGCGGCGACCAGGCTTTTTGATTTGATGTCGGACGCCGACGTGGAATTTCCGCGTCATCTTACTTCTGGTCTTGGCGATGAAGATCTGCAGGCCCTGCAGGCCTTCCACCGGGTGAAGCTGCCGGCGGAAGTACTCGCCTTTTACGGTGCTTTCAGTCTGCCCGTCTACTATCAGCAATTGGACTGCAAATCCAATTTTTTTGATGGCTTCGGCATGTTCAGCCTGCAGCTCGGATTGCTGCGTAAATATACTCTTAACAAGTCGATTGGTGACTTTTATCCGCTTTACGAAAGACGCGATGGATGGTTGCCATTCCTCGAAGATAAAGCTAATTATTTTCTATTGGATACTGCCTTTGGCAATTTACAAGATGGTAGCTGTCCGCTGCTTTTTTTGCCGCATGGAGGTAATCCCGAGCTGAGATTTCGCAGCCTCACAGCCTTTTTTGACACAATGCACGATTGGTTGGCTGAGGGTATTTTGCATGTCGAAGATGGACTGCTCTCGAAGAGTTGCCACGCGCGACCGGAGCAGTTGGCGGAAGTGGCCTTGCTTCACAATTCCGGCCTGACCTACTGGCAAGATATTGTCGCCTGCGCCGGTATTGTCCAGACAGACCTGAGCGGCCTAGTCCTTGCGAATGATGTTGATTGCGAGCCAGTCGACAACAATGTAAGTGGCAAAATCGCAGAGTGATGATTTGCCTTTTGCAGAGGTTGCGTAAAAATGTCACAGCATTCGATTATGGTCGCTCTGGATGGATCTCTTTACTCGCGTTACGCGGCCGATCTCTGCTGGCGTATAGCCCAGGTGACCGGCTCTTCTGTGACGGCCCTGCACGTCGTCGATACACACGGAGCTAAGCAGTTATGTGGACCGGATAGCGTCGCTGCCGGCGAAGCGGAGGGTTTTTTGAGACCGGAAGAAGCGCGCTTCTTCTATAAAAATGTCTGCGAGCAATTGCATTCTCAAGCTAAATTTTTGGCCTCTCACTATCTTGCCGATGCGCTCCGTCACGGCGTCACGACCAACTTTGTCATCGCCGAAGGCGATCCTGTTTCGGTAATCGTCGAGCAAGCCGCCCGCCACGATCTCGTTGTCATCGGTCACAGTCCAAATAAAAACGAAAAGGCCGCAATCAATCGCCAAAAATTGATCAGACTTTCACTGGCCGAAGCGCTCTCCCATGAGTGCCCGCGACCGCTGCTTTTTGTCCAGGCGGAAGTCTCTATGCTCTCTGAAATTACCGTCTTGCTGTCGATCGAGCATCTGAACGAGCTTTATATCGACCGCTGCCTCAACCTGGCAGCCGCTCTCGATCTGCCCGTTACTTTCCTCTGTCTGACTGCTGATCTGGCGCATACGGATACTGCTGAATTTGTCCATAATCTCAAGGAAGCCAATCCCAAATTGAAAAATCTGTTGGTGGAGGTGACGACACTGGCTGCCGTTTCGAGGGCTGGTGGTCACGCTTTTTCCGAAGAGTTTATCCTGCGCAAGGGCAGTCAGCAGAGCTATACGGTCCTGCCCGTGCTACCGACACGTAAACTTGGCAAGGAGCGACTGACCGTACTTGGCGGATCTACCTCTAATCTAGTCAGAACGCTTGTCCAGCCCGCCATGTTGCTGATGCCGGAAGAATGCAGTCAACCTGCGGTGCTTGACGATCTCGGTCAAGCGGTCTGCTGAGTTTTTGTTTGGAGCGGTCATCCCTGCGGATGATTACCCGGCAAATTAACTCATCTTCTGGATGGAGGCGGTCGGGGCAGCTTACCTGACAAACTAGCAATAACGTTCCCTACATATCGAGCAAGTGAGTCGGATTATGAAAAAGTTACTCTTGGCCTTCGATGGTTCTCTGCAATCTCTTAATGCCGCTGAATTGTGCTGGAGTCTGGCCCGTACGCATGCTGTCACGCTCACGGCCCAGCACGTCGTCAATAGCGTCGGTCTCTGGCAATTGCTAAATTTTGAACTGCCCGGTTTAACCGGAAGCGGGCCTTATGTCGCCGCTCATGAAGCGATGTGCAAGGAGTTGCGCGCTATTGGCGAAACTCTAATCATCGCCTATGAGGCCAAGGCCAAAGTGCATGGCTTCGCCGACCAATGCATTCTCGATGAGGGCGATGCGATTTCGGAAGTTTTGAAGCGCTCTGCCGCCCATGACATTGTCGTAATTGGTCATCATTCTTATAATGCCGCCTCGGCGCAAGAAGGTGGCGGGAAGCAAGCCTTGCCCCGCTATTTGACTCACCTCTCTATGGCCGAAGCGCTGGCGCGGGTCATCGACAAGCCACTGTTGGTGGTGCAGTCCGCCTGCCCCGCCTGGAAGCAAGTACGCCTGATGGTGCATGGTATTCCCGGACTGCAAAGCAGTTTCGCCGGAGCCGTCGAGCTGGCCAATTTCCTCGGACTACCCCTGGAAATCTCCAATCTATTTCAAGGCGAAGAAAGCTTTGAAGATCTTCCCGATTTGAGCGGACTGGTGGCTGAGGCGCGTGATTTTTATCCGCATCTGGCGATCAAGACGACCAAGGAAAAAATCTGGCCGAACCGTGAAAACAGGCATCTGGCGGAGCTCGCCTGTAAGGACGATGCACTTGTTGTCATTCCGACCGTACAGGCCGATGGAGTTAGAGAAAGTGTCTTCGGCACCACCCCTGACCTCTTCGTGCGCTACAGCGGCGTGCCGTCCATTCTCTTCTGGCCGACCAATTATGTGGTCACATCTTCATCTGCTAAAGGCAGTCTCGCATCCGCCGCAGGCTAATGGCGCCAGCCGTCAGCTTGCAAATTATTTCACCGAGGACAAAAATCATGAAGGTTCTAATTGCTGTCGATGACCAGACCTGTGCCGAGGCTATTGTTGTTTATGCCATGGCCAATGCCAATCTGACAAGCGCCGATATTCGGCTGATTTCGGTTGTGCCTGGATTGATGGCTTATACGTCCCTGGCGATGATTCCGGACCTGATGCAGGAATTGCGCAGCGAGGCCCGTAAAAATGCTGAAAAGCTGGTGCTGTCGGTGCGTGACTTGATCACCTCGGCGCTGCCGACGGCCAGCGTCAGCGAGTATGTTGTCGAAGGTCTGCCGGCTGAAGAAATTTTGACGATGGGCAAAGATTGGGAAGCGGACATGATTGTAGTCGGCTCGCATGGGCGTCATGGTCTGAGCAAAGTCTTGCTCGGCAGTATTTCGCAGGCAGTCGTCTCCAATCCGCCTTGCTCCGTGCTTGTTGTCAATCTTTCGCGCGCGGAAAAGAAATGTGCATCCTCCCTTGAGAGATCGGTCCCTGCTGTAAACAAATCAGCGAGCAAATCCGAATGCAAAGGGGATTGCCAGCCGGACTGTAAATCAGAAAAACCTTCTGAGCGTAAGCTTTTTGAAGCCGGTCTTTCCTTCGGCAATTAAATTGTCACAACAAGCCCCTTTCTACCCGTTTGTAGAGCTAGAGTTTAGTCGGCGATCCGGGTATATTTGGCTCTATTCGAAGGCCGCCTCTATTTGAAAGCTGGATTATTGATGGCAGTTAGCCGCTTGCGACCTTTCTGCGTCTCGATGGCAAATCTTCTTGTACTGGTGGCGATCACCCTGGCGCCGGCTGCGACTGGCAAAGACGGTAATGCGACGAAACAGTCAGGCAAAGGGGCGACGATTCGCACTTTGCAATTTCCGTCCGGCCTGTCGCTTGGTCGTATTCTCGTCGGCAATGAAAGGGCAATTTTTGGCGATTACCACGTATTCCAGCAGGTTTCCGGTGCATCGGGCACAGTCAAAATCAATGTGCCTGCCGGTACTCGAGTCCTTTTTGAGGCAAATCGACGCATCTTCGAAGACCCCACTTTGCTAAACAAAATTTCCCCCGTCGGCATCGATGCACTCAAGCTCAATTTAATTTCACTCGATGATCGCGAAGACGACATGTGCGATCGCGCTCTTGGTTATGTGCGGCATTTCACGGGTGTGACCGAGGTCAATGTCGATCGCTCCGATGCCACCGATATTGGTGTCGCCAAATTAAAGGATGTCCCATCACTCATCGGTATCAGTTGTTTCCTTTCGGCCATAAACGGTGCTTGCTTCAAAGACCTGGCCGCCCTGCCGGCGCTCAAGGCTCTCTGGGTAGCCGATTGCAATATCAAGCAGGATAATATGCGTTATCTCGCGCAATTTCCCGCGCTCGAAGAGCTCGAGCTGGACCGCACTCATCTCGATGAAATCGGCTCTAAAGGTCTGGCTGCTTGTCGTAACCTGCAGACTCTCTCTCTGCGTGGCAATCCGCGCTTCAGCGATACGGCTCTGAAGCAACTGAGCGGCTTACCTGATCTGAGCTCTCTTGATCTGCGCAGCACGCCTGTTACCCTGGCCGGTTTCAAAAATCTGAAACTGCCCAGGTTGAAATTTTTAATCCTGCCCCAGTCTATGCAAAAGGATTTGGCGGCGATGAAAGCATTGTTTCCAAAAGTAGCGATCGCGATTGGCGCCGAGCGGGGCACTCTGACAAAGGAAAATTCTACACTCTATGCACCGCTGCACTGAAAGGTCTGCCTTTTGCCCATTTGATGGAGCGGGATGCGGCTGTATTTGAATTTTGCAGACACTTGTTTAATTGAGTACTGAGTGCCGGCCAGCGCCCGCGCGACAGGTCAAAGACATACGAGCCGGCGCCCCAGATCAAGACCAGCGCAAAGATGGCCAGGCAAATTTGGGCGCTGCGCCCCAGGCCGAAGAGTGTGGGCGGTGCGACTATGGCGTGTGCTTGCCTGGCTTCCGCTTCACTTTTTTCGATTTCGATCGGACGAGATTGTTCGTGCTGGCGTTCATCGTCCAAATTCATCCAAAAATTATCCTTACTAAGATGTCTGCAAATTTTTAAACTTTTGCCCAACCAGAACAATTATGGCATTTCGAATGATTGGGATTTTGTTGCGCACCGACGGGGATAAATTTTCGCCCAATGCGAACCTCTCGCCCCCGGCTGTGAAGAGTTTGCTCTCCGGGCAGTAATTGTAAAGGGCCTCCGTCATCAAGAGTAATGCCGACGGATGACAGCTATGTGATGAGGCAAGCGAGACATTGAATGGCTCGGGAAGATTTTGCACAGGGATAAAACCAGTGGCCTGATCGCCGCTGGTCAGGTCGACGCAAGCTATCTCTCCGGGTGCCATATGACGATTGATGTCGATGAAGACGACTAAGCTGGCTTGTCGGATCGAAGCGATCAACTCGGGGCCAAGGGCGATTGTCGTTAAAATTTTCACGGGGAGATTGAGTCTGGGAGCGGCTTTTTCCAGGGCTTCTGCGACGCCCTGCCCAAAGCCGTCATCGCCGAGCAGAGGGTTGCCGTAGCCAATCACCAGATAAGAGTGCGCCGGCTCTGCTTGCGTGAGTGCAATATCGTATCGATCTGGTTCGGGCATTTCTTTCGGCATTTTTTGCCTCAGCGCTGGACTCGATCGAGGAGATTGCCGTCGGCTGCCAGCAATTGTATGTCTAGAGGCATCTGGCCGATGGCGTGAGTAGAACAGCTCAAACAGGGATCGAAAGTGCGGATCACCGCTTCGATGCGATTGAGGATGCCGTCGGAGAGCTTGTCGCTTTTGATGTAATGTTTGGCAGCCTGGGTGATGCCGCGGTTCATGGCGAGATTGTTGTGACCGGTGGCGATGATCAAGTCAGCGTATGTGATCAGACCGTTCTCGTCGATTTTATAGTGGTGCATGAGCGTTCCGCGCGGTGCTTCCGATATGCCAAAACCTTCATAGGCGTTGGCTTCGGCGTGGGCGCGTACGTGCCGATCGAGGGCCCCTTCTTCATTGAGCAAGATTTCGATTTTTTCGAAGGCATAGAGTATTTCGATCAGTCTGGCCATGTGGTAGTGAAAGGCGCTTTTATGATCGAGTTGTTGAAAAAGAGCAAAGGCCTGATCGGCTCGCGGCGTGCCGCAGCTGCGCGCCAGATGCAGGCGGGCCAGGGGGCCGACCCGGTACATGCCGGCCGGATAGCCGAGTGGTTTGTAGTAGGGCGATTTGAGATAGCTGTGCAAGCTGATTGCTTCGCCGATGATTGATTTGTATTCCTCTGCCGGAATAGAAGCGACGATGTTGTTGTGTTCGTCGGCCAGGGTGAGTCTGCCGTCATAGGTTTCCAGGCTGCCCTCGCGATTGGTCAGGGACATGTAGAGGCCGGCGAAATTGGCGAAGACCGCTATTTCTTCGCTGAAGCGAGCGATTTGCTGGCTGAACCACTGGATCGCTTTTTCGGTTATCTTCATCGCTTCCGGCAATTTTTTCAAAAGCGCGTCGCGCTGCGCCGCTTCCAGAGGATGACTGACACCACCTGCTACGATCCAACCGGGGTGGATTTTTTTACCGCCCAAAATCTCGATGATTTCCTGACCCAGGGCTCGTAGGAAGATGCCGTTGCGGGCCAGCTCCGGGTTGCTCTGGGCAACGCCGACGATGTTGCGCGTGGCCGGATCGCTGTCCATGCCGAGCAGCAGGTCGGGGGAGGAAAGATAGAAAAAACTGAGGGCATGCGACTGGGCAATCTGGGCCAGATTGATGATTTGACGCAATCTCACCGCCGCCGGCGGGATGCGCACCGACATCAGCATGTCGCAGGCCTTGGCCGAGGCGATCAGATGGCTGACCGGGCAGATGCCGCAGATACGAGCCATCAGTGCGGGCATTTCGTGGAAGGGTCTGCCTTCGGCAAACTTCTCGAAGCCGCGTAGCTGGGTTACATGGAAGAGGGCTTCTTCGACGGTGCCGTTTTCATCCAGATGTATCGTGATTTTGGAGTGACCCTCGATTCTGGTGACCGGGTCGATTGTGATGATTTTTGTCATGGGGATTGAGGCACCGATTTTTGACTTGAAGAATATGAGAGGAGTGAATATCGAAGCAGGCTAAAGGCCAAATCTCGTCAGGGCGAGTATGTCCGGCGTACGGCCCTCGATCAGGTCGTCCAGGACTGTGTAGATAGTGTCGGCTGACGGTGGGCATCCCGGCACGAACAAATCGACTTTGACGACGTTATGGACCGGTCTGGCGTGCGGGCACAAAATCGGTACATAGTCCGGCTGGCGTGGCGCGCCGCCGGCGCTGACGCGCTCGAGGATGGCCGGCACGCCAATTGGATTGCGCAGGGAAGGGACGTTGGCCGTCACCGCACAATCGCCCAGAGAGACCAGGATTTTGCTGTGCTCGCGCACAAGCTTGATCTTGATCAGATCGTCTTCGCTGCTGACCGCCCCTTCCACCAGGGTGATGTCGACAAAATCGGGGAAATGCTTTTGATCGACGAGGGGGCTGTAGACAAGATCAGCTCGCTGGAGCAGGTCGAGCAGGCGTTCATCCATGTCGAGCAGGGACATGTGGCAACCCGAGCAGCCATCGAGCCAGACCGTCGCCAGTTTGGGTTTTGACTTTGCCGCAGGCAGGTCGTTCATCGGTCGTCTCCCTCGGGATTTTCGGCGCTGTCTTTGCGCATCTCAGTTATATAAGCGATAAATTCGGTTTTTTTGACCATTTCTCCAGCGGCCATGCCTTTTTCATAAAGGGCGCCGGTCGGGCAGACCTGCACGCATTTACCGCAACTGGTGCAGGTATCTGAGTCGCCCCAGGGTTGTTGCAAGTCGCTCACCAGATGCGACTTCAAGCCGCGGCCGGCCACATCCCAGGTATGAGCTCCTTCCACTTCGTCGCAAGCGCGCACACAGCGCGTGCACAAGATGCAGCGATTGGCATCGTAGACAAATTTGTCGTGGGAGGCATCGACTTTTTTGCTGGGGAAAAAATAGGGCAGCGAAATATGATCGATCTTCAGCTCGTGCGACATGTCCTGGAGTTCGCAATTGTTGTTTGATACGCAGACAGAGCAGATGTGGTTGCCCTCGGTGAAGAGCATCTCGACGATCGAGCGCCGATAACCCTGCAAGCGGTCGCTTGTGGTAGTGACGCGCATGCCCTCGCTGACTCTGGTGACGCAGGCCGGAGAGAGTTTATTACTGCCTTCGATTTCGACCAGGCAGAGTCTGCAGCCGCCCCATTCGCTCAGGCCATCGACCTGACAGAGCGTCGGTATGTCGATGCCGTTTTCGCGGGCCACTTGCAGAATATTTTCGTCGTCGCGACCGCTCATCTCTCGGTCGTTGATCTTCAGGGTTACAACGCGCATGTAGGCCTCCGGATGTCCTGTCCAACTGGTGCGCAGACGCCGGCCGGGCAGACGTTGCCGACGATGTGCGCGAGATATTCCGCTTTGAAGAAGCGCAGGGTGCTCAGCACCGGATTTGGTGCGCCCTGCCCGAGGCCGCAAAGGCTGGTAAATTTGACGACGTCGCAGAGTGATTCGAGCTGGGCCAATTCCTCGAGGCTGCTTTCGCCTCTGGTGATGCGGTCCAGCATGTCATGCATGTGGGCTGTGCCGACCCGACAGGGGACGCACTTGCCGCAGGATTCGGCGGCGCAAAATTGCATAAAAAACTTGGCCACGTCTACCATGCACGAGCTGTCATCCATGACGATCATGCCGCCCGATCCCATAAAAGAACCAAGTTGCATCAGCGATTCGTAGTCGATCGTAGCGTCCAGATGCGCTTCCGGGATGCAGCCGCCGGCCGGGCCGCCCGTCTGCACCGCTTTGAACTTATGGCCATCGGGCACACCGCCGCCGATATCAAAAATCATCTCACGCAAGGTCATGCCGAGCGGTACTTCCACCAGTCCGGTATTTTTGATCCGACCGCTCAGGGCAAAAGTCTTCGTACCCTTGCTGCGTTCGGTGCCTGTCTCGGCATACCAGGCGCCGCCATTGACGATGATTGGCACGATATTGGTATAGGTCTCGACATTGTTGATCAGGGTCGGTTTGCCCCAGAGTCCAGATTCTGCCGGGTAAGGCGGCCTCGGCGAGGGCAGTCCTTTGCCGCCTTCGATCGAGGCGATCAGAGCCGTTTCTTCGCCGCAGACGAAGGCCCCGGCGCCGAGTCTGACCTCGATATGAAAGTCGAAGGCGGTCGAGCCGATCTTGTGGCCGAGCAGTCCGTGCTTTTCGGCGGCGCGGATGGCATCCTGGACGCGTTTGACGGCGAGCGGATATTCGGCGCGCACGTAGACATAGCCCTTGTTTGCGCCGACTGCATAGGCAGCGATCGTCAGGCCCTCGAGGACGCGGAAGGGGTAATCTTCTAAGACACTGCGGTTCATAAAGGCACCGGGATCGCCTTCGTCGGCGTTGACGACGACATACTTTTGCGGACCGGCTGCTTTGGCGACGGTGCTCCATTTCAGACCGGTCGGATAGCCCGCTCCGCCCCGACCGCGCAGGCCGCTTCTTGTCACTTCGGCGACCACTTCTTCGCGGCTCATCTCGGTCAGTGCTTTGAAAAGCGCCTCGTAACCGCCGGCGGCGATGTAGTCTTCGATGCGCGAGGGGTCGAGATAACCGCGCAGGCTGGTGACAATTCGTTTTTGCTTGACGAAAAAATCGCTCTTATTATCGCAAAGCAATGCGGCGACCGGCTTATCATCGAGGGCGGCGATGATGGCAGCGGCATTGTCGCCGGCCACTTGCTCGTATAAAACTTCCTGAGCCGGTATGGCGACCAGTGGCCCGCTGGCGCAATTGCCCTGGCAGCCTCCAGCCGAGATGCGACATGTTTTTTCTGCCTTTTCCGTCTTTTGCGCTTCCGCCTGCAAAGCATCGAGTACCAGGCCGCTTCCGACCGACTGGCAAGCCGTGCCCATGCAAACAAAGACGCGGTGTCTATAAGCGGCCTGGGCGGCTTCTTCCTCTTCTCTCAGGTGTCTTAGCTCATCGCTGGTCATAGATTCAAATGCCATTTTTCTAGTTTTTCCTTGAGCTCCGCCGCTTCCAGTTTGCCGCATACCTGACCGTCGAGAATGGCTGCCGGCGCTATGCCGCAAGCTCCAAGGCAACGGGCCTCCAGTAATGAGATTTGGTTGTCCGCCGTTGTCTCGCCGACTTTCAAGCCACAGGTGCTTTCGACCGCGTCCAGAAGTTTGGCTGCTCCTTTGATATAGCAGGCCGTGCCCAGGCAGATGACGCAGGTATGCTTGCCCTGTGGCTTGAGGCGGAAAAGACTGTAAAAAGTTGCGACGCCGTAGACTTTGGATGGCGATACCTTGAGGCTGCGCGCTACGAAGAGCATGCCTGCTTCGTCCAGATAGCCGAAGCAGGATTGCACAGTGTGCAGCGTTTCAATTAATGCGCTCTGGGCGTAGCCGTGACGACGCATCGTCGCTATGACGAGGCGCCAGCGTTTGTCGTCGGTGGGCGGTTCGACGACTTTTGAGCGGCTGCCCGTCGTTTTTGCCAGGTTGCTTGTTTCGAGCATGTTTTTCGTCCGGTGAAGCTTGTAATTAATCTCTGAGCCAGGGGATAGTTTGAGCTTCCGCTCGTAAAGCCTCTCGGAAGGCCGGGTGAGCGATCTCGATCATGGCCTGCGCTCTTTCTCGCATATTTTTGCCGTAGAGCTGAGCGATACCATATTCGGTGACGACATAATGGACGTCGCCACGAGTCGTCACTACGCCCGAGCCCTGGGTGAGCAGGGTGACGACTCGCGAGGTGCTGTCGCCGCGCGCCGTCGAGGCCAGGGCGATGATCGTCTTGCCGCCCGGCGAGCGACTGGCGCCGCGCACAAAATCAGCCTGACCGCCAAAACCGCTGTAGAGATTTGTGCCGATCGAGCCGGCTGATACCTGGCCGGTTATGTCTACTTGCAGAGCCGAATTTATCGAGGTCATCTTATAATTTTGCGAGATGAGAGAGGGATTGTTGATGACGTCACAGGGCTGGAATTCTATTAATGGATTGGCGTCGATAAAGTCATAGAGACGTTTGCTGCCGATGACGAAGCTGACTGCGCTTTTGCCCGGAAATATCGTCTTGCGGCTGTTATTGATTACGCCGCTTTCGAGCAAGTCGACGACGCCATCGGAAAACATCTCGCTGTGGATGCCGAGATTTTTTTTGTCGTGCAGGCTGGCCAGCACCGCATCCGGTATTTTGCCGATACCGAGCTGGAGAGTGGCGCCATCTTCGACCAGCGAAGCGACATTGCGGCCGATGGCCAGCTCGACCAGTCCGGGCTCGATCTTCTTGGGCTCGCCCAGGGGACGGTCGACCATGACGACATGGTCGACGCGATCTATATGGATGAAACTTGCTCCATGGGTACGAGGCATTTGTTCATTGATTTCGGCTATGACCAGCCTTGCTTTTTCGATGGCGGCGGGGGTGCAATCCACCGATGGACCAAGGCTGCAGTAACCGTGCTTGTCCGGCGGCGAGAGCTGCACCAGGCAGACATCGACAGGGATCAGGTCGGCCCGGATCATGCCCGGTATCTCGGAGAGAAATGCCGGTGTATAGTCGGCTCTACCTTCATTTACGGCCAGTCTGACGTTGGCGCCAATGAAGAGGGCGTTGACGCGGAAAGAATTTTGGTATTCGGAGGCGGCATGAGGAGCCTCTCCCAGTGTCATCAGATGAATGATCTTGACCCGACTCAGGTCGGCGGCGCGGGCGGTGAGAGCGCTAATCAGCGAGACCGGGCAGGCGGCGTGGGAATGTATGTAGATGCGGTCCCCGGATTGAATATACTGAATGGCCGATTCGGCGCTGGTCTTTTTTGCCTGGTATGTTTCTTGCCAGGTTTCTGTCGCTAACTTGGTTTTCAACTGCTGTGGCTCCCTTTTACTGATGTAAGTCTGGCATCTGGCGTCAAGCTGAGCATCATTCAAAAGGTTGATGGTAACCTCGGGGTACCGCAGGTATGATAACAGGATAATGCGCGGCGCTGATTGAGCTGGGCTGCTGGTACAAAAATGCAGGCGAAAACCTCCGATTATCACGTTCTGGACAGTCTAAAAGATGGTCGGACTGTGCTCGTAAGGGCATTAACCCCGGCCGATCGCTGTTTGCTGGTGGAAGGCTTGCAGCACCTCAGCGTACAGTCGCTTTACTTCCGCTTTTTTATCTTCAAGGACAGTCTCAGTGAAAAGGAACTCGACTATTTCTCAAATGTCGATTTTGTCAATCATGTAGCTTTAATCGCCGGTTTCTATAAAGACGGCATTTTTTCGCCGGCCGGCACCGGCCGCTACATAGTCTCGGCCGAAACCGGAGCGCGAGCGCTACCCGGTCGACCGAAAAGGGCTGAATTTGCCCTGACCGTGGCCGAGGAATATCAACGCCTCGGTTTTGGTACGATTCTCCTGCGCCATCTCGCCGCTATCGCGGCCGAAGCCGGTATCGAGGAGCTTTACGGCCTGGTTTTGCCGGAGAATGTCAATATGCTCAATTTGTTGCGCCGCTCCGGTTTTAAATATCGCCGCTCTCTTAATGCCGCCAGTGAGTGGGAATTTACCATCGACCTGAAAGCCTTGCCCGGCGAGGGCACTAATCCTAAAGGATGAGTCCGGCTCGACCGATTATTAGACTGTTTGTACATGACATTCCTCACTCCGGTTGAGGCTTCCGCGCCGCCCTCCATGCGAAAGTGGAGGCATCGAAAGCATTCCGAGGAAGAGGGCGTTGTATGAAAGTCATCGTTGCGATTGAACATTCTCAGTACAGCCATGACGTGGTTGGCGAGTTGACGAAAAGAAGATGGCCAAAAGACACCGCCTTCAAGATCTTGACCGTGCTTGCGCCAATCGACCGTCAGGTGCAGGGCGAAGACCATAGCGTACATGTCTATTGCGCCATGCAGGACGAGCGCAGGCATGAGGCCGAGAAGATGTGCGCCGCCTTTCGCAAAACTTTGATGGAGGGCATCGCCTATAGTACCGTCCACTTCGAAGTGCGCGAAGGCTGCGCCAAAAACGAAATCGTCCAGGCTGCCGCCGAATGGGGTGCTGACAAGATTATCCTGGGCGCCAATACTGGCCTGACCACTCAGCCCAAAACGCACGGTCGGGTCTGTAAAGGTGTCGTCTACCATGCCGGCTGTGCTGTCGAAGTAGTTGTCCCCCATCAGGCTCGTAATGCCAAAAAAGAACAGGCTCTCGTCGCCGGTGCTTGAGTTTGCGCTCCCTGCTTTTGAATTTGACCGAGGTTAAGGCCACTAATGAGTGACTCTTTTCTTAATTACAGCCCCGCTCACACGGATAGTCTGGCATCCTGGCGTATGCACTTGGCGCTGGCCCGCATCGCCTATGACCGCGGTTATTTCAGCGCCGCCTTGAAAAACTACACCACCGCTCTCCACGTCGGCGCTCGTCTGCAACTTGATGAATGGACGCAGTCGAGCTGTTTTCTCGGGCTGGCCAAATGCCATGTCGAGCTCGGTAATTTCGACCTGGCCGAGTCGCTCTACAAAAGAGTTTTAAATCTGGATTTTGCCAATCTGAGCAAAAATTCTTTTGCTCTCGGTGACGACTTGACTGATCTGGCTGCCCTCTATTTGAAGACCAGTCATTTGAGCGAGGCCGAAGGCATATTGAAAGAAGCAATTGTCATCTTCGGCAGTAGCAATACGTCTTGTCTCGGCCTGGCCGAAGTGCAAAAGGATCTGGCTGAAGTTTATCTGCATCGCCATGAACTGGACAAAGCCGATGCTACAGCCGGTCTTGCCTTATCCCTGTGCGATAGCAAAGCCGGTCGTCAGAAAAAAATCTATGCTGAGACCCTGATGCTTCTTGCTCAAATCGCCTCAGCCAGGGGCCTTTTGCCGCAAGCTGAAGATTTGACCGAGCGTGCCATCGCTAGTTTCGAAATGCTGACCGGCGGCGAACACCCTGAGCTCGCCGATTTTTTGGATATAGCCGCTTCGCTCTGGGCCGCTCAGAATCAGGAAGAAAAATGCACGGTCTGCCGCAATCGAGCGGCGGCAATACGCAAGGTGATCAGAACAAGAGATCGTTGAAGAAAAAAAGATATTGCAATAGAAGAATGGATTTTTGGAGACACACCATGCCCTGGTCAAAAGAAGAAGCGTTGAAAAATTCGGCTGATACGCCGCTCGAGACATGCAAATATGCGCTACCTCACCTGCGCCGCATGGTAAGTGCAGATCAAGATCAAGCCCTTGAGTGTCACTGCGTACCGAAGGCCGAATCACGATTTTGCCCCTGCGCCGGATTAAGTAATCGCTGGTCCAAGCAGTGCCAGGGCAAGCACAAGAAGCACTCGCATAAAAAGCCACTGATCGCTTATCTGCGCTCCGGGGATAGTGAGCTTAGTGTCGCTGATCAAAGCAAAATCATCGCCGATTATTGTGCCGATAATGAGTATTATCTCAAAGCGATCTTTACCGACCATGGCCGACCAGGTGTCGGCCTGCAAGACGCTATGGACGCGCTCGCCACAGCGGACGGTTTGATCGCTGCTGATTTGAATCGTTTCGTCGAGCACGCGGATGATCGACTGCGAGAGCTCAAACCGCTGGTCCATCATTTCTTTTGTTCGCCTTCCAAGCATTTGATTGCTGTCGAGGAAGGCATCGATACCGGCTCCTGGCTCGGTCAGGCCAATGCGATCGAAGTGTTAAGCCATGTCAAGGAATTCAGTTGAAGCCCTGTTGTAGAAACCGCCTGGAGAAGGCAAATGCCATTACGGTACCCTAACGCCAGACTTTTCTTGCACGACCTGCTCTTTCGCGAGCGCTTGTCGGGGGCTCAGGCGCTTGCAGCCGGAGCTTGCTGCTTCGAGCTCGTGCCGGCCCAGGCCGTTTCTGAAATATTGCTGGCACCGGTCAACGATGATTGCCGCTGTCTGGACACCGCTGCCGAAATCGTCGAGAAACACCTGGCACTGCGACATTCGGCGCCAAATGCCCTGATTGTGGACCATAAAGTCGTCTTTGCCGAGATTGAGAAGCAAGCACGCAGCAATCCGGATAACAGTGGCAGAGATACGTCCAAAAGCGATGCCGCTGCAGGCGCTGCTCTGGCCGGTCGCGGCACGACCAGTGCCAGCAATGCCCTGGCCGGTGCCTGTCATAATCACGCGCCGGCCCTTTTTGACATCATGCTGCAGCAGTTGATGCGCTATTCTTAACTGGCTATTTCAGTTAGCTAATCTTAGCCTTTGGTCGGCAGCTCGACATAAAATTTACTGCCTTCGCCGACGGTGCTGTCGCACCAGATCCGGCCCTCGTGACCGTCGACGATGCGCCGACAGAGATAAAGACCGAGGCCTGTGCTGGCGTAGTAACGGCCTGTCGTGCCCGCCTGCCAGAATCTCTGGAAGAGCTTGGGCTTGTTTTCATCCGGTATACCTTTACCAGTATCGCTTACCGTAATCGTCGTCTTTTCCGCTGTCTGCTGTATCTTTACTGTGATATGTCCGCCCGCCGGAGTAAATTTGAGCGAATTGTCGATCAGATTTTGAATGACGCGGCGAATCTCCGCTTCATCGCAGTTGATGTCATAAGGATTCTCGTTTAATTCGGCTTTGAGCGTGACGCCGCGTTCCTGGGCCAGGGGCATGATCTCATTGACCAGCTGACAAACGATGCCGGCGATATTGCAACTGCGCATATAAAATTCTTTCAGCCCGCTGTCAAATTTATAGACGTCGAGCAGAGTCTGGACCAGGCTGTAGAGGGCGTTGTTGCTCTGCAGAACAGTTTGCAAAATTTCCTTTTGTTCATCGGCGAGCGGGCCGAAATCACCGTCCAGTAGATAGCCCACGGCGCGATTGGCCGCCAGGACCGGTGTTTTTAGATCGTGGGTGAGGGTGGCGACGAAATCCTCGCGTTGTTGATGCAGCATCACCCGATCGCTGACATTGGCAAACATGGCGACCAGACCGGTGACGCGACCCCCGTCTTTGACCGGCCAGACGGCCCAGTCCCAGTAGGTGTCGTCGGTGACGGTGCCGACCGGCAGGCTGAGGCGCTCGGTCGATTTTCGATAGGCCTGGCCGCTTTTCCAGACATCCTCGAAGCAGCCTCTGGGCAAGCCCGGCGCGATTTCAAAGAGTGATTTGCCGATAATGGCGGCGCGACTGTCGCCATTGATGATTTTGACGAATTCCTCATTGCACTCCAGACAAATCAAATTTTCACTCAAGCTGATGATGCCCGTCGGTGCGTTTTCAACGATTGCTTGCGTCACCGAGCGTTCCAGCTCGAGCTCGCGGATAGCATCGCGATGTTGACGAATAGAGTGTTCTTTGGCCGAGATATAACATTCGATGGCCAGGCCCATGTCGAAGAAAATCAGTTTCATCAACGCCGAAAGCGCTTTGACCAGACGCTGTGGCTTGGCGTGGAAATGATCGACGATTTTGGGCAAAAACCAGTTCAGAACCCGGTTGTAGGCACCGATGTACCATTTTGGATCGAGATCGATGCGATGATGGGTCGAGCCGACACCGAGCCGATCCGCCACGTACTTGACGTCATAATTGCCCTTGGTAAAGCGGATAAAATAGTCTTTTTGGGCGCGCTGAGCGTGTTTCAGAACGTGTTCGTTGGGAAAGAAGCTGCGCGTCTCGTCGAAGGAGAGAAAATGAGCGTACATGCTTTCGATCAAAGAGTCGATATTGCTTCCTACCACCTGGTCTACCTCACCGGCGATGATTTCTTCGTCGCTGTCTTCAAATTCGAGCCAGCGTTTGCGCAAGTCAATTTCGACTTCGCTCAATTGACGGATCGGCTCGGGGCTGCTGGACTGGTTATCTGGATTCATTTTTTGTTTTCGCCGTGAATTGTCGCTGCCGGGGCTTGTGTGGGAGAAGTTACAGTATTTATTTTCGACCGGAGGTTGCAAAAGATACGAAGTTGTTTGTCCTTTTGTCTGAAACCGGAGGCATAGAGTTTATACTTAAAAGCCTCGAGAGGTCATACGGTGCAAATAATGTCCGAAAAGTCACCTAGTGAAGTCAAGGCCGTAATTAATGTCCTGCTTGTCGAAGACCACGCTTTGACAAGGATTGGATTGAAAACAGCTTTTAAGCGCACCGCCGACATCATCGTCATTGGTGAAGCGGCCAATGGCGAAGAGGCCGTGCTTCAGACCCGGGCGTTGATGCCTGATGTTGTTGTCATGGACGTCGGCATGCCTATCATGGATGGCATCCAGGCCGCCAGGCAGATTATCAGTGAATTTCCCCAGATGAAGATCATCATGCTCACCCAGCATGACAATGACAGCGATATCCTCGCCTCTCTGGCCGCCGGCGCTTCCGGCTATTGTTTGAAAGATGTCGAGCCCGAGCGACTCTATACCGCCGTCCGTTCCGTGCGCGAAGGCGATGCCTGGCTCGATGCCTCGATCGCCAGTCGGGTTTTGCGCCATTATGC
Organism: Cyanobacteria bacterium REEB67; assembly: GCA_018971775.1. Lineage (GTDB taxonomy): Bacteria > Cyanobacteriota > Vampirovibrionia > Obscuribacterales > Obscuribacteraceae > REEB67. The sequence goes on along the minus strand of JAGXAB010000080.1, from coordinate 3,692 downwards.
CAATCTCACCGCCGAGAGCGGTGCCGGCCATGCCGATAATGGCGGCACTGAGGCTGGAGAATCGCTTCCCCGCGATGGTGGACGTGGCTTTGCAGCTGATGATGTGGCGCATGCGCAGGTCTCTGGTGATAGTCATGAGGAGCGCTCCTCGGCGCTGGCTGTGGAAGACGATTGCGCCCCTGAGGAAATGGATCGTCCCGCTCCCGAGCCGCTTTCTCCCCGCGAGTTGGAGGTTTTGAGATTGATTGTGGCCGGTTTATCCAATCAAGAAATTGCCGATAAACTATTCATTTCCCTGGCCACGGCCAAGACCCACGTGCGCAACATCCTCAATAAACTGGCGGTGGATGATCGCACCCAGGCCGCCGTTCACGCCATGCGCCGTCGCCTGGTCTGAGCCTTTCGACGGCGCTCCTTGAGCGCCGGCCACAGTTTTACTTTGCATTCTGGTTTCGATAAAGAAGCTCTTCGATTGCCGTCTCGGAATATTGTCGATGCTGTAATCGGTGACGGTAACCGATACCTGGACGACGCCGTCGTCGACTTCTTCATAATCGACTGTGCTTTCTTCGATGAAGATGTCAATTATTTCGCGGTCGGTCTTCCGTGTGCAGGTGACGAGAGCCTGACTGCGAATTTTCAACTCGCCTGGCCCGTTTTTGACCACGGTGTTGCTGTCCAGATTGTCTCGATCGTCTGCGCCTTTTGTCCTGGCAGAGCTCATGCCTCGCACGTAGCGGCGTTCGAGCTTGACTGTGCTCGGTTTTTTGACTAGATTTTTGCCGTTCTTAAAATCGTAGACATAGAGCAGTGTACTGGCATGAGCCTGCCATGTACCTTGCAGCCAGCTCGGCAATTCGGTGCCCTGACTCTCTGAATTTACTGCTTTTTCCTCCGTTTCGGGTATTGGTTCGGTGGAGCGGACTGAGCCTTGCAGGCGTTCCTCCCACTGCTGATATTGCTTGCCGTCGATCGGCTTTGGTGTCACCGGTGTGCAGGCAAATATGCAGGTGGCTGCCAGTGTAATCAGATCCATGGGTGGCCTCTTCTTTGCTTGAGCTGCGGCTTCTATCGTCCACTTGTATGTTAGTGCCGCTGTTCAGCGACAACCTCGTCTGGCCGGTTGATCTGGCCTGCGGCGAGGATGATTGCTCTTTTTGCACAGTTACCAATGTTTTGCCAAAGCTCCATCTTTAGGCCGATGAGCTCGATTGGCGAGCGGTGCTAGCGTGGTCTTATCCGCACTTGAGGGAATGCATGTCAAAGAATAAGGCGGTTTATCTATCTGCCCTTGCTATCGGGTTCGCCGCATTGCAAGCTACTTTCGGTGCAGGCATCGCTCGCAGCGACGGAGATGGCGTCCAGCAGCCCCAGCTCATTTTGGTCAAGACGACCGGCTACGTGCCGACGCCGATGACGCGGCAGGCACGCATCGGGGCTCATCTTTTTGAAGCGCTCAATTGTCAGGCCTGCCACTCGATACACAATGTCGGTGGTACGCTCGGTCCGATGCTCGATGGCATCGGGGCCAGGCATAGCGAGGAATATCTCAAGGCCAAATTTAGCGATAGCAAGGAGGCTCGCGATACGCTGGCTACTCTCACTCATCGCAATCCGGACGATACTTTTTTGCATGTGCGCATCTCGCCGGCGTCGGCCAACGCCATCGTCGCTTTTTTGCGCGCCCTGCCCGAACCCAAAGGTGGCTTCGTTGTCGAAGGTCACAGTCATCTGGCCGCCGATATTCCGCCTGTCAATGAGCATTACCGCGCTCAGCCGGTCTCGCGCGAAAGTATCATCGGTCAGAAACTTTTCAATGATTCCGGTTGCATGGCCTGTCATTCGGTCGGTGGCGAAGGCGGCTGGTTGGGGCCGGTCATGGACGGAGTCGGTGGACGGCGCGATCGCGACTATCTTGTCGCCCACATCACCAATCCGAGAGAGCACAGCCTCAAGGTCAATAAATCGAAATACAATGTCATGTCGCAGATGACCCAGATCAAACTAGCGCCCGATCAAATCGAGCGCATTGCTGATTATTTGCAGACTCTGCCCAACGATTCGTTTAGCCCGTCAGCAGATGTACTTCCTTAGATTCGGGCAGCGGGTGAACGGCACCCACCGCACCCTGACCGTCGCCGCCACGTACTTGCTTGAATGGATGGCCTTCGTGACGCACTGGTGGTTTGATCGTTACTACCGAGCAGGGCGCTTGCATGACGACGCCTTTGGAGACGCTGCCGGTTAAGCAGGCGTCGATGCCAACGCGGGTGCGCGACCCCATGACGATCATGTCCGCCTGCCATTGGCTGGCAAAGTTGACTATTTCAAGGACCGGCGTGCCGGCCATCAGCTCGGAGTCAGCGACGGCCGAGGGGAGGACCGATTTCAGTCGATACATGATATCGGCAAGCCGGATACTGGCCAGCTTTTCGGCTTTTGCTTCCTCTTCTTCGCCGACCTGGCTGGTTATGACGTGGAGCAATTTGAAGCAAGCGTGTGGAGGCCAATTGAAATTGCTGACGAAGTCGATGATCAGTTTGGCGTCATCATAGTCATAGATGGGTAGTAGTATTTTCATTCTCGTTTCCTCTGATGTCTCCTCGAGCCGCGCTTGTTTAATGATTTAGCGATGGCTCGCCGCTTTGGTGACCTCGTCGCCGTCTTTGCTGCTTTTGCCCTTATCTTTCGCAACCGCTTCCGTAACCGCCGCCGGCGTCTTGATGATTTCCACCGAGCACGGTGCGCCCGACAGGACATTCTCGGCGACGCTGCCGAGGAAGAACTTCTTCAAGCCGCGGTAGCCGTGCGAGGCCATAATGATCAAATCGGCATTCCAATCGATGGCGGTTTGTTTAATGACGTCCGCTGGAAAACCCTGCAGGACCTCGCATTCAAAATGCATTTTGGCACCGAGCATTTTTACCAGATAGGCTGTTTTCTCGCCGACCAATTCTTGCGCGGCAAGCAGCCTTTCTTCGGCATATTTCGCATCGGTGCAAAAACCATATTCGGGGAAATCATTGGCCGTTTCGATTGCCATTACATGCAGTATCAAAAACTTTGTATCGCCCCACCACGATTGCCTGGCGATGTGCTCGATCGCACCCTGGCAGCATTCCGAACTATCGACCGGTACTAATACTTTCATTGCTCAACCTCGTTTAGTGATGCGCTTCCATAATTGCCTTGGTTACTGTTTTGCCGGCGACAACTTGTTTTTCATCATCAGTCATCTTTTGCTTGACGATTTCGATCGAGCACGGTGCCTGTCCGGCCACTTTGGCGGCGATGCTGCCGAGGAAAATGCGATCGAAGCCGGTGCGGCCGTGCGAGCCCATGACGATCAGGTCGGCTTGCATAATTTTGGCCTGGGCGACAATGGATTCGGCGATATGACCTTCGATCACCTGCCCGGTGACCCGGTCTTTGCCGAATATGGCGGCCAGTTGAAAAGTCTTTTCATTGATTAGCTCCTGGGCGCAGTTGAAGATCTCTTGATCCGCTTCCAGCATGGCCCGCAAGGAGCGCGCGTCGGCCAGAGCATATTGAGCGGCCAGAGGTTCGACAACGTGAATGACTTCAAAGGTGGTACCGCTCGGCCAGCTTCTATCCAGCACCGAGCTTACTGCTGCTTTTGAGCAGTCTGATTGGTCTACAGCGACTAAAACTTTCACTTCCCTGTCCTCTCT
>JAGXAB010000019.1 GCA_018971775.1 Cyanobacteria bacterium REEB67 | reverse complement strand
GTCACTTCGCCTTCGTCGCTAAGTTCGAGGAAGACCAGCTTAGCTTCGCGCTCGGTGGCCAGTTGTTGCCAGGGCACCAGATTGGAGTGGTGCTCCATCGGGGTCAAAACGATTTCGTCACCGGGCAGGACATTTTGTCTGCCCCACGTGAAGGCGACCAGATTGATTGCTTCGGTCGTATTTCTCGTATAGATGATTTCGCAAGTGTCGTCTACACCGATAAAGGCGGCGACCTTCTCGCGAACGCCCTCGTAAGCCGCTGTCGCTTCCTCTGACATGGTGTGGATGCCGCGGTGGACGTTGGCGTTATAGTGCTCGTAGTAGTGGACGATACTGTCGATTACCGAGCGCGGCTTTTGCGAGGTAGCGGCGTTGTCCAGGTAGACGAGCTTTTTGCCATCGATCTGACGGCTCAAAATGGGAAAGTCTCTGGCTATTTCTTTACTGTCGAACATTTTCTCGGTCTTCTTTTTGCTTATGTCGATTTTTCTGATTTCAATTATTTGACGAAGATTTCGCCGCCGCGCACTTCCACCTCATAAGTGGGTATGTCGATCACCGCCGGCAAACACATCGCCTTGCCGGTTTTTACATCGAAGCGGGCGCCATGCCTTGGGCATTCTATTTGCGAGCCGACCAGTTCGCCCTCGCCGAGCGGCCCACCGTCGTGGGTACAGAGATCCTGGACGGCGTAAAATTTATCGCCGACATGACAAAGAGCGATGGCCGCGCCGTTCAAATCGTAGACTTTGACCTCGCCATCCGGGATGTCTTTGGTCTCGGCTATTTTCGCGTACTCGGTTGCATGTTCGGTCATTGATGGATTTTTTCCGCGATCAAAGAGCCTATCCAGTCGGCGGCTCCCTTGATAGAAATGGTGTTCAGGACTTCAGCGAAGAAGCCAATGACAATAAGTTCTTCCGCTTCTTTCATGGGCAGGCCGCGTGAATTGAGATAGAAGAGTTGATCCTTGTCCACCGGTCCGACAGTGGCTCCGTGCGAGCATTTGACGTCGTCTGCGAGAATTTCCAGGCGCGGAATGCTGTCGGCGCGAGCACCGCTGCCAAGCAGGAGATTTTTATTGGATTGGAAAGCGTTAGTGCGCTGAGCCACCTTGTCGACTTTGACGATGCCCTGATAAATCGATGAGGCATCATCTTTGAGGGCGACGCGGAAGTTGATATTGGATGTGGTATCAGGGCTGGCGTGCTGCTGGATCGTATTGAAGGAAACATGCTCATGCAGGTCACCAAGGATGATGCCTTTGACGTCGCTGTTGCCGCCGCGATCGATCATCAATGTTTCGATTACCGATTTGATCTGACGAGCGCCGAGCGAGGCGGTGGTGTAGTCGAGGTGACCGTCACGACCGACATAGGTCGAAGTGCGGCTGATGGCGAAGACATTGTGACCGAGCTGACTGAGCTCGACGACATTGACGCGGGCGCCGCGGCCGACATGGGCTTCGACGAAAATATTGGCCAGACTGGAAGCCTGCGATTTGAGAGCACCCTGAGCGGAGCTGTCGCCTTCGGGTGAGCTAAAAATCGTGAAAAGATTGAGTTTGGCATTGTCGCCGGCGACAACGACGATACGCTCGATAAAGGCCTGTCCGTGCGCTTCTACTTTCTCACCGGTGAGATTGGTCAGGGCCAGGAAAGGAGCGTCGATTTCGACGTTGGCCGGTACATGGAGGAAATAACCGCCGGTGAAGAGGGCGCGGTTCATCAACGTAAATTTGTCGTCTTCGGCCTGGACGATTGTTTCGGACTCTGTTTTTGATTTGGCGTCGGCTTTTGCCGTCAGGGCCTGGGCGCTCAAATATTTTTCAACGAGCTCGCCGTGCTTCTCGAGCGCTTCCTGCCAGGAGACGAAGATAACGCCCTTTTTTGAGACTTCAGGATCGAGGCTGACGCTCAGATTTTGGGCCTGATAATCTTCGACGAAAATGCCGGCCGTCTTTTCGACTGCTTTGCTGCAGCCGCTCAAAAGCGTATGGTCGGTTACCTTCGGCGCGGACTTTTCCCTTGTTTCAATCGGTCCGACCGCTACAAAAGTAGAGAGATCGAGGGAGTCGATTTCGGTTTTGCGCCAATCTTCGTCGCGAGAGGTCGGCATCGGCGTTTGCAGATATGCTTCCCAGGCCGTCAGACGACTGGCTTTGAGCCATTGTGGTTCGGCGTTGCTTTTCGCTAAACCGTCGACTCTTTCTCTAGCTATGGTGTTGGCCACTTTTGGATCCGACATGACTAAAAAATATCTCCCTGATGATTTGGATTGCTTCTGTGCCCGGCTTGTTTAATCCAACCTAACCTACTGAGCCTTCCATTTCGAGTTGAATCAGACGATTCAATTCGACGGCGTACTCGAGGGGGAGTTCTTTGGTGAAGGGTTCGAAGAAGCCATTGACGATCATCGCCGTTGCCTCGTCCTGGCTCAGGCCGCGGCTCATCAAATAGAAGAGCTGCTCTTCGCCTACTTTGGATACGGTTGCTTCGTGTTCGATGTTGACGTCTTTTTCGTCGATTTCCATGGTCGGGTAGGTGTCCGAGCGCGATTGGTCGTCCATGAGCAGGGCGTCGCATTTGACCGAGGATTTGACCCCGGTTGCATGCGGGTGCACTTTGATCAAGCCGCGATAAGAAGTCCGACCGCCTTTTTTGCTGATCGATTTTGAGACGATCAAAGAGGTCGTGTCGGGGGCGGCGTGAATGATCTTCGCACCGGCATCCTGGTGCTGATCTTCACCGGCAAAAGCGATGGAGAGTACTTCACCGTGAGCGCGCGGTCCCATCAGATAGATGGCCGGATATTTCATCGTCAGCTTGGAGCCGAGATTGCCGTCTACCCATTCGACTTTGGCGTCTTCATGGGCGACTGCGCGCTTGGTGACCAGGTTGTAAACGTTTTTGGACCAGTTTTGAATGGTCGTATAGCGGATATGAGCTCCCGGCTTGGCGATCAATTCAACTACTGCCGAGTGCAGAGAGTCGGTACTGTAAGTAGGAGCGGTGCAACCTTCGATATAGTGCACGAAGGAGCCGGGCTCGGCGATGATCAAGGTGCGCTCGAACTGACCCATGTTTTCAGCGTTGATACGGAAATAGGCTTGTAGCGGGATTTCTACCTTGACACCCGGTGGTACCCAGATGAAACTGCCCCCCGACCAGACGGCCGAGTTCAGAGCCGAAAATTTGTTGTCGGCGGCGGGAATAACTGTGGCGAAGTGCTCGCGCACGATTTCGGGATGCTCGCGCAGGGCCGAGTCCATATCGAGGAAAATGACGCCTTCTTTTTCCAGATCTTCGCGGATCGAGTGATAGACGACTTCGGATTCGTATTGAGCGGTGACGCCGGCGAGAAATTTGCGCTCGGCTTCAGGAATGCCTAAGCGGTCGAAGGTGTTTTTGATGCCTTCGGGCACTTCATCCCAGCTCTTCTCGGTACCGCCTGAGGGCTTGATGTAATAGTAGATATTGTCGAAGTCGATGTCGTTCAGGAGGCCGCAGTTGCCCCAGGTAGGCATGGGCTTTTTCAAGAAGATATCGAGGGCGCGCAGACGAAACTTGAGCATCCATTCGGGCTCTTTTTTCATCTCGGAGATCTTGACGACGATTTCACGCGTCAGGCCACGACCGGATTTGAAGACATAATCTTCTTTGTCTGAAAAACCATATTTGTAATCGCTGCCGATGTCGTCGATCGACTGCGCTTCGCGAGCTGCGGCCGTGCCGGTCTGGGCATTGAGAATATCGGCATTGAGGGACGCCGGCGTGAGATTGGTCGATTGACTGGACGTGGGTTTAGTTGACGCTAAATCAGCTGACATAGAGGCCTCCTGGTGTTAAGCGACGCCTGAGGGCGTGAGTTCTTTGGTGACCCAATCGTAGCCACGCGATTCGAGCTCGAGTGCCAATTGGCTGTCGCCGGAAGCAACGATTTTGCCGTCCTGGAAGACATGTACAAAATGAGGCTTGATGTAATTGAGCATGCGCTGATAGTGAGTGATCAGCAAAACGGCGTTTTCGCTGGTAGCGAGTTCGTTGACGCCTTCGGTGACTGTCTTGAGTGCGTCGATGTCGAGACCGGAGTCGGTTTCGTCGAGGACGAGCAATTGCGGATTGAGAAGCGAAAGTTGGAGGATTTCCAGACGTTTTTTCTCGCCGCCGGAGAAGCCGTCATTGAGATAACGGGAGAGAAACTCATCTTTGACGCCGAGTCTGGCCATCAGTGTCTTCAATTCGGCGCGGAATTCTTTGACCGGGATATCCTTGCCGCGGACCGATTTGACCGAATGTCTAAGGAAGTTTGAGACGGTGACGCCTGGTACGGCGACCGGATACTGGAAAGCGAGGCCGATACCGGCTTTGGCTCTGGCATCGGGGGTCATTTCATTGATTTCTTCACCCTTGTAGAGCATTTCGCCCGAGGTGACTTTGTAGCGCGGATGGCCCATCAGGGTATAGGAGAGAGTCGATTTGCCTGATCCGTTGCGACCCATGATGGCGTGGATTTCGCCGGCATTGATGGTGAGATTGACGCCCTTGAGGATTTCTTTGTCCTCGACCGAGACGTGCAAATCCTTGACTTGAAGGAGGGGGGCTGATGACTTGGATGAACTCGACATGGGTCCGCTTTGTGCCTCTTACTTGCTTTTTATTGAAATTGAATCGGGATCGGGAAACTTCTGTCCGGGCCCGCATCGGAGCCTTTTAGACCCTTAAATCATATACTTTCTAAAGAAGAATTCCCTTGGGAACTCCCTTAAAAGGTTCCAACCTTTGCAGAATTGGACTTTATAGATAAAATAGTATCAAATATCGACTATGTGGGCCCGGTAAATTTATAATCCTTTTGTATGTCGTTTCAATTGCCTCAATCGAGGGGCCTGCGATAGGGCTAAATGGGCGGGCCGAGCGTTAAGAGCATTAAGAAAGTAGCGTTTTTGAAATCGCCCCGGGAAAAGTCGAGATCGGTGACAATATAAAGAGAAGTTTGCCTCCGGCAGGCTGATTAGGGAGGAATGAGGCAAAAAGCGGAAAAAGTTAGATAAAGGTCGAAGAAAAACGCCTTCCTAAAAACTGGCTCAGCTTGTTGTTCTCGAGTAATAAATGATCACACAGCCGATTGGCGATGCCCCCGATAAAACCCAGGATGTTCTTTTGCTTTACCTCAAAAGGCAAGGAGAGCTTACGGTTTCCGACCTCTGCACGATGCTAGGTATTACTTCGATGGCCGTGCGCAGGCATCTTGCTCATCTGCAAAAAGAAGGTCTGGTCGAATCTCGCATGATTCGCCAGGTACGCGGTCGCCCCACCTATCACTACAAGCTCGCCGCCAAGGCTGAAGCGCTTTTTCCCTCCGGCGGCTCTACCCTGGCAGTTGATTTGCTCGAAGCCGTCTTTGAGCAGTCCGGTCACAAGGGTGTGATGGAATTGCTCACCATTCGCAATGAGAAGCGCATCGCCCGCTTCAAAGAAAGATTCAACGACAAGCCAATAGAAGAACGCGTCCGGGAAATTTCGCGGATCTTTTCAGAAGACGGCTATATGACCGAATGGGAAGCGATCGAAGGCGGCAATTTCATTATTTATCAGCGCCACTGCGCTGTTCACGATATGGCCAATCAGTTTCGCCAGCTCTGTTCAATGGAGCCGCAAATGATGGAAGCCCTGCTCGGAGTAAAGGTGACGCGCGAGAAATATATCCTGCGCGATGATCCGCTCTGTGCCTATATCGTGCACGCTAACGAAAGCAAAAACGACAGCGATAATAATTCTGCCACTACTGCCGGTATCGGTTGACTAATTTGACCGCCGGCAGCTAGAGGCTAAATGCCTTTCAATTGCCAGAAGGCGGAAGGCGATCGTTGCGAGACTGTTGAGAGTTTGACGAAGTTTGCCGGGCCGCGAGCGGCAATCGGCAGACCGCCGGTAATGACAATCACTTCGCCGGGGGTGACCATGTTGCGCTTGACCAGTGTGTCTTCGACCATGGCCAGAGTTGATTCCGAATCGCTCACTTCGGTGAGCATCACCGGCTGCGTACCCCAGCTCAAAGTGAGCTGACGGTAGACGTGGGTGAGTTGCGTCAGGGCGATGATCGGACAGGGGGGCTTAAACTGTGAAATCAAGCGGGCTGTGGCACCGGATTTGGTGAATGTCGCCACCACTTTTGCATTCATGTCGACGGCCATGGCGCAGGCGGCGTGAGCAATGGCATGGGCGGAAGTAGGCAGGGCATGGTCATGCAATTTGGAGCGGTCCATGCTGCCTTCGGCGGCGGCGGCGATGCGGTCCATCATCTGCACTGTTTCAATCGGATAGTCGCCCATCGCCGATTCTTCGGAGAGCATGACGGCATCGGTGCCGTCGTAAATGGCGTTGGCTACGTCGGAGGCTTCCGCTCTGGTCGGACGCGGATTGTTGGCCATCGAATCGAGCATTTGCGTTGCCGTGATACAGGGTTTGCCTTTGGCGTTGGCGCGGCGAGTGATCAATTTTTGTACCGGCGGTACGCGCTCGGGCGGCAATTCTACACCGAGGTCGCCGCGGGCGATCATGACTGCATCGGTGACGTCGAGGATTTCTTCGAGGCAGTCGATCGCTTCCGGCTTTTCGAGCTTGGCGATGATCATCACAGGCGGCCAGTGGTCGCCAATCGCTTCGCGCAATTCGATCAGATCCTGAGGGTCGCGCACAAATGAAAGTGCGACAAAGTCGACTTCGCATTTGAGACCGACTTTCAAATCTTCGCGGTCTTTTTCGGTGAGGGCGGGAATCGACAGGCGAACACCTGGAATATTGATGCCCTGATGATTTTTAAGAACGCCGCCCATGATGATCACGCATTCGGCGTCGGTGTCATTGGTCTTCACCACTTTCAGTTCGATCAGGCCGTCATCGAGCAAAATCGTGTCGCCTGGCCGTACTTCACGGGCCAGAGGCTCGTAATTGGTGCTGACGATTTCCTCGCTGCCTTCGAGCTTGCGGCTGGTCAGGGTGAAATGTCTGCCTTTTTCCAGCTTAACCGGAATATTGTCTTTCATCTTACGGGTGCGGATCTTTGGACCGGAGAGGTCGAGCAAAATGCCCACCGGCGTATCCATGCGCGCACTGATTTCGCGGATGTCGGCGACGACGCCTTCGATAAACTCCGGATCGGCGTGCGAACAATTGATGCGAGCAACGTCCATACCCGCTTCGATCATCGAACAGAGCATCTGCGGAGAACGACAGGAAGGACCGATCGTGGCGATGATCTTGGTTCTAGTGAGCTTCATTTTGTGGGACACCCGGGGTGATGATAGTTCGTCTATTTGAAAAGAGGGATCAGCTATTGGCGCCACTTTTTAAAGCACCTTCTTGTGAGAATTGGGCGAAATTGTCAAGCGAGATTTCGGCGAAGCACTTGTCTATGTCTTCGATTTTCGCCAGGGCGCCTTCGTTGATTTGATCCTGCGAAATCATCTTATAGATTTCTTCGAAGCGCTCTTTGTGACCGTTAAATCTCTCCACCGCATAATCTTTTGCCTGACCGGTGGTGACGAGGAAGGGCCAGTCGCTCGATTCGAGCAAGAGCAATTCGCGAGCAAGCTGTTTTGCGGCGCGCGTTTTCAGATCGTTGCCATTGCCGTTGTTTTTGTGGCCGGTGCTGAGAGCCGTGGCTACTTCCTTCATCTGCTTCTCGGCACTGTTGATTACAGGCCACATCCATTCGGTCTCGTTGTTGAGCCAGACCTGGTAGTGACCGCCTGAACCCCAGGAAGATTCGGGCAGATTGATTGCTTTTTCGGGCGGATGGGCGGTCAGATAATCACTGGCCGTCATCACTTCGACAGCGGTGTAGGTTTTGAGCTTACGCAAAATATCCTTCAGCCAGGCAACGCCTTCGAACCACCAGTGACCGAAAAGTTCGGTGTCGAAAGAAACCATGACCAGGCCTGTTTCGCCAGTAGCCTTGACATGATCGGTCAAACACTGTTGGACGAAGCCAACGTAGTGTTCGGCATTTTCCTTCATGCGATTGTTCGCCGCTTCCGGATTGTAGAGCTCTTTCAAGCCGAGGTCGGTATTTTTGGAAGTCAGCTTCCAGTAGTGCAGGCCCGACTTGTCGTCTTTTTTGTGAAATTCGCGGTAGTTGCCGTCGCCCGGATAACCATGATCGGCGGACCAGACCTGGAAGCCGGCTTCTTCGTGGCGCCCCATGACGGCGACAGGATATTCCTTGAGCCAGAATGCTTCATGGGTGTCATTGCCGGTGGCGCCCGTATTTTTAGATGGGACGTATTGCACTGAGCCGTACGGTCCGACCACTCTTCTTACTTCGGCTGTCTGACCGCCTTTGATCACGAATGATTCGGTGAAGAAATATTTGATGCCGGCTTCATATAGCCAGCGCTCGATACCTTCACGTTCACCCTGGGCCGGACGGTAGGCGCATTCCGGCAGCCAGAAGCCGCGTGGGGCGCGACCGAAATGCTTCTTGTAATTTTCGACGCCGGTTTTGTATTGAGCGAGAATCGACTCGTCTTCACCGAGCAATGGAGAGAAGCAGTGGGTGGCGGCCGAGCTGGTGATTTCGATCGCTTCGGCGTCCTGCAGGCGCTTGAAGCCGCCAATCAGGTCGCGCTGCCAGCGCTGTTTGAAATCTTTGTCGCATTGTTGGAACCAATCCAGATAAAACTTGGCCAGGTGATGTCTTTCGGGATTGGGGCTTTCACCGTGATTGGCGTATTTCTTTTCGTCGGTGACAGCCGCTTCCAGGCGAAGGGCGATGTATTTTTCGAAGCCCTGCTTGAAGTGCTCGTCGGCGAGTTGTTCGCAGAGCACCGGGGTGAGGCCGATCGTCAATTTAGCCTTGAGGCCTTCTTTGAGCAGATCGTCGACGGCGTTCAGGAGCGGGATGTAGGTCTCCGCCATGCACTCGTAGACGCTTTCTTCACCGAAGGGCCACATTCCCGCCTTACGGTAATAGGGAAGATGGCTGTGCAACATAAATACAAAGGAGCCGATGCTCAATGACCTGACCTCAATACTTGATTGTTCTTACCCTTGTTGATGATTCGTGAGAATCAGCGGCCACCTCAGCTTGGAATCCGTTGCAATCAGTGCACCTGACGCGGGGCACCGCCACAATTTGAGACTCCAATGCTCAGGCGAGCCATAAAAATGCTTGCAAAGAACAGTTGAAATATAACAAGTCGGCGCGGTGGTGGTCAGCCTCAGGGTGGCATTCCGTAACTATTCTTTAGTAGTACTTTTTGTTACACATTGCGATATGCTTGGCTTTGCATACAAATGTCATGCAATCGCACTTTCCGTTAGCCCGTTTGTGAGAACATTTCCGGATGTCAGAAGCTATTACCCCAGACGAAAGTAGTACAGCCGAAAGCGACAAGCCCCGCCGCGGTCGCCCTCCTGCAGCCAGAGTGGAAGGCAAGCCGGTGGCGCCTGCCGGAGAGCCACGCCCGCAGGATAATAAAGTGGTGAAATTGCTCGACAAAAATCCTCTTGGAATGACTTTGCCCGAGATGGCCGGTGGACCAAGGCAGATCAAGCGCATCAAAACGTTGCGGCCACAGCTCGCCGAGGCGATTCGGGCCGGTCTGGTCATGCCCGTCTCTCAGCGGGCCGGACACACCGTCTATCGCCTCGTCAAACACATCGCTAATCGCTAGTTGCGATCAATACCGGACCGGACTTGAAGTTACCCAGATACGCTCAGGCGTCTGGCAATCTCCTCTCTTAATACTCGGCTATCCTGTGTCTCGATACAAAGAGTTTTGGCGCGGCTGCTGTGACCGCTGTTCAAGGTTATAGATGATTTAGGACAGTGGCAGAGCGCAGCCAGGAAATCGATCAGGGCGCTATTAGCCTCGCCGTCGACCGGTCTGGCTCTCAATTTGATCTTCAGGCGTTGTATGGTTTTGCCGCCTATTTCTTCGCTGCGCAATCCGGCCAGCTCGGATCGCGAAGCGCCGGGCTGGACATACACTTTCAGGAGTAGGCGGCCGGTCTCGGGACGGGCGAACTCTTCTATTTTTTTGCTCCCCGGGGGCGGTTGGCGGCGACGATTTTTAGCAGCTGTCCTGCTTTGCTTATGTTTTCAGACGCGGATTCTTATATTTGCATCCTGCTACAATAGCCCGAATCAGGCGCGAGCTTATCATTTCACGAGGATTTCATGGCTATAAATGCTGTCAGAGTCGGCTCTCACGAAGTAGCCGAAGGCGGAAAATTTTTGATCATCGCCGGACCGTGCGTGATCGAATCTTATGAGATGCTGTTAAAAACAGCCACCCACCTGCATGAACTTTCCACGAAACATAATTTCAATCTGGTCTTCAAGTCCTCCTTCGATAAAGCCAATCGCACTTCGGTCAATGGCTTCCGTGGTCCGGGCCTGGAGAAAGGTCTGGAGATGCTGGCCGATATCAAAGCCAAGCTAGGAATGCCGGTGCTCTCCGATATCCATGAAGCTGAGCAGTGTCCTCTGGCCGGCACCGTACTCGATGTTTTGCAGATTCCCGCCTTCCTCTGCCGTCAGACCGATCTGCTTGTAGCAGCGGCGCGCACAGGCAAATGCGTTAATGTCAAAAAAGGTCAGTTTCTCGCTCCCCGCGATATGAAAAACGCCGTCAAGAAAATCGTCGACTCTGGCAATAAAAATATTCTCTTGACCGAGCGCGGCACCAGTTTCGGTTACAACAACCTCGTTGTCGATTTTCGCGCTATTCCGATCATGAAGGAGAACGGCTACCCGGTAATCTTCGACGCTACCCACAGTGTGCAAATCCCTGGTGGTGCCGGTGACGCATCTACCGGAGAAAGGCAGTACGTACCTACTCTCGCCCGCGCTGCAGTGGTCGCCGGGGTGAACGGTATGTTTATGGAAACCCATCCCAATCCGGACGAAGCCAAGAGTGACGGTCCCAACCAGGTGCCGCTCGCCCAGGCCGAGGAGCTGATCTCCCAGGTCCTGCAACTCTACAATGTAGTCAAAGATATGCCTGATATTAGTTTGCCGGCACCGGGTCAATGCAAGCAATTTGCCACCATATAAAATCGACACGGCATACGGTGAAGCGTTCTCTTGCTTCCAGCCTGCTGTTTTCCTGCTTACTGGCTAACAGCGTCCTTCTCGCTCCGTTTTGTTTCGCGCAAGGCGATGGAGGTGGCACTGCCGGTGGTGCGGCCTCGGGCCCGAGTGCCGCTGCTGATACGCTCAGCCAGTTCGGTCAGCTCGAGTCGATCTTGACCAAGGCTCTCACCGCCCTCGGTGGCGAGGAGAGCATCGCCAGGCTGGCGACCAACTATTGCGTCTTCGGCAAAGAAGTCGATCAGCCGGGCAGCCTCGAAGATGTGGCGCGTTTGAGCAGTCAGGCCCCGGGCAGTAGCTCCTATCGCCTTTTGCGCAAGGGACCGAAGTGGCGTTTCGATCACGAGCGAGCTGCATCGAATAATGCCGTCAGCTCCGAAGGCGTCAATAATTGGACTGAGGGCTTCAACGGAGAAACCCCCTGGGTGCAGGCCTCCGGTAAAGTCGATGATGCCGTCATGGACAGTGCTAAACTGCTCAACCTCGAATCGACTCTGCCGGCCAGCTTTTTGCTGGAGGCGGCGCGTAGTTTGAACGGCCAGGGCGGTGATTTGAAGGTGGTACTGGGTGAGCGCACCAACTTCCACGAAAGTCCCTGTTACCCCATTCTTTTCAGTTCGCTCAGCTCCGGCGAAAACTTCACGCTCTATGTCGAAGAAAAAAACTTCAATGTTCTCGGCTTGGCATTCAAGCTGGGTGGGGGCAGCACTCCTGCCCGCGACGTGCAGATTCTCTATTCTGAATATCGACCGGTATCCGGTTCGCTCTATCCCTATAAGGAAGTACGCCTCGTCGATAGTAAAGTCGAGCACGCTTATCTGGTCAGTGACGTCAATACCAATCAAGTCGCCGGAGACCATGATTTTGACCGGCCGGGCGGCTCTTTCAAGTTGAGCAAGACGATCGTCATACCCTTCGACTATGCCCAAAAGGAAATACTGGTCAAAGGTCGTCTAAATAACGGTGAAGAACTGGATTTTCTTTTTGATACCGGTGCTTCCGATACGATTATCGATAGGCGTGTGGCCGCCGACAGTTTCCTGCTCAAGGAAGGCACCGCCGAAATGGGCGTACTGGCCGGTCGTGTCACCACCGCGACGAGCACGATCGGTCGTCTCGAACTCGGCAATCTAATCGTCAACGACATCGAAGCGCGCATCCTCGACCTTTCTTCACAGTCGCGTCATCTCGGCCGACGGCTGGGCGGCATCATCGGTACCAATGTCATATCGCGTTTTGTCGTCACCGTCGACTACGGCAAAGCGACTCTTACCGTCAACGATTCGGACAGTTTTGTGCGACCGACCGATGCAACTCAGGTCACTTTTTTGCGCAAGAGTGCCCCCGTAGTCAAAGTCAGATTGGGCGGCCGGGAAGACGTGATGATGCTGGTCGATACCGGCGCTGCCTTCAATAATCTGCCCGCCGCCGTTGCCGGTCGCTACGTTGGCGACGCTCCCGGCCGCCATATGACCGAAGGTGAAGGGCTGGACGGTCGTCCGGTGCGACTGGGTAAAGTGACGATCGATAATGTGGCTATTGCCGGCCGACCGGTGCGCAAGGTCGAATTTACCTATACCCTGCCTTATGCCGCCACACCAGCCATTCCCGGGCAGCCTCTAAAAAAGGAAGACGGCAAGTCAGATAGCGGCGGCTTTTTTCAGACTGCTAATCTGGGCATTCTCGGCAATCCTTTTCTGGAAAATTTCATCTGCATCCTCGACTATAAGTTTCAGCGCATGTTGCTGAAAGGCTCGGCGGCTTTGAAAGTGCGCAGCGACATCGAGCAATCGATCGAATCGGGGGACCGCGCACTTATCGAAAAACGCGAATTTCGGGGGGCGGAAGCCGGCTATCAGCGTGCCCTTTCTTTTGCCACCGCCAGCGGTGATCGTAAGAATGAGGCCCGTGTGCTCGGTCGCATCGGTAGCCTGCGTCGCATCATGGCCAAGGATTTGAACAGGCCTGAGCACAGCAAGGCCGCTTACGATTATTTTGTCAAAGCGCAGGATATGGCGAAAAAAGCCGGTGCTACCGAAGTGGAAGGACGGATCCTCGCCGATTGGAGTTTGCTCTATCTGGACAATGGGCAGATGGAAAATGCCAAGCAAACGATGGACCGTGCCCTTGTCCTGGCACCCCAGGACGCCGATGTCCTGGTCGATTGCGCAGTCCACCTCAGTCGCGCCAGGCGCTTTCCCGAGATGCAGCGCTATGTAGAGAAAGCGCTTTTCCTTGATCCTTCCAACTGGCAGGCACTCTGGTATCAGGTTAAGCTTTCCGAGACCTTTGCCGATGGGCCGAAAATGATTGCCACCCTCAAGGACATAGTCCGCTATTTCCCCTGGTCCAAAATAGCCCAGGATAAGCTTCGTGTCCTGGAAGCACCTCCGGCCGCTGTTGTTCCCGCCACCGCCAATGGCGTCGCGCCGCCAGTAAAGGCTGCACCGCCGGCAGTGCCACCGCAGCGCTGAGAGAGGTCCTTTTTTGTCTATTTCGTTATTTTGCCGCCCGTTTCTTTACGGCGCCGGACAGCTGCACAAATTTTGGACCAAAGTAATATTTGCGCATTTCCTGGTAGGCCTGATCGTAGCTGTAACCATCTTCGCTGACCCGCCAGATGCCGACCAGGCAACCGGTGCGATCTGAGCCGTGAGCGCAGTGAACATAGAGGGGTTCGTTTTTGTCGCGTGCTTGTCGCACCTGGTCGAGGAAGGTAGCGACTTGTTTGTCAGTCGGTGCTTTGTCGCTCATGGGCAATCTGGTGAAGCGCAGACCGAGTCTTTTTGCCTGGGCTTCTTCCAGTTTGCTTTTCGCTGTCGCGGCGCGCAGGTCGATAAGCGAGCGCACGCCCATATCCTTCAGCTTTTCGAGGCCCGCCTCGTCAGGCTCGCCTCCACGGTAAAGGAAGGGATGCACCTGATGAAAATTTGGCAGGGGAACGTTTTCGACTTTGCCGCTTTCGACTGTCGCTCGCTGCTGCGCCTCCACCTCCACCGGTGCCGCTGCAACGCTCTTTACAGCGGCGATGGAGATGGCTATGGCGATTGAGATTGCGATGCCTCTATTCATGCTTTTCTTTCCTTCTTCCCTACTTCCTGTCTTCCTTACTATAGAATGACCTGCGGAAATGACTTGCGCCCTGGACCAGGGGGGCAATCTTTGCCGAATACTGTGCTATTGCACAGTGCAATGCCCGGTTGGTCTTGTTATCGTGCAATTGAAAAGGGTGCGGTCGAGCGGCGGAATGTTAAATGTTGCTAAGCTGGCCTTTTAAATTGAACTTTTTTACCCCGGCGAGCGTTTTATCACATGACCACACCGAGCAGGTTGGAGAGAGCAGTGGAACCGACGGAACCAACGGAATTAACGGATGAGCAATTAGTTGCCAAATTCCGTATTTCGGCGGATATGGGGATCTTTAAGATCCTCGTCCGGCGCTACCAGGCAAGGGTGTATTCAATCGCCCTGCGCACCTTAGGAAACAACGAGGAAGCCGAGGAAGTCGTGCAAGAGACTTTTTTAAAAGTGCATCAGAGTTTAGACAAGTATCGGCAAAACGCGCTTTTCTCTTCCTGGCTCTACCGAATAGCCCACAACCAATGTATGGATGTGATGAGGATGAAGCAACGTACCCTGGAAAGCAAAGCAGTAATCTTCGATCCTCAGTCAGGCAGCAGCGCTGGCGAGGAGGTGTCGACCGATTCTTCGCGCGATACCGTCACTCAGCTGGCCGACCGCACGCCGGATCCGGCTCAGAAGCTCGATATAAACGAGCAGACGCAAATCGTCGAGAAATCTCTGGCGATGCTACCCGAAGCTCAAAAAATGGTTCTTGTTCTGCATGATATGCAGGGCTTGTCTTATCAGGAAGTCTCTGAAATTGTCGGCACCAGTATTGGTACCGTGCGCTCGCGTCTACACTATGGCCGCCTCAAATTGCGCGAATTACTTGAGCCCTATTTTTCGAACGAGTCTGCCCACGTCAATTTCCCTATCACTGCAAGGTGACGATCATGTCCGATTTAAACAAAGCAAATTGCCAACAAGTCTCCGAAATGCTCGGTGCGTTTCGAGATATGGAGCTCGATTTGGCCGATGTCGAGACGGTCGAAAGCCATCTTCTCGTTTGCCCGAGCTGCCGCGAAGATTTGGCCGCCATCGAGAAGGTGGTGGCATCGCTGCAGTCATTGCCCGATCTGCCCAGTCGTGATTTTGCCGATTTGATCGAAGCGCGCATCAACGGCGCTGTCAATGGCGCAGTTTCCGTGCAGATGGCGCCTGTTATCAGCGCCGCTCCGGCTGAGGAAAATGTCGCCGCTCCGGCCGCGCTCGTTCCGGTTGGCGGCAATGTCGTTGCCTTCTCGCGGCCGCGTCCGAGGCTCGTTGCCTTCGCCGCCGCCGCCACCATCTTGCTCTTTGGCCTGGTGGCCCAGTTCTCGCTTTCACCGCAAGGTCCGGTGGAAGTGGCCCAGGCGCCTAAACCAGTGGTTACGCACCTGCAAAAATTAGAATCAGATAAAAGTTCAGTGCCGATGACTGACGATATAGTAGCTCTCTACGATGAAGAGGGCAGCGGCAACGGCACTGACGTCGGCATCAGTACAAACGAGGATGGTCTTTATGCGATCAAGTTATAGATCGTTAGTTCTAGCGCTCTCTCTGGTAGCTTTTTTCGGGCAGTCGCAGGTCGCTCTCGCCCAGGCTAAGGGTGGCGCCGATAGTAGTGGCGCTGAAGATGATGGTGCAAAGTGCGCTGCCGGCGGCCCGGGGCCAGGTGGACCGCGACCGGGTGGGCGTCGCTTCCATGGTGGCTTCCCCGGCGAAGGCCTCGGTCACATGCCGCTGGATTTTTCCATGCTCAATCTTTCCGATGAGCAAAAGGCCAAGATTAGTACCATTCGTGGTCGCAATATGGCGCGTGCCAAAGAGATCCGTCAGCAGTTGAGCACGAAGCGCGCTGAGATGCGCGATTTGATGTTTTCGGTGGAGGCCAGTAACGAGCAGGTTATCGCTAAGCGCAACGAGATGAAGCCTTTGATCGAAGAAGCCGAAAATCTCAAACTCAGCGATTTTCTGGCGATTCGAGCTGTTTTCACCCCCGAGCAGCGCAAGAAATGGTCGGAGACACGACTTGCTGATTTAAAGGCGATGCGCGCCGGCAGGGGGCAGCCGCCGCCGGACAATGACATGGACCGGGACCGGTCGGAGAAGCCGCCCGCTCCTAAAAGTAAATAGATAGCCGATCTGAGCTCTATTTACCTTTCTTTTTAGCCTTGGACTTGTCCTTGATATCGGCCCAGTCGACGAGGAAGGAAGGATCATCGGAGCCCGTCGATGTCATCGGCGGCGGTGCTTCCTCCACCGGTTTGCTCTCCTCTTTCGGAGGCGCTTTCGGTTTCTCCACTTTCTTGACCGGTGGTTTTGGTGCCTGTACCGGTATTACCTGCGGTATCACTTGCACCGGCATGCCTCCATACATCGGCATTGTCGGTGGCGGCGGTGGCACGAAGCCTGCACCATGCTTGGATTTTGGCGCCGGTGTGAAGACGGGTGGCTGGAAGGGCTGCATGTAAGGCTGCGGCACCTGCATCGGCATCTGCTGCACAGGGGCCTGCTGCACCGGCGCTTGTTCTCTGGCGGTTTCCCGGACCGGGGCTTCTTTTTCTTTTGTTTTACTGGGAGCGTGCGCTGCTGCTTTTTCCGTTTTCTCGGCTTTTTCAGCTTTGTGCGCTTTGGTTTTGGCTGCTTTTTCGGTAGATTCTTTTGACGCCTCTCGCGCTGCATCTCGATTTGCTTTTTGTGCCGCTTCTCGGCGCGCTTGTTCTTTCAGCTTTTCGATTACGTCATTTGCATTTGACGCTGCCGCGTTTTTTCTGGCCGCTTCCTCTGCGTTCTTTTTAGCCTTGGCGTCACTTTCCCTGGTTTGCTCGTCTTGCTTTTTACGTTCGCTCAGATTCTGCAATGGGAAGAGCGACAGACTTGGCGTTGGCTTCTTCCTTGGCTTAGTGACACTTTCGCCTTGATGAGAAGGTGCAGATGGTTCGGCCGTTTCGGTTTTGATTTCGGCGGCCTGTGGCGCCTTAGTGAGAGGACTGAGCTTGGTATCAAATTTGGTGACGCCGGCGTCTTTTTGTGAGGCTTCCGCTTTTGCTTCGTCTTCTTTGACCGGAGCCAGGTTTTTAGGCAGTATCGGCACTGCCGGAGCTTTCGCCGCGGTGGCTTTTTTGGCGGCGGCCGACGCTTCTGATGCGGCTTTTTTTGCGTCCGATTTTTTCTCATCGGCGGTCGTCTTCAATAGAGCCTCGCGGGCGATCTTTTGCATGGAGGCAAGAGTGACCGATTCCTGGGTGGCGATCGCTTTGTCTGAAGGGGATTGGCCATAACGCGAGAGGGTGTGGATGAAGCGTTGACGAGCCACTGGTGATGAGGGATTGATCAAGAGCGCTTCGCGTATCTGGGCGATGGAATCCTGCACTTTTTCGCGGGTTTCCAGCAATTTTGCCAGGGCCAGGCGGGCCGAGGCATTTTTGGGATTTATTTTGACGGCTTGATTCAAGCAGACTTCGGCTTTGTTGAATTGGGCGAGGTCTAGATAGAGACGACCGGCTTCGTAATAGAGATCGCCCAAAAAAGTGGAGTCATTGCCGAACTGCGCGGCGGCCAGGTCAATAGCCTCCTCGTAGAGGTCGAGGGCGCTGTTTCGGTCTCCCTTCATCAGGGTGTCGAGGGCGGTGAGGCGCAATTGTGCCGGGCTTTGAGCCGAGCCATTATTGGCTCTCGTTGCCGCCTCGACGGGGACTGCCCGGCTTGAACCAAGCATGACCATGGCAAGCAGACCGACGGGTAGGCTGAAGGCTAAAAATTTACGGGTCGAAAGCATACTTACTTCCCCAGATGTCTCTTTCGGCCTGTGCCGTATACGATATCATCAGACCCGGGCGCAGACGGATTGAATCGCCAGGGGCTGGGCATCCCGATATCTTGATGTGACACCATTGTAAGTCTTGCTTCACAGTACGCCATAGGGAAAAGGCTGAAATTAACCAAAAAGGCGTCAGTCTTGCTAAAATGGCGCACCGACCTAAATAGCTTTTCGGTGTTTATGGTCATCTCGGGCCTTTATCGGCCTTTCCCAGGAGCTCAGTCAAGATGCGCAGAACCAAGCATCAGAGAGGGCGAACCAACCGCGAATCGCAATCAGTTGCACCGGCGGTTTCGGCCACTCAACCCAGCAATGCCCGCGTCCTTCTGGCCAGCGGCGTAGACATCAATACCAACATCGGTGAAGGCTACGGTCCTTACCGCGTCGAAGGCGAGCATGAAGTCCTTCCCTTCGTCACTTCGGCCAACGTCGCTTGCGGCGCTCATTCCGGCGATCCTGTCCTGATGGAAGCGGCGCTCGAAAGCATCCGCTATTACGGCCTTTCTCTTGGGGCCCATATTGGCTACCCGGACCTGGCCGGCTTTGGTCGTCGCGAAATACACCTCTCCAGCGCTGAGCTGCGCGCCTCCGTGCTTTACCAGCTGGGCGCACTTTCCGGCCTGGCCCGCACTTTTGGCCTGGAAATCACCCAGGTCCGCCCGCATGGCTTCCTTTATCGGCAGATGAGCCATGACGTGCGCATTGCCACAATCGTCGCCAAGGCTCTGGCCGAATACGATCGCTGGTTGGTCCTGCTTGGTCCGGCCAGCAATATTTTGCTGCAGGCTGGCGAAAGGGCCGGCATCCGCGTTGCCGGGGAAGCCTGGATCGACCGTGGCTATGATGCCCAGGGCAATTTGCTTCCCCACACCCATTCGCGAGCCGTTTTGAAGACTCCCCAGGACGTCATGCGCCAGGCAAATTCATTGATTCGCAATGGTGAGGTGATTGCTGTGGACGGCACGAGAGTGCGTCTGGAATTCGAATCTATCCATTTGCATAGTCGAATCGTTCAGGCCAAAGCCATAGCCGAGGAGCTGCGTCGACTGATACCAGACGCCTCTTCTCTGACTTCCGAGCCTTTTACCGTCGACAACGTCGAAGAAAACGAGGACTTCCCGGTTCTCGCCTACTCCGGCTATTAAGCGACTGTTTATTGTCTGCTAGGAGCGCTCAGGGCAGTCGCCGGGACATCGGCACGATTTCATCGTACCAGCTACCGTAATATTCGGGATAATCTTCGCCTGTAGTCGAGGTGATCGTCTTTTGCAGGGCCTTACGGATGGCCGTGCGGCCGCCGCGTCGGTAGCGCTTCAGCCACTCGAGCTCCTTGGGATCGACCGGAATGCCCGCCTTAATCAGTTCTTTGACTATCTCAATCTCGTGGACGATAGCTTCGGTCTCTTCGTCTATACAGCGGTCGATAAATTCCTGTCGGCCGGTTTCGCCCGGGATCGGGTCGACCGTCGGCTTGACGAGGGCGTGGACAAACTCGTGGGCGATGCTGATCAGCTTGTAATTGCGCGGACACCAGCGACCGATATAAATCGTCCGCTTCTTGCGGTCGTAATAGGCCCGGCAGGGGCCGTCGACGAGGCGTATACGCACTCCGGCCTCGCGAATACGTTCGATGTCATCGATCAGGGTCGGAGACTTCTGCAGAGCCTCGACCATGCGCCTGCCAAACTGCCTCTTCAGATTTCTGAAGGAGGAATTGGAATTGCTTTTAGGGGCAGCGGCTTTCCGGGGCATCGAAGTGACTCCTCGCACAATATGGAACAACATATATTAATTCTATACCAAGTTGTTGTCAGCAGCTAGTACTAGAAAGTATCCAACTGCGGGCGCTTTGGCTACGCTGCCAGCTCTTGGAAAATTGCGTTTAATATTAAATCTGACTGTTCGGTCGCCTGTGACACCGACCGCGCCAGGAATAGATGTTAGAAATCCCTGGTAGGTAGCCTGCCGCAAATATTTACCAGATCTCTTAAAACCCACTCCCCGCTTTCTTTTGGCATCCTTTTCGATCCCCTGGTCGGCTTTCTGTCGCCTGGATTGGACCACTTCCTGATCGAAACTACGCAAATTTTGCAATTGAGCTATGTTGGAAGAAATGACGTCAGAACGCACCGAGTTTAGTCAAACACCTGACCTCCACATGCTGGAGGTGCTCCGCCTGCTGCAGCAACTGGTCTTCGTCAAACGGGACAACCTGACAGGCGCAACCGGCGGGGGCGGCGACCGAGAACAGATCACCACCGAGCTGGAAGCGGATATGCGCTCTTTCTGTCAGGCTCTGGAGCTGAAGCGTGCCGTCGTTCTGGAAGCTCTCTACGACGATTACTTTGACGGTTTGCGTCTTGTTCCCCTGGCCTCCTACAGTACCGACGGTGACGAGTCTTCAATCGATAGTGGCAGCCGCGGCAGAGGCGGTTTGCCGATTGCCACTAAGAGCGAAGTATTCAAACTTTTGCATGAAGGGCAATGGATTCCCCTCGGTCAGTCGAGCGGCAGCGCCGGGGCGAACACTCCCCATGTCATGCGGGAGTTGGCTGATTTTCTCGAATTGCACAGCCATTGCAGTGCGGTGCTTTTCCCTTTGAATTTCTCGGCCGCCAACCAGATCTGTGGCCTTGTGCTGATGGAGCGTGACAGCAAAGCGGGCGGCTTCTCCGAAAATCTACTCGACCTTGGTGCCGTCATCTCGCAGATGCTCGAGTCGCGCTTGATGAAATTGCGTTTGAACAGCGGTGCGAACGTCGGTTCTGACAAAAACTTTGGCGGTTCCGGGTCTGATGGCAAAGGGCGTGATTCAAAGGGTGCACCGTCCCTGGGCCTTGCCGAAAACTTCGCCCCTGTCGGCTGTGACCCTGCCCTCGACGGCGCAGTCGGCGGCATCAGTCTGACTGGAGAAAACAAACACAGTAAAATTTCTGTTGGTTCCGTCGGTTCTGTTAGCACTACTAGTGGTGGCTCGGGCTCTGAGAAAAAAGGGTCTTCCAGGGCCAATCTGTCCGGCGGCGGCACCGCATCTGGTGCAGCGTCCGGTGCCGGAGGTGACCCGGCCAGCTTGAGCGACATCTCCCGCCGTCTCAATTTTGAGCGCTGGTTACGTCAGACTGTTTGCAAATTGCATTCTTCGCTTGATCGTGATCACGTTTTGCAGACTCTTGCCGACAGTCTTGGCCGCGCCTTCCGCGCCACGCGTTGTTTGATCATTCGCACCGACGGACCATCCCATCCGATGGTCACCCACGAATATGTCGAGCCTGATCTCTCGCCGCTCGGCCTTGGTCGCACCGGACAATTTCCGATCTTTGTCATATCGCTCTTTTCCCAGAAAACTATTTCCTACGCCGATGTTTCCCAGATAAAATCGACGGGTCCCCTCATCCCGACCGAAGTCGATCAATTGCTCGACAGTGGCATCATGAGTATGGCCGGTGCGCCGCTCTCCTACCAGGGGCAGCCCTTCGGCGTTTTGATCCTGGTTGATGGCAGCCGGGCCAGGCTATGGACCGAAGAGGAGCTAGAAACGATCGAGCTCACGGCCTCGCAGGCTTCTGTGGCCCTTTCTCACAGTCAGACCTATCATCAGGTTAAAGATCAGCTCTTCCATATGAACTTGCTCGGCAACCTCACCCAGCAGTTGACCAATGCCCTGGAGGTTGCCACCAAGGCGCCGACCAAGTCCTCGGGCCCGTCGCCGCAGGACAAAAACAGCGCTGATGGCGCACTTACTCCCCTTTCCTCGCGTGAAATGGAAGTGCTGCGTTTGATCGCTTCCGGTTACGCCAATCGCGAAATCGCTCAGCGACTATTTCTCACCGAATCGACCGTCGAGCTTCATGCCTCGCGTATCCGCAAGAAATTACACCTGAAAAGCCGCACTGCTCTCGTCAAATACGCCTGCGACAACAGTCTCGTTTAAGCTGTTTGTTAAAGTCGGCCGCGTGCTTTTACTTCGATGTATTTGTCGACGAGCTTGTCGGACAACTCTTGTGGTGAGCAGTCCAGCACCATGCATCCCCGTCTGGTCAAGACTGAAAGAGCCAGCTCTCGCTGGCCAAGCAGGTCGATGGCGATAGCGCGGCGATAGATGTCCTGAATATTCTGAACTTCTTGAACTTCTTGAACTTCTTGAACTTCTTGTATGTTTTTTATTTTTTCTACTGGCTGGCTTTGCTTTCCCTCTTTTATTTGCTCGAGTGCCGCCGCGCTTGCTGAGAAGTCGTCTTTTTGAGCCAGTTTCTGCAGCTGTCTATCCTTGAGGGTGACGCAAAATGGTAAATGGCGTGGTGCCAGATTGGCCATACCGGCGAGCAGCGATTGCGAGCCGGTCGGATCAGTGAGATCGCTCAACACCACCATCAGAGAGCGGCCTTTCTGAGCCTGGGCGAAGTAGGCCAGGATGCTTGCATAATCAGGCTCGACCATACGAGGCTGTACGGCAAACGTTGCCTCGAGAATTTTATGCATATAAGCTTTGCCTCGCTTGGGCGGCAAATAGAGCAAGGGCTTGTCGGCGAAGATGCCGATGCCCACTTGGTCGTTGTGGCTGAGGCCGGTCAAAGCCAGGCAAAGAGCCGCGTTCAGGGCGCGGTCGAAGCGTGTCAAACCTTCCAGATCCGAAACCATCATGCGTCCGGCGTCGACCAGGATGAGCAGTCTTTGTTCCTGTTCCGCTTCGTATGTACGCAATACCGGTCTGTCCCTGCGGGCGGTGGCATTCCAATCGATTGCCTTGGCATCATCGCCGACGGCATATTCGCGAAGCGAGGCGAAGTCCGTGCCTTGACCACGTTTGCGCTGATGCAATTCGCCGAGCTCGGAAGAGTGAGCCAGCTTGACGGACAAATCGTGCAGCGCTTTCAGATCCGAGAAGACTTTGATCTCTTCTCTTTCCGCTCCTTTTGCCTGTTTCCAGAAAAGGCCGAGATAGCTTAAATAACGCAGGTTGACCTGTCCGAAATTGTAGGCGCCGCGCCTGGCCGGGTGGAGTTTATATGTGAGCTGGCACGAGGAGCCAGGTTTGAGGGTAAACAAAAAGAGCTGTCGATCGCTTGCTATTTGCGGCGGGGTATCGTCTTTCAGCTGACAATGCAGTGTTTGGCCGGCTGTACCCCGATGCGTGACGATCAGTTTGACTTCGTTGTCGCGCCCGATCGACAGTCTGTCATCGACGATGCGCTTGATCACGAGGAGATGCGGCGCAGTCGTCAGCTGCCAGTCGATGATCAAAGCGATAAGCAAGACAACATCGATTGCCAGGCCGAGTTTTTCTACGAACGGAAAAAAGGCCGAGATAATCATCGGTACCATAGCCAGTATCAGAAGCAGATAGAGCCTGCGGCTGGCGGTCATCGCGGTACGGGCACCTGGCGCAGGAGGTTGGCTATTACCTGGGCAATCGTCACGCCATCTAGCTCGCTCTCAGCCGTGAGCAGCAGGCGATGCCGCAGCACGGGTTCGGCGATAAATTTGATATTGTCCGGCGTCACGAAATCGCGCCCTTCTATGGCCGCATGCGCTTTCGCCGCCGAGAGCCAGGCGAGGGCGGCACGAGGACTGGCTCCGAGATGTAAATCTGAAAGATTGCGCGATTTCTGCACCAGCTCGATCAAATAATCCATAACGCTTTCTTCGACTTTTATTTGCGAGAGCTGCTTCCGGCAAGCGAGGATTTCGGCCTCAGTGGAAACCGCGCTCAAGGGGCGAGCGAAGCGTGAATAGGAGCCGGCTTGCCAGTTGCGCAGCATTTGTTTTTCGGCGTCGCCTTGCGGATAGCTGATCACTACCTTCATCATGAAGCGGTCGAGCTGCGCTTCCGGTAGCGGATAAGTACCTTCAAATTCGATCGGATTTTGGGTGGCGACAACCATAAAAAGGTCGGAGAGTTTTTCGGTATGGCCATCCAGAGTGACCTGGCGCTCTTCCATTGCTTCGAGAAGCGCCGATTGCGTCTTGGGTGGTGTGCGGTTGATTTCATCGGCCAGTAAAAGGCCTGTGAAAATCGGCCCTTTGCGCAGAGTGAAGGTACGCGTATTGAGATCGTAAACATTGGTGCCAAGGATGTCGGAAGGCAGCATGTCTGGGGTTAATTGCACTCGGCCAAATTCCGCTCCGACCAGAGATGCAAGGGTTTTGACCAGCATCGTCTTGGCCGTGCCCGGTACGCCCTCGAGCAGGACATGACCATCGGCCAGCAGGGCGGTAAGCAACTGGTCGACGACGAGATCCTGACCGACAACATTTTCATTGAGAGCGCTGCGCAGCCTCTCGAAGGTGGTCTTGATTAATGGCAGTCCGCTTTTGTCCTCGGCGCTTGCCTGTCCGGTGGCATTATTGCCTGATTGGTCCTGCGTACTATCGAGCGAGGTTGCCGGTTGCTGCATTATCAGTTCCTTTTATCTGGTGGTTGTCAAAAGACTGTCGGCTTGCTCCGCTATCTTATCGCAAGCAGCCACAAGCTCCCTCAAATCATCGTCGTTCAAGTCTTTTCTATTTACAGCGTTTTCGCACTGCTCGACCAGGGTGAGCATATTTACTTCCTTGGACTCTTTGCCGGTCGTGTCGGCGTTATAAGAGCCGGTCAATCTTTGCTGGGCAATCAGAGTCTGATTCAGCTTGCCGTCTTCTTCGTGCGGGCTGATTTGCAAGACCTTGCACAATTTTTGTCTGACGCTGCTCCAGATTATGGACAGCACCGCCTGACGTGCACCCGCCCTGTAGTAGGTGTTGGACAGGCCGTTGATATGCTCGAGATTAGAGATGCGCCGGGCATTTCGTGTCGCTAGTATGGCGCCGAAGCGTTGATGAGCGCTGGCTACGGCGATAGCCAGGATGAGCAAGGTTTGCAAAAGGACGAGGCCGGCCGGTCCGCGCAGGAAATAAAAGACCACGTTTGTGCCTTTGCTAGTACCGTGGCATCTTTCATCAAAATAGATGTCACCATTAGTGGTGGCAAGCCAGTTGTGTAGAAACTGAAAGTTCGACCAGCGGTCGCTCGACGTAATCTGGCGGTTGCTCACCATTTGAGGACAGGCACCGACCAGTATCTTGCCGTCGCCAAATGATTTTTCGAGGATCAATATCTTGTCGCCGACGGCGGCGAGACTGTTGCCTCCCGAGAGCTTCTGTTGAGAGGAAAGCTTGAGAGTGCGCAGGTGCGTGTAAAGCGGATGGTCTAGACGACTATCGCTCAGCCTGTCTGTAAGGGGTTCCTCGAGCTCACGGGCATCGACTTTGATCTTGTCGAGTAGCCTTTTATTATAGTGAAATTGAAAATTGTCCAGATAGAGCAGGGCATTGCCCTGTTTCACCCAGTCCAGGATCTCCTCTACTTCGAAAGGGGCGAGTGACTCTTCCGGGCTGACGATTACCAGTACGCCCTTGGCCGCCGTTGTCGGTTGATCGGTCGGCAAGGCGTCACTTCTGCGAGTGCTGCCTTGCAGCAGGCGGTAAGCATAATCCCACTCCTTTACCTTACGGCCGGGGAAAGCCCGTCTGCAAAGTTGATAAAAGGCCGAGAGACCGCTTGGCTTGAGATTGTTGATTGAGGCAAAAGTCTTGGCCTCCGGCATGATTTTATTTAGCTGTTTGTCGGAGGCAAGCGTGCCCCAGACCACCAGTGTGCTGACGGCAAACAGCGCCAGCAACTGGGCAACCAGACTTTTATTGAGGAAGCTTTTCATGTTTATTTGGGCTCGCTGGTCGACTTGATCACCGGCCCAGTCGCATGCAGAGCCGCCGCGGTCGCCGTAAGGATCTTCGGTTTGGCCGCCGGCAGCGCGTTGATAATCGATCGCGCCTGCTCCCGGCAGTCTTTATAGTCTGCGCCTGTGGCCTGTCGGTCGCCAAACCAGAGCTCTTCCACTCTGTCGACAAGCTGGCGAAAGTTTGTCGCTATAATTGGCATTCTTTTTAAGGCGTAAAAATATTCGTAGTTTGTTTTAGTGGCAGCAAATGCCATCACTTTTTCTTCTTCCAGTAAAAGCAAAATACTCATATAAACGGCTCGACAGGCTTCTTTGTAAGAGCCTCTCTCACTCAGCTGTTCAGCGAGTGTACTCCAACCTTTGCTGTCGAGGGGACCGTCTTCGGCAATGATCGTGCCGATGGCGGCTTGCTTTTGCAATTGCAACTGGCGCAACCTTGACGCTACCAGCAATACCACCATCACTGCCGCCACGACGCCGACAAGAACGACAATTACTTGCAGAATTGTCGCCACCGCAGTGCTGTCGGATGTTTCAAATTGCGGTATCTTGAAATAGTTGAAAAGATCTTTTAAAAATCTCAGGCCGCTGGCGATCAGCTCCTGCAGCTTGAGCAATATATCAGGCGGCTGTTGATAGTCGTAGTCTTTGGCGATCTCATTCAATTCGCGCGAGATATTTTTAAATTCCATGATTTCCGATCTCGGCTCTAATAGCCGCTACTGCTGAGTCTTTTTGCCTGTTCTTCGGCTTCCACTTCATCAAGGCGTTCGATCAAATCGACGCCTTCCTGTCGCACGCAAAGATCTGTATAGAATAATCCGTAGGACAGATAATATACAGGGCCGATCACCATGTTGACGATCGTTTCCCAGACGGAGTTGAATACCTGGATCCACATCGGCACGTTCGGCTCGGGGGCGCCGGTGAGTGCTCCTGATACCATCATATGCCCAAAGACAAGTATCGAAGCCGGTAGGGAAAGCGGGTAGGCGAGCAGCATTATCGAAGCGACTGTGACGACTAGAAAAACAATCGAGCGCGCAAATGCATGCACTGTCAAAGAAAAAGACTTGGCAATCATCGGACCGAGCTCGCCTCTTTCCAGAGCCAGAGCCGTCATGACAAGCTGGGTGACGATGCTGATCAATACCAGCGATGCTGTCATGCCGAGTATACCTACCGCCAGCCCCACCGAGCTTACAACCGGCAGCAGGCCCTGCGCTTTCAAGCCGGGCATTGAGACGAAGAGGACGATCATCCAGAGGAGCGCCGCCCCGAGACTGGCCATAAAAGAGCTGATAGAGAGGGCCACTAGTGAATAGATTTTATCCTTGAGAAACAGACGCGCATCTTGATAGCTTGGCGAATAACCGCAGAGAAAGCGCACCAGAGCCATCTGTCTGATCCAGAAATTGATCATGGCGCCAAACATAGTGAGCGCGCCGGCGCCGGCCAGGCAAAACCAGAGCGCGCCGGCGGCCGGATTGCTCATGTATTTGACGCCGAAAGAGGCGCCGACGAGGAGAGCTATGCGTCCGAGCGCTAAAAAAATTGTCGGCAAGGCGAGAGTTTTGCCGATCAAAAGTAGATGTTGGCGGAAAATTCTGAATGCGCGTCCTACAATATCGCCTATAGACAGTGGTGTAGAAACGACTAAAGTTCTGGCCAAGTTTTAGGCCCTCCCGATGTGCCCAGACTAAATTGAGACTATTTTGCCATCCATGCATAACCAACTTATCCCTGATCAATCTATTCCCCTTAATGCGCACTTTACCGCCTCGGCGGTAATAATCGCCCAGGGACAGATTTTACTGATCCATCACAAGCGCATCGGTGCCTGGCTACCGCCCGGTGGGCATCTTGACGAGGGTGAATTGCCTCACCAGGCCTGCCTGCGCGAAGTGTTGGAGGAGACCGGCGTCGAATGCCAGATTGTCGCCGACGCCGTTCCCGATACCGGCGACCTCGAGGCCTTTATTTTGCCGGCTCCCCTGGTCATGCACCGCGTCCTCGCCCATGAAAACGGCAGTCCTGTAATCCACATGGACATCGCCTACCTGTGTCGGCCACTGCTTGAGCTTTCGGGCGAATTGCCCAGGCCTGCCGCCAGCGATGAAGTCTGGGGTGCTCGCTGGGTCGAGCTCAGCGCTTTGCCCAGGCTGCAACTGGCCAAGAACGTCACCGAAATCGTGCAGTTAGCCGTCGACAGATTGGCTCGTTTCAGTGACTTATAAAAATCTCTCGTCATCTCCGCCAGTGGCCGTTCTTTTGGCAATCTTTTCAGTCAGATTGTGGTCTTCTCCTATTTAGTGTGAAAAGATAGTTAGAGGTAGGAATATTGCGGCGTTTTTGCCATGATAGAGTGCTTATGATTGAGTGTTTACTAACCGGGCATCTATGAACAGTCCATTTGTTCAACAATTAGTACAAAAACTGACCGGTGTCCGAGAGCTGAAGCGGATCCTTGAGACGACCGTAAAGGACGTAGGCGATCACTTCTCCACAGACGCCTGTCAGATAATTTTGAGCAATCCGCTCGATCCTAACGTCACGTCCATTTGTGAATATCGCTCGACTGGCTCACCTGTCATCCCCGGTCATTCAGCCACGTTGCCCCTTGTTCTCCAGGGACGGACCTTTGGTTCGCTTACCCTCAGCCGCACCTCTACTGATGTTTCGCCGGATGAGCTAAATCTTGTCCGCCTGGTGCTTGGCGAGCTGAGCGATATTATCCGCCTTGCTCAAATTAACGACATCGTTCAGCGCGATACCTTCCGCGAGACATTTATTGTCGAAATCGGCAATTTGATGACTTATTCGCTGGGTATAGGTGATGCCCTGTTCATGGTTGTCAATATTCTCGGTAAGGCTTTGCAAGTCAGCCGCTGTCTCTTTATCTGTACCGATGACAACCAGGCCGGCTGGAAATGCTATGAATTTTGGCAGCAGGAAAAAGTGCAGAGTTTGCAGCAATCTTACTGGCCATCTGCCGATTCGGCGCTTGTTGCTCAGACCCTCCTGGCCAAAGAACCGCTCAAGCTTTTCGAAGGCCAGCAAAACAGTTATGTTTCGCCGGCTCAAGAAGAATTGCAGTTGATCAATGTCAAATCCTTCTTAGGACTGGCTCTGAAAAGCAGCGAAGGTACGCACGGATGCGTAATTTTGCAGCAATGCGATTATCGTCGGGCCTGGACGCGCAATGAAATAGACATGGTGCAAAACGTCGCTGACAAAGTGGCCGAGGCGCTCTATAAATTGCCGGCTGAGAAGAAAGCTCGCGAGCCGATCATGCAGTTACATCAGCGCATCGTCAATACGCCTCAAGCTGAAGCGACTCGCTCCGCCGTTGATGTCCGCCGCGCTCTCAAAGGAGCGATGGGTCAGCAAGTAATTTCGCAGGCGAGCAAGACCGGTGCCATGCCGGTGCCCACCGCTCCCAAGGCTCCGCCACCGCCTCCGCCCAAGCCGCAAGCGTCGCCGGCTCCTGCTGCCGCACCTCAGGCTCCCGCTGCTCAACAAGCACCAGCCCCCCAAGCTCCAGCTGCTCCGACTTCACAGATTCCAGCGGGCGCACAATTCAACGCTCGCACCGGCGATCAGTTCGAGCAGCCTAGTGCCACCGCCACCGGTGAGTTTCTACCGGTTGGTGCCGCCCCTGGATCGGCGACGGCCCATGATCCTTATGCGGATCTTGATTTCGGTGATTTTGGCGAGCTCGATGATGTAGCCACCCCGGTGGTGCAGGCACCAGTTAAAACTCCCGCTGTTTTGCCGGGCATCCCTTATGTACCGCCTGAGCCTCAAGTTGCGCCCGAGCCGCAAGCTCCGGTCATTCAAGCTGCGCCGCCAGCGGCCGCGGCTCCCCCGGGCACGGTCAGTCTCACTAATATCACACCGCCGGCGGCTCCCACTTCTCCAGCTGCTCAGGCGAGTGCTGCACCCGAAGCTGTCGCTCCCGCGGCTCCCTCAACTTCAAACTGGGGCGACCTCGACTCTATCGGTGCACCATCCGCCGCCGCCGGCGGTGGCGCTGCTGCCAGTCTCGATTCTATCCCAACACCGACTGCCGCTCCCGCTCGCAGTGGTCTTGGCGGCTCCATGCTCGGCCGCGCTCGCGGCGCTGGGGGTGGCGGCGGCCCTCTCAAGAACAGACTCGGTTCGACGCCGCCTCCGCCCAGTCAGGTGCAAGCAGCTGCTGCCGCCGCCGCTCCAAGCGAGCCTGTCCCCGAAGTAGACGAAGCCACCGCCAAAGCTAAACTCGATGCGCTTCTGTCCAGTAAAAATAGTCAGGACGCTACTTCGGACTATATCTTCGCCACGCCTGGTCTCGACATGCGCATGCTTGGCCGCATCGACGGCTGGGTAAATCAGATCGAAGCGAAGGACAAATATCTAAACGGGCACGCCAGGCAGGTCGCGGAATACTCATGCGCCATTGCTCGTGAAATGCTGCTCTCGCAAAACGATATCGATAAGATAAGGCAGGCGGCTCTGGTCCACGATCTTGGCAAACTTGGATCGGCTGCTAATATTTTGCAAAAACTGGAAAGCGAACTTTCCGACACTGAACTTTTGCTGGTGATGAATCATCCGATGGATGGCGCCGATTTGCTCGAGTCTTTCCCTGATTTGAAAGAACTGGCTCCTGTCGTTCGCGCGCACCACGAAGAGTTTGACGGCAACGGCTATCCACACGGTTTGAAGGGCGAGGAAATCCCTCTCTACGCCAGAATTATCGGTTGCGCCAATCACTATCATGAAAAAGTATCGGCAAAGAAGAGCGGTGAATCGATGGAACCCGGCAAGGTGCAACAGGAAATGGTGGCAAATGCCGGCAAGGCCTGGGATCCGTCTTGCGTGCAAGCTTTGATTCAATCGATTTTAATCGGCAAAGTGCCCGGTGTGATGTAGAGGCCTAGCTGGCTGACTAAATGTGGAACATCTCACCGAGTTCTCGTGCCGTTTTTCGATCTTTTTCCGCCAGTTCATTTCTACCCATTTTCTGGTACGTCTTGGCTCGCATGGCATAAGCTTTGGCATCATTTGGTTTTGCCGCGATGGCCCGGGCGTAATCATCGATACTTTCTTTGTATTTGCCGAGCTGTGAATAGCATAATGCGCGCGATAGATAGATGCTTTTGTTGCCCGGATTCGCTTTTAAACTCAAGTCGTAATCGGAAAGAGCCCCGGCATAATCTTTCATTGCTTCATGGCACTTGGCGCGCTCGCGGTAGTAGCGCTCTTCATACGGTCTGAGGCTGATGGCGCTGGTATAGTCTGCGGCTGCCAGAGCGTATTTGTCATGCTCGAGATAAGTCTGAGCGCGATCATAGTAGACATCGGCTTGTGTTTTTTTGGGCTCGGATTTGAGCGCAATAGTGTATTGTTCGATGGCGGGTTGAAACTGATCCGCGGCACGGTAAGCGGCGGCCCAGAGTTTCGAGTTGATTGGCATGTTTGGATTTCTGGCCCGACAAAATTCAAAATCTTTCAACGCTTCGTCGGCGCAGTGCAACTGCAAGTTAGCAAGGCCGCGTTGGTAGCGATAAGTGATGTTGTTGGGTGCGGCTGCAATGGCCTTGTTGTAATGTTTTACGGCGCTGATGTACTGACTTTTTGCCGCAAACGTTTGAGCTTGGCTAAATTCTGTAGCGGCGCTGGTATCGCTGTTTGACTGCGCTGATGCTTGGCCGGTGCAAAACAGCGACAGGCATATGGCCAGATAAGTAGACGTGATCGCGAAAAGCGCTGGAAAGCTCTTTTCTGACCCCTTTCTCAGTGTGATGCTGTGGCTTCCGAGCATACGGGGAGAATCCTCCCTAAGCAATCCAGATTAACGGGGCGCCTGTTGTCAGATTAGCAGACGAATAGGAAATCGGTAAGCATTGTCAGTTGCTTTCTCCTCGGTGATAATCGAAGCAGAGGAACGTATTTTGAAAGCTTTCGTGACAGCCCTGATTTAGCGTTACACATTGAGGCTCAGCTAAGCCGAGGCCGAGCAACCGCTTACATTCCATCTTGATTTGATGTTTGAAGATTTCCCAAATGTGACCGCTTATCGCCTGCGACAAAAGGCACTAATTCTAAATCCGACCTGGATCTTCGTCGACAAGCGCGGCCGCCTGGAAATACCGATTTCGAAATAGGGGCCACTTCCACAGGCAACTTCTTTCACCCAAACAAAAAGTCCCGCCTCTTTCGAGACGGGACTTTCAATTTTTTGTTAGCGCTCTCGGAAATTAGGAACCGAGGAGATCGCTTACGTCCATGCCTTTCAAGCTCAAGCTGATTTTGTGTTCTTTAGGAGAGAACTTCTTGATGATCGCTTTGACTTGCTGACCGACCTGCACGATTTCTTCGGGCTTGGCGGTAGGCTGTTCGGACATTTCAACGGTGGGGAGCAGAGCATCAACACCGGGATAGATCTGAACGAAGGCGCCGAAGCTCTGAATCTTGCGAACAGTGCCGTTGACGACTTGTCCTTCGGAGAACTTGTCTTCGATTTCTTTCCACGGATCAGGCTGCATCTGTTTCAAGCTCAAGCTGATATGGCCCTTGTCTTGATCCACTTTGAGCACTTTGGTAGTAACCATCTGGCCGACTTTGAGGACGTCGGAAGGATGCGATACACGCTCCCAGGAAATTTCGGAAATCGGGAGAAGACCGTCCAAGCCGCCGAGGTCGATGAATGCACCGAAATCTGCAATACGGACAACTTCGCCGGTAACCACTTGACCGGATTCCAGGGTGGAGAGAATTTTTTCGCGCTGAGCGGCTTTCTCTTCCTGGACTGCCAGTCTCTGGCTCAAGATCAGTTTGTTGCGCTTGGTGTCGGTCTCGAGAATCTTCATCGGAATTTCCATACCGATCAATTCTTCCGGAGTCGTGCCTTTGACGCGCAATTGGCTGGCCGGTACGAAACCGCGCAAACCGTAAACATCTACTACTACGCCACCTTTGACCACGGCCGAAATCTTGGCGCGAATGGTGTCGTCATTTTTCTTCTGATTTTCGAGCTGGACCCAACCACGGGCCTGGGCTACACGCTTGAGCGAGAGGGTCAACTGACCGTTCTCGTTTTCTTCTCTAAGGATGTAGAACTCAAGGTTTTCGTTGACCTTACATACGTCGTCGATCGAATCGACTGGTATGTTGGAGATTTCCTTCTGCGGTACAAATCCTTCCGATTTGCCGCCGACGTCAACCAGTATGCCGTCTCTTTCGATGCGGACTACCATGCCTTTGACAATGTCACCCTGCTCGAACTTGAAACTCAAAGACTGTTCGAGCAAGCGCTCGAATTCTGATTTTGAGTTGGACTCTACTTGCTGTTCTGTCACTGAAATAGTCTCTCCCTTGGCCTTTGGATTGTGTGGCTCAGTTAGCAACATGGGTTTGCATACCTCTAAAATTGGCTTCGTGAGCCACCGGCGCCCTGGGCTCTGTCTTCTGCTTCTAGTTTGAGACTGGTTTCAAAACCGAGGTTTCAAACTGGAAGAAAGTCCAAAGCTCTAGCGATTAGCTTAGTTCTCTAGTTTACTGCCCCTAAGCACTTCTGCCGCAGGATCAGCACACATAGTTACTGAAAGCTTTACTATTTGAAGCTCTAAAGCTACAAATCGAGCTCGCAAGATGGGCGAAACAGAGAATATAGACCAATCTGCTCAATGCTTTCAAGAGAACAATCTCAGGTTTAAATGAACATTTAGTTTTAAGCGCTGTTTTTGGGGCGCCAAGGTTAGATTCGGCTTATATTTGCGCTCTTTTGCCAGGCGGCTTTCCAGCCTTTAAGTACTAATAGATAGCGGTCGGATCCGTCTTTCTTATATTGAATGGGTATGGTGCATGTCCAGGCGGTATCTTTTTGCTGCCGGCGGTGACCGGCGGAAGCTGGCTCCCTGAGCCGATTTGAACGTTATATTCTTGTGCCATTCTTTGAATCCTTCCTTATAATAACGACAGCTTTACTAGGCCCGTGAGTGAGCGGCGGCCGAGATAACTTTGAATTTTTAGGAAGGGGGAGAGAAATGACCGGGAAACTATTAACAGCAGCCGTTATGGCCAGTCTTACAGTCGGTGCGGCTGTGGCTAATCCGCTCAATTTTTATGGCAACAAGACAACAACTGCGCAGGCGAGCCAGGCGGCGACCGCGTCGACACCAGAACTAGATGCTGCCGCTCAGAAATGCGATCAGCTTCACGCCAAGCTCGAGCAAGCTAGAAAGCAGCTCGATGCGGCCAAAGCCAATTTGAAAGCAGCCGAGTCCGAGTTGAAAGCAGCCCGTGCTGAGAAAGAAGCTCTCGGTCTGCGCACCGAAGCTACCGAACTTGCCTCAAAAGCAGCCGTCGATCCGATTATCGGCAGCGGCCAGACCACTAACGGCCTGGGCGTAAACGCTGAAGCTCCTACTGTGCACAATATCGAGAGCACGACGACCACTACAACTACATCCACCTCTTCGCCGGTCCCGGGCGCCACTGCCGCTCCCCCGACCTTGCAGGATCTCGCTCCGTCGAACTAAGAAGTCCGAAGAATCAGAATAATCTGAAGAAGAACAAGTGAAAATCAAAAAGGAAGGGAATGTCTGAGACTTTCCCTTCCTTTCATATAGAGTTTCATATAGATTTTTTATAGAGCTTTTTATAGAACTTTTTATAGAACTTTTTATAGAACTTTTTATAGAACTTTTAGTCGTTATTTCTCACCCTAGGGAGCTGGGGGCGGATTTTTAGTCTTAAATGATGTGTATACAACGTACACACATCATTTTGAGCCTCGCCAGACAGGTGTCTTCTCGGCGTCAAAAACCTTTCACTGATCCCTAATCAGGCCGATTGCGCTGATTGCTCGATGACAAGTATCTGATAGGCCGCTTTTGCCGCTTCCTGCTCGGCTGCCTTTTTCGACTTGCCTACACCCTGGGCCATAATTTTGCCGCTTACTTCCACCGAAACGGTGAAGACGAGGTCGTGGCTTGGTCCTTCTGAATGCACGAGAGAATAGATGGGAATGCCCATGCTCTTGCCCTGTGTGTATTCCTGCAGCTGCTGTTTGTAGTTGTCTTTGACTTCATCGCGGTCGCAAACTGTAGTCTGATGACCAAAGACACGGACCAGGAGAGTCTGTACGGTGAAGAGGCCGAGATCCTGATAGATCGCACCGATCAGGGCTTCGAGGGCCTGGGCCATGATGGACGGGCGCATCTGTACTTTTTGACCGAGCAAAATGTATTTGGATAGTCCGATCTCCTGGGCGATTTCAGCCAGGATGCGATCGCTTACAAGTACGGCGCGAAGCTCTGTGAGTTTGCCTTCATCATAATCAGGAAAACGTTCTAATAAATATTCTGAAATGATAAAACGCAGGACCGCGTCGCCGAAAAATTCCAGCTTTTCCGAGTCCTTAATCCCTTCGGCGGCATGCTCGGCCGCATATGAAGAATGGGTCAAAGCTTCGTTGACAAGTCCCATGCGTCCACAGGTGACGCCCAGCTTGTGACAGAGCTGGTCGAGTTCTTTGAACCTTTTGGGGTTTATCGCTGTTGTTTGAGCGTTCATACGATGCGAATGGCTACTGGCGCTTTTGGTGCCGTGACTGTCGGGCACACTGATGACATTTGTTATAGAGACTGCTGCTTTCAAGGGATTCCACTACCTCTTACCTACCTAAGAGGAGACTACAAGAGGTGAGGCTCTGGCGCCTATTTTGTTAACCATTGTTTCCAAGTTGTATTCACTCTTTATCCTGTGAGAATGCCCATCTCGGCAAGAATGGTCCCGCTTAATTGGAAAGCAATAATGATGAGCGGTCTCTCAGGCTCCTCTTAGAGCCTAAATAGCCATCTTCTTACCTGGCTATAATCTAGCGGCAGGCCAAGCTCGCATTCAGCCTGCTATGCTTTAAGGCAAATTCTCGAGCCCATTTTCTAGGCAATCATTTTGAGATTTTGTTAGAAGGAGAAGACGGATCTACATGGACCAGAGTTCCCTGCAGCTTGCTCAGATAATCATATTCGTAGTCCTGGCCTTTGCCTTGCCTGCTCTGGGGATGATACTCCTGGCCTGGGTTTTGCAATTGGCGCTTGGATACCACCGCCCCAATTCTCTGAAGAATCAGCCCTATGAGTGCGGTATGAGACCGTTGCAAGAAGCGCTGGTGCAGTTCGATATTCGTTACTACTTGTACGCACTGCTCTTTATTTTGTTCGACATTGAAGTGATTTTCATCATTCCCTGGTTGATGGCGACTGACAGTTTGCCTCGTTTGATCGTCGGTGACGCCAAGCTTGCCGAGCTGATCGCCTCCAGCAACATGATGGAAATACTCCGATTGCGCATGATTGGTCCTGTCGAAATGACCATGTTTGTGGCCATCCTGGCCGTCGGTCTGATTTATGCCTGGAAGAAAGGCGCCATGGAGTGGGAGTAAGAAAATGACTGAAGGCAACCTATTAAAAAGCGATTTTCCGGCGGTACCGCAGGAATTGAGCGACACGGTCACCCTGAGCAGCATAGATTTGATGATCGATGCCCTCGGTGAATTGCTCAGCCCGGTACTCAGTCCGATCACCAATTATTTCCGCTCGAACTCCGTCTGGCCTCTTACCTTCGGTACATCATGCTGCGCTATCGAGATGATGAGCGTCGGTATGTCGGCTTTCGACATTTCCAGATTCGGCTCTGAAGTATTTCGCGGCACCCCTCGTCAAGCGGATCTGATCATCACCGCCGGTACGATCACCCGCAAGATGGCTCCAGCGCTGATCACTCTTTACGAGCAGATGCCCGAACCCAAGTATGTGATCGCCATGGGCGCATGCACCGTTACCGGTGGGATGTTCAACGACTCCTACTCGGTAGTGCAAGGTGTGGACCGCATTATCCCGGTCGATGTCTACTTGCCCGGCTGCCCTCCGAGACCGGAAGGCATCCTCGATGCCCTGCTCAAATTGCAGCAAAAAATCCGCACCGAAAATTACCATGAGCGCAAAAAACGGAGCTATGCCCAGCGCGCTGTCCGTTTTGTGGACTACGACACGGGACGTCTCGTTGATGATCTGGTCGCCGAAGCTCAGGCCGACACCGATGCCGAATTGGCTCTTGCCGCTGCTGGTGGTGCCGGCAAAGTAGACTCGATAAAAGTCGAAACGGCGAAGATTGACTCTGGCAAGGCAAAGGAAGAAGGCTAAGAACAATGGCTGATGAAACTCCCAAAGATGATGCCGCTCCTAAGAAGGCACCCGCTCCAGCTCCGGCTGCTGCTAAGAAGGAAGAGCCCGCTCCTCCGAAGCCGCCTTCGGAACCTGGTCAGTATGGCCAATTTCTCAAGGATCATGGCGTAGCCTCCGAGCGTTTATTCGACTCATGTGGCATCGAGACAATTGCTTTAGATGGCGATCAACTTCATACCGCTCTGCGTTTATTGAAAAATAGTTCCGAAATAAAACTGGATTTGTTGCTCACCGTCACTGGTGTCGACAGCACCGAGACTTTTGATTCGGTCTATCACCTCTGGGCTTACGATCACAACAATGAGCTGGTGATCAAAGTACGCGTGCCTAAGGCCGGCGTCGCCGCCGATCATTTGCCCTGCGTACCGAGCATCAGTAATATCTGGCCCGCCGCCAACTGGCATGAACGCGAGACATACGACCTGGTTGGTATCCGCTACTCAGCGCATCCCTATCCCAGACGTATCCTCAATCCCTGGGATTGGGACGGTCACCCGTTGCGCAAAGATTACAAGCAACCAGTCGATGGTTTGAACGACAAAAATCCTCACAGTATGAGATAGGCAGCAGTTATGGCTCTTGAAATGCAAAGGTCGGAAGACCTGAAAACAGATGAGATGATCATCAACATGGGTCCGCAGCATCCCGCTACACACGGGGTTTTGCGGTTGCTTCTGACACTCGATGGCGAAGTGGTCAAACATGTGGAGCCGGTTCTCGGCCACTTGCACCGCGCCCAGGAGTGGCAAGGTCAAAATCGCACCTGGTTCCAATATCAGGCACTGATTGATCGTGTCGATTATCTCTCCGGCATGTTTACTTCATGGGCGATGGCTCGTGCCATCGAGCAGCTCGACGGTACGGTCGTGCCGAAACGCGCTGAATATCTGCGCGTCATTCTCTCCGAAATGAATCGCATCACCTCGCACTTGCTCTGGCTCGGCACCTATCTGATCGACCTTGGAGCGATGTTCGGTTTTCCTTTCTATCCTTTTAGAGAGCGTGAAAAGCTTTTTGATTTGTTTGAAGAAGTGGCCGGTCAACGCATGATGTTTAACTACATCCGCGCTGGTGGCGTCGTCCGCGATCCCAAGCCCGAATGGTTTGAACAGCTCAAAAAATTCACCGCCGAGTTCAACGATCGCATCGATGAATACGAAGCGATCGTCACTCAAAATCCTATCTTCCTTGACCGCACCAAAGGCGTCGGCATCATTCCGCGTCAGTTGGCCAAAGATTATGGTGTCACCGGCCCTTGCATTCGCGCTTCCGGCGTCCCTCTCGATTTGCGCAAAACGAAACCTTACGGTGTTTATCCCGAACTCGATTTTAAGGTTATTTCCGTCGACAAAGAAGGCGGCGATACCTGGGACCGCTACATGTGCCGCATCCTGGAGATGCGTGAATCGGTCAAAATCATCAATCAATGTATGGCCCAAATTCCTGACGGCGACATCATCGCTAAGAAACAAACAGCAGGTATGCGTGTCAAAGCCGGCGAAGGTTTTGCTGCAGTTGAATCACCCCGCGGTGTGATCGGTTGTTATGTAATCTCCGGCGGTGGTGAAAAAGCGTTGCGTTTCCGCTGGCGCAATCCCTCCTTCTGCAATCTGTCGATTCTTCCCGAATTGCTGGTCGGAGCTCCAATCTCCGACATCATGGCCATCTTTGGCTCAATCGACATCATCTTGCCCGATGTGGACAGATAGAAAGGCGAAGGCAATGGCAGGTAGAGAAACCGTTCTTCATCAGTTCTTTATATAGATAGAAAAGTAAAAGCTAGAAGCAATCAGTAGACAAAGGGGCGCGCCGCGATTCATGGAAAACGTAGCTGAGATTAGAAAACTAACGGTGCTGAGCATCGTTTGGTTGACGATAACATTTACGGCCGTCTGGCTTGTCTGTTGGGCTGTGGGTATCGGTCTGCCGATGGCCCTCGATGTCTTGTTCCATTACAACAATGAGCTGCTCACCGAAATTTTGAGATTCGCCGTTCCGGCCCTTTCGATTCTTGTTTTCATCCCGATTAACGCCATGTTCATGGTCTTGCTCGAGCGCCGGGCTCTGGCGATCTTCACCGTTAGAAAAGGCCCGAACCGCGTCGGTCCCGATGGTTATTTGCAAACGATGGCGGACGCTGTCAAATTGCTTCTCAAGGAGGACATCACTCCGACCGGCGCCGATGCTGTTATGTTCACCCTTTCGCCGATCATTTTCTTCGCACCCTCAATCATGGGTGCAGTGCCGCTCCTGGCGGCCGTTACTAATGACCAT
Source organism: Cyanobacteria bacterium REEB67 (assembly GCA_018971775.1). Classification (GTDB taxonomy): domain Bacteria; phylum Cyanobacteriota; class Vampirovibrionia; order Obscuribacterales; family Obscuribacteraceae; genus REEB67. The sequence continues at coordinate 44,529 of JAGXAB010000019.1, read as the reverse complement.
CCTTTCTTTCATATTCTCAATTTGCCCACCGGTATTTTCTACGTCTTAGCCGCTTCCGCTATTCCGGTCGTAGCCCTGGTCATGGCCGGCTGGTCTTCGAACAACAAATATTCGCTCGTCGGTGGACTGAGAAGTGCCGCCCAGGCAATCAGCTACGAAATACCTCTCGTACTCTCAATCATTTCGGTCTGCTTGATGGCCGGCACGCTCGACATGGTGAAAATCGTCCAGCAACAAGCCGGTGGTTTCCTCAACTGGAATATTCTAGGTGGTGGCGCCCTTACCGGTCTCGACCGAGCGATTGCCGCGAGCGTCAACAAGACTGGCGAAATGGGACAGATTCTTCAGCTCTACTATCCATTTTCTGCAGTCTCCGGCATCGCCGCTTTGATCTTGATCGTCTGTCTGGTGATCTCGATGTGCCTCTATCTGACCGGAGCTTGCGCCGAAATCAACCGTATTCCTTTCGACTTGCCTGAAGCAGAATCGGAACTCGTCTCTGGTTACAACACCGAATTTAGTGGCATGAAATTCGCCATCTTCTTCCTGGCTGAATTCACCAACCTTTTCGTTGTCTCGAGCGTCACCACTGTGATGTTCCTGGGCGGCGGCGACAATCCCATTCCTCCATACATTCTGGACAAGATCCCCGGCCTGCCGCAAATGATCGCCATGCTTCGCGAAAACCCAATTTGCAGCCAGCTGCATTTGATCAATCCGGAAATGCTGTTCTCCACCCTCTGGGTGATTTTCAAAGTCTATGCCATCGTTTTCTTCGCCATTCTCATCCGGGGAACCTTGCCGCGTTTCCGTATCGACCAACTGATCGCCTTTGGTTGGAAGCGCCTCATTCCTCTTTCTCTGATCGTTTTTCTGGTAATCGTGTTCGCAAGGGGGTTCGTAATCTGTCATGGGTAATGTAATATCCAGGTCCCTCAACGGATTGGGTGAAATTAGAAAAGGTCTCGGCACCGTTTTCAAACACACCTTCCGCGAGCCCATCACAAAAAACTATCCGGAAGAAGTTTCCAAACTCTCTCCCCACTTCCGTGGAAGATTGGCTCTGGCCGTAAATCCCGAGAGCGGTGAAAACCTCTGCATTTCTTGCCGCCAGTGCGAACGCGTCTGCCCGGATAAGTGCATTGAGATCACATCGCACAAGAGTCCCGAGACAAACAAGCTGGAACTTATCGATTTCAAAATCGACCACGGCCTCTGTATGTTTTGCGGTCTTTGCACCGAAGTCTGCCCGACCAACTGCATCATCAATACAAATGATTTTGAGATGGCCGATTATTCGCGCGAATCGCTCATTTACGATTTGAAAAAATTGACCCTCGGTCAAGATGAGTCGGCTTTCTACTTCGAGAAAAAAGGCGTACCCCTGCCCAAGCCTAAGCCGCCCAAGGCTGCCGTTGCTCCTAAACCTGCTGACGGAGCTGCTCCCGCTGCCGCTGCCAAACCGGCCGCCGCACCTGCTGCTGCTGCCAAACCGGCTGAAGGCGCCACTGCTGCACCTGCTGCCGACGCAAAAGCTGCTGAAGCCAAACCGGCTGAAGCTAAAACTGAAGCTAAACCAGCCGAAGCTAAACCGGAAGTGAAGCCGGCTGAAGCCAAGCCGGAAGTAGCCAAGGAAGAAACCGAGAAAAAGCCCGAAGAAAAAGAAGAGAAGAAAGACTAGGAAGGTTGCCGGTCTCGGCCGGAAACCAGATTGTCTTGCAAGAAGCGATTAGCTACAGATACAAGGATCAAACCAGAAAAATGGAACAGCAAGATGCATTAGGCGCGCTCCTCGCGTTACCCTCAGTGGAAAGCTGGCTTTTTTACGTTTTTGCCGCGATGGCCATCTGTCTGGCTGTTGGTTGCATCGCCGACCGGGTGATCATCCGCGCCGGTTTCTTGCTGATCGGTGTATTCGGCACGATCTCGGGAATCTTCCTTTTGCTCCAGGCGCAATTCCTTGCTCTTGCTCAAATCATGATTTACGCAGTCGGTATCACTCTTGTCGTTGTCATCGCTCTGATGTTGACCAATCCTCGTCTGGAAGCGGAAGCTCCGATTATTTTAGTAGAAGATAAGTCGCCCTTGATTCGTTTTTTCAATTCGATTAAACGCAATGTCGTCCTCTGGGTTGCCGTCTTCTCTTTCGTCACTATTTATGCCGCCCTCACCGGCGAGTCGCGCTGGCCGATCAGCACCGAGCCGATGCCTGTGGACTGTGTCAAAGTCCTTGGCGAAGCTCTGACCACGACTTATGCCATTCCTTTTGAATTCGCCTCCGTCTTGCTCCTGGCCGCTCTTATGGGCGCGATCATGCTGGCCAAGAATGATACGAAGGAAGTCGACGAAGACGGCAGCCTGACCGTCGTCGAAGAAGCGAAAAAAGCCGAAACCAATTTAGCGCTGCAGAGGTAGAGAGAAAAGTGATTACCACCGCTCAAAAGAAAGAACAAGCTGCTATTCGTCGTCGCGATGACGCTCTTGCCACTAAAATTGCTCTTGGCTTTTGCATCTTCGCCGCCGCCATTGTCGGTACTTATGCCGGTATCCTGTTTGGACCGGATGGTATGGAAAAAGTCGTCGCTCATCACTATGACTTCTGGACTTGTGTCGCCATGGCCCTTGTCGGTTGGATGGTACGTTCGGCCGGCGGCAATAAAGTAGTGATCATCACTGCCACAATTCTTTCTTCTTTTATTATCCTCACACTCAACCAAGACATGCTTGTCCGTTACCTGGTACTGGGCGCCTTGCTCTTCTCGGTCGGTATCTACGGTATGTGCCAATCGCGCAACGCCGTGCGCGTCTTGATGTCGATTGAACTGATGCTCAATGCCGTCAATATCAACTTGATTGCCTTCGCCCGTTATGTCGATCCCAGTCATATCAAAGGTCAGCTTTTCTCGATCTTCGTTTTGACCGTTGCCGCTGCCGAAGCCGCTGTCGGTCTGGCTATCGTTCTTTCGCTCTACCGCAATACATCGACTGTGGATATGAACAAGTTCAATTTGCTCAAGTGGTAGTGGCGATTTTGAATTTCTAAAATCATTAAGGCGGCTTCTGTGAGGAGGCCGCTTTTTCGTGGTTGCTCAGTCGAGACGTAGTGCAGCTGCCAGAGGCGTCTGTGCAAAAAGTCCGACGATCAGCCAGTTGCATATGAAAAACAGGAAGCCATCGGCAGCAGTCAATTTGATCTTTTGCCGCTCGAGAAAGAGTAGATCACCGAAGGGTGTGAAGAATCCCCGCATACAGATTAACGCTAGAAAACCGCCAAAGGGAGGGATTCGGCTGAGCAGCACGGGTAGTATGATGCCAATTAAGATTGCGGCCGGTATGTGGCTTAAGGCACTTCGCTTGAGCGCATCTTTCCATGTCGACTTGAGCCGTACTTTCAGAAAAATAAGAAAGAATACCCACTGGAAAATCGCTACCCCTATGATGGCGATGCCGACTCCGAGAGCGCCGGAGTTGAACGAAATTGTCATCGAATATTACCTCGCCATAGCAAAATAGATCGCCTAAATAATATAGCGCAGTCCGTTTACTGAGTTGTGGGCAATTATGCAGGGCACGACACTGTCGCTTTTGTAACGCAGGTAGCCCATGCTCATCGCTATGACCGCGACGAAAAAGTAGAAAAAGGGATCAGGGCAGAGCGAAAATTTCAAATCACTGTCGAAGACAATGACATGGGTAGCGACAAAGAGACCGCTACTGATCAGACATCCCCAGCCGATATTCACACCGAAAAATTTCCAGGGGCGAGCCAGGCATTTATCGAGAACGGCGAGCAGTAAACCGCGGTAAAAAATCTCCTCACCCAGACCGGGCATGGTGAGCTGGAAAAGAATGCTTTCCAGACCATTGCGACTGGGGCTGACCATCTGTCCTTGCAAAAAATAATAGATATGGAAACAGGCCAGGCCCAGGCCTAAGAGGCCGGCTGTCAGATAAGATTCGGCACGTTCTGGCCATTTAGAACCGGTCAATTCGCTGGGCAGGCGAAAAATCGCGGCGACCAGCAGCGGCCAGAGCGATTCGATCACCTTACCGACCCAGTTCCAGTTATGGGCCAGGCCGACTGTCGGCAGGAAAAGTGGTGGCAGGGCGAGTAAGACAAGATCGATCACGAGCAGGATAAAAGTCAGACCTGCGGCTGTAAACGGCGAGCGGGCACGATCACGCCGGCCGAAAAAAAAGCAGCGGCATAAGGACGACGGCGCAGCTTAAAACCGCCGTCAGTAGCGCTGCATAAATGTTATGAATAGCCAGTCATCAGCTTATTTGATTTGCGAATTACTGGCTAAGAGCCTGGCGAAGGAAACCTAGAGCCCAGTTGTGGAGCTGATTCCAACCGATCATGCGACGCATTGCCGACATGCGTCGGCGCTTCTCTTCGCTTTCCAGTCCGAGGGCGAGATTGAAAGCATCGCTCACCGATTTTGGCGAAGCGGGATCGACCAGCAAAGCTCCCTGAGCGAGTTCCCGCGAAGCACCGGCTTGACGCGAGAGGATGACCACACCCTGTTCATCAGCACGACAGGCGACATATTCTTTGGCGATCAGATTCAGTCCATCCGAGAGCGAGTTGACGCTGATCGCAGTTGCCGCTTGATACCATGCGGCCAACTGACTTTGCTCTAGATTGCCTTTGATGTGGATTATAGGCTGCCAGCCGTCCTGGAAATATTTTTTGTTGACCGCTTCGATGCGTGCTTCTACCAGCTCTTCGTAGGCTCGCGCTTCCGCGCCCACACCTTTGCCAGGCTGCGAAATCTGGACATAGTGAAAGCGCCGGCGGTGAGTCGGGTGATCTTCGAGCAATCTTTCGATGCCGGCGATGCGCTCGATTACACCTTTGGTTTGTTCCAGGCGCTCGACGCCGAGGATGATTTGACTGGCCAGGCTATGTCTGGGAATCAGTGATTCGGAGTGCGGCTTGCTGGCCTGGGCCAGGCGCTGCCAGAATGGCAAATCGATACCGAGAGGCATGACGGTCAACTGTGTACGGCGACCGTCATAAACGATCGAACGCGCCTGACAGTTGACTTGAGCCGTGGGCAAAATTGCCGCCACCGTATCCATAAAATTGTCTGCGTATTCATCGGTGTGAAAGCCAACAAGCTTGTTCTTCAAAAGGGCTTCGGTCAGCTCTCGGCCGATTGGTGATTCTTTGATTACCGCTGCTTTTGGCCAGGGCACATGCCAGAACTGGCAGAGGATAAGACCGGCCTGCGCTGCCAGAAGCGGGGCGGCTAGGGCGAGCTGGTAGTCATGCAACCAGCAAAGCGTCGGGAAGCTATTTGAGGCAACGGTCAGACATTCGGAGGCAACCGCTTCGCACAGCTGACGATAGGATTTCCAGCTCTCCGGCTCGAATTTTTGCGTGCCGGCGCCTGGCTCTTCACCGCGACTGTGCAGAAGTGGTGAAAGGTAGTCATGTGAAACTTCGTAGTGAGCATTAATCAGCCAGTCCGCTACTTTCGGTGAGTAATAGGCGAAGCCACTTTCATTTCTTACCGCACCGCGTTTATCACCTTTTTTCTCCAGCGGCTTGGGCAGATCTGAGATGGCGAACCAGTTGACCCTGGTGCCGAGACGCTGGACGATTGGCGCCAGTGAGGCGGGAACGCCGCCACTCTCGCCCGGTCCGGCGAAGGAGATGACATTGACTGTCGGCAAAACTACATCCAGGCGATCGAGCCTGTCGAGGCTCTCCGATATCGAGGCGTTAGCCGCGCTGGTGTGAGTCGGCGTCTGTTGGGCCGTAAGATCTAGAGGCTGTGCGTGGGCAGCTGTGGGTACTGGTGTCATGGCGGTGTCTTCACTGGTGGGGAAAGCTTGCGGCTCGAAACCAGGACCAGAGCCAATCTGATCGTAAAGTTGAGCCTGAGAAACCGGCCGTCCCGAAGCGCGAAGATGCCGAGAGGGCCAAGATGCCTGTTCAATTTTATTGTTGCTTACAAAGGTAGAGGATCGCCGGTCGGATATCAAGTTGTAAGCCGGCGAATTAATGGGAGTTCTTGTTAATCTTCGTGGCAAGCCTGGGCTATTCTAAAAGTCCAGGCAGGGGCTCGATTTCCAGTCTTTTACCGGGGATGTCGACGACCGGTACTAGTGCTTTGACGAAGGGGACTAAAAAGGTTTTGTCCCCTGCTTGGATCTCGAGCAGATAATTGCCACTTTCGACGACGGCGCTGACGACGCCAACGCGCGCACCGCCAGTGGTGTATGCCGTCAGTCCGACAAGATCGCCAAACCACCATTCATCTTCATCGAGTTCGCGCAGCTGACCTTTTTGAGTGAAGATGTCGGCACCGATCAGTGTCTCGATATCGTCACGTGTAGTGAAGCCCTTTAACCGCAGCAGGACTGATTTTCCTTGCATTTTTATCGAGTCGACCTCGGCGTCGACGGCAGGGGATTTGATCAATGCTAATTTTACCGATTGGATGTTTTCGATCAAATCGAAATCACTGTCCAATCGCAGTTTGACTTCGCCGTTCAGACCCTTGATACCGACAATGGTGCCCACTTTGAAGGAGTAGGGTTCTGAAGATACCGTTGTCATCTATTTCTTTGGCTCCTGACTGAGCGGACGACTGTCCTCTTTCCAACGTTTGAACAAACTATTATCGAAGTCAAATTGATCGAGGACGCGGCCGACAACAAAGTCTACTTGATCGGCGACGCTTTGCGGTCGATGGTAATAGCCTGGTGACGCACAGGCAACAGTTGCGCCCGCTTCGGAGAGGGCGAGCATATTTTTGAGTTGTATGTGGCCAAAGGGCATTTCGCGCACAAGTATAAGCAAATTGCGGCGCTCTTTTAGTGTGACGGCGGCGGCGCGGTGAATCAGATTTTCGGTGAGACCGGAGGCCAGAGCACCGAGCGTACCAAGGCTGCATGGCACTACTGCCATACCGCGTGTACGGTAGCTGCCGCTGGCTACCGAGGCACCATAATCGGTGAGGCTATGAACTTTTAAAGGCACCGTATCTGGTAGCTTGAGATAGTCGAGCAGACCGCCTTTGAGGTCGTCGCCAAAGGTAAGATCGTGTTCTTCTAGCATCACTCTCAGAGCCGCTTTCGAGACAAGCAGATCGACCGGCTGGCCGACTTCCATCAGATATTGCAAAATGCGCAGACCATAGATTGCGCCGGAGGCACCGGTGATGGCCAGGACAAAGGGCAGTGCGTTTGCAGCTGGGGAAGACGTCGAGTCATTACTATTCTTTTTCGGTTGAGGCATTTAAAAAGAGCTTCCGGGTTGTTCCGTTGGAGCAGTCTGAGCACCTTGCGTGACGCCGCCACCGGTGCTAGAGGGACCGTTGCCGACATTAGCACGGCTTGCGGGTGCAGATTGTGAACTGTCTTCTTTGCTTTCGGCGCTGCTCTGGGCCTGGCGTGTTTTAGAAAAGTGTTTGCCGCGTCCGCCTTTGACCGGTTCGTCAGGAGTGGTTGCGTCCAGTGATGTCTGTGCGCTGGACGCGCCGAGGGCGATTTTTAGGGGAGCGTCCAGTTTGATCGTAATTGAAGATCCGCTCATGATATAGAGCTCTCGGCCTTTGCGGATCAATGAGCGCACGACACCATTATTGCCGCCGCCTCCCGAGTCACTGTCTCCAAGGATCGGATCGCGCAGGATATCCGATTTGCTCATCACACCGTTTCGTGTCCGCCGATTGGCGCTGCGGTTGGCCGGGTTTACCGAGTCGAAGCCGGCCTGGGTACCTACGTAAGCAACCGAACTCTTGCGGGGAGCCATGTTGGCTATGCCGCCTTTGCTGTGACTGCGGGCCGCATCGGTGGCAAAGGACGCGACGAGTGGGTAGGAACGGCCATCCGGCATTTTTATCGATGAGAGCTGAATGCGCAAAATGCCGAGCGGTTTTACCGCATTTTTGTCGTGGGGCTGTTCCGATGATGAGATTGCTTCGGCTACTTCGCCTACTACCTCCGAACCGGAGGGAATCAAAACTTCTGTACCGTTGGCCATCACCGGTGCACTAATTTCTATTGTAAATGCCTGACCGGCATGCGAAACCCTGGAGCCGATCGTGCTCTGGATGCGTCCTTCGAAGGCGGTACCAATCGGTAAAACGACTGTTTTGCCGGCGAAGCTGGTCGGAGCGCGGTAAAGATTCTGGGCCGGCTGATCGGCAAGCGCCGCCTGTGGTAGCAAAAGTGAGGCGAACAACAATATAGAAAGGTGCTTCATTGACTTCCTGATCCCGTAATTTTATGGTCTTGTAATTTGATGTTTTGCGTCATTGACGATCTCGCACCCCGCTTCTTGTACGGCTTCAGGCGTCTATATCGACGTCGATAGGCTCTTCTACTGGTGGCGGACCGCCGTTGGAAGTGGTACCGCTGCTGGTGCTGCGCTTCGAGCCTCTCATTTTGGTAACGAAAAAAGTAAATAGGTATGCCATTAACAGAATGGTGACGATGAAAGTAATCAATCGACTCAAGCCGGCAAGATAGCTGAGCAGGGGCTGCATCATCAGTGAGGCCGCAGCCAGCACGATCAGGCCGCCTGCGATCAGTTTAAATTTGTCTTTGCCGATGTTCATGATAATCGTTTACTCGAGTTTTAATCGTCGTTCATATAAGAGCCCATACGTTTTATCAGTAAGGGTGCCACTACTTTATTTGCCACGTACCAGGCCAGGCCGACAATGATCGGCAAGGAGATGATGCGTATTTGCGGCAGCAGTACCGAATAAAATGAATTCAAAATCACCGCCGAAATGCCGATGCAGACGATCTGGGCAAAGCGGTTGATGTAAGACTCTTGCTGGTAACGAGGAGTATTGCGGAAGGAAGTCCGCAGAAAATTAAAATAGGCGGCGGTAAGTTTTTTCAGTCCCTTCTGCCCGTCTTGAATCGGCTGGGGCATCTGGCGCTTTTTGCCGTTCAGAGTGCTCGCATCCATGTCACCATCGCCGGGTGGGGTGGCGTCGAATTTGCTGCCAAATCCGTCGTCGACGCTGCTGCCGAGCTTTCCTCCACGCTTTGATTTTTTGACGGCCATCTCAAACCTCCAACTTCATTTCTATCTTACTTCCCTTTGCCGGTATTCTCACGTTTTTTCAGTTTTGCAAGCGTACCTTCCACTTCCTTGCGCAGGGGGTTATTGTCCTCGGAAGATTCCAGAAATCGATTGGCATAATCTATGGCCTGGGTCGGGTCTTGTTTGTCGGTCTTGGCGTAGACGTCAAAAAGGCCGTAATAGGCGGCAGCGCTCTGTGGATCGGCGTTGAGCGCCTGCTTGTAGTGATCGATAGCCGCCTCGGGAATCTTCAACATGGCGTCGCCGAGCTTGACGTGCCTCGCCGCTTCGTTGCGCTGGTTGACGATTTTGCTCATCCCCTGTTCGGCTCTGGTCGAGACTTCGGACATTTCCTTGGCGGCAGCATAGGCCTTGTCGGCAGCTTTGTAGGCGCCTTCCATATACGCCGAATCGCCGATATTGATCAGGGCATAAGGATCATCGCGATGTTTTTCGATCTGACCATAAAATATTTTGTCGGCGTCGCGGAAGCGGTTTTGAGCGATTGCCTTTTCCGCCTCCGAGCTCTCAATGCGCTCCTGCAGGTTTCGGGCGCCGTTTTCGACCACCTGGCCGCTGATCGATTTTGTCACCGATTGTTCGGTGATCACCGCTGTCAATTTATCCATCAACTGCGAAAAATCAGGCGGATAAGCGCCTTCTTTGCGATATTTGCGGAAGCCGACTCTGGCCAGTCCCAGTAAGGCTTTCGGGTCATCCGGCTTGGCTTCTAATATAGTCTTGTATTCGGCTTCGGCGACGTCGACTTTGTCCTCGCGCAGGGCGAGATCGGCGAGAGCGTCGCGCAGCGAAAAGTCATTGGGCAAAATTTCCAGGGCATTGTGATATTCGGCAATCGCTAATTGCCCGTCGCCGCGGATGGCGTAATAGTCGGCCTTTTGACGATAGGGCTCGGGATTGCGCGGGTCTTCCATGTTGGCCTTGTTCCAGCTTTGCAGGGCCGATGGTCCGTCGCCCTGATGGCGCAGGACATTGCCTTCGACCGTGTGCCATTCCGAATTGCGCTGCGAATCAGGGATGTTGTGTAGTTCCATAAAGGCTTCTTCGTTTTTACCGTTACTGGTCAGAATCACCGCTTTTTGCAAATGGGCCGGGCCGTAGTCGGCTTTTAGCTTGAGCGCTTTTTCGATCAACTCTTCGGCTGTTTTGTCCTTGGGATCGAGTTTCAAGAGTGCCTGGGCAAGCATGGTCAGATTGACGCAGTTTTCGGCCAGATCGGCGGCTTTGCGCAGGGGCGGGACGGCTGCTTCGAAGTCGTCCTGGGCCATGCGCACCAGACCAAGGGTCTGATAGGCGAGCACCAGATTGATATTCTTATCGATGGCGCGCTGGCAGAGGGTGGCGGAGGCATCGAGGTAGAGGTCACGTTTAGCCGGTGAGGCGACGCTTTTTGAGTGGACGAAAGAGACATAACCACCGGCGGCGATTAGATTTGGATTATCCGAAAATTTGCCCTTCGCTTCTTTGAGCAGCTTTTCGGCTTGTAGAATTTTTGCCGGCCAACTCTGTTTGGCGAGCGAGACTACAAGCCCGGCATAGGCGTCGCCGGTGGCATCTTCGCCAACCAGCTCACGATAATTTTCTTCCGCTTCTTTGTATTTGCCCTGCAGCAAGAGTTCGTCGGCTCCGGCCAGAGTCGCGGCCAGAGACGGCATGCTGCCGGCCACTCCCGCTGTCAGGAGAGTGGCTATGGCGATAGCTACGAAATAGTTATTTGCCTTTCGCCGCATCATCCGCCTTTTTATTCTCCCTTTCGGCACCGGCCGTGTCGCCGGATTTTTTCAACATATCGGCCAGTTTGCGGTGCAGGGCGCTATCGCGCGGTGACATCAAGCCGGCTTCTTTCATGATTTCAATGGCGCCGGGCAAATCTCCTTTGATTTCCAGATTCGTGGCCTGATCGATCAGGGGCTTGGTGCGCAAATTGTTGATGCGATTGAGAGCGTCTTCCGCTTCCTTCACCTTCAAACCGGAGGCCTGACGGAAGCAGACGGCCGCTTCGTCGAGGTCGCCTTTTTTCTCCATGACCAGACCCTTTAGATACCAGGCCTGACCATCGGCGGGAGTCTTGTTCAAGATCTCGTCGGCGGCTGTGGCAGCCTGATCGAGCTGCCCGCCACTGGTGAGCGAGCCGATTTTAGTATAGGCAGCCGTATTGACTGGCGCAGCTGGTGCACCACCGGCGGCGGCACCGGGAGAACTTGTTGCACCGGGGGCTGTTCCGGCTGCTGCTGGATTGCTGCCAACCACCGCTCCACCGCTGGTTGCAGATGAGCCCGGAGCACCGGCTGTGGCGGCAGTTCCGGGAGCGCCGGCTATACCGGGGGCGATCTCGCCTCCACCTTGAATCTGTTGCAGAGCGCGCGTAGTAATCGGATCGAAGGGTCTGGCCTTGAGCGATCTCTGTAAGGCGTCGACGGCACCGGCAGTATCCCCGATCCGGGCTCGGCCACGGCCGATGATATAGAGCAGGTCAGGATCGTTGGGATTGGCCTTGACTAAGTCTTCCACCTTTTGCACCGATTCGGCGATACGCATCGGCGCGACAATGCCAGCCGGAGTTTCAACGACGGCGCGGTGGAAAGCCAGCCTCGCCTTGGCCAGTTCGGGGCTGGTCGGATTGGCGCGCCAGGCTTTTTCAAAATAGACCTTGGCATGGTCGAAGTCGGATTGCAAAAGGTAAGCGCTGCCGAGCGCGAGCAGATTGCCAAAACTCGGCTGGATGGCCACCGCTTCGCGGGTGGCTTCGGTCAGACCGTGCACGGCCGCCATATTTGAAGGGTTGATCGTGACGGCCCGGCGGTATTCGACCATGGCATTGTTCAGACGTTTGACATAGTCCGGCATGCGATTTTGTTGTTTGGCCTTGTAAGCGAAGTTGAGCAGGGTGTCGCCGAGCAGGAGGTGACATTCGACGAGGGCATCTTGATCGTCTTTGGGCCAGTCTTTGCGCAGAGCTGTGCGCAGAGCGTCGTAACCTTCCACCGTTTTATTGGCATGCAATAGGCTGCGGCCCAGTTTGTAATTGTTGATACCGGAGTCCTGTATATGGCTGCAGACGCGGTATTCGACGACGGCAATCTTATATTCGCCGTGCGCTTCGGCCCCGGAAGCAAGGCTCAGTCTATAGCTCAAATCGCGCGGATCTTTGCCCGAGAGATGCGAGAGGCATGTACTGAGATTGGCCTCGGCCGGCACGTTGGCCGGATCGACAAAGAGCGCTTCGCGGTATTGTTTGACCGCTTCGGCATATTTTTTTGAATTGGCGAGGATGTCTCCATAGCGCAGGTGAGCGCTGGAGAGGTTGCGCTGGAAAGTTTCGTTGAAAGGGTCGCCGTCGAGGGCCATCTGCCCTTCTTGCAGGGCCTGGGGCCAGAGGCCGCGCGAGCCGAGCTCGACGCCTCGGTTGTTGTGTTCTAGGGGATTGGTCGGATTGGGCGTATTCAGATAGATGCCACCGCCGCCGCCATGGTGCGCCGAACGTTTTGCCACTGCTTGTGCCGCCGTCGCCGCAGCCGCGAAGCTAATGGTGAGGGCCATCAGGGAGAGTGTGGCCTTGCCGACCGGACGCAGTCCGGCCTTAGTTGGCTGCTCGACTCGTTTGTTATCTGACAGTGCGGAGGCTGATTTCAAACCGATAATCCTGCTTAATAATAGAACGCAAATTTGATTTTAACCGTTGAGCCGTCTGAAAAAGGCCTGGACCATTTAAGCCGGAACAATCCATTCTTATCAGCCGCTCGTATTAATGCCGATCCCCGCGGATCGAGCGCTCTTAAAAATGGTAATACCCATTAATCAGGCCAGGCAAAATCACCAGCGGGCTGGAGAGCCGAAATTGTCAAAAATCGACTTGCCCCTGGCAACGGGTCGATCCCGACCTGGCCCATCCAGATAAGTGAAATCTCAGTCTAAGGGTCCCTTTTGTTTGCGCAAGTGGGAATTTCCCGGTATGCAAATAAAAACTTTGCGCCCAAAATTGGGGAAAATGTTGTCTAGCTTACATATTTAGGTGTGTGGCAGCAGATAACTGTTGACAAGGGCTGCGAAAAGCATTAAAAATTAGTCACCTCGCTCGCCGGTTGGGAGGTTTCGCTCCAGATATAGAGGAGGCAGAAGGCGCGAAATTCTCGTAATATATAGTTGTCAAGCCCGTTTTCTTTGATTTAGTACGCATTTTTACTAGTAATTAAGGGCATGAAATAAGCACCAGTAGTTTGTCCCGTGGAGGGATAAAGTGTGAAACAAGCATCTTTAGCCGCCTGTCTTGGCAACCTGCTCCGAGCCCCTGCGGTAGCAGGTCTTCTGCTATTCGGGGTGGCTCTTGGTAATACTGCCTTGTGGTGCGGACCGGCTCAGGCTCAACTTCCCCCCGTCAATATGGGTAAGTTTGTCCATCAACCCGGCGACAACCAATATAGCAACGGCACTCAACAAGAGCGTCACGGCGGTGGTGGTCCTCAGTACCAAGTAGTCAATCCTGCCCCCCAGCAGATGCAAGGTCCGGCCGGCTGGTCGCCAACCCCGCGTAAGGGTGGCGACATTTCGCTCGAGCCTATCGTCTGTGACGAACCGATTCCGATCGCGGGCTTTCCGCCCATTCCAGACACGCTTGATTTGCCCGGCATCAGAAATGGTGGCGGCTTTTCGATGTCCGGAGGCGGTTTCAGAGGCGGGTCTTCCGGTGGCGGTGGTGGTTCTTATGGCGGCGGCGGTGGTTCGGCTCCAGGCATGGGTATGCCTCCACCGGAAAACCATCAGGGCTACGGCAACTTTGCTCCCGGCTATTTCAAACAAGGTACTAAAACAGGCAAAGGTGCCGAAATGTATGCCAGCGGAGACGGTGCCGCCAGCAGTGGTGGTGGCGGGGGTGGCGGTCCTTCCAGCAGTCAGAGACAGCTTAACCGTATGGGCAAAGAGCCTGCCCTCGACAAAAACAGTGCCGATGCCGCTCCGGAAGCACCACAGGCGGTGCAGATCAATCAAGCCACAACCCAGGATCTGTCCCTGCCCGATGACGAATCGCAAAACAGCGGTGGTCGGAAATCACAGAGTCAGGCTGGACGGATGGTCAAGCAATTTGGCCGGAGAGCAGGACAACAAATGATGAGACCTTTGTATTCGATGCCTATAATGATGCCCAATTTCAGCCACTAAAACTGACTGAAACCCAAACGAAATTATTGCTAAATGGCTTTGGCAAATTCAAACAAATCGAGGAAGAGTATATGAGAAGCGAAAATAAGAGGTGCATTCTGATGGCGGCCAGCGCTGCTATGGCCCTGTGTCTCAGCACCTTTACCAGTGCAGCGAGAGCGCAGGGCAGTGTCAACGTCAAGAAGGGCCAACTGCAGCAGACCGGCTGGTACAAGTCCAATATGCAAGTGCAGATCGTCGACGATGGTCCGATCGTCCATGACTATCGCACCGCTCCCGCTAAAGATCCCGGCTATCAGATACCGATCGGTCCGGCCGGTGCGGACAATGGTCGCATTCCCGAAGGCGGCATTCCGCTTGGTGGTGACGGACCTCGTCAGATGCGCCTCGCTCCCAATACTTTGCCCCAGTCCGGTTTCGGCGGCAGTAATATCCCCGCTCGCGGCATGGGCCCGGCCACGGCTCTGCCCGGCACTAAGATGGGCGGACTCGGTAATCAATACGCTCAACAGCAAAAATCTTCGACCGGTGTCAGTGCCAGACCGATTGGTCGTCCCCAGACAGTATCGCAATCGGCCGGTCCGGCCTCTTACGGCAGCGGTTATGGTGGCCCAAGTGGTGTCAGTTATGGTGGCGCCGGCAGCGGCGGTTCTTCATCGGCAAACGTTTCAGGCAAACTCCTAAGAAGCTCGTTATTAGGTAAATAGAAAAGAAAATAGGTTACACCCCAGGTCCATGCGTTTCTCCCTTACCATCGTTATGTTTTCAGCCTTGTTGCTGTCCGGTTGCTCGTCTCTGGCGGGCGGCCTGGGTAAACATGACTCGGCGACAAGCGTACCGACCGGTGGTGGCATTCTCAGTCAGCTCAGACCGAAGGTCGATCCGCGTTTCGTCGCCAAGGCGCAGCAGGAAGAGCTGGAGCGCACGGCGGCCCAGGCTGCTCAAGCACAGGCGATGCGAGATCAGGCCCAGGCGCAGGCGACTGCCGATGGTAACGGTCGCGTTTTGCCACAGGTCTCGACCGATCCGATTGCCAGTCAACAGGCCGTTGCAGCCAATATCGGCCTGCCTGCCTCCGTCGATACGTCCATTTCCGCCAATGTCACCGGCTCGGCTGCACCGACCGGAGTGCCTGATATGTGGTCCGGTGGCTCGCCTATCGCTCCGACACCGCCGCCTCAGCTTGTGGCCGATGCTCGCAAAGGTCAGGCTGCTACCTATGGATCCTACAATGGCACAGTGCCTCCTCCGCCTCCCGGCTCTCTGGCCGGCGGCAGTCTGACACCGCCACCTCCGGCGGTGACACTTTCCACCCAGGCCAATATGCAGGGTGCCGATCCGAACAATCCATACGGCAATCCCTATGCCAATCCGTATGTCAATCCTTACGCCAATCCCTATCTCAATCCTTATGCCGTCCCTTACCAGGGCGGCTATCCGGCAATGATGCCGCCGCAACAGCCCGAGCGTCCGGCCGGTCTTTTCGGCTCCGGTCAAGCCGTACCAAGGGCCAATGCCGGTAGCGATGCGCCGGTGGAACGCAAGCGCGCCAATTTCATTCCGATCACTCCGACCGGCATGGAGGCTCGTTCTCCTTACAAGCAACGCGACGATCTGAAGGTGCTCTGGAAAGGCGCCCAGACCGGAGCTTCTCTGCAGCAATTTACTAGAGACGCAAAGCTGGCCGAGAATTTGAGCAAGATCGATGTCAGCCTTCCTGGTGATGCAACCAAGGGCAGCTTCTCCGTTGGTCAACGTCAGGTCGACACAATTTTCAAGCCGGTTTTGATCGATAAGAGGATCGCGCCGATCGTCCGTCGTGTCCAGAGCGATCTTGTCCAATCCTATTATCGCTATCTATATACGTACAACAAATTTGCCCTGGCCCAGCAGACTTCCGCCGCTCGCAAGCAGGAAGCGGAAGTGGCCAATACCGATTCCGAGCGTCAGCGTGCTCTCGCAGACCAGGCCCAGGCTCAGAATGAAGCCGATAGTGCCCGCGAAGATATGAAGTCGGCTCAGCTGGAATTAGCTAACGCTGCCGGCGCGAATGCGGCCCGTTCGATCATCGGTCGTGTCTCGGGCATCACCCCGACTCCCGATTCTCTAGCTGCTCCCGAACCGGCTCAGGCTGCTCAGGCCGAAAGCAAAGGCATGTTTGGACTGCCCTCGATCGGTTCGCTTTTCAGCTTCGGCGGCAAAAAACAGCAGCCCGAAGGCGACGCTGTCGCAACGGCCCTGCCGGCGAAGATGGCCGCTCAGCCGCTGGAGAAAGCTGCCAGGGCTGAGAAGAAAGACGAGGTAAAGAAGGAAAAAGCAGAGGCTAAAAAAGCTGCTAAAGCTCCAAAAAATGCCGTCGCCGATAAAAATGCTAAGAGTGCAAGCACCGATAAGGTCGCCGATCTCGCTCCCGCTCCCGCTGCCGCCAGTGCCGCTTCCAAGGCCGAAAGCGCTCCGGAAGCCGCTCCCGAACCAGCCGCCCCCAGCTCCGGCGTTTCCGTCGAGTTGCAAGGCGTCAACATCACCGCCCGCAAATCCACACTCTCTGTCGTTATCAAAAACAGCGGTCAGGGTGATTTTTCTTTCAACGCCGATGACTTTTCAGTGGCCGAGAACAATCATAAATTGTCCGATGCCGCAATGAGAGCCGACTTCGATACGACTCTCGTGCAACCCAATCAAGAAGTCAAAGGTACAATCACAATCTTTGGCAGACCCTGGAGTCCAAGGCTGACAGTCTCGTTGTCCGATGGTAATCGGCAAGTGCAGATGAAGCGATGAGAGAAAAACCGCACGCCGAGAGCAAATTTTTCTATACGGTAAGAGCACAAGCACTCAGATGTATCAAGGGTAGAGAAGGGATGAAAAAGTTTAACGGGCCAAACAAACAGGAAAGGGCAAGCCGCCGGCATGTGTCGTCGACAGCTCGCGCTCTGGCTATGCGGCTGCCCTTGTTTTTCTTACTAGTGCTCAGTGTTGCGGCCGTTATCTTGCCCGATGCCTCGGCTCAGTCTGTCAATACCGGCAAAAATGGCCAGGGCAGTACGCCTCAGCCTGACACACTGGCTTCGCCCAAAGGTCAAAGAGACGCTTACGGCCGACGCTTTCCTTTCGCCGCGCAGGCAGCCAAGGCCGATACCCAGCACCAGGACCCGCAAGGTGGCAATGCCTCCGATGCCGGTACGATGCACGCCTGGACCGCTTATACACCGATTGTTCGTCAGGACCTTGTTGGCACTGGCATTGCCTATGCTCAGTTACCGATGATCGGTACCGGTAAGCCTGCCGCTGCTCGCGATAGTGAACTCTTCAATAATTTGATGACGACTTATGGTCTGCCTATGTCCGATTCGCAGTATCAGATCATTTCCAGAGAAAACAATCAGCGCATGATGGAGCTCGCTTTCGACCCGGAGCGCGTCATGTGGATGACTTCGGCCACATCGCAAACCACAACCAGCGCCACCTCCAAAGCCATGGCCAACACGGGTGAAATCGCCCTCAATGCCGTTTTTAATCGTATCGTCAATGGCGACGGCAATGGTTCTTTGATCAACGTTGCCAATGAAGGCTCGGTTGCCGGCCTGACCTGGCGTGGTTCCGGTGATGACGCTTCGGTCGCCGGCGCGGTCGGCATGGTCCAGACTATGTATAAGCAAGTCTTCGTGCCGATGGCCATTCTCTTCCTCCTGCCAGGTGCTGTGATCAGTCAGGTCAAATCGATTGTCGGCAAAGGTTTCAACCTGCAGGCTCCGGAAACTCAGAGCCCCTTCGATGGTATTTTGCGATCCATCGTCGCCGTCTTCCTCATACCGGCTACACAAGTAATCATGAGCTGGTCTATAGACACGGGCAATTCGCTTGCCTATTCATGTCGAGACTATGTCGACTTACCGACGATTATGAACTGGACTCAACAACTTTGTTATGACCCCAAGAAAAGCGTCAACGCCATGGTCTTGCCCAATCCCAGCGGCGCTCAAGGTGCCGGTGGCGCTGCCTCTGGTGGTGGTCTGGCTGCGACGGGCAGTGCCATCGGTGGTGCGATCGGCGGCGCCGCCGGTGCTGCTATCGGCGGTTTCCTAGGTGGCTTGATCAGTCAGGCTATGGGCGGTTTAATGGGCATCGGCGACGGTCTTGCCGCCAACCAACCGGAAGCGCAGTCTGTTATCGAACAACAAGACTGGATGGGCCAGGCCCTGCAGTCGACTCTGAACGGCGCCATGCTCATGGCTGCGATCATGCTCATTGTACTCACTGCTCTGCAGGTCGTGCTCGTTTGCTACATGCTACTGCTCGGACCAATTGCTGCGGCCTTCTACGCCTGGCCGCAGGTCGGTGAAGGCTTCATGTTCCGTGGTGTTTTCGGCCGCTGGGTCGAGGGTGTGATCAAAGTCAGCATGTGGCGCTTCATCTGGATGGTGATCCTGGCGATCATGACTCAGCGCGTCATTTATATGGGCGGCATGCCCACCGACCTGCGCTGGGAAGTAGCTGTCTTTATCTGTTTCCTTGGTTTGATGATCGGTGTGCCCTCTTCTCCATTTACCTTCCAGCCTTACGCTGCTTTCGGCAGCGCTGTCCAACTGCAAAATTTGAGTATGATGAACTCTGGTAGTGCTGGTTCCGGTACCGCTCCGCAGTATGCTGGTTCGCCTCAGGGGCAGCCGGGACAGCAGGGCGCTGGTAGCGCCCCTCCGGGCGATCCAGGTTCGCCAGGCGCCAGTCCCACTCAGAGTAATCAGCAAACTGGTACTGGTAACGGTAGTTCAAATCCGGATGGTACACCGCCTGCTCCGCCCCCCGGTGGCGACAATACCACGCCGCCTCCTCCGCCCCCCGGTGGCAGCGGCGGCAGTAACTCACCGCCTCCTCCTCCTCCTCCCGGTGGCGATGGTCACCACCCGCCCCCGCCTCCGCCCGGTGGTGGAGCTGGAGCTTCCGGCGATGGTGCCGGTGCCGGTGCCGGTGCTGGTGCTGGTTCTGGTGCCGCACGTGGCATGACAGCTGCGGCCGGTACTGGGGCATCAGGTGTTGCCTCTTCTAAAGATCCCGGCTCGCCTGGTGGGTCACCGCCTTCGTCCGGCCAGATGCCGACAAATGGTGCACCGGTCGGTCTCACTCCCGCTGCCGGTGATGCTGGCTCGACCAAGTCTAACCCGGGCGCTTCGCCTGCTGCTGCTGCTGCACCTGCAGCCCCTGCTGGAGCCGCCGGTGGCGCCGGTGGTGATGGTGGCGGTGATGGAGAAGGCAGCGGCGAAGCTGGAAGCAAGTCTGCTACCGGCAAGACTGCAGCCGCTGCTGCTGGCGCTGCTCCGCACGCCGACGCATCTTCGGCAATCGGTCAGATCGCCAGTGCCGCCGGCTCGCTACCGCCACCATCCAAAGAAAAAGACTAGGGGGATGAAATGAATAAAAACATCAACCCCCGCCGGGTCAGAGGCGTAAGTCAATTATCTTTTCAGGTAAATAGCGAAGTGAACGAGGGCAGAGTAATGGAAGGCAAAGCGAAAAATCAGGGGGTAAAGCTTTTACTCGCCCTGGCCTTTATGTTCATCGCTCTGACCAGTGCTCCCGCCGGTTTTGCGCAGGGCACCGGTGGTAGTGGCGGTACCGGCTCTTCTGGGCCGAGTTCGTCCGACGTCAACTCAGGTAGTGCCGGTACCTCTCGTACTCTCTACAGTCACCGATTTCCCGTCACCGATCAGATCATGAAGGTGGACAAGGTCGACCAGAATGGTAACTCCGCCAAAGGTTCGCCAGTCAGTCACACCAATCCCGGCGATCCTGTCTATATATGGCCGGCGGTCATCCCGACTGCTCAATCCACTCCTCCGACAGCTCGTGATACGACGATCGGCAATAACCTCTTCAAGACATTCGGTTATCCAGTTTCGGACAGCCAATTTCAAATCATCGAACGCTACAACCACAACCGTATGTTGGAGCAGATGTTCGACCCTGAACGCGCCATGTGGACCACGCAGACCGCTGCCGGCATGGGCGCGAACAATGCCGCCAACTCTGTTGGTTCTTCCGGTGTTGCTCAGGTCTTGCAGGCCATTGATTATTGCTCGATGTACTTGAATAACTTTACGGCCGAGCCGGGCAACGTCTGGCAGACTCTGCGCGATCAGTTGTTTATTCCGATGGCTGTGCTCCTGCTTTTGCCTGGTGCCGTACTCGCTCAGGTGCGCGCCATTGTCGCTCAGGGATCTCCTGTTTTGATCGGTCAGGAAGTCCATCCTTTTGAGGGTATTCTTCGTTCGATCGTGGCTATCTTCCTTATCCCCGGCAGCTTCCTTGTTATAAACTACGGGATAGATGTGGCCAACTCGATCACGTTTACTATTGCCGACGAATATAAACGACTCTTTGGCAGCGATATGTACAGCGATGCAAAATGCGCCATTTTGCGAGCGGTACCAGTCGAACAAGCTAAACACAGACGTAATGCCATCGCCGAAACTGAAAAGCCGACCTCGAGCGGATCGACTGTATGGGCGGTGTTCGAAGGCCTTACGCTGGTTACCGAGCTGCGCGATCCTTGCGCCGGCATCGATAACGTTCAGGTCAAAGACGAAGACGTTACTTATACAAAGAGTTTGACCCGTTTATTCTTCAACATGGTAATCAACGCTCAGGGCCTTACCTGGGACCTGGCCTGCACTTTCCAGATGGTTTATCTCTATTATCTGTGGTGCATGGGACCTGTGGCGGCAGCGCTATGGGTATGGCCGGTAGCTGCTCTGCGTAAGGCGATGGGCTCCTGGTGCGAGGGCGTAATAGTTGTTTGCTTCTGGAGCTTGTTCTGGAACACAGTCATCCTTCTTATGGCTTGCTTCCGTGGAGTAGGCGAATCCGGCACGGTAATCCAATCGGCTCTCTTGATCCTGGCTCTGGCTGCGGTTAAAGGTGCATTTGACTTTAGCGGTGTAGCTTCTGAAGCTATATCCACAGCTTCGGCTTTTGCTGCCAGTGCGGCCAGGTCAATGGCCAGCGGTGCCGGTGGTGGCGCCGGTGGTGGTGCTGGCGGTGGTGCTGGCGCTCATAAAGGCGGTGGAGCACATCATGCTGGCGGAGGCCATCCAGGGGGTGCTGGTCAGGACCAGAGCGCCAGCAATGGGGCAAATGGTGGTGCCGACAGTGGTACCCACACACCTGCCGGCGGCAAACCTGCGGACGGTGCAGCCGTCTCTCCTGCTGGTAGTGGTGCCAGTAATAGCAACGCCATGGCGCTCAACACGGGCGGCGGCGGTGATAAGGGCGCTGCTGGTGGTGCCGATGCGAAGGGTGCAAGCGGTGGCGCTGACTCCGGCAGTAAAGATAGTTCTAATGCTCCTCCGCCTCTTACGACCGGTCAACAGTCCGGTCCTGAACAAAAAGGCGGTGGTAAGACAAAAGGTCACAAAGGCGGTCACGAAGGTGGCGCCGGCGGTGGCGAAGGTGGCGGCGGCGGTGGTGCCGGCGGCGCCTCCACCGTGGCGGCAAGTATCGCATTGCATCAGGGCAACAGCACATCTAATGTCCATGCCGACAATCACAATGCACCTCCGCTCACTAGCGGTACGCTCGGTGATGGTGCCAAGAACGGCAATCCGCTCGACGTCAACGGTGGTCATGCCAATCTTCCCGGGGCCGGTGGTGCTAACGATGCCACCAAGACCGGAAACAATCCGATCGGGCCGGACGGCAATCCGATTGGTGGTCCCGGCAGCGGTTCTGCCACGCCCAACAATCACGCGGGCGGAGTACCCGATGGTGTCGGTGGTACTGGCGTTGGTGCCCCTCCAGGTGTTGGTCATCTTGCCGATAACCTCTCCGGTAGTACTCCTGCTGCTGGCGGCGACGGTCAACACAGTCCTGTAGACAACTCTAAAGCTAATAGTTTCCTGACTACTGATCAAAATGGTAATCAACATCTTGATGTTAGCAAGCTTGGCGAACCACCGCCGATCAGTGCTGCAAACGCAAACGATCCCAATGCTAAAGCGGCTCAAGAGGCGACTCAGCAAATTATGGCTGGATCCGGCGTAACCAATGACAAACTTAATGCTGCTATTGCCAGTCCTGGCGGTCAGGATTACTGCGATGTTCAGCACGCGTCCGGTGTTTCTCCCGAACTGCTCAAGGCTGGTCTGGAAGGTAACAGCGCTGCTGCTACCGTAGCTACCGCCGGCTTCGGCGAAACGCCGCTGGCTGCTAAGCTTGACGGCATCAGCTCGACGGCCCATCTCGGCCAGGAAATGGCCCGTAACATCGATCCTGGTGTAGCTGCGCATGCGGCACTTCAGATGGATACCGGTGCCGCTTCCCAGATGCTCAACAGCGGAGCGTCACAGCAATTCAGTGCGGCTGTCGACAGTTTCCGCGGTGGCAGTAGTGGTGCTGAGGCAGTCGCTGCTCATGCTCCATTACCTTCGACCGCCGCGCCTGGTCAGGCTCCAAATATGGGAGATTTCAGCTGGGCTCAGTCTTGCAGTGCCGGTAGTGTGATCGGTAGTGGACCAAACGACAACATCGGTCTTGGTGCGGCGGCCAACTTCGTGCCGCCGGATCAGAGCCAAGCCGGTGTGTCTCCGCTACCGCCCACTCCATCTGGAGCGGCTGTTGCGGGTGGATATGACAACTATGGCGGTGGTGCTGGTCTAGCTTCCACTGGTTATGGTGGCGGTGGTTCTGCTGAGATGAGCCGTTCGGTAGGTGATCCAGGATCCGTTGCTATGAGCGGAAGCGGTGCCATACAGAGCGCTCCTTCCGTCAGCCAGGGCGGCGATGTGAATTATTCGAATACGAGCAGTGCGTCCTTTACGCACGCCCCCAGCTTCGATAATTCCACCAATCTCTCCGGTTCCGCCGGCGTAGGTCATATTCCCAGCGGCGGATTCGACAATAGTTCTGTGTCCAACGGTGGCTTCACCCTGTCGCAGGGCGCGCCTTCTGCAGGCTCACCTGGTGAGTTCCGCAGTGCAGACAACGGCGCATCCGTCAACAATTCGTTTGGTGGCACCAGTAATGCCTATAGCGGTGACTTGAACAGCTTCGGCTCCAGTGGACCAATCCCTGTTGCCGGTGCATCAGGCGGCGGCTATGATGGAGGCGTCAATGCCGCCAACTATGCTTCTCCCGCTCCTTCGGTAGGGGGTTGGACTGCCGATGGCAGCGGCCTCGTGCACAACGCAGGAACTGGTGCTGTATATGACTCAGGCTCGATCGGCGGTGTCAATGCCGGTGCAGCGCCGAGCTACGTTGCCGGCGATAATATCACTCAAGCCAATACTGGTATCAGTTATGGTGACAGTGTCAACTCCGTGAACGCCAACTACGGCGGTGTTACGCCGGGTGGTGGTATCACTTACGGTGACACCAGTGGCTCCAATCCGGGATCGGCTAATACGTATTTCGCCCAGAATGCAGATACTTCCGGAGGTGTGCAACCTGTTCCGAATAGCGGTACTGGTGGCTCACAGTATTATGCCGGTGATCAAAACATCAGCGTTCCTGGCGGTTCCTCACCTGCCTTCGTCGCCGGCAATTCTGTCGATGGCGGCTATGGCTGGAGCGGAGGTGGTGGCGTCACTCCTGTTCAACCCGGCGGAGGAGCTACCCCTAACTACAATCAGGATGTCTCGAACGTTGCTTTCAACAGCGGCGGAACCGGAGGCGCTCCCGTTTTCAATCAGGATCCATCGATTACTGGCGCCGCTGGGTCGGGCCTCTGGTCTGCTCCCTCCAGCCAGGGCGCAAGCCCGAGCGCGGGCGATCAGGGGGTCTACTACAATAGTAGCGCCGCTGGTTATCAGGTTGCTTCCGATACGAGTGGTGCTGTCGGTAATGCCGCCTACACGACGCCGGTCAGCTATGACTACAGCAACAATAACGTCGCTCCGTCATCGCCTACCTTGGCTAGCAACAACGTCGCGCCCGATACCAATGTCACCTCGTACACAGGCGGTGCAGCACCGCAATACGCGGACAACAGTGGCTGGAGTAGTTCTACCCCGAGTTATAGCGGCTGGGATGGTTCCAGTTCAAGTGCTGTTTCGCAGGGCAGTAGCTGGACGGATCCGGGTGCGGGAGCGACATTTGTCTCCAGTGATCCCGGCTCAGGTGGAAGCGGCAGTGTCTACCAGCCGGTTCCTATAGATGCTCCTGGAGGCGGTGATGTGTACACCGCTGACTCCGGCAGTGCGAGCTATGTCGACCCGGGTAGCTACCAGTCCTACTCCGAACCGGCACCCGCCGAAGGTGGTGGTCACCACTCTGGCGGCCATATGGCCGCTCCTGAAGGCGGCACCTATTATGCCGCCAACGAGAGCAGCGCTCCTGCCCACAATGAGGGTCCCAGCCACGTCGCTCCGAGCCACTCCAATACGGGTGCTGCTATCGGTGCGGCCGGAGGAGCTATGGGTACCTTCGGAAGTGTGCTCGGTAAGATGAAGTCGCATCAGCAAGCCCGTAATGCCAGCCCGGAAGCTAAAGGTGATAAGGCCACTCCGCCCGCACCCGCTGCGCCTCCGCCCACTCAGGTTGCGGCCAATAAGAGTGCGCCGTTCGGACCGGCGGCCAATAGTCGCAGGCAGAGTGGTAAGACAGCCAAGCAAATAGCCGAAGAGGCAGCTCGTCTTGCCGACAACAATATCCCGATGACCCGAAGACCGGAGGATAATGCCTGAGCTGGCGGCTCTAGCTAATCGCTGCCAGTGAGCAAGCGAGTAGGCAATTGAAAGAGGCGGCGGCCCACGGAGTTCTCAACGGACCGTCGCCCTTTTGCAAAATCCGAAATTGACTGAAAACCAAGTGGGGTAATAGGGCGCGACTTATCTAATAAAAACGCATAATATATTGCTTGAAGGGACTCGTCCCGGGCGCTAAGCCTGGAGACTTGAAATCTGGGGAGTAGGAGTAAATTATGCAGTTGGTGGAAATAGGTGTGAAATGTCCCGATTGCGGAATAAAATTCACGAGCAGGCAACTGCCCGAAGTCTATGACACCGGCATCCGCAATAGTGAATTGCGACAGCACTGGGGTGATGTAAAGCCCTGTTATGAGCATTTCGCGGTTGCTACCTGCCCTTCCTGCGGTCGCGCTGACTGGGCTACCAGTTTCCCGCCTACGCAAGAGATCTGCACTCTAAATCAGCCTCAGTCGCCTCCCCACGTTCAGTACCGACAAGCGGCACTGCGGGCGGAGCGGCAGGGCAAAGACTTTTACGCCGCCGGTATCTTCTATCTGTACGCCGCCTGGTGCGCCGATGATGTAAATGCCGTGCCCCAGGCACGTCAGTATCGCCGCCTGGCCGCAGAAACACTACGTAAATCACTGGTAGATGTCTCTTGCCCGATTGCCAATCGAGCCGAGACCGAATACCTGATCGGCGAACTGGGCCGCCGTGCGGGTGATTTCGAGCCCTGTCGGGCATATTATCAATCGGTAATAGGCCGTCTTCCCTCCAAGTACGCCTTGATGGCCAGAAAAGTTATGCGTCTTGCCGAATTGCAATCGGATGATTTAATCGAATTTGAGAATGTCACAGCATAAGCTGAATGGCAGCAGTATCCAAGTAGTGAGAGGGCATCCTAATTGTCGAGAGTACATAAGGTTATCGTTCTGAACAAGCCGTTCAAGTTGTGGGATTTCACTATCCGTCAGCTTCTCTTGCTCGTCCTTGCCGTGGCTATTTCGGTGACATTGCTCAGTAAGGTGCCGGGTACATGGAAGATTGGCAATTTGCCCGCCAATATCCTGTCCGCCATCATGTTTTTCTGCCTCTGTCTGCCGATGGTCAAATTTACTGACATCAAGCCAATGGCCTGGTGGAAAAATATCATCCTCTACAAGTGCAAATTGGCGCCGACCCAATTTATTCCCCGACCGGAAGAGGGCGCGATTTATCCCGATCCGACGATCATTGAGCCCAAGAAGCGCTCGGAAGAGTTTTTTATTGGTTCCGGCTAAATTTTGGCCGAAATCTGGCCCAAAATGGGGTCTAATTGCTTTAGGGCTTTCCCTTTGACATGAATGCAGACTAAACTAATGTTTAGGACTGGCTTTCAAAGAGACTGGATAACACATGGTAAGAAGTGCCGGATCGTCACCGCTGCGACGTCCCTCCAACGGCAGAGGCGGATCGTCCAATTCCAATGCTCGCTCCAGGGCGAGGGATTACGATATGAACGACGATGATGATGACGATGATGATCTCACTTATGACCGCCAGCCGGCTCGCAACGGCCGGGGAAGCTACGATAGCGAAGAGTCATCGATCAGCGGTAAACAATTGCCGCTGACTCCCAATCCATCCTTCAACAACGTTGTAGCCAGCTTTTACAACCAGTTGCCCGAAGGCCTGCGCAATATGTTGCCGATCGGTCAGGAGGCTCCTGAGGCCGAGCCGGTCGATGGTACGCCGCCCCCCGACAGGCGCGGCGCGACGAGCTGGCAGGATGTTTCCTTCATTTATTCCATCCCCGGAGAAGATGAGGAAGAGGGGCTTGTCGTGCTCTGCGACGGCAGCTTCCGCAAATATATTGCCTGCAAGGGCATCAATGCTTTGCTTTTTGACGAAGCCGATCGCGAAATGATGGCGCGCACTTTCGCCAACTTTGCCAATTCATGCGATTCGGATATCCAGATCATCATCAAAAGTCGCAACTTGTCCGTTGACGAATATCTCTCGCGTTATCAAATCCTGCTCAAGACCGACAATGATTACCTCAAGTGGTATGCCGACTATACCGACAAATGGTTTCGCCGAGTCCAGGACGTAACTTTCGTACCGGAACGTGAGTTTTATATCGTCATCAGTTATCATCCACCCGATTGCAAAACAGGCAAGCTCTGGAACGGCAGGCGCTCGATCCAGAAGCACGAAGAGTATCTCGAAACGCTCAATCGTTATACCAAAACGGCCTGCGAGCAGTTACGCGGCTCAAATTTAAAGCCGTCGATTTTGACGCGCAAAGAAACGCGCAATCTGATTTATTCGGATCTCAATCCGGCCCTTTATGAAAAGGACGGCGAAGCACCTCCTTCTCGTCCACATATGTCGGAAGCTTCTACGCTGGCCGGTTCGGCCATGAAGATCAACGACGAATATCTCTGGCTGGACGGTAAGTACATCGGCACGCAATACATGTTTGCTACTCCGCATGAAACCTGGATGGGCTGGCTTGTAGACCTGCTGACGCTTTCGGTCGAGTACACACTCTCCTTTTTTATTCACCAGTGCGATCAGGACCGGGTGCGTAAAGAACTGAAGTTTAAATACCGCGTCGGTCACGTCGCCTCGACTCAGCTCGCCACGCCTGACCTCGAGGGTATAGAGTCGACAAGATCGGCGGCTACAGCTATTCAAGAATTTTTGCGCAGCTCAAACAAGGCTTTCGATGTCTCGCTCTACATCAGTACTTTTGCTGATTCTCCTGAACATCTCGCTCAAAATATGGACGAAATCAGGCGCGTTTTTAAAAACAAAGGCGCGCAGATGGACCGTGGTCAGATGCTACAGCTCGACTTGTGGCAATCGACTCTTTCTGTCGGCGTCGATAAGATGGCCACCATCCATCGTGTCATGTCACCGATTGTCGGCACGATGTGGCCCTTCTTCACCGCTTCTTGCGGTACTCCGGATGGCGTGCCCTTCGGCTTTGCCCTCGCTTCGAGAGAGCCGGTTTTGCTCAATCCATTTTTTAGAGGTCAGGGCAAGGACGCAAATAATATGTTCGTTGTAGGCACCACCGGTGCCGGCAAATCCTTTGCTGTGTCCATGCTGATTTTGCGTCTCCTACCTCTGGGGACCCGCTTTGTCCTGATCGATAAAACCGTCGACAAAATGGGTGCTTATCGCTTCATTACCGAGCTGCTCGGGCCGGAATTGTGCGCCTATGTGGATCTCGGTCCAAGCTCCGGCTTTATCCTCAATCCTTTTGACCTCGGTCCCGAAGACAAGCAAGGAGAGCCGTCCGCGGACAAGGTAAGCTCGCTGCTCGCACTGCTCGACCTGATGCTGGCTCCGGAAGGCAAGGAAGAACTCTCCGTAGAAGAAAAATCTCTTCTCGATGGTTTGATCAAAGTCGCATACATGGATGCCAGTTTCCGCGGTGTGACGCCGACCATGACGGATCTTGCGAGAGTGACAGCTCAGGCCGCCGCCGATGAAGTCGATCCGCTGCAGCGCGATCGCCTCCAGATGTTTGCTCGTGGTCTTTCGCTATTCACCAGGACTGGTGCCTTTGGTGGTCTCGTCGACGGTCAGACCAATATCGATACCGAAAAGTTGTTCATCGTATTCGATACCAGAGAAGTTAACGAAGCCCGTCTCGAGCGCATCGCTGTTTTTATCCTGGCCGATTTCATTCGTCGCAAAGCGGCCGATTCCAAAGCGCGGGGAGTACGATTTGCCGCCATCATCGACGAAGCTGCGACATTGATGCGATTCAAAGCTGGAGCCCGACTACTCGATGACCTTTCGAGAAGAGCCAGACACTACGGTATGATGCTTGTTTCCATTACTCAGCAATTGAAGGACTTTTTCCGTCAGGCGGAACAGGCCGATTCGGTAGTAAAAAACTCGCACATGAAAATCTTGCTCAGGCAAGATCCCTCTGATTTGAAGATGCTAAAGGAAACGCTGCGTCTCACCGACGCAGAAACGGTTGCGATCGAGCAATTCAGCAGAGACGAGGAAAAGCGCAAGGATAGCCAATGTCTTTTGATTGTCGGCGCCGTGCACGGTACCATTCGCCTGGTGCCAAGTCCGATGGACTACTGGATTTGTACTTCGGAGCCGATTCGTGATATTCCGAAACGTCGCAGCATGATCGAGGAAGTAAAAGCGAAAAATCCTAAGATGCCTCACACCGATGCCTGCCGCCAGGCCGTTTATTACCTGGGCTTGCAGCATGATGGGTAATTTTCGGCATGGATAAAATTTTCACATTCAATAATTGGTTTATCGGTTTCTGTGCACTGCTGGTAGTGGCAGTGCTTCTTTCCAATTATATTCGCGATCAGCGCATCATGGAACAAGCGAAGCTGATCGGTCGCCAGGACGCCGAGTGGACCTGGGCTGCCCAGGGCGTTTCGACAACAATCGACGAACTGGACGCCAAAATTTTAAAACGAACAGATAACGACGCCGAGGTGGAAGTGCAGGGCAAACAAAAAATTGTCATGCTCACTCCCGGCAATCCCGCTCTACCCTTGGCCGGGTCGAGTCCTACCCTGACCGATTACAAAGCAATCCTGACTCTCTACAAAAACGGTAACTCAAAATTTTGGCTACTGGGAAAAGTGGAGGAGCAATAATATGTATTGGCGCGTTCAAAAAGTAGGCCCTGAGCAACTCATAAGGACTTATGGGGTGCACATTTTATTGGCCGTCAGCGTACTGGGGAATGCTTTTTTATGGCTGAGCCGTCCGGCCAAGGCAACCATGCCCACCGAGGTGAAGCAGGATATCGAGAAATTTGCCCGCATCGTCACAAACAATCTCCTTGATACGAGCTACATCACTTGTCGCGAAAATATGCAAAATCTGCGTGATGAGCTAGCTCCGAGTGTGCAGCAGACTCTGGCCGGAGCCGGTGTTTTGCCGCGCAGCGAGCAAGATCTCAATGCTCTGGTCATGGATATGACCGAGCGCAAGCAGATCTGTGCGGTGCGCATCGATTCGGTCAAGACCGGCGAAGCCGACGCTAATGGTTGTATCCCGGTGCGCGTCACCGGCGTTTGCGCTATTCACTCGGCGGCCGAGACAGGCGAGCGCAATTTCGCCTTCCAGTATCTACTCGGCAGTAAGAAAGACGGCGGCGCCCTTGTCGTCGCTAACTGGGCCGATTTGACCCCACAACAGCCCCAGGCCGGGCAGTAATATTCTGGCGATACGCCGATCAGTCAATTTAAGAGGAGTTCCGACCGTTGTTTTCAGGAATCGTGGAAGAAGTAGGCGAAGTTATCGAGACAATCGATAGCTCTGATGGTCGGCGTCTAAAGATTAAAGCTGGCGCAATTTTGAGGGATGCCGTCCTGGGCGAATCGATAAGTGTCAGCGGTTGTTGTCTGACGGTCGTCGATTTTGGTCAAGACTGGTTTGCCGTCGATGCGGTGATCGAAACTCTGCGTCGGACTAAGACCGGTCGCTTCGAAAAAGGCTCCAAAGTCAACCTGGAAAAGGCTCTGCGTGTGAGTGACCGTCTGGGCGGTCACATCGTCACGGGCCACATCGACACGGTTGGCAGAGTAGCCGAAATCATCGAGGAAGGCTTTTCCTATCTGGTCACTTTTACAAGTGAGCCGCGCTGGTCCACTTACTTCGTAGAGAAGGGTTCGGTCTGTGTGGACGGGGTTTCGCTCACGGTCGCCGATTGTGGTCCGGTGACCGAGGAAGATGATTTTTGGTTTAAGGTCGCTCTTATTCCCCATACCTGGGAAGTGACCACTCTGGGCAGTCTTGCGGTAGGCTCCGGGGTAAATATCGAGACCGATATCATCGCTCGTTATGTCGCCCGCCTCACCAATCGGGAGGAGCTTCTCGCCCAGAAAACAGCACAATAGTCGTTTCACGGCGATGTCAGGAGGAGCGCTTTCAGGCCACCCTCAAATCGTTAATAATACATAGTAATTGTGCCGTTAGAGCTCAGCTGGGGCTATGCTTTGAGCGTCCCTTGACATATATTTCGCGAATCAATGAGGTGGCCCGGTTATGACTCAGGTGTTCAATACAGTCGAAGAGGCATTGGAAGACATTCGCCAGGGCAAATTCGTCGTCGTCTCCGATGACGAAGGTCGCGAGAATGAAGGCGATCTGGTCTGTGCCGCTGAATTGATTACTCCTGAGATGATTAACTTCATGGCCAGTCAGGCCCGCGGCTTCATCTGTCTGTCCCTGACTGAAGAGCGGGCCCGCGAGATGGACCTGCCTTTGATGGTGGAAAATAACACCGAAACTCAAAAAACCGCCTTTACGGTAACCATCGACGCTGATACCAAATTTGGTGCCACCACCGGCATCAGCGCTTATGATCGCGCCACCACCGTCAAGGTCGCCGTGGATCCTATGTCCAAGCCCTCCGACCTGCGCCGGCCTGGACATATTTCTCCTTTGATCGCCAAAGCCGGTGGCGTCCTGCAGCGTGCCGGCCATACCGAGGCTTCGGTCGATCTTGCACGTCTGGCCGGTTTGCGTCCGGCCGGTGTGATATGCGAAATTATGAATGAAGACGGAACTATGTCCCGCGTACCGCAACTGAGTGAATTTGCCAAACAGCACAATATCAAGTTTATCAATATCGCTCAGTTGATCGCCTATCGCCTGGTTCGGGAACGCTTCGTCGTGCGCGAAGGTGAATGTCGTCTACCTTCCGCCTATGGCGAGTTTCGCGCAGTGGCCTATCGCAATACCATCGATGGTCATGAACATCTGGCCATTGTCAAAGGCGACGTGGCCGGAAAAAGCGATGTCTTGATCCGCGTGCACAGCGAATGTCTGACCGGCGATGTTTTCGCCAGTCTGCGTTGCGATTGCGGTCCGCAATTGGAAGCGGCTATGGCCATGATCGCTAAAGAAGAGAGCGGCGTCCTCGTTTATTTACGCCAGGAAGGCCGTGGCATCGGTCTGCTCAATAAAATCAAAGCTTACGAATTGCAGGAACGCGGCGCCGATACGGTGCAGGCCAATGAAGCGCTGGGATTTAAGTCGGATTTGCGTGACTATGGTGTCGGCGCTCAGATACTGGCTGATCTCGGCCTGACATCGGTGCGCATCATTACTAACAACCCGCGTAAGATTGTCGGTCTGGAAGGTTATGGCCTGGAAATCAGCAGTCGCGTCAGTATGCCGCCGGCTTGTAACAGTCATAACCTGAGCTATCTATTTACAAAAAAAGAAAAGCTCGGTCACTGGTTGGAGCTCAATGAAGGCGCCCAGGCCCAGGAAAGTGCCCGTAGCGAGCATGTCACGGGCTGAAGTTAACTTAGGAAGAGAGCCGATCCTCGACGCGGTTTGATATATTAGAAGTCCCAAATTGGATTTGTTGTGCCTGCTGCTCCGATAAAACTACTACTCGTCGAAGACCATCACATAACTCGCACCGGTTTGCGATTGGCCCTTGAACAAGAAGACAAGTTCGAAATCGTTGGTGAGGCCGCCGACGGTCCGACTGCAGTTAGCTCCGCTTTAGAACTCAAGCCTGATGTAATCTTGATGGACATTGGTCTTCCCGGCATGAGCGGTATCGAAGCAGCCGTGGCGATCAAAGCCAAAATGCCCGAGTGCCGTATCATTATGGTTACTTCTCATGACATGCAAGAGGATGTGATTGCTTCCCTCGCCGCCAATTGCGATGGATATTGTCTGAAGGACATCGACGGCGCGCAGTTGAGTCGGGCCATATTTTCGGTGTACAACGGTGCGATATGGCTGGATCCAGCTATCGCCAAAAAAGTAATCAAGGTCTATGTCGGTCAGCCCCAGGGACGCACGACTACAGGCACCGCAAGTACGGTCCTCTCGGATCGAGAGCAGGAAGTTTTGTCGCTAGTCGTTGACGGCTTGACCAATCAAGAAATCGCCGGCAAGCTGATTGTTAGCCCGGAGACGATTAAGACGCACATGCGTCACATCATGGAAAAATTATCGGTGTCTGATCGTACTCAGGCCGCGGTGCGCGCGCTTCGAGATGGGCTGATTTAGATTTTTGCTCGAGTCAGTTTTTTGAGCCTGAAGGCAGGACCACGGTAATGATAGTTCCTTCCTCGGCCGTGCTGTGGCAGAGGATGCGCCCGCGGTGCAATTCGACTATGCGCTGGCAGAGATAGAGACCAAGGCCAGTATGGGCGACATAGCGTTTGCCGGGCACACCGTGCCAGAATTTTTGAAAAAGATTGTTGCGTATTTCGCGTGGAATCGGCTCGCCGTGATTGTGTACGGCGATCGAAATTTTGCCGACATGGGCGGATAGAGTAATGGTGATTGGTTGTCCGGGCGGAGAATAAGTGATGGCGTTGCTGATCAGATTTTTCAACAGACGGTCCATCGCTTCCTCGTCACCGCGGATGATGCGCTTTTTGTCCGGCAGGCGATCGTCGAGCCGGATTTTGACATTACTGTCGGCGAAGGCCGTGGCGATAAGCTTCTCTGTAAAATTGGGCAGGTCGATTGCCACAAAAGATGGATCGGCCGTACCGACTTCGTAGCGATAAATCTCGAGCAATCTTTGCACCAGCACAAGCTGGTTTGCATTACTTTCCTTGAGGGCGAGCATGAGAGTGGTCTGGGCCGGCGTGAGTTCACCGGCATTACCGGCCAGCAACGCGTCAAAGAGTTTATTGGCACCGATCATCGGTATTTTCAAATCATGGGCCAGAGTGGCCACAAAATCCTGGATGGCGGCCAGGCGTTGCGATTGTTCCTCACTGCGTCTGCGCTCAATAGCATAGCGTATGCAGCGGACAAGCGAATCGTTACCTAGGCTCTGTTTGACCAGGTAGTCGTGCGCACCGAGCGAAACGGCTCGCAGTCCAAGCGAATCGTCAGTCGAACCCGTCAGGATGATAATTGGACAGTTGTCCGAATTTTCTTTTAGTTTGCCGAGGGAGAGTAAGCCCTGCCCGTCAGGCAGGTTGAGATCCAGTAGTATCGCATCCGGTGTTTCGTGTTCCTGTAGATATTCGGCTGCAGCCTGCAGTGAGTTTGCCCAGCATAGTTCGAAGCGGGGCTTCGTGCGGCGGAGGAGCAGTTGGCGAACGTACTCGAAATAGTATTTATCGTCTTCGACCATGAGAATATGCAGCGTTTGCTTCTGGTCGGCAATCATCGGTTCTGAGGAAATCATCTGCATAAGTCACCAGAAACCCATGAAGGTTCGGCACGCTGCAACCGGGCCGGCAATTGTCGGTTTTGCCTGGAAGGTATTGTCGCTATTATCGAAAGAGTGTTGTTCATTATTGTTATTCAGGTGAGGTCGGAATTAAGTTGGCTTCCTCGTTTGTTTCTTTTCCAGTCAGGTCGTGAGAATCTGTCGTATTTCGGAAGGCAGGGTCATCGGATCGAACGGTTTTGAAATCACACCGGCCGCGCCGAGCTTCGAGTAGGCGTCGATTTCGTGACTTTGTACCTTGGCCGTCATAAATATCACCGGTGTGTCGCCGACTTCGGCGTTGGCCTGCAGACGTTTGAGAGTGGCAGGTCCATCCATGCCCGGCATCATCACATCTAATAGGATGACGTCGGGACGGAAGCCCGGACCGATTTCCAGTGCTTCGCTGCCGGAGCAAGCCATCATGACCTGCCAGTGGCCGACACGGCTCAGGCAAATTTCGCCAATCTTTCTTATGGCCGGATCGTCATCAACCATCAACACTCGTTCGATTTGCATCGTGCCTCGCGGCCTCCGGTTACTAAAAAGGTGAAGCCGGGTCAAATATGGTGGCCGACTTCAATCTACATCCTCGCAAAGATGGGGGCCGCAAGCATCCCCCGATCGGGGGGCAAGTGGGGTGATCTTGAGGCGTAAAAAGTGCACCCATTCGGACGATAGCCGCTCTTTGCCGCCTCGACTAAGATGGAAGATAGGCAACAGAGAGAGTCCATGGAGCAATCACTGCATTCACTGCCACCATTGCAGTCTGGTCAATCGGACCAGCCGGTCCCGGCGCCGCGCTCTTCCGTACTTGTCGTCAGCGACGATTTTAATACCAGGCAGCAGCTTGTCAGTCTCGTGCGTAATCTTAACTACCGGCCCCTGCGCGCTCGTTCCATGGACGAGGCGGCCAGGGCTCTATCTCAATCGCCCAGTTTGATAATCGTCGACCATCGCGTCCAGGGGGGCGACGGTATCGGCTGGATCAAGTGGCTGCGCGAGGAAAGTGTCGAGTTCGGCAAGAAGCACTATTTTTCGCTGCCGGTTATTTACTGTAGTAACGTCAATTGTTCGGAGCGCAACTTCAATATGTTGCGCAATCTCCTCGGCGTCTCGGTGATCGTTAAAAAGCCTCTCGATACAGCCAACCTCGCCGCTCAGATCGAGCATCTCGTCACCCCCCAAAACGTTTTGCAGTTCAATCCTCCTCAGTGCGGGGATGTGGTGCTCGACAGTGAAAGTGCCAGTTTAGACGACAATGTCTTCGAAGCAGATCAAGGCAAAGACGATACTAAAACAAGACTAGCTCTGGTAGAGCTGGGCTTGACCTATCTTGGTGACATGCCCGAGATATTATATGGATTGCGCAATCACATCACCTCCGCCGCAGTCGATGGGGATCATGCCGGCCGCCTGCAAGCAGCGATCACGACGGCGCACAATATCAAAGGCACAGCCGGTACTTTTGGTTTCAGAGAACTGAGCGAGATGGCGGCCGGCATCGAAAAGCTTCTGCGGCAGTATAAAGAGGATGGTGATGATTTAGATCACGAGCTGATTGCCGATGCGCTCATTGTCGTCGCCGAGATCGAAATGTGGCTCGAAGACCAGCAGGACCAGAGAGATTTGTTGAGCGAGCCGCCTGTCGTCACCCATGAGCTCTGGCTCAATCAAACCGGATTACCGGAGCACGGTCGCAAGAAAGATCAGACCAAGTCACT
The DNA here is from genome assembly GCA_018971775.1 of Cyanobacteria bacterium REEB67. GTDB lineage: Bacteria > Cyanobacteriota > Vampirovibrionia > Obscuribacterales > Obscuribacteraceae > REEB67. The sequence goes on along the minus strand of JAGXAB010000019.1, from coordinate 8,712 downwards.
GAAGATCTGTCCCGCACCTTATAAATTAAACCTCGCCTTACCTACTCTGCGAGCCAGTTGCAGCCGGGTGAAAAATAATCTGTCGGACCTGCGCATCGAAATCGGCGCAGGCTCAGCTGCCGTGCGCGTGCCGTCGGCCCAGCCCGCCGAAACGCCTCTCGCTTCTTCTTCTTCTTCTTCTTCTTCTTCTTCTTCTTCTTCTTCTTCTTCTTCTTCTTCTTCTTCTTCTTCGCCGACTTCAACTGCCTGTAATTCGGAGAGTGCGGCGCTCGCCGTCGTTGTACCAGTGCCTGCGCCGGCAGTTTTATCGGCCCTACCTTCGCCCTCCACTGAAGCACCAAAAGCGCCAATGGCGCCAATAGTGCCCGCCACGATGAAAGCGCCGCCCGAGTCAAAGCCGAAGCGGAAGCCTGACGCAGAGCCGATGCACGAGTTAAAACCGCCGGCTCAGCCTGAAGCAAAATCGTCCGCCACTGTCGATGTCGAGGCCGCGGCACCATTGCCAATCGTTATTACAAGTGCTCCCCAGCCCCAGCCGCAGTCCCAGCCGCGTCCCCAGCCCCAGCCCCAGCTAACTCAGACTGCGGAAACCAGCCGGAGCCGGGATAAATGCGCTCTTGTTATTGGCGCGAAAGATGTTACCGAGAGCGATATGCTATACCGCGCTCTTTCTCGAGACGGAGCCTGTTCTGTAGAGAGCATCGCCTGTGGTGTCAGGGCTCTCAGTCGCATCGAAGAGTGTTCGCCGACTGTTCTGATTCTGGAAGCTGCTTCCAGTGGAGACGAGTTGAGCGGTCTCGACCTCTGTCGTATGGTGCGCTGCCATCCGAAATGGGCCCAGCTCAAGATTATCATCATGACCGAAGATGCAAGCTTCGCTTCCAGGCAGGCGATTTTCAAAAGCGGCGCTAACGATTTTGTGGTCAGACCATTGATCGAAGAAGAGCTACTGATTGGACTGGCTAATATCGTCCGCGGCAACACTTAATTCTATATATATCTGCCGCTGCGTTTGGGCGATCTTCAGTCCTGGCGCACTTCTTCGCGTGTCGGCAGATCTTGACCGGAAATCGGATTATCTCGGAGGAATTTATCTATTTCGGAGACGATTTTCCAGAGCTGAAATAAATTGCCTTCGACTTCCACTTCGCGCATCAAAAGTGCGCGGTGCAAGAGCATTTTTTTCTGAATGAGACGGGCCAGAGTGGTGCCGCTGAAGTGAAAGAGAATATCGGGCTTGTCTGTGGCCGGCTCGAATTGGTCGACAGTGAGCTCGCCGCTGGCAGTATTGCGGCGCAGGATCCAGCCGGGAATAGCCCCGGCTCGAAGATGGAAACCGATTGTGGCATCGTTGATTCGGGCGGAGCTGAGGGCACCCAGGGCGATTTTTTCGGGGACGAATTTTTCGAAATAATATTTGGCCAGTTGTTCGGTGTAATCGAGTGGGCTGACTTCTTCACTTTCGTGGGTGGGATCGCCAAAATTTTCTTGCTTGGCGTGCTCGATCAGCTTCTGAAAATAATTGCGGTCCAGTCGCACCGGTGGCAACTGATAGCGTCCGGCTACTTCGAAAAGATTTCTGGTTTTTACCTGGACGTCGTCGATCAGTAATTTGCGTAGTGTGAGAGGCAGATTCAAGCCGTCCGCTTCGACGCTCTGGATCTCTTCCCAGCTCTGCGTTTCGGCAACATAGCTGAGCCATTCGCGGTTGAGGGTCATGTGAGTCGAGACGAGATTGCATATACGCGGTCTCGTCTCGTCTTCGATAAAGCGATAAAAAGTATTGACGGCAACGTCAACCGGCAAAAACCATAGCGTGCTGTCAGGATTGTAAGAGAGTTTGATCGAAGGACCGGCCGTCGCGCCGCCTTTGCTAAAAAAGGGTTTGGAGCCTTCGGTAACGAGTTCTTTCAAAAGCGGATAAATGCCCGAGAACTTTATCGCTTCACCACTTCTGGTATCACCGCTAATCAGGGGCAGGCGTACCAGATACCAGGGCGATTCGTTGCCTGCCAAAGTCTCCAGGATACGCTGTTCATACTGCTGGCAGGTGCCTTCCCAGGTGGTGAGCGGCTTGCGTCTGGCAAATTCGAGCTCTTCCGGCACGACTCCGTCTTTTTGCACACCGCCCCAGAGCGATGAGATGACGAAGGTCGGTACGCCCTTGAAGTGCTTCAAGATCGATTTGAAATCCGAACCCGACCATGGTGCACGCGGTGAACGTGATTCATCGAAGTTGGGAGGCAGAGCACCAAATATAATGGCGTCGTATTTATGGTTGCGCAATGCCTCGGCCGGATCGATCAGCTTCAATCTATCCTTGAATGCCTTTGCCTTCTCACGGCCACCGAGGGCGGCATCGAGCAGGGTCTGGGCCTGTGAACGCAGGTCGAGGGGCGAAAGAGACAATAAATTGAGCGAAGACTTGCAGGCAAAGTGCACATGCCAGCCTTTCATCACCAGGTGAGCAGCCAGTGGGCCGTTAAATGATGTGACAGGGCCCCAGATGTAGGCGACTTTCTGTGTCATGCGCTGGATCTTTCTCTCGAGAGGATGCCGGTTATTTAGTCAGGAAACCGGTGAAATCTGTGTCTGCTTCCAGTACGCAAGTACCGGCCAGTTCGTCACCGAGTCTCATACTATCCTCCCGGCGGTAGCTGCGATAGCATTCGACCGGGAGTATTACCAATAAGTAAAGTCCGGCCAGCGGATTGGCGAGCTGGCTAACGATGGTTGTAAGTTGGGGCAGGGGGATAAAGCGCAAAGTTAGATTCAAAGTTTCGAGCAACAGCAAAGGGCCTATATATACGGCGTTTCTAATCAGCACTGCTTTGAAACTGGGCGCTTGACCATTGAAGATGTCAACCACTCGCAATCCCATTAAATTTTTACCCAGGCCGCGTCCGCCATAAAAATAATCTCTGACGCACATCATGGTGAGCATGACGAAATTGGCGTCAACGGCCCTGTTGACAAAGGGGATCATCATCACAATCATGCTGACAAAAAAAGCCGCACCAAAATCGATGCCCAGGGCCATACCGCGTCGACCGGCCTCGATATGCTCGGGCTCGACCACTGCATGGCTGCGTCTTTCATCGGCCCAGGCCTGAAACTCGGCGTATTTTGCCATCAAGCCACGCGGCGCCGCTGCGCTCTTTTCGCGCATCGAGTCATTGCCTGGCCTGTCTGGTCGATTTGGTCTGCGGTTGCCGTCGGATCTGGTCATCTGGTAAAAAACGTCTCCCTGTCGGCTCCTATCATAAGGCAAAGGGCTCGACCTTTACGAGCTTTTGCCGCTTTTTCGCCTGACATCGTCTAATTCCAAACATTTGCTTTCGGTAATCGGGTTTGGCTGGGCAAGCGGATACGATTTTAACTGTAAGCACACCCGAGCCAGAGTTAGTCCTGAGGATGTTGAAAAAATGACCAGCGACAAGAGAGAGACTGTAATAGTAGATGGTTTGAGAACGCCTTTCGGCAAGATGGGTGGCGCCTTCGCCAGCCTGAGCGCCGTCAAATTGGCCAGTCCTCTGATCAAAGAGCTGGTCGGTCGCAATAAAATCGACGCCTCGACCATCGACGAAGTGATTGTCGGTCAGGTGATCCAGGCCGGTAGTGGGCAGATACCTTCGCGTCAGGCCTTGCTCGAGGCCGGTTTGCCAAATACTTGCGAATCGACGACCGTCAACAAAGTTTGCGCTTCGGGCATGCGCGCCGTCACCATCGCCGATTTGCGCATACGCGCTAATGATGCCGATATCGTCGTTGCCGGCGGCATGGAATCGATGAGTCAGGCGCCCTATCTTGTTGAAGCCAATTCGGCTCGTTTCGGCAAGCGCATGGGTCACGTCGCCTTTCAGGATGCCATGCTCAAAGATGGTCTGGAGTGCCCAGTTTCGAACGTACACATGGCTGTGCATGGCGCCAATGTCGCCAGCGAATTTAACATCAGTCGCGAAGAGCAAGACAGATGGGCGCTCCGCAGTCATCAATTGGCCACCAGGGCGCAGGACGCCGGCAATTTCGATAATGAAATCCTGCCGGTCGAAGTAGTGGCCGGCAAGGGCCAGACCAAAAAGGTCGACCGTGATGAAGCGCCGCGCTCCGATACAAATATCGAAGCTCTGACCAAGCTCAAGCCGGTATTCACCAAAGACGGTTCTGTCACCGCCGGCAATGCCCCCGGTGTCAATGACGGCGCTTGCATGCTTCTGGTCATGAGTCGCGACAAGGCACGCGAACTTGGACTTAAGCCACTGGCCAAAATCGTCAGCCATGCCTCGATCGGTCAAGATGTACCCTATCTGGCGACAGTGCCGGCGCTGGCTACCGAAAAAGCGCTGAAAAAAGCTGGTCTGACCGTCAAGGATCTCGACCTCATGGAGATCAACGAAGCCTTCGCTTCGGTGGCGCTCAAATCGATGAAAATGCTCGGCATCGATGAAAGCAAAGTCAATGTCAACGGCGGCGCCATCGCCCTTGGACATCCGATCGGCGCAAGCGGCGCTAGAATCCTTTTGACTCTGGCGCGCGAGATGGAAAGACGTGGTGCCAAGTATGGTGCAGCGGCTATTTGCTCCGGTACAGCCCAGGGCGACTGCGTCATCCTCACTCGCGAAGGTCTCGACTAAAATTACGACCGATATCATGGATAATCTTTCTCACGATTCTCACGATTCTCACAACGCTCACGGCGCTCACAACGCCGGCAATCATGAGGTCAGAGAACGTCTGCAGGAGCTCAGGCGCCTGGTGGAGCATCATCGCTTCGCCTACTACGTCCTCGACAAAACAGAGATTACCGACGCCGAGTTTGACTTGCTCTACCATGAGCTCGAGGCAATCGAGAAAGAAAATCCGGAACTGGTAACGGCCGAGAGCCCTACGCAAAAAGTAGGGGCTCGGCCAAGCACTGATTTTACGGAGGTGCGCCATCGCATCCCGTTGCTTTCGCTGGCCAACGCCATGTCGGAAGAAGATCTCACCCACTGGCAGGAGCGTATTGACCGCGGCCTCGCCGACGATGACGGCAATGTGGATGCCTCTGGTGAAAACCATATTTTTGTTTGCGAACACAAAATCGATGGCCTTTCTGTTGCTCTTTCCTATGAAAAGGGCGTCTTCAAAAAGGGTGCCACCAGGGGCAATGGCGAAGTCGGCGAGGACGTCACTCTCAATTTGAAGACGATTGCCGCTTTGCCCGGTCAGCTCAAGAGCGTCGCCATGCTCGACGACGGTACTCTGGTCAGTCGTGCTCGGGCCCAGGCCGAAGGTCTGAAATGCAGCGATAAGATGCTCGACCATGTCGAAGTACGCGGCGAAGTTTACATGCCTGTTTCCAGTTTTACTAAACTGAATGAAGCATTGACCGAAGAGGGCGAGGCCCCTTTCGCCAATCCTCGCAATGCCGCATCCGGATCTCTACGCCAGAAAGATCCGGCCAAGACCGCAAAGCGCAAACTGGCTTTCTGGGCCTATTTCCTCTATGTCCTCGACGAGGGGGTCAAGCAGCCTCTCAAGCACAGTGAAAATCTAGATCTCCTCGCCGATATGGGTTTCCCAGTCGAGCCCAATCGCCTGGTTGTCCGGGATCTGGGCGGTGTCAAAAAATTCGTCGACGACTGGTATATGCCAAGGCACGCGCTCGACTATCAAACCGATGGTGTCGTCGTCAAAATCGATCAGCGCAAAATCTGGGACAAGCTTGGTGCCACTACCCACAGTCCGCGCTGGGCTATAGCCTTCAAGTACCCGCCGGAGGAAGCTGAGACGCGCGTCGAAGCAATCAATTTTGAAGTCGGTCGTACCGGAGCAGTGACGCCGGTGGCTTTTTTGACGCCGGTCAAGTTGGCTGGTACGACGGTTAAAAGAGCCACCCTGCACAACGCCGATCAGATCAAAAGGCTGGATGTGCGTATAGACGATTCGGTCGTGGTGCGCAAAGCCGGTGAAATCATCCCCGAAGTCGTTTGCGTAAATTTCGATCAACGCCCTCAGAACAGCCAGCCTTTTGAATATCCAACGCATTGTCCGGCCTGCGGCAGCGAACTTGCCAGGCTCAAAGACGAGGTCGTCCTGCGTTGTTTGAATATTTATGGCTGCCCGGCCCAGCGCCTGCGTCGCCTCATTCACTTTGTCGGCCGTGAAGCGATGGACATCGACGGCGTCGGCGAAGTCTTGATCGAACAACTGGTCAAGGCAGGCCTCGTCAGCGATCCAGGCGACCTTTACCGCCTTAGCGAGGAGAGTCTTTTGACGATCGAGCGCATGGGTAAAAAGTCGGCACAAAACATTCTTTCGGCTCTGGAAACTTCCAAGAATCGTCCCCTGGCCGCTTTGATTTTCGGCCTCGGCATCAGGCATGTCGGTGCTTCGGTGGCCGAGCTTCTGGCCGGTCGCTTCCCTTCTATCGATAGTCTTATGGCTGCCGCACCGGAGGAGATCTCGGGCATCGAAGGTGTCGGTCCGGTGATTTCGGATAATGTACGCGAATATTTCAGCCAGCCTGAGAGTCGCAAATTAATAGAAGACCTGCGCGCTCAAGGCGTCAAGCTCGAGCAAGATGCCGGTGAGGCCGCTCTTGTCCTCGCACCGACCCTGGCCGGCAAGACCTTTGTCATTACAGGCTCGATGGCCAGAATGGAGCGCCTGGAGGCGGAAAAAGCAATCAAGGCGCGCGGCGGCAAGGCCACCTCTTCGGTGAGCAAAAAGACCGACTATGTGGTGGCCGGCGAATCCCCTGGCTCGAAATTGGCGAAAGCGCAGGAACTTGGTATAAAGGTACTTGATGAAGCTGCGTTCCTGGCGCTATTAGAGTTGAGCTGAAATTGCCTGCCATTACCAATCGATTTAGAGCTAGTAGACTTGAGCCAAAAGCGACCCTGCCGCTCGCTTTTTTTATTGTCGGGCTGTTGGTCCTAGCATCGGCCGGCATCGCACCAGCCCAGGCTAAGAAAGGCGTCGATGCCAATACTGCCGGGGCTTCGGATAAAAATTACAAGGCCGGCATCAAGATGTTTGAGCGTGGCGATTATGATGGTGCTATCGACGCCGAATTGCAGGCCGTTTATTTTGCCCGCAACGGCTATCAGCCTGATGCTTACTATCAACTGGGACTGGCCTATCAGGCCAAAAAAGACTATCAGAAAGCCTATGACGCTTTGAGCAAGAGCTGCACGCAGGCGATGAGCAATGCCAACGAAGCTCATCTTGCTCTCGCTCAGGTGTGCACGGCGATGAAAAAATACGATGAGGCGACCAAGGAAGAAGTCAAAGCTTTTGAAGGGTTGCACTACATGGAGGGCATCTATCCGAAGATTCTCTTCCAGCAGGCGATGAACCTCGATGCTTCCGGCAATCCGGAAGCCGCTCTCGGAAAATTTGCCGAGGCGCTTGGACGTGAAAAATGGAAAGATTGGGAGCCCTGGATACATTATTGCGAATGTTTGATGAAGTTGAAGAAATGGGTGGAGGCTTATCAGTCGCTCGACGGCATGCTGACTACGACGACGACGATCAAGGGTCTGGATTTTGAAAGAGTGCATCTGGACATGGGTATATGCGCGCTGGCTAAAGGCAATCACCAGGGGGCCCTCGATAACTGGCACAAAGTGCTTGAATACAATCCGGACAATAAAGAAGCACATTTACAACTCGCACTGCTTCTTGATTCTGAGCAACATCTCTCTTCGGCGATTGCCGAATACAAATATTTTATGCGCATGGCCGGCAGTACTGATGACGTGCGTGTCAAGCAGGTAGAGACGCGTATCGCTTTGATGGAGCAGATGATGCATAAAGAGGAGGCACCGCCGCCGGTGCAGACTTCTCCTTATTTGCGTAAGCAACAGCAGGAGCCGCCTCAACCGGTTGGAGACCCTGGATTTTAGAGTGTAATAGCGAGGGCTGTTTTTATTCACGCTTGAGGACCTTTTGCTTTATTTCCTTTCCGGCCTCGTCATAATCTTTCTGGTCTTTTATGATGTCTATCACAGCATCGTGCTGCCCCGGCCTTCTTCTCGCAATTTTCGGATTGCGCCGATTTTGATCGGTCGCATCGCCTGGTTGCCCTATCGTCGGATGGCGTTGAAAATTAGAAATCTGGAGACAAGAGAAGACGTCCTCGGGAATTTCGCCGTAATCATGTTTTTGCTCCTCATGCTCACCTGGCTCACTCTCTTGATTATCGGTTACGGCATGATCTTCTGGAGTCTGCGCGATGACATGCGACCGGCGATCTATACATTTCAGGAAGCGATGTATTTTGCCGGCACATCCATTTTGACGATTGGATTTGGCGATGTGGTCGCCCTCACCGCCAGAGCGCGAGTGACGGCACTGGCCGCCGGTGCTTCCGGCCTGGCCTTACTTGGAATGGGCTTTTCGGCTGTTTTCAATTTGCAAAACTTTCTTTATGGCCGTGAAGTGCCTCTGGCCATGATTCACTCGCGCATGCAGGGAAATGTTTCTGGTCTCGAGCTTTTACTGGAGCATGCCCGCAATAGGACTCTCGATTATTTGCGTGCTGATATCCGCGACTGGGAAAAGTGGCTTGCCTACGTTATGGAGACCCACCGCGATTTTCCCTTGATGTGTTATTTCCGCTCCACCGGTCGAGGCGATTCCTGGATCACCTGCCTTGGCAGTATGCTCGACGCCTGCAATCTGATGACGACTACGGTCGTCGCTCACGATTTTGGCGAGTGCATC
>JAGXAB010000079.1 GCA_018971775.1 Cyanobacteria bacterium REEB67 | reverse complement strand
GGCATAAGCCGGTCGTGTCCGAACCTCTTAACTAATTGCCTGCATCGCTCGCTTAGACAGCCGTTGCCAGCGGTGCTGCTTCGACATCGGAGCATAACGTAAGCTCACTGGCGTCTTCGACCGTTTCATGTGAGATGGCGCGCGCTTTATCGACTACTTGCAATTTTTCGCCCAGCTCTTTCATCTGGTGCAAAAGTCCGGCCAAAGCATGACCTTCTTCTGTCAGGTTGTACTCCACCCGTGGTGGCACTTCCGCAAAAGTTTTGCGTGTGACGATATTTAGTTCGCTGAGTCTTCTCAATCTCTGGCAAAGTGTTTTTGCCGATACACCTTTGAGATCACGCAGCAACTGTGTGGTTCTTCTTGGTCCTGAAGCGAGATTGATCAATATTTCAGTTGTCCATCGGGGGCTGAGCACGGCCAGACCAAAATCGATCATTTTGGCGTCGTCACGAGTCAAGCTCCCCTTCGCATTATCACCGTTGCTCAACTTACTTCTCCCCGTATTTGAATGTTTTTCATGTCTTACTGATACCAGTGTTTCTTTCCCGTAGCAGGTATCTTATGATACCTCTCAAACTAGATGTTCGAGTCCAATAAGGTTGGGTTAACTTAGTTGAAGGACAAGCCCGGCCTTATTTTTCCCTCGGGGTAATACAACTATTCTTACCGACAGTGATGCGGGTTTCTATCATCCCTAGGGATGATTTGATTGCAAATCATCCCCGTCCGATGGGCTTACTAGCGGCATGGATGATCAGCTCTTTCTTGTAGACGACTGTCTATACAATTCTTGGTCCTTAGTCTAAAACAGTGAATCAGGTCAATTATTTGCGGCAATAGACTGCCTGACCAAAGTGATAGTGTAATATTATCTGGTAATCCCGGGAAAGGTTGACATATAGTCAATTGCAACCGAAAGGGAAGTTCAATTGCCTAGCATCAAAGTGTTGCTTGTAGAGGACCATTTCCTTACGAGGATTGGTCTTAAATCCGTTTTGGGAAAAACCGACGATATCGAAATTGTCGCTGAGGCGGACAATGGGCAACAGGCCGTTGAAATGGTTGATGTATGTAAGCCTGACGTCATCCTGATGGACGTCAACATGCCTATCATGGATGGTATTGAGGCGGCGACGACCATCCGCCAGGCGCATCCGGACATAAAAATAGTCATGCTTACGGCCAGTGACAATGACCGTGATATCTTTGCGGCGCTGGCCGCGGGTGCGGGCGGTTACTGTCTCAAGGACGCCGAGCCGGAGCGTCTCTACCGTGCCATTCGCTGTGTCAATGACGGCGACGTCTGGCTGGACTCCGCCATCGCCTCGCGAGTTTTAAAATTTTATGCCGTTCCGGCTCAAGGCCGGTCTGCCTCGAGCTCAGCTTCTCCGGCCGTCGCCACCAGTCAAACGGCAAACGTCGCATCACCGGTCGGAGATAGTCGCTCGCTTTCCGGAGCGCATTCCCTCCAGCAAAATCAAAGTCAGCAGATCGGTGAGGCCGGCGGCGATAAAGGTAAGATGGCCGATCTGACCGATCCGCTCTCGCCTCGCGAGACGGAAGTTTTGCAACTTCTCGTCGACGGGATGTCTAATCAAGAAATAGGCAATCGTCTGGTCATATCCCTGGCTACGACCAAAACTCATGTGCGCAACATATTAAATAAATTGGCGGTCGATGACCGCACTCAGGCTGCCGTTCAGGCCATGCGTCGCGGTCTTGTCTGAGAAAAAGAAGGCGATTAATTGAACTTTCTTCAATCTAAAAGCGTTTTATCCTGTGAAGTCTGTGTGCATCGCCCGGGGAGCTTGGGGGAGTGAGACTGGCGGTGCGCCGGCTTCGATTTGACGTCTGTCTTGATAGTTTCTTGATACAGGTCAGGGGATGGAGGCGGGGCTGAATTCCTGCACACACAAAACCCTATCTCCAACGACTGCTACACCGATGCCGACGCACTGGTGCCGGGGCAGTAAAATGCAGCCGCGGTGGTTGATCTGGCCGGGAGGTTCGGCCATCATCTGTTGTTCACCGCGCAAGACGAGCTCTTTCAGAGGACGATTGCCTTCCTGCATGGCTAGATTTTCCCAGACCGATTCGTGGATGCCGGCCAGCCGGGCCCGGTCCTTGGGCTGATTGCCGTCGGGATCGTTGTGGGCAAAAAATTTGCGTTTAGCCATGTCGTCGGCATATTTGCGGGCCAGAGCGCTAAGAGCGCTGCTGTGCTGCAGAGCCGGTAAGCCGCCGTTGGCGGCGCGATCCTGGTTGACCAGGCTAAACATATAGTCTTCGAGGGCGGAGATCGTCAGCGAGTCGACCTTTTCGCGGACAGCGACGGCGCTACTGCCCGGTCCGTAGGTGCCGGAGCCGGCACCATATGTCTGGTTCAGGACATTGGCGCTGTATTGCACAGAGGGCGTAAAAACTGTCACTCCCGCCGCCGAACTACCGGCTCTGGCTACAACGGCCTTCAATCGACCGCTCCTGGTATGAATCAAAATGTCGTCCGCCTGACGCGCATCGAGCAGGACCTTGCCGTTCAAGGAGAGCAGGACGTCTCCGACAGCAAGATTGAGGTCGCGACCGAGGCCATCGCCGGTGAAACCGGTGATATAAAGCCCACGGGGCCTTTCTCCGCCATTCATCATGACGCAGGCGGGCACGCCCCAGACTTTCAAGATTTGCGAATCCTGTTGATTTTGGGAGAGGCTGTAGATGCGCTGCTTAGGTGTTGCCGTGGCGGTCTGCGCCGGGTTGATCAGGAGGGCCGCTCCCGATACGATTACCGCGATTGCGGCGAAGGCCGCTTTAGAGTGCTTTTGCACCTTTTACTCCCGTCGCTTTGCATTTGAGGGCTCGGGAAGCGGCCAGTCGGCCCGCCGCCATCGCTGATTCTATGCACTGAATGCCCTGCAAGCTCGAATGCGCCAGGGTATAACTGTCCGCGAAACCGGCATTTATTTTGCTGATGCGCTCGTAAAAGTGGAGCTGACAGATATTGATGGCGTGACCCCAGCGTGTCAAGATGACTCTTTCGATATTGGCGTCGAGGCCCGGGATGAGCTCACCAAGGGCGGTGACTATTTCACCAGCCAGTTTCGGTCGATTACCTTCTGTCAACACGGCTCTACCCATGGTGCCCGGTTGCCAGGGATTGTAGACGGTGAGGACCGAGCCCATCGGATCATGATAGGTATTGTTTTTCAGATAGGGTGTTTCGGCCACCGTAAAATCGGTGAAGCCGAATGGGGGAGCGACAAAGTTGTCGTAAGTGCCTTTGAAAATGCGCTTTTTGCAGATGATGTTGGCGACCAGATAGGAGCCGTAGCGAAACCAGAAAAGCGAAGCTTTGGCGGAATTTTTGACATTGCTCAAGATACGGCCTGTCACCAGTGGTGGTGTGGCGACAATGACATGGCGGCAATCGAGGCGGTGCATACGGCCGGTTTTGTCGCTGTAGACGACTGAGGCACCATCGTCTTTGATCTCCACTCCCCAGACGAAGCAGCCGTTTTTCAGACGTTCGTTTTTCTTACCCGGCGTGCCGATATGCGCGGCCAGAGCTCTGGCCATGGCCGGATTGCCGCCGGGCAAGACGAAGCTGTCATTGAAAAAATCATTGGCGAGAATGGTGCCGGCCAGAGCGCTGGTGCGCTCGCTGTCGGCGCAAGCGGATGACATCAAGATGCGATCGACAAAGAGGCGAAAAGGTGGGTCATAGGCGGTGAGCATACTGGCGAAGTTGACGCTGTCCAGTTTGAGGAAGTCCGGTCTTGTCACCGGCGGTAGTGGCTCCTCCTCGTTAAAGCGTTTATTGATCTTGGCCAGATCCGTCTTCAGACGTTTGAAGTTGCGATAGAGCAAATTTGCGCTGGCGCCTTCGACGCCATTCACCCACTCTTTCTCAAAGAAGAAGCTGTTCTTTTCCGGACCGAGCACGGCCGGTTTAAGGCCAAAATGTGCCGCATATTCGGCTACCGGCCCTTCTTTGTCGCTGTAATAGGCCGCTCCCATTGAGTAGGCCAGACCGTTATGTGAGCCGCCCAGAGATGTACCGCCGAGATCGTCGTATTGTTCGAGTAAAAGAAAATTGTGATCGCGCAGCTCGTAAGCAGCGGTCAGTGCGGCCATGCCGCCGCCGACGATGATAAAGTCGACCTTACCCTCCGAATGTTTTGGGAAGGAAGGTCCGTCGCCGCTGCGCATGCGGTGGCCGAGGGTGAAGTTGTCACCGGTCCAGGGTGCGAGCGTGTAGCCGGTCCCCTTGGCTAGTGCCGGTGCAACAAGGTGGCCGGGCTCGTCGCCCGGGCTGCCGAAATTTTGCAAGAGATAGCCCCCGGCCAATAGACTGCTAAGCCGCTGCAGGAAGTGCCGTCTATCTATTGGAGCGCCAATGCCTTTGCCGTTCATACTCTTGATTGCCTCGACCGCTCGTCTGCTAACCTGAATTGCCTTGCTATTTGGCTCAATGTTTATTGTAGTCCGGCCGCTTTTAAACCAAACCCTTTAAAACCCCGGGGCGATCTATTGAAGTAATCTTTAGAACTGGGTACTTGACTAGTTCTCGTAGGTACAATGAGCTGATTCTGTAATATCCGGTAAAAATCTCTAAACGACTTTGCAGCGAGGCAGTATGGATACGAGCGTCAAAGAAGCAGTGGAAAAAACAGCGAGTGTGCCTAAAGTGACCAAGAGCGAACATCTGAACAATGAAATTGAGCGCATCTCCAAAGGCGGCGCGCCCAAATATCACCAGAAGCTCAAAGAAGAAGGCAAGATGTTTGCCCGCGACCGGATCAAGATGCTGCTCGATCCCGGCTTCGAGATCGAGGACGCTCGTTTTGCCAACAATGTCGAAAAAGATCTGCCCGCCGACGGTGTGATCACCGGTATCGGCAAAATCGAAGGCAAGACTGTTTGCTACATGGCCAATGACTTTACGATCAAGGCCGGCTCCTGGGGCTGGCGGACGGTAGAAAAAATCATCCGCATCCAGGAAACGGCGATCAAATTGAAAGTGCCGATGATTTATCTTGTCGACTCCGCCGGCGCACGCATTACCGATCAAGTCGACATGTTCCCCGGCCGCCGCGGCGCTGGTCGTATTTTCTACAACCAGGTGCAAATGTCCGGCTTCGTGCCGCAAATCTGTCTTCTCTTCGGTCACTCCGCCGCCGGCGGCGCCTATATCCCGGCTTTTTGCGATATCGTCGTCATGAACGACGGCCGCGCCTCGATGTATCTGGGCTCGCCTCGCATGGCCGAAATGGTGATTGGTGAAAAAGTCACCCTCGAAGAAATGGGTGGAGCCAAGATGCACTGCTCTGTGAGCGGCTGCGGTGATGTACTGGTGAAATCGGAAGAAGAAGCGATCAAATTTTGCAAAGAATATCTGCGCTACATGCCGGTCAATTGCTCGCAAGATGTCCCGGCCGTGCCCGCTGTCGATGTCAAAGCCTTTGACAAGGGCCTCGAGCAAATCATTCCAGAAAAAGAAAATGTCTACTTCGACATGTATCAAGTGATTGATCGTTTGATTGATGAAGGTTCTTTTGTCGAAATTAAAAAACTGTTCGCGGCCGAGTTGATCACAGGCTTCGCTCGCTTGAATGGCCGTGCGGTAGGTATCGTCGCTAATCAGCCCAAGGTAAAAGGCGGCGTGCTCTTCGTCGATTCTTCGGATAAGGCGGCGCGCTTCATCTGGCTCTGCGATGCTTTCAATATTCCGATTCTCTTCCTCGCCGACGTGCCTGGTTTTATGATTGGCTCCAAAGTCGAGCGCGAAGGTATGATTCGCTCGGGGGCCAAGATGATCTCGGCGATGGCGGCAGCTACGGTGCCGAAGATCTCGGTCGTGATTCGTAAGGCTTATGGAGCCGGCCTTTACGCTATGTGCGGCCCGGCCTTTGAACCCGATGCCTGCATCGTTTTGCCGACCGCCTCGATCGCCGTCATGGGTCCAGAAGCCGCCGTCAATGCTGTTTCTTTCAATAAAATTCAGGAAAAACCGGAAGCCGAAAGAGCGGCCTTTGTCGAAGAGCTGCGCAATGAATATCGCGAAGGGGTCGACATCTATAAGCTCGCCTCGCAAATGGTCGTGGATGATATCGTCCACCCCAGCCGCTTGCGCGCCGAACTGATCAATCGTTTCGACGCCTATGCCAGCAAAGAGATGCCTGTGCTGCAGAAAAAACGCAGTGTCCTGCCTGTCTAAAAAGACAAAGGCATTCGATTGAAATAATCAAAAGGGAGCTGGTCGACCAATTGGAAGGCCAGCTCTCGTTAATACTACCGACCGGTCGGGAATTATTGCTGCCTGAATACGGATTGCATGAGGCCTGTCCTTAGACTTGCTGTTCGATGAAGACGCTATGATCTTCGGCGCCGGCGTACTCATAGACTTCGAAGTCTTCTTCGTTGACCGGCTCGTAGCGGCCGGTGGCATTGAACTTTTTGGCGCGTCTGTAATCGCCGATCAGATTGAGCGAGCCATTGCTGGCCAGCGCGGAAGTAGAAGCACCAACCGGAGCAATCGATTCCACAATATAGATGTAATCCTGGGCCGCTTCGCCAAGGCGACCGGTGTAATCGCCACCGCTCAAAATGATTTTTCTCATTGGTTTTTCGTCTGCCATTTTGTTCACTTCCTTTAGGTGTCTGATCCAGGCATACGACCTAATGCCGCAATTTCGGTATTAGCCGTCCGATGGCCCTGCTGACCTTTAATACGACCAGCCCGAAGCCGATTAGTTCCCCCAGTGCTTTGCCAGCCGTCTGTATAAGTTGTCGACAAAGATATACAATGGGCCAAAAAGAGGCAGCCTGGTTCCAACCGGGCCACTAAAAAAGGATATTTTGTGAGCGTAAAAATCTTGCCGTCTACACTGCCTCAGATCAGTGCCGACGATTTGCTTGGTCATATCACAACCCTTGCTTCGGATCGATTTGAAGGGCGCTCTCCCGGCACCGTTGGCGAAGAGTTGACGCTTGCCTATCTAACCGGATTGTGCGGCGAGCTCGGTCTTGCGCCGGCCGGTGATCATGGCACATATTTGCAATCGATGCCTGTGACCGGCCTGTCGATGCAGGCCGCGGCAAAATTTGCCTGCGCCGCCAAAAAGCAGAATGTCGAGCTGCTTGCCAGTGAGCAAATTGTTTTGCGCAGTCAGTGGTGGCAAGAGCAAATAGATGTGGATAGCGATGTCGTATTTGTTGGCTATGGCATCGTCGCGCCCGAGTATGACTGGGATGACTATAAAGGTGTCGATGTGCGCGGCAAGACTGTAGTCATGCTGATCGGCGATCCTGATGCTAAAGATGGGGATGATAAATTTTTCAAAGGTCCGGCCCTGACCTATTATGGACGCTGGACTTATAAATTTGAAATAGCTTCGGAAAAAGGTGCCGCGGCGGTCTTGATAGTGCACGATACGAAAAAAGCCGGCTACGGTTGGGATGTGGTGCAGGCAAGCTGGGGGCAGGAAAACTTCAGTGTCGCTCAGGATGTAAAAAGAGTGCGCATAGAAGGTTGGTTGTGCGAAGCCGCCGCCGATAAAATTTTTGGCCTCGGTGGTCACGATTATGGTCGCCTGCGTCAGGCCGCTCAGCATGCCGATTTTAGCGCCGTCGATCTCGGTGTCAGCGCTAAACTCTCCGTCACCAATAAACTACGTACATTCAAGTCGAGCAATGTCGTCGCCAAATGGACCGGCAGCGATCCGCTTTTGAGCAAAGAGTGCGTGGTCGTCTGCGCTCACTGGGACCATTTTGGCAAGATCGAGAGAAACGGGAAAATCGAAATATTGAGCGGTGCCCTCGACAATGGCAGCGGCGTCGCCGTCGCTCTCGAGATTGCCTCTGCTCTGACTAAAATGAAAGATCGTCCACGTCGTAGCGTTATCTTTTTATTGACGACACTGGAGGAGCGAGAATTGCTGGGAGCCAGACATTACGTGCAAAATCCAGCCATGCCACTGATGGACACTGTGGCGGTGATCAATTTCGACATCATGAATCCCTGGGGTCGCACACGCAACTTGATCAGTGTCGCCCGTGGCCACTCCAGTCTCGATGAAGTGATCGAAAAATTGGCCGCGACTCAAGGACGCACCATGGGCGATGACCAGGAGCCTGATAAAGGCTATTTCTTCCGCTCCGATCACCTCGAATTTATCCGGCGCGGTGTACCGGCCTTGTTTTTCCTCAATCCTGGCGATCAATTTATCGATCAACCGGACGATTACGCTCTGACAAAACGAGTGGAATATTTGACTCATTGTTATCACAAGGCCGCCGATAAAGTAAATCCGCAATGGGATCTTTCAGGCATGGCCGAGGACGCGCAGTTGCTTCTGGCTACGACCGTCGAAGTGGCAAACAATGACAAACGACCGACCTGGAAGGCAGACTCTGAATTTGCCCGCAACTGACGAACATCTTCACGTTAACCCCATTCTGGCAAGCTATCTATAGTTTGTGGTCTGGTCGTTTCATGGTGCAGTCGTCGCTGCGATCTCGGGAGTAAGAGCGTGAATGTAGGCAAGAAAGCTCTACTGGCAGTAAATTTCTCTGTGCTGGTCCAAATTTTTCTTTGCAGTCATAGTTGCGGCAATGATGCAGCGCTTGCTACAGGCACCCAGCCCCATGCGCACACGATAAATGGGTCGGTTTCATTAGATCCTGTAACCAGCTTGCAGCGCACTAACGCCTGCTTACCTCAGTTGAATAAATTTGGACTGCGTTGTCTTGGTAAAGCAAAATCTCCGTTGCTCGCCCTCGTCACAGCCGTCGCTCCGGGCTCTCTCGGCTCTCGTCGCGGTGTTTTGGCTGGGGACAATATCATCGCTCTCAAGGCCGAACAAGAGAGATTTACGATTATCATTGACCGTGATGGGAAGCTTTATTCCCTCACTCTCTCCACTTCAGATCTAGGTCCGGTCAATTCTTTTGTCGGGCAAAAACCGCAATACGAACCGCTTTTACGCCAGCCTTTGAGCGGCGGCGCCGAGCGTCATCCATTCACTGCCCTAGAAATCGCCCGCGACGGCCATGAAGGCGTCATTCAAAGAGCACACGACAACTGCTGGTTTGAAGCGGCGGTCGGAGCAGTGGCCGATTCTAAGGAAGGCCCGGCGGCAATAGCTAATATGATTACGTCGATCCCGGATGGATATAAGGTGAGATTTTCTGCGTCGAAAGTTATCGAAGTGCACGAAGCCGATATAACGGTCTGCCGCGTTGCCGATCCGGCCAAATGGGCGAGTATACTTGAATCCGCCGAGGTCTTGTCTCTCGGTACCAACGCTGATCCGGCCAATGGTGCCGACACTCCCAATCCCGGCGTCAAAGTCGGTCTGGAAATGCTTACCGGCAGGCCGATCAGTTTTGTCAGACCGGAAGATCTTGCCGTGTCGAATCTTGTCGATCTTCTTAAGCGCTTCTCCGCCGCTGGTAAACCCATGACAGTGGCCAGCAAAAGTCCGCAGGAGCACGGGCTGTCCTTCCAACCAATGACGCCGAATCATGCTTTTAACGTGGTTGCCTTCGATAGCGCTAGAAATATGGTCACCTTGCGAAATCCCCTTGGGATCGAGATAGACGATGGCAACAATCTCGTCCAGCACATCGGCGCGGATCAAATTAAAGTGGATATACCGACCCTGCGAACTTTTTTCCGCTACCTGGCCTATCCCGAATGATTGCCTGGCCTGAAGCAAAAGAATACCCAGCTGCCTTCAGTCTAAAAGTTCGGTTTCGACACTGGCCAGGTTCTGTCTGACTAAGCGGGTTTCTTCTTCGGCGTTCGCCAGCTTTGCCGCAGCGATAAATTGATCTCTTGCCCAGCGCAAATATTTTTTGCGTGTATCGCTCTGAGCGGTTGCGCAAGCAACTGTGTAATAGCATTGACCAAGATTGTTCAAATCTCTTGCCACCAGAGCCTGGCGCACCTTTGCCTCGATATCCGTACTGGACTGATCATAGGTGAGAATTTTTTGATAGGACAAAATGGCGCTGTCAAAGCCGCCCATATCTGTGTAAGTGGCGGCCAGCGCCAGGCCATCTTCGGTATTGAATTTTGCACCGGCGCTGAGCCAGAGCAGTCTGTATATCTCAGCTGCTTTTTCCTGCTTTCCCTGCTGGCGATAAATCAGAGCAAGCTCGCGAGCTCGTTTCTTGGCGCTGGGGCTTTTAATAGATTTGCCGTCCAGTTTGTTCTCAGCTACCTTCAAAAGCGCTGCTACCTGTGCTTTTATGTCAGCGTAGCCGCTCTCCTGCTCGTCCAGAGACTGCCAGTGATTTTTTACTTTCAATGGCGGGTTGGCATCGTTTACGTAGAGCAGGCTGCCCAGGCAGGCAAAGGAGCCGACGCTCAGAGCGACAAGCAAGGCGGCATTTCTAAGTGTCGCCACCTTGCGGATGGATATTTTTGCTCGTATGTCTTTGAATAACTCCACTTAACCCTCCGGTGGTGCGGGAGGCGGTGGTGGCGGCGGCGGTGGCGCCGGTGCGGCCGGTGCCGGGGCAGGCGCTGGTTTTGGCGCTGGAGCGGGGGCTGGTTTTGGAGCTGGAGCGGGGGCCGGTTTTGGCGCTGGAGCGGGGGCCGGCTTGGGAGCTGGAGCGGGGGCCGGCTTGGGAGCTGGAGCGGGGGCCGGTTTTGGCGCTGGAGCGGGGGCCGGTTTTGGCGCTGGAGCCGGTGCGGGAGCAGGAGCCGGTGCGGGCGCCGGAGCAGGAGCTGGAGCCGGAGCCGGTACCGGTGCTGGTGGCGCTACTACTGGCGCCGGGGCTGCACCGGTGCCAGGGTCAGGTGTAAAAGGTACACCGAGAATGGGGAAGGTGTAAGTGCGTGCATAGGGATACATGCCATTTGGCAATTGCGCTCCGAAGAAGGAAATCGGCACGGGCAGACGTACCTGTGCTCTCGTTGTCACCGATACATAGGGCGAGCCGACAGCAGGAGTTACATAAATAAAGTCATTTGCAGTATTGGCTACGGTCGGTTGGGTGACAAAATAGCCATCGGTGCGATGCGATAGCGCTGCTTGCTGGGATGCTTGCAACCCTGAGGCGGCACTGCTGGTGGAGGCAGCTGCCCGCGCCGCATCTCGAGCGGCCGAGTCGACGACGGTATAACCGCTGGTAACGATTAAAAGATCAAAGGCAATTGCCGCAAAAATAACAAAGAGCACTACGGAGATCGCCAGTTCGATCGTCATACTACCTGTGTTGAGACGCGTCCTATTTCTGATCATTGCCTGTCCTTTTTTCCTTTTTGTCTGATTCAGGTTTATTCCGCACTGACTCATTGCAGCACAACCAGACTGCGGGCGATTTGCTGAAAGGCTTTGTTTAGATCGGCGGAATTCGTCACTGAAACATAAATGGCATTGTTGCCTGAAATCGCCGCGATACCATGACCGGAGCCACCCTTATCGTCTCCGAGGAAAGCATCTTCCAGCGGTTTGATGGCGGCGTTTTGTGAAAGACCGATAGTATAGATCGGTATGCCTTTGCTGTTGGCACTGCTGGCTTCGGCGAATGCGGCTGCCTGTGCTGCTGCCGTGCTGCCCCCCGGCATATTTGGTACGCCGTCGGTAAACAGGATGATCGCTTTTTTTGCGCGTGTGCGAAATTTGGTTGGGTCGGTCAGCTGCGCCAGGGCGGCATGTAGAGAGTCGGCGATATCTGTTTTTCCGGTCGGTCGCAGGGGCAAGGTGCCCGCTACACCGTCGACGGCCTGGGTGACGAGGTCGTAATTTGAGGTGGTTTGATTGAGGTTGATCATCGGTACCGGAAAATTGCCGGTACCGCTGTTGGCCCAGGTAATGTCGCCGTTATTGTTGGTTGTCGGCCAGTAAGTAGTCGGTGTCGAGCCAGCCGTATCGGAAAAGGCATTCAATCCAAAGTGGGCATTGCTCGAAATGTTCATCGTATAGAAGAAATTGTCGCTAGCAGTGCGGGCTGCGGCAATCGGATCGGCTTTTTTATCGGCCTGACTCCAGTAGGCCTTGTAATAACCTGCCTGCCTGGGGGGGAGAATCGGATTGATTTTTGTACCACCTTGACTTTGCAAGCAGATGGCATCGCTCTCCATATTGCCTCTGGATGCTTCGACGCAGGTGGCAATATTGCTGAAATCGAAAGAGCCTACGCTATCAACCGGAACAACAAGATCGGTAAAGCCGTTGGCGTAGGCGTCCGGATTTTTTCCGTTGCCTTTAGCATTTAGAGTATTTGTCGGATCGAAGTTGCCCGGTGGCCAGCCTTGCTCGGGAATGATCGCACCGGGCGGGTATTTGGTCGCTAGAGGCAGACCGGGAATGCTACCAGCCGCATAGCTAAATTGATTGCCGCGCAGACCGTTAAGGACGTTCCCGGCCGGATATGCGGATTCTGAGTAAATATAGGGGACGTGGTTTGAAGGTGATGGGTAAGCACCGTAAGAAAGATTTTGTGGCGGCAGGGCATTAAGGGCGGTGCCGGTCGGTTGCGGTTGAAAAGTATCGTAGATATTTTTGCCTGAGACGATTGTTTTGTAGTCTACTGTGCCGGCAGCCGGATTCCAGCGGCGGTTGAGCAAAGCGATCGGAGTTTGATCATCCATTGAGCCCGATACATCAAAACATAAAAATAGATCTAATTGCGGTAGGCCCCCATAGGCCATTGCCGACGCTGTTTCTGTATTGCCGATCGGTAGAATGCCGGAGGAAAAAATTGGTCTGTCGGTATAAATCGCCTGGACCTGCATGGTGACTGCATCTTTGCTGTCGGTAGCAACTGGATTGTTGTTTTGATCCAGTAAGGTGATATTTAGATTGGCCGTATTTAGAGGAGGAGTGCCGAGCGCTGTGCCGCTATTTTTGTTGGCGTTGACATTGCCGCCGCCAAAGGACGTTGTCAGAACACTGTTTTGTTTGAAGGTTTGCACCGCCACGTCCATAGCTAAATTGTGCAGGTCCACATAAGTGTAGCCGGCCGGTGAGCTGGCCAGGGCGGCAGTGCCAGAGAGGGCCGCGGCATCGGCAACCGATTGCAGCTGGGCGCATAGCAATGTATATCTGGCAAATTCAAAACCAAGCAGACCGAGTGGCAGTATCACAAAGAAAGCACAAACTAATATCAATGCCACGGTCGTGGCTCCACGTTTTTTTCTCAATGGTGGCGCGTAATGCACGGCTACATTCCTTATTGCGTAAGACCGGATGGATTTTCTGCGTAGGATTCCTGATTGAGTGTAAGGTGGAAAGGGCCGGTAAGACCGGGAATGGACATGCCCATCCAGCTGCCGTTAAATTGCACCAGCGGTGCTAGATCCGCTTCCACTTTAGAGATGACGAAATAGATGTTTTTTGAAGTATCGACACTGCCCGGTGCGAGCTTGCTGGTATAAATCGTTGGGCTGCCGCCGGCAATAGGTTTCACTAAGACGGAAAGCACCGGAGTCGAGGCCGCTATGCCGGTGAAAGGCGTAAGATTAGTAGTCAGCGCACTGGCGGCGCGGGTGGTGGCATCGGTAAACGTCGGTGCTTTAGCCGCTTTGCGTACGGCGGAATCGCCGGCAAAATAAAGGATCGATCCTCTATAGCCGATGCTGGCAAAAATCATCAACGGAAATAAAAGTCCGACAAGTAGCGTCCAGATCACAAAGGGCATTTCGGCCATGGCAGAGCCTTTGCGAGTACGCGCGGTTTGAGTTTTTGCATGTTTCGCCGTAATCAATAACATGATCGGCCTCCAGATCGGGGCACTAGTAAGTACTTCCCAACTTAGAGAGCGCGGTATCGAAAGTCAATACCGACTTCACGCACCTTTCACATACAGCTGAAAATTTGTCGACTTCATATTAGCTTCACGCAGATAATATGCGCTTTTCACGCACACTTCACGCTCAGCACAAACATCTGTAAATTCGCCCCAATTGAGCGATTCCTTCACCTTGATTTCACGCTAGATGCGCATGCTTATAGCACGGCTGCCGGTCACGCTGACTGAAATGGCCGTGACTTTTACTAAGGAAATTGTTATATGGACTCGAAGGACAACGAGAAAAATGGAGACTGGTCGGTGATTATGACCGACTCTCTCAATCCTTATGCAAGTGAATTTGCCCAGCTCACTCATAATGATGATTATGCTCAGCGTTTCAATCTATTTTTAACCGACATCGATAATGCCAGTAATGCTGTCGTCAAGCATACTGTCTGCGGCGAATCTTTCGATAAAGTCTTCGATGACGCAAATCCTTTTATAGACGGAAAAATCGATATCGTCGAGGAAGCTATTGTTGCCGCGGCCTCTTCCGCTTCTGCAAATACAGCTGAGATGCCTACGCTCGCAAGTGAGTCGGGCGTCGAAGCTGATGCCGTCAGTAGTACCACTACCGTGACAAACTTCTGGACGACACCTAGCTCGACAGAGCGCGCCCGCGTAACTTCACCTGATTCCGCTTCTAAGCTTGAAAAGCCCCGAACCTTTTGCGCTTCCGAATACCGTCTGCCGGCCGAAGAACCCGCTTTCGCATCACTTTCTCCGACCGCAAAAAAGGCGCAAATTTTTGCGCCTCGTATTGTCCTGCCCCTAGCATTTTCAATGATCTTCGTCGGTGCTCTGGCTGCGGCCGCAGTACAGCTGAATAATCTATCGACTAAAAATTGTGCAGACTCTAAAATGCTCAGTGACAACGGCAAATATCAGGAGGCTTTACTGGCTGCCGGTGAAGCGGTGAAATACAATCCGCTCTCCGGGCAGGCTTATTTTGAAAAAGGCAGAGCCCTCGTCCGACTGATGCGCTACCGTGAAGCGAAGGAATGTCTGGACAGGTCGCTTGCTCTCAATGGAGATAGTGCCGTAGCGCTCGATTCTCGTGCTGCCCTGGCGCTCAAAATGAGCCAGCCTCAGCAGGCCATTGTCGATTTGCAGAAACTCGCGGCGCTGCAAAATGACAGTTTAAGCGTGATGCAGCGCGGCAATCTGGCCGTGGCATTTTACAAAAGTGGTCAGTACGATCGCTCGATCGAAGCCTATGATCGAGCTCTCACCCTCGACAGTGAAAACGTTACGCTGCGTCTCGGCCGCGCCTACTGCCTGGCTGGTAAGCAACAGCATAAGACCGCCCTTGCCGTGTGCGACAGTCTCCTCAAGCAGTCTGGCGACAACACTAAAGTCCTGGCCCTGCGAGGCTATTGCTATCAGAGGCTGAACAAAACCGATAGAGCCTTGCAGGATTTCAACCGCGCTCTGAGCAAAGATCCGACAAATGCCGCCATCTACACCTACCGTGCCGGTTTGATGGAGCAGCTCAAGAAACCCGAGCTTGCGCTCGACGACTATATCAAAGCGGCGGATCTCGACCGCGATAATGCGCAGGCTACCTGCACAGTCGCCCGGGCGCTGAAAAATGCCGGTCGCAATCAAGAAGCACTGGCTTACTACAATAAACTTGCCCTCTTTCCTGGTTTCGATCGCTCCTTCGATCAGCATCAGGACCGGGCCGCTCTCAACTACAGCGCCGGACATTATCAGGCCTGTCTCTCCGATTTAAACCGGGCCATCGAGCTCGAGCCTGATTGCGATCTGCATGTGCAAAAAGCTCTCTGCCTGGCCAAACTCGGTCGCGCCTCCGACGCTCGTGCCACCATCGCCGAGGCGCACCGCCTCAGTCCTGAAAATACCGAGGTGACTGTTGCCGACGGCCAGGTAGAGGCGATTCTCGGGCAGACCCTATCGGCGGTGGATAAATTCTCCCTGGCGCTCTCTGCTGCGGCCGACAACAAGGACGCACTCGTCGGCCGCGGCACCTGCTATTTCAGTCGCGATCAGTGGGCCAGCGCCGCTCAGGATTTCAAAAAAGCAATTGCTCTTGGTACGACCGATAATCTGGTCAAAATCAAGCTGGCTCGTTGTCAGGAAGTCCTCACCAGTGGTGCTCGCGTCTCGCTCGACCTGCCCGCCCGTCGTGTCATCGACCTGGCAAAACTTAATCGTGCGCAACTTTTTGATAGTGGCACAAAAGCCTGTGTCGGCGGAGACAATCAGCTTGCTACTCTGTATTTCGGGGAATTGGCCCGGCGTGAACCGTCCAATACGGAAGCCCGCACTAATCTTGCCTACAGCTATGAAGGTGCCGGTATGCATGAAGAAGCGATTGCCACGTTTGCACCGCTCAGTGTCGCCAATCAGCTCGACGTGCGTGCTCAGGCTTGCTATGCCCATGCCCTTGCCGCCACTGGCTTGTATGAGCGCTCCATCGCTATAATGCAGAGGTTAAATGACCGCGAGCCTGCCAACCTCGCATTTCGCCTGGACCTGATCAAAATGTTTTCTGCTGCCGGACAAATCGACAAAGCGATCAGCATCTGCCACGACGCTCTGTCCCTGCACGGCTCGACCGCCGAGCGCAGCAGCCTGAACAATGTTTACGAGTCGCTCGTTACCGAAAAGTCTCGCAGTAAAAATGAAGGCACTAGCGGTAACACCACGGCCGTCAAGCCTGAGACTGAAGGCTAGATTGTAGAGAGGATCCCACAGATGCAGGTGCCGGCCCGCAGCCGAAGCAGTCTTTTTGAAGTGATCGCTTCTGGCTGCATCGCTACCTATTTATTTTTTACAGTCACCTGGCTTTCTCCCGAGGGCGAATTGCGAACGCGTTTGCTCGATCCAATCAAAAACGTCTGGATGTTTTGGGGGCTCGACCAGAACTGGCGTCTGTTTTCGCCGGTCATTAAAGATATTAATTTCCACACTGTAGCCGTCATCACATTTGAGGACGGATATCGCCTGAGCTGGGAATTACCGCGCATGAAGCGCCTGAATTATCTTGATCGTTTCCGCGATGAAAAATATCGCAAGTGGTGTGTAGATTCTCTACCCTGGCCTGATTACAAAGAATTCTGGCCTGATTTTGCCCGCTATGTCGGTCGCAAATTTTATAATAAGGCAAATAAGCCTGTCTCGGTCGCCTTGCAGCTCTACTGGATAGAAATCCCCAAACCCGATCTCAAAGCGAACGGCGAACTAGTGGCTGCCGGTGCTCTTCCCGAGCATACTCATATGAACACGGTTTTCTTTTACCAGTACCAAGCGGAAGATTTGCCATGACATTGAGTGGACTGTGGCAGGGCTGGTGCAACTTCTGGTTTAAACCAACTGGCACTGCAAGCATATGCGTCTATCGCATTTTATTTGGCCTGCTGGTCCTGCAGGTGAGCATCGTCCACCTTGGCGGCCACTTCGAAGAATGGTATGGGCCGCACAGTATGGTGCCACTGCAGACGGTGGTCAATCATTTCTGGTACAACGAGCCGCGTTTCGATTATTTCTTGCTCTTTCCTCAGACCGACCATACCTTTGCTCTACTCTATGTCGCCTTTGTCATTGCCGGGCTGTTCCTTTGTCTTGGCCTGTTCAGCAATTACAGTGCCGCTTTCGTCTGGCTGACCTTGCTCTCGATGCATCATCAAAATCCCTACAACATCAATGGCGGTGATGCCTTTTTGCGCACAGTCGCTCCATTTTTAGCGCTCAGTTATTGCGGCGATAAATATTCCCTGGATGCATTGATTGCCAAAAAACTTGGACGTCCGATCCCCCTCGAGCGGCGCCCCTGGGCTCAGCGTCTGATTCAGGTTTCGATAGCGCTTGTTTACTGGCAGACTTTCTGGTGCAAAATGGCCGGCCCCCAGTGGCTCGACGGTACTGCCGTCTACTATGCCACCAGGCTCGATGATATGATGCGCTTCCCCGCGCCCTTCATCTCCGACAATATGTTTTTGCTCAGGTGCCTTGATTATTTCACCTTGATCATCGAATTTCTCGCCTGGAATGCCATTTTTATTAAAAGCGTCCGCTATTACATTCTGGTCGGCCTGGTTGGCCTCCACCTCGGCATTGACTATTTGATAAATCTGCCTGTCTTCGAGTGGGCTTTTATCTTTACTCTCGTCACCTTTGTTGAACCGGTCGATGTGAGCAGATTTTTGCAATCGGCGAAGCTCGAGGGCTTTTTCTCTAGACGCACCAGATGCGCCACCAGAATAAAAAATCGTCACGATGCTGTTTGAACAGTGAGACGCTCAGGCCGTCAGGCATCGACGCAGCACATCGCCTAAAATATCATCCAGGGCTTGTCCATCGGATGGGCGGGCTGGAAGTACTTCGACCATTGGCGAAAAAGTAATCCGCGGACCCGCGTGTAGAATTGCTGCATAGAGTACCATTGCCGCCTCTTCTGCTGGTTTTGTGGTGTTGAGACTGACGAGCATTTTAAGGACATCCGCTTTGATGTGTTCCAGTGAGGGCTCTGCGTTATTGCCAGTGAGATCGTAGTCTGTATCGAAGAGGAGCACGCCCGGTTGCTTGCCTGGACCGCTCACCTCTATCGCTAGAAATTGACGCTCGTCGCTTGTTGAACTTTGCTTATCTTCGAGCGTACCGATCGTTTTCATCGGGATAATTCTGACCTTGGTTCCTGTGGCTCGGCGCGTCAGCTCGACGGCTGGCTGACCATTCGCCAGGACCTGTACGAATAAACCATGCTTGTCTCGCTTGAGCAATGGGTGGCTGGTACATCTAAAACCCAGTTGACTGCAGGCTTGCAGTGTCGCATTGATAACTCTCAGTGTTCCCCACAGCTTGTACAGGGAGTAGAATTCAATTAGTGCTTCCACTAAAAGTGGTTCTTCCAGTCGCACCAAAAACTGCTTCAATAAATCGAGATAGCCGTCTAGAACCGCTCTATATGCCGGTTTTTTCAATAACACCATGGTGATATGCGACAGGGTGATGAAGGGCGTTTTTACACCATTTAAAAATGTGGCGCGAGAGCGTGCCAGGCGGAAGGCACTGAATAGGTCTTCCATCTCATGGGTGAAGGCAAAAGGTGCGGATTCCAGCCTTACATGCAACCTCGACAGGCGACTGTAAACAGCCTGAATATAGGCCTTGACGAGGCGGTTTTCGTAGGTGTTATACGAACTTTCGACAGCAGTGTCATAGACGCTATAGAGTGTTTCATAGGGCGAGACGTTGCCTGGTATTGTAAGGGCTCTTATCAATCCTGCCGTATCTGGTTTCCGTGCTTTGTTTGCTGCACAGAGGACCTGCCTTGAGAGTAATACGCTGTGACAGTCCTTCTGAATTTCAGGGAGAAATTTTACTATGCCGGGTCTTTCTTTCGTCCCGTAGAGAGCGGCTCGTAGCTTGAAATACTCCTGTTCCAGGGTTGGTTCTACCTGAGGCGCCAGCCCTATCCCGAGCATACCTCCGCATTTAAGCAAACGCAGGGCGATTTCCTCAGGGAGAGAGACAGTTAGCTCGTTGATAACGCGAAGAAATTCGCCTTCGTCTTGCGGCTCTTCTTCATCAGTTGTCTTAGAAGAAGGAGACGATGCCATAGTTCTGGTAGCCATAATTGAGCTGCTGTACTTTACCATTGCTGCGAGGGAATCGGTTTACCGTGATCTCGTTGAGCTTTTGCAGCATGGCACCGAGTCTGATATCAGTACCGCGCACCCGCGGCAAAATCTTCTGGCAGATCTGGTCGTCCAGCGCCTGCTCCCACGGAATTCTCAGCAGCACCGCCGCGTTGACATATTTGTTGATTTCGTCGACAACTCGGATCGAAAAAGGGGCCACTTCAGAGACAGCGTCCCAGACATCCATCAGGGGCTGTCTTACTTCCTGGCGCTCGATGCGCGACGCGACCTCTTCGCGATTGTGCGTGATCTCGATTACCTGAGCGCGGTCGTAGATCTTGTCTGCAAAACCTTGAGTCGTTTCGTCGACGTTGACGGTGCCGATAAAATAGAGATTTGGGGGCAACATCACCTGGTCCGGTCCAAACATGGTAACCATCGCGCTGCCGGCACTATTTAAAACTTCCATCCCGGAGAGAAATTTGGCGAAGTAATATTCAACGCGGGCCAAATTCATCTCGTCCAGTACAAGGTGAAATGGTTGAGCTGTTTTGCCAACGCTCAAAGCGGATTCATGCGCTCTTGCTGCTTGCCTCAGAAAGAGGCTGAAATCGGTGTCGTAATATTGTTTGTTGAGAGGGTTGTAATAGCCAAGAAGATCCTCATTGGTCGTCCAGTTGGGCGCAACCGGCACGAGGCGATAGAGAGCGTTGACGGCGTTTGCGTACATGCGCGTCAGCAAAGTTTTACCGGAGCCGCTTACACCACTCAAAATTACAAAACGCCGGGTTTTGAGGGATAGATGATAGCGCCGTAAAAGGTCAGGATTGTATACGACGTTGGCTTTGACTATGGCGCGGTTGATTGTGTCGAAATCAGGTTCTACGTAATTGTCCATGCTTTATTATACTTTCCCGAGAGGCCCTCGGCGGCGATTCCCCAGGGCGGCTAAAAGGATAACATATATAGGTTTTGGCCGATGTTAACCCGTCAGGGCCGCCAGTTTTTTGCGAGCCTCTACCAGGCGAGCTTGATCCTTGGCACTGCGATTAGGTTGGGCTGACAAGCCCTGGATCATAAAATTGAGCGCTTCCTTTTTCGTTGTAAAAGTAGGTCCGAGGATATGGCAGCCGCCTCCGTCGATAAAGAGACGTCTTATCGCCGCTACCTTGCCACTGGCAAAGGTGACGAGAAATCCGGGCCGACCAAACCCGGCGCGGTTATAACCGACAAAAAAGATGCGCGAATCTTGTTCGTCAAAGCCCAGAATATCTTTGAATTGTTTTGCTATCTCAACCTTGGTCAAACCGAACAGCTCGTATTCATCGACACCCCATGTTACATAAGTCGCCACCAGGGAATGGGCGCTGGCGCCAACAGGTAAAAGGGCCGAGGCCAAAATAAACAGACTCAGACAAAATCCAAGCAAACGAGAGGTTAACATTGAGGCCTCCTGGGAGTCGTCATGGCTGCATTCTAGCTGATCAAATTGGCAGGAGTTCCTTAATATTGCCCGGTTATATGGAACAATCGTCATTTTCCGGGCTCGTCTTTGACTATAGACCCATTTATAAAATCGAGCATTCAAGCCGCTGCTCGCTTCATGGTCGGGCTATTCGCTGGACTGAACTGTTGTGCTCAACCGCCTGAAGATAGCATTTTTAACGTTTTTGTTCGTAGGGGCGGCCTCGGTTCCCAGCGCCTCAGCTGTAGAATCTGCGGCTGTGTCGCCAGCCAGTGATCCTACCTTGCCGGTCGGTACGATCATTGCCCAGCCCGCCAGCCCAGTGAAAGAAGAGCCAACCGTTCCACCGCCCGGCGAACGGCAAAAGGCCCCTCGTTTAGCGCTGGTCCTGGCCGGCGGTGGTAGTCGTGGCATGGCTCACATCGGCGTCTTGAAAGTCTTCAAGGCGGCCGGCATACCGGTGGACTTTGTTGCCGGGAGCAGTATGGGCGCCCTGATCGGCGGTCTGTACGCTGCTGGTATGGAGCCGGTTGAGATTGAACGTTTGGCCTTGTCGGGAAAGTTGAAAAAAGCATTTTTTCCTCTCCCTTTAGCGCTACAAGCAGCCGTCACCCTGCCTCGATATTGTCTTTTGCGGTTCTTTTTTATCAAGCCGAAGATAGGCCTTTATAGTGGGAAGTCCATTGCCAATTTCGTCCGCACCAACCTCTCGCAAGGCAGCAGTAATATTGAAAATTTGAAAATTCACTTTGCCGCAATTTCAATCAATCTTAAGGACACGCGACCGGTCTGGCAGACGACTGGTGATCTTGGGGAAGCGATCGAGGCGAGCTGTTCTGTGCCATTTTTTTATCAACCTGTCGGACGTGAAAATATGCTTCTGGTCGATGGCGGCCTCAGAAGCAATTTACCGACCGCCGCCGGTAATTCGATGGGCTCACCAATAGTCATTGGCGTTAAGTTGCATTCTTTTTTGGAGAGCGTTGACGATAAGGACATCAACACTCTCTTGCGTTACGCCGATAGGCTGACGAGCGTCGTCATGGCTGAGATCGAAGGTAAGGCCGTTGACGGGGCTGACTTGCTGATCGAGCCTAAGGTGCAGTATATGGCTTTGTTCTCTTTTAAGCGCGAGAGCGTGAAGCGAGCTATTGCCGCCGGCGAAGCAGCGGCCTGGAAAATCGTGCCACAGATAAAAACGCGCCTGCAATCTGGGGATTAACCGCTCTGCGGCGGTCTCAATTTACTTGACGGCCTTGCTTCCGGGTAAATCGCAGGTGACGTGTATCCCTGACAGAGCGGTCGCAAGACCGGAACATTTTGCTTCATTCCAGCTACCTTTACGCGTGAATTGCAAGTTCTTGAGTGTCTTGATCTTTTTCAAGTCTTGGGCTAGATCTGGTCTATACGCCAGATCCGGCACATTTAAAGTCTCGAGGGCGGCCAATTTTGCCAGGATTGCCGTTTGTTTTTTCGTGCAGGCCAAACGATCGAGAGTGAGAATCTTTAGCTTGCTACAACCTTCCAGGGCGCTCAAATGGTTTGATTGATCGGCGCCGGTTTCTACGTCCAGGTCGATTAAATCTGCCGCCTCCTTAAATCCGGCCAGGCAATCCAGCACCGGGGGACTGGGTTGGGCAAACTTGAGCAAAAAATGCTTCATGTGTTTCATTTGTTCAAGATGCTTCAGCGTATCTCCGTCGTAAGGGGCATACAAACGCAGCTCTGTGGCGTGGTCGGAGGAATTGATGGCCATTAAACTGCGTTTACAGTCGCTATTTGTCCAGGTGGAGTTTCCCATCATTGCTCGTATCACAGACTTGTAATCGGTCAATTCGCCTGCGCCGTTCAAAACAAAATCTACATTGATACCAGGACCGGTACTGTCGACGCCGTCAAATGCGTTTTCTTCCAGGCCCTCTAGCAGTAAAGGATTGATGCAGAGCGGTAGTTTTACCACGAGCCAGACGCGTTCTGAAACAGGCATGTAAACATCGCCGTGCAGGTCATGTGTAATACCTGTGCTGTCTTCACGCAGGGCAAAAGGAGGCTCGAGGTTGATCGGATAGTACCAGTGCCGGCACAGCACACCGTTATGCTCAACTATTCCTCTCACAAATGGCTTGCCGTCCCACCCGGAGGCGCGCTTGGTCACAGCGGTTTCGATGTCTTCGCGTGAGATGGCAGAGACAGAGCTGGTTTTTTCTCCAAAATTGATCGTATTTTTTTTAGGGGTCATAAATCTATAGAGACCTACGCCGCCGATGGTGACGATCGCTGTTGCGACAAGGGCAGCGGTCACGACCGTGAGCATTGTTCGAAAGTTTTTTTGAGATGTTCTGCCGCTCTGGCGGCTCTCCTTCTCTTCCATGGCCGCGGCCAGGTGCGAGCGGCTCTGATAAACCGGCAGAACGTCTTTGCCGGCGCCAACGAGCGCCAGATCAGCTCTCAGTTGCGAGAGATTTTGATAGCGCTCGACCGGATTTTTTCTCAGGAGCTTTGCCACCACTACTTCCATAGCGTTTGGAAATTTACCGGGGCCGGTTACACTCTCCAGCGAAGGGGGCTCGCTTTCGACATGACTGATCAGTATGCTCGAAGGCCCCCAGCCGACAAAAGGTGGTCTGCCTGTGAGGCATTCAAACATAGTGCAACCAATCGAATAAATGTCGGCGCGATTGTCGATTTTTTCACCATTGCACTGCTCCGGGCTCATGTAGAACGGGCTGCCAAAAACGTCTCCGACACTCGTCAGGCTTTGCCTGTTTCTATCCTGCCTAGTCAACTTGACCAGGCCGAAATCCAATATTTTGACAAGTTTTTTGCCGCTTCCTTCGCTTGTAAGCATTATGTTGGCCGGTTTGAGGTCTCGGTGCAGGATGCCGTTTCGGTGAGCAAACTCGACCCCGTCGCAGACTTGCATGAAGACTTCCAGCACCATCTCTAGTGGCATCGGTCCGTACGCGGCCAGTAGATCGGCCAGGTTATTGCCTTCGATATATTCCATGGCAAAATATGGCAGACAGCCGTCGTGTATCCCCAGGTCCGTGACCCGCACTAAGTTGATGTGGTCCAATTTGGCAACGGCTTTAGCCTCCAATTGGAAGCGCCGCCAGCCAATTTCCGTCACCTGTTCAGGCGGTATCACTTTCAGAGCGCATTGTTTATCAAGTGCCTGATGTATTGCTCTATAGACTTCGCCCATACCCCCGCGGCCGATTAAGTCTTCAATTTGGTAGACTCCGCCGATAATGGCACCGGCGGCCAGACCGATCGAGCTGTTGTCAGGATCTTCGCCCAGATGATCGCTGCTAATAAAAATGGTGCTTGCGCCGGTCTTCTTTAACTTCCAAAATTTTTCATTCATACCACCCGGAGCAAATGATTGATCGGCCGGGCATTGGCAGCGTGTGCTCTGAAAAAGAAATCCGGTAAGTGAACCGTTTCGGGATTTGGCTACGATTTGCAGGCCGCAAATAGGGCAAAAGTCGATATCGTCTTCGACAGCTTCGGCTTTCGCGCGCCCGTCCGAAGCGCGGCTGATGCTCTGGTCGCAAGTGCAGTCGAAAGCCCTGAACAGATAGGACGTGAGCGATCCGGCTCGTTTTTCACTGGCGACGCGGCGCCCGCATCGCGGACATTTACCCTTTTCTGTTTCGGTTGGTACGTTTTCTGCCAATGCACCACGCGCCGGTCGCTACATTTATGTCATGACAATCATAGCAGTCGCAGCCGCTTATAATTGTCAAGGCGATAGGATAGTGGGTGTCAACTGGCTGGCTGGGAGTGTTCTCGCCCAATGGTGTCCCGCATATTTCAATTGGTGGCGTTTTTCTCGGTGCTGGCAGCCGTCGTGGCGCCCGCCTACTGCGCGAATGTCTCCAAAGACGATCTGGAGACGAAGCTCCCCGGTAACACCGCGGTTGGCAAGATGGCTCGGTCAGTAGTGGGCGTTCCATACATCGAATCGTTGCGCTCAGCCGCCTCTAACTTCCGCGACTATCAATGCTATTGCCAGCTTTTTACACGCAAAGCCGATAAATGGAAAGACTTTGGCGGCGCCATGTTCTTTTACAAGCAAAAAGAGCTCGTGCGGGCGGAAATCAAATCCTCCGACTACCGCAATGGCTCTATTGTCGTAAGGCAAGCGGACGGTAAAATCAGAGGCCAGGGAGGCGGCGGTCTGAGCCTGATAAAGATGACGATTCAGCCCGACTCTCGCACGATTCGCCTGCCTACGGGATTCAGTCTGGCACAGAGCGATTTTGTTTCGCTCTATGACGCCTTGAAGAATCAGTTGAACAATGGGGCCGAAGCTTCTGTATCGGCTCCGGTTTCGCTCCCGGCCTTCAATGAGCCGGTTCTGGTGCTGTTGTTGAAAAACAAGAAAAACGACGGCGGTGACAGCGATCCGCTGCACATAATTTACTTAAACCCTAAGACGAAAATTCCCCTGGCCTGGAACACCTATAAGCAAGGTCAATCGCACGCCTATGTTTTCTTTGACGACGTCAATGTAAATAAGGGACTGACAGACGATCTCTTTCAATTATAACTGAGGATTAGATATGGCAATTTCTGCAAAAGCGCTGATATCGGCTTTGATTATTCTGGCCTTCTATCTGGCGATGCCGCTTGCGGCTCCGGCAGATGTAGCAGGGACGGGTCTGAACGACAAAGCTCCGGCAAAACTGTCAATTGGGCGACGCACCGCCAGCGATGCTGAACAAATGAAGCCGGAAGCGATGCTCACCGATCTTAGAGATTTCAGATTGTGCTTAAATCAGCTCAAGCAAGAGGCCGTTAATCTCTTTCAAGAAGCCACGCGCACAGAGGTTACCCTACAGGCGGTGCCGCCGGGGAAGGTGCAGGACAAAATAAGCGAAGGCATACTCCAGCAAATCCACGGTAAATATCTGTTGCCCCGCAGAGAGTGGCTCGTCCTTTATGTTAATACAATAGAACCGATTGTTCAGCTGCTCTGCGAAGATGTGCAGGACGTCGATACTAACGGCCGCCAGACTCCGCCGGCGATCGAGAGCAAGATCAATCCGTTGTGGACAACCTGGCGCGATGATGTGCGGAGCATCAATAAGAGTCTGGATGAAGTGCAAATGCTGATCGGCCAGGATGCTGACTCTAACGTGCCGCTGGCCAGAGCAGCCATAAAAATCTGGCAGAAAGCCGAAAATCTTGAGAAAGTACGCTACCGTGCCGTGAACCTTCTTCGCGCCGAATACATAAAAGAGGCGGCGGAAAAATTGAAGCAGCGCAAAGCCGAGGACAAAAGCAGAAATTGAAATCTCGAAGAGCAGTATAATGGACACAAATGATCAATTCGCGATTGTCGAACAATAATCATCGACCAGAACGCGCTAAACAAGTACTGGACGACAGTCTGAAGAGGCCTGGACTTGATTATGTGGATGTTGGTGTTCTGGTCGATCACTGATTGACAATAAACGGCGGGCTGGGCAGGAGCGGAGTCACCCTGCCGTGCTTGCCTGGCGCGCCGTCCGCTGATGACCGGGGATTGCCGCTGCCGCTGCCGGCAAGGCCCTTATTAGGGGTGCTGTTGTCGCCCGGCGTAGCGCTGATAGTGGTCGGTGTTGGACCGACTATGTTGCTGCTGAGAGCAGCCTTGAAGGATATGGTGCCCCCGTTTCCATAATTTCCGCCATTACCGCCGGCTCCGGCCAGGCCGGCTGCGCTGCCGCCGCCATCTCCGCCTCTGCCACCATTGCCGCCCTGACCGCCATTGGTTTCAGGAGCCGGTGCCGGAATAGTCTCGTTACTGGCCGACACGTTGATTGTGCCTGTGCCGCTCGTTGCAATTGTAAAAGTGCCACCATTTCCAGCGGCACCACCTGCCGCGCCGATACCGCCCGCGCCGTTTACGGCGCTGGAGTTGCCTGCAGCACCGCCATTGCCTCCAGCTCCGCCGCTGCCGCCATTGCCGCCGCTGGCCTGCGCTCCGCTGATGACAATATTATCGTCCTTTGCAGCTGTGAAAGAAATCGAGCCGCCGGAGCCGCCCTTGCCCCCAGCGCCGCCTGAGCTGCCGGTGCCGCCTGTCGACTTTCCGCTGGTGCCGTTTTGAGCGCCGCCGCCGCCAATGCTATTCGCTCCTCCTGTGCCTCCCGCTCCCCCATTAGCCTCTAGCTGATT
>JAGXAB010000078.1 GCA_018971775.1 Cyanobacteria bacterium REEB67 | reverse complement strand
TTAGTTCGTACTGAAAAATGAGGGCTGAAATATTCATTAGACGATATTGTCAGTAGGTATTCCGTCGCTGAATTTTTAGTGCGCCACCACATCTGGTATCTAGATGAAATTTTGAAAAAGGACGGGACATGGAGCGCTTTGTGCGCGAGAATTAGAGTGCAAACAAAAAAAACCGCTCACGGAGAGCATTCCATGTCCCTTCAAAAATCCTACCAAATGACCATCGTTGCTGGCGTATTCCAAGCAAAGCTTAATCCAAGCAACGAGTTATTAATTTTGGCTGAGAAAATTAACTGGGAGGCTATCACCGAGGCGCTGGCTCCCAGCTACAGCAATCTTGGAAGAGCAGGAAAGCCAATCAGACTGATGGTCGGCGCGCACATCCTGAAACACATGCATGACATGTCGGATGAAGATGTCGCAAAGCGTCTTGGCGGAGATGTTTACTGGATGGCTTTCTGCGGAATTGACGAACCTTTTGTGACCGAAGACTGGCAACCGCTAAATGCTTCGACTATGACATATTTTCGGAAACGTATTGGTCCGAGTGGTGTGGCTAAGATTGACCAAGTCATTCTCGAGCAGCTTCTCACCGAAAAGCGCATAGAACCTAAGTCTCAGTTTGTCGATACTACCGCCATGGAAAAGGATGTAGCATACCCAACTGACACTGAGTTACTGGATAAAGGCCGCAGGCGTGTAGTTTCAGGCCTTAAAAAGCTCAAACAACTTGGCCGCAAAATCAGTATTGGTCAGACTTTCACTAGAGTCGCTAAGAAAGCTCTGCTCGAAATCATAAAACTCGGCAAGGATAGACAGGAACGCATCAAGAAAGGCGCCGAGCTCCTCGCTAAATTCGCTAAGGTCGTTCTAAAAAGAGTGCCGAGCGCATTGCGCAAAGCAAAAAAACATAATAATAAGGATACGCAAAAAAGAATTGAAGCCGTTCAAGAGCAAATCCGCACAGACTCCGAACTTTTGACTCGAGTCATCGCCCAAACTGCCGCTCGCTACGCTGGTACGCACGTCAAGAAAAAAGTATACAGCTACCACGAACCCCAGGTTACGTGCATCGCAAAAGGTAAGCGGGGCAAACCAAACGAATATGGCAGCAAGGTCAGTTTAGCAGTCGATAAAAATGGCTTCGTTGTCACTCACAAAGTATACGATTCGAATGTTGGTGACACTAAAACCCTCGAAGAAGCTGTCTCGGACTGGGAAACTGCGACTGGACAAATGCCAGAAGAATTAGCTGCCGACCGCGGATATCACATGGCAAAATATCCAGAAAAGTTAAAAAACATAAGTCGCATAGCTATTCCGAGAACTGGAAAAAGGAAACATCAAGACTCGGATAAAGCCTATTTCAGACGGCTTCAACGCAAACGCGCCTCAATTGAGCCCGTGTTTAGTCACCTCAAGCAAGACCATCGTATGAATCGCTGCCGATACAAGGGCTTCAAGGGCGATCAGATTAACGTCTCCCTGGCAGCGAGTGCCTGGAATGCGAGGAAATGGATGAAACAAATGGCTTCTGAGGCAAAGCGAGCCAAGATTGCATAGATAAAAGGGCGAAAAGCAGAAAAGTTTCCGTAAATCTCTCTCCCGAAACCAAATTTTCGGTCGAAGCATCCAAACGCTAGCGCAAAATTTGCCTCATTTTTCAGTACGAACTAATTAGCAGAGGATTGATAAATTCTCACAGTGCGATGCTCTCGTCCGGGCTTCTTCCCGGGGCTCCTCAGTTTTCCAGCTTTCTGCCGTCAGAACCATGACTCCTGGCAGTGTGTATAAAAATCTCCATGAGCATTAATCAAGTTGCCTCTATCTGAGATCAAAAACTAGGGTTTAGGAGTTATTCCAATCTTTGATTTTTATACAGGGCCATTAAACCAAGCAACAGCACAGCACTTGTCACCTCCCCTCCGCTGTCACCGACAGTTTCTTCTGTCCCTGCCAATCCAACCAGTGTCTAAACCCTGGAGCTAACACATGAGCGTTTACCCTGTCTTTCTGCTCTCCATCATCCTGACCGCCCTTTCAACGTTCTCGCTGCTCGCCAAAAGCGAAGGCATTCGCGGTATGGGTCGCATTTTCGACGGCCTGGCTCGCATCTCTTTCGGCGGTTTCTTCCTCATGCTCGTCTTCAGCACCCAGCAGCTTCCCCCTCTGTTTGCCTGGCCGAGCTACCTGCTCATCGCCTTCGGTCTGGTCACGATCGGTGCCGGCGCTCGCAAATTCGCCCGGCGCAATCTTGCCGGCTGAATAACTTTCTGAGATAAGCAAGCGGGTCTCGGCAATGGCTGTCGTTTATTCGACTGTTCTCGTCGTGGCCCGCAGTGCTTTTTACCCCCAAAATTTTTCTTTTCTTCTTTTATTGGTTGTAGTATAAGTTTCGGTTTTGAGCGAAACAGCGCCGCTGCTGTGCTGTTCTGCTCTTGCTTGTCCGCCAGAAGGTCTTAGGGCGGGGCGCTTGGCAATGAGCCTGGCCTGTCAGGTCCGATCCATGCAGTTTGCCGTCCTTGGCGTTAATGCGACGTTGAAGGGGAACACACTTTTATCGGGCAAAAAATCGGCTCGGCAAAGTCGCAGGGTATAATCCGCTCGAGGCCCAAAGGACGTTTAACCGACCGCGCAGCAGTAGTGGAGCATCTGTGTCAAAAGCCCTTATTGTCGAAGACGAGTCCAGCATTGCTTCCGAATTGTCCGGCTTGCTCACGAGTAATGGCTGGATTGCCGAGGTGGCGACCAGCGGTGCCGACTGTCTGCAAATGCTCGACCAATTTTCCTATGATCTCTTGCTGCTCGATTGGAATCTGCCCGACATAACCGGGCTCGAAATATGCAAAAAATTCCGGGCCGGCGGCGGTGTCATTCCGATAATTTTCATCACCGGTCAAAGTGGGATCGATTACAAGGAGTCGGGATTTGACGCCGGCAGCGACGATTACATCACCAAGCCCTTTGATGGTCGTGAGTTGATGGCTCGCATTCGTAATGTCATGCGCCGGCCGCAGACGATCGTCAAAGCCGATGCCGTGTCAGTGGGGACGCTGTCTCTTAACACACTGCGGCGCACCTTGAGCGAAGGCGAAAAAGCTGTGCAGTTGACCCAGGTCGAATGCAATCTGCTCGATTTTCTGGCCAGGCATTCTGGCCAGGCATTTACCACTGCCCAGCTCTTCGCCTCCGTCTGGCACTCGGACAGCGAATCTTCGGAAGAGACAGTAAGGGTCCATATCCGTGTGCTGCGACGAAAACTGGAGCTAGCCGGTTTGCCGCCGATACTCGCTCACCGGCGCGGTTTTGGCTATAGCATCGCCACGCCCTAGTAACAGGACGAGTCTAGCCAATGCAGTTGAGAATTGTTCATAAGGGTCTGATCTATCTCTGTTTCCCTTTGATTGTGCAAAGTCTATTCTTCTATGAACTCTTCTCTTTGATCGGGCAGACCGAGCGCAGTATGGAAAGGCAGACCGTGCACACTAATCTGTCGCGCGAAATGGATTTTATCATTGTCCAGTTTTGCCGCACCCTTGCTGCTTGCGGAAAACCTGACGGCGGTGGTGTCATGCCGGTGGCCGAATACAGGCAATTGATGAACGGGCATCTAGCCCGGCTGGAAGCTAACATCAAAGAATCAAGCGACGACTATCGGCGCGTATTGTTTTCTTCCAAGAGACTGATTTTTGCCCAGTATAAACTCCTCGCGCTTTTGCAAAATCCCAACGGCGGCGTCGAACTCGATAGTCTTGGACGCTTGCTCGCTACCCAGGAAATGATCAAGAGTGCCGAGGCGGCCAGTCCCGTCATCTATGACGCCTGGATCAAGGAAGAAGGTTTGCTCGAAAAAGAACGCCTGAAAGAGCAGGAATCACGCCAGAAAATCAAAAGGCTGGTGCTCTGGGCTTCGATTTTCGATTTTGCTCTCGCCCTTGTTTTCATAATTGTCTTTATCAAAAATATCACCCAACGTCTTGATTTGCTTGTGCAAAATGCGCGCCTGCTGCCGGGCAACGCCTCCCTTCCTTATAAGGTAAAAGGCTCTGATGAAATCGCCTTCCTTGACCAGGCTCTGCACGATGCTTCCGACGAACTGGCTAAGGCTGCCGGTTACAGGCGATCGCTCCTGGAGATGATGGCCCATGACCTGCGCAACCCTTTGATGGCGATTGGCATCGCTTTTGAAATAATGATCGAGACCAGCCAGGGCGGCCATATTGATGTCGCCGAAAAGAGAGTAAAATCGCTGCGTCAGGTGCTCAAGCAAATCACTACTCTACTCGACGATTTGCTCGCCCTTGATCGCATGGAAGCCAGCGAATTGCAAATAGATCTTGATGTCGTGCGAGCCGAGGATCTTGTGCGCGATACCTGCGAGTTGGTGCGCGCTCAGGCTGATGAAAAAGCAATCGAGATCGCCCTGGACGTGACACCGCTGGCGGTGATCGGCGATCGTAATCGATTGCTGCAGGTCTTGAGCAATTTCGTCGGCAATGCGATCCGCTATTCACCGGCTCGTTCGAAAGTGACGATAGCGGCTGAAGACGATGGCCGCGGCAATGCTATTTTTTCGGTGAGCGACCAGGGGCCGGGTATCGTGCCCGAC
This sequence comes from Cyanobacteria bacterium REEB67, assembly GCA_018971775.1. Lineage (GTDB taxonomy): Bacteria > Cyanobacteriota > Vampirovibrionia > Obscuribacterales > Obscuribacteraceae > REEB67. Next base: position 22,715 of record JAGXAB010000078.1, on the reverse strand, counting down.
GTCCAGGCTAAACTTTTCGAAAAATATTTTCAGGTGGCCAAGGGCAGTGGCGCTCCTGGTGGACTTGGCTATGGCCTGGGGCTGGCGATTTGCAGACTGATCATCGGCAAGCACGGCGGTGAGATAGGTGTGCGTAGCGAATCGGGAGCAGGGGCTACTTTCTGGTTTCGACTGCCCCTCGACGAAGAGGATGATGAAGACGATTAGGACGGGGATGAGTAGGAGTACGAGGATGGGGCTTATGATCAGGATTAATCGTGGGCAGCGCCTTGTGAATCGCTAACTGTTTGCGGTTGGTGCAGGCGTGGCACAAAAAGATGGCAGCCCGGGATTGTGGCACCATGAAAAAACGGTCTCTCTTAAAAGTTTTTCGACGCGCCGCATATCTCCTGGGTGCGGGCGTTATCGCTTCCGCTACCGCGGTCGGTGGCAATTGGGTAGTCTTGCCTGGCTCGGCTCAAAATCAAAATCTCGAACAATTACTGGACAAGGTTGATCCAGCTGGTGCCGTCAGTCTGTCGACTTTGACCAACAGCGCCGGTAGCGGTCAGACTGGCACAAATTATCATGGCGGTATGCCAAATTACAGTTCGGCAGTGCCTCCAGGTCTGACTCCGGTCAGGCCTCTGCAGCGTGCCATGCAATTTTTTGGCTCAAACGGCAACGGGCGGTCGATGCCGCAGCAAAATCCGCAGGCCCAGATGCAGTCGCAAAATGGCACTGGTCGTGCCGGACTGTTCAAGACGCTTTTTGGATCTGATACGAGTGGTAGCGGCGATGGCAGTGACAATATGTACCGGGCGGAAAATCAGGCCAGCATTGCTCGGAACGCTTGTTCGCAGTCATATTACGGCGATTATTACACTCGTTCCCAGGCTGCGGATGAAGCCTACTATGCCGCCTCCGAAGCCCGCCGCGAGGCTGACGCCGCCAGTGCCAAGGCGGCCTCCGGGGCAGGTAATGCTCAAAGCAACGCTTCCGCTGCCAGATCCTACGCCGATGCGGCGGAGGCCTCCGCCGATACGGCCAGAGCAAACGCCGACAGGGCCTGGAAGTGATTTTGTAATACTAAATGGAGTAATAGCCGCACCGCCAAAAATTTCTTGTTTGAGCAAGAAATTTTGGTGGGGAAAGTCCAGCGCCCAAACGGGCGCTGGACTTTTGAATCGATGTGAAAGGCAAAACCGATCCCAAGCCGGTTTCACCTTTTAGCCAGGAAGCGTCTTTAGCGAATCGCGTCGATGAAGCCGTACTTGAGGGCTTCTTCGGCGGACAGCCACCAGTCGTGGTCGCGGCATTTCTCCGCCACCTCGTCGGCCGTGAAGACCGAGCGTTCGGCGAGGATGCCGAAGCACTGCTTCTGCAGTTGCATGCAGTAGTCGTAGCTGAGCTTGGCTTCGGAGGTCTTGTCTCCGAACCAGCTGCTCACCTTGTGGATGAGAAGCCAGGCCTCACGCCCCATCGTGCGCTTTTTGCCGCACTGGAGCATGACACCACCCATGGAGGCGGCATAGCCGAGGCACTCGGTGTTCAGGACGCGGCCGGAGGCATTCACCTGCCGGGCCATGTCGATGAAGCCGAGACCATCGGTGACGCTGCCGCCGTTGCTGTGGATGAGCAGGGTGATGTCGGCGCTGCTCAGACGCAGGGCCGCTTCCAGGTCGATTTTCGCCTTGCCGACCGTGGCGGTTGTGACGGTGTCGATGAAGCGCACGATGCCGTTGCGAGCCGCCGAGCAAGCCGCGTCGAAGTTTTCCAGTTCGAGCAGGGCTCCTTCGGCGCGCATCTTGCGGATGGTGGCGACCGTCAAAGCTTCCTTCTCGTTCTGAGCTTGCGGAAGCGGTTCGAAGCCCAGGTGGAGCGGCTGCAGCAGGCGCTGCGGCCGAGCCTTGCTCACTTCGTCGACGAGGCCGAGCGCCAGCGCTTCGCCGCTGCTCACATTCCAGCCTTTCAGCCGGGTCGAGGCAGCGACTTTGCGTGTGGTCGTTTTGGAGCCGGCGGCGAGGTTACGACGCAGCTGGGCTTCGAGGCGCTTGTTCCACTCGATGTGGTTCTCGGCCTCGAAGGTATTGCCGGCGGTGCCCATCGACACTTCGTCGATTTGCAACCAGCTCGACTCGGTCATGACCCGATGCGAACCGGCGGCGAGCACGAGCGCCGACTGGCGATTGGCGCGACCGGCCAGCTCGATGGTGATGTCGAAACCGTCCAGCTTGAGCCAGCGGATGTAGTCGAAAAGCGCCAGGGCATTGATGATGCCCGCGGTGCCGTTGAGGATGATGTGCATCTGCTTGACCTCGCGTCGGGCGTCGAGGAGACGCCAGGTGTCGAGGGTGTTGATGCACTGGCTGATCGCCTGGAAGGTGATCGGCCCTTCGAGCAGATATTCACGCGCTTCCCAGAGGCTGGCCAGGCGAAAGCTCAGCTTCTGTTCAGCGGTGACCGCCATGGTGAGGACCTTGGCGGTTTCGATTTCGAGTTCGATGGATTGCAGGGTTCTGTCAGACATGATACTCACTTCCTCTCTGAGAAAGTTTGTTAAAAAGTCAAGAAAGACTCTCGCCGAGTGCGAGGGGCTGCCCTAGAAGTGAAGGGCGGGGATTTGGATGGCCTCGATCTCTGCGCGTGGGAAGCACGACTCCAGGGTGGAGATGCTGCTCAGGAATTGACCGCTGCCGTCGACCGGATTGTTCGGCGCGTAGAAGAGCTTGTGCTCCTCTCCGCTCGGGCCGAGTGTGCCGGTGATCGTCACCAGCTTGCCGCGCACATTGTGGCTGAAGTGGCGCGGGATAAAGTTGGCGTAGTCCAGGGGCTCTGTCGCCAACTGTTGATGACAGTGGGCGATCAGGATGGGGGGCTGACCCTTGAGGAAAATCACCCGGCGCAGCATTTCGACGGCGTCGATGCCCTTGAAGGTGAGCCAGCCGTTGCGGCGCAGCCTATTGAGGTGGGCTTCCACCTGTTCGTCCAGTAGGTTGCTTGTTTTGAACATTGATGTCCTTCTGAGCTCTCTAGAGCGAGCTCCGTGGTGTGGAGTTGAGTTGGTCTTGAGCGAGGCCGGCCTCGTCGGGGCGATATCCGAGCTCTGCATCAGCGCCTGGTGGCGTCGAGCTTGGCCTTGTAGAAGGCGATCATCGAGGCCGAGAGGCCATCGAAGAGCGTCGCCAGATGCTCGTCCAGGATGGCGGCGAGCTTGTCGTCGTCGAGCCGGTGCGGCAGGGAGGACTGACCCTTTTCGCTCATGGCGTCGGCGGCGAAGATTTCGGCGATGCGGTCATGCTTGCCGACTTCGATCTGGGCGGTGTGCTCCGGATAGAGCTTGGCCATGGCCGCGCGCGACGCGTCATAGAGGCGGTCGAGCGGAGCTTTCACACAGGTATCACACATGGTATCACCTCATATTTGGAGGGTTGTCGAAGTGCGCTTTTAGTGCGCGGCGAAACGCCCCATGCAATCGGCCACATAGGCCTCGGGCAGGAACGCGTTGTCGAGGATGAGGGCGACTTCCTCCTCGAGCGAGGGGGCGAACTCGGCCAGGAATTCCTCGGCTTCGGCTCGCTCCTCGGGGCTGCAGTCGGGGTTGATCCAGACGATTCGCTCGCCTGCGTCCTCCTCGTTTGCGGCCTCTTCTCCCAGGTCTTCGTCATCGCCGGCGGTGCGCGACAGGAGCGCCGCCAGCTGAGCTTCGGTGGTGCGAATGTGCTCGTGATAGACAGGCGAGTAGGCGCTGAGCAATTTGCCCAGGCCGTCCGTCGTCTCCACGATATTGAGCGGCTCCACGAAGTACACGGTGCGCGTGCGGTTCATCCCGACCACCATCACCGACCAGCGATCGCCGGGCAGTGGTGCATCGCCGGAATCGACCGCAAATGCGCGCCGGCCATTGATGAGCTCAAGGGTCTGCACACCGCGGCTGGCGCGAGCGAAGACGACTTCAAGTACATCGCCGACTTTTACATGATTAGCCATAACTTATTGTCCTGTCTGTTAAAGAAGTTGATCTTCGGATTTTGCTGTTGGAGTTTCGTCGGTATTCTTTGCCAGGTCTCTCCTTGTTTTTCTTACTGATCGAGGTCTACTTGAGCTCGAGCTCAAGGCCGAGATGCTCGGCGACTTTCATCGCGGTGCGCAGGATCGCATCCTGGTCGCTACTCCAGAATTCCCAGCCGGTGCTGCCCACCCAGCGGCACTGATTGAAGATGCCGCCGCGGCTGCCGTGCTCCTCCTTCTCCGCCTCCCAGGCTTCGCGGATGGTGCGGTCGGCGTGCCAGCGCTCTGACTTTTCGCAATCGAAGAAGCAATCGCGATAAGGCACGAAGTTTTCGTCACCGGCCAGTTCGTTGACGAACAGGATATAGCCCTTGTCTTTGGGCAATTCGAGGACAAGCTTCATCGGGTGCTCCTCTACATTGACTGCGATTTCAGGCGCGACGACGCGGCCGACGAGCGGGCGCTACGGCACCGGAAGTGACTGACCTTGGCGCTGTCGCGGATGCACATAATCCGCGACAGCTCTTAGTAAAAAGGGGCCCGGGCTTACAGGCCCTTGCGGGTGACGCGGACGAAACCGCCGACGATTTCGCCGGTGATCACGACGCGGGTGGAGTTGCCGCGGGCCAGGGCGCTCTCGCTCTTGACGAAGGTGTCGTCATCGGCAAGGAAGACCTTGTCGCCCGAGCCGAGCTCGACGATGCGGCCGTGCAGGTTGTCTGCGACTTCGCCGACGCGCACGACCGTGCCCTTCACCTTGGCGCCTTCCGGATACTGGTCGAAGAAGGCCTTGGAAGCGACCGACTTCTGCGAGAGCTGGACGCGCGGCACACCGTTCTCGATGCTCGCTTCCAGAACTTCGACGGTGACCGTGCCGGCCGCGACGATGCTCTCGAGGGCGCGATGACCGCCTTCGATCTGCTTGACGTGGAGCAGGCCGTTGACGTTCGGCGCGACCGCGACGAAGACGCCGTAGGCGTAGGTGCTGCCGTCGTTGCGGTCGGAGGGCTTGGAGGCGACCGAGGTCACCTTGCCTTCGATTACGCTGCCCGGGACGAGGGCGTCGACGGCGGCCTGGAGAGCGGCGCTGCGCTCGCTGGCCTTGGCGGCGCGGGCGGCCTTCTCGGCGGCGATGACGGCGCGCTGTTCGGAGACCTTGATGCGGCCCTGAGCCTTGCCGTTGTTGTGCTCGATCGTCGGCTCGCCCATGACCGAAACGGTCACTTCGGTGCCGGGGGCAGCGAGCAGCTCGGCGCGGCGGGCGGCCTTCTCGGCGTCGTTGCGACCGGCGATGCAGCCGTTCGGCATGAAGGCCATGGGATTGCCTTCGATAGCGACGAGCAGGCCCTTGGCGGGGTGGTTCTTGATCTTGGCGATGGTACCGCGCACGGTGTCATCGGCCTTGACCGTGAAGGTGATCGCCGGAGCAGCGGCTTCGGTGCCGGAGGCGCTGGTGGTGGCGACGGAGGAGATGGTGGCGGCGACGTTGGAGATGGTGGAATCGGTCATGATGGGATACCTCGAGATATGCGCCAAAAGGCGACGGGGTTTACCCTGCGAGTTAGCTTGACTCCAGGGCGTGAATTGGCGGCTCCGGGCGGATGCTCGAAGTCGCCGGCCAAAAGCCGACAGGGTTAGCCTGTGTGGCTTCAAACTGTCGAGAAAGGCACCTTTTTAGACTTCACCGCAATTCCGACAAAGCTCCCGAACCAGATAAATTTCACAGCGGCAATCGACCGACCCTTGCGCAGAGGGCATGGTAGAGAGTCGAAAGCTGGTGAAGGTCTATCTGGGGATGAAAGCTCTGGAAAAAAGGTGAAAGAAGATGTACCTGAGCTTGTACTTTTGACCAATCGAGTACAACGGCAGGGCTTTAATCAATGTAGATATGAGGGGGAAAATTCCCCGCCAATTAATGAAAGTAGGCTGCTGTGCCTAGCGCCTCCTCTCATCTAGATGTCACTAACATGACATAGACACATTAGAAAGCAATCATTTTCGCAGCTAGCGCCGTTTTTAATCTTTGCGCAGTCGGCATTTTTTGCGGCAGCCATACGATAAACCTATCCTTGGATATGCCGCTCGACGGCTTTTCCGGTTGCGAAGAGGACAGCTTGGCATCAGAGTTGCTGGAAGTGAATAGCCGTAGACTCCCACCGAGGCCTGGTCTTAGGCAGGCGGGCATTCTGGAATCCGCTCGGGCTGGGCTTGTCGAGTGATAATTGCGATAACCTAATTATTCTCGGCCGGCTAGCAGATTAGTTGTAAAACTATCAAGTCAGTGTTGCTATTCGTTAATCGCAAATCGACTTCTTTAAAGGAGAGCCGGTAATGATGGGTGTTTTTCAGGACCTCGAGACCTATGGACATGAGCAGGTCACATTTTTCCATGATAAAAAGTCCGGCCTGAAGGCCATCATCGGTGTGCACAGCACGGTGCTCGGACCCTCTTTAGGTGGGACGAGAATGTGGAAATACACCGACGAGCAAGCAGCATTGCGCGATGTGCTTCGCCTGTCGCGGGGCATGACCTTCAAGGCTGCCGTAGCTGGTTTGAAACTCGGTGGCGGTAAGGCTGTGATTATGGCTGATGCCCGTACCGAAAAGACACCGGAAATGCTGGCTGCGTTCGGTCGCGCCGTTGATTCGCTGGGCGGTAAATACATCACCGCCGAAGATGTCGGCATGTCTGTCGAAGACATCGACACCATCCGCAAATACACCAGCCACGCCGTTGGCGGCTCCAACGAAGGTGGTAGTGGCGATCCTTCTGTAATGACCGCATTTGGTGTATTCCAGGGCATCAAGGCCGCCGTCAAACATGCCGGTCTCGGAACATCGCTCGAAGGACTGAAGGTCGCTATCCAGGGTGTCGGCCACGTCGGCTATCACCTCGCCAGCTATCTTTCCGCTGCCGGAGCCAAGTTGATCATCACCGATATTTATCCCAATCAGATTGAAAAAGTGGTGCAGGAATTTGGCGCCATCGCCGTCGAACCGGATCAAATCTATGGTGCTGATGCTGAAATCTTCGCCCCCTGCGCTCTGGGTGCCATTCTCAACCAGCGCACCATTCCCCAGTTGAAGTGTAAAATTGTCGCTGGTTCGGCCAACAATCAGCTCGAAGTCGACTCAGACGGTTTTGATCTTTTTCGCAAAGGCATTGTTTACGCTCCTGATTATGCGATCAATTCCGGTGGCTTGATCAACGTCGCCGCCGAACTCGACGGCTATAATCATGAAAGAGTGCTCGCTAAAGTCAGCAAGATCTATAACACCATTGCCGATATCCTCGAGCGCTCCGAAGCAGAGCACATTCCTCCGCACCAGGCCGCCGATCGTCTCGCCGAGCAGATTCTCGCCGAAGCAAGCCTGGGAAAGTGCCAGGATAAAACTCTGGAGCTCTGCGCCCGCTAGTCGGATCCGTTTCTCCAGGTGACCTTGAGCTTTAACACGGTACATCCCGCACTATCGTTTGTTTGTCCCTCCTGTGGGGAGAAATTGACCTCTGGTGTGGGATTTCGTGTTGGTGCCGTCTTGCGCCTCAATTATCAGCTCGACGATGAATTGATCTGGAGAGGCGGCGAATGTAGACCTTCAGAAAGGCCTGCGATCGGTAATATCAAGACTGTAGGCTATTTCAATTGCGACAATCCGGCCTGCAAAAGCTGGACCGACTGTTTCCCGGAAGTACAGCACGCTCTGGTTGTAGTCAAAAACAATCGCATCGACAGCGTTGAAAGTTATGAGCTGCCGGAAGATGCCGAAGTGGAAGAATTCGCCATTCTAGAAATTGAGTAATTAACTGGATAGTTAGAACTGCCGCACTTGAGCCGACTTTTGTCGGTTAGCGCGAGATGGCAGAGGGCGGTAAGCAATTCTGCCCCCGCATCTAGTTATAGATTTACGCACCATTTCGGGGCAGTGCATTGCGTTGGCCGATTTATTCTTGATAACAACAAGTATCTACAAATCTCTCCTTCTCCATCTTTCCTTGTCGGCAAAATAACTCACTAAAAACGCCAGCACATTCGCTCCGTCTCCAAACGCCCCTTGGTCCACGATAAATTCCTGGATTGCGGTTATGCTCGTCCGTTTCTTCTCTAAATTGAGATCCGGTCCGCATCGGCGTTTTCAATCAAAGGCCATCGGCCCTCCTTTCAGAAAGGGAAAACCTATGCTCAATTCGATCGGCCCGCTGGGCAGCATCGCTCTCATTCTCGTCGTGTTCGCGCTCTTCATCGGTGGCTTTTTCGTCGGCCACAGCATGCGCCGCAAGGACACGAACAATCTCGCACCAGACGCGTCGAAAAACTCTTCTTGTTTCGGTCTGACCGAATTGCTTGTCTTTGGCGCGGATCTGCTCTTCATCGGCGGCACCGTCTTTTTTGTCAGCATCGGCGATGTTGGCGGCTCGGTCGTCCTTGGCTGCTGCAGCGCGCTCATCACCGGTATTGCCTGGGGATTGAGCAACTGCGATTTTGCCCACGTGCGTATGTTTTGACAGATATCTCGGCCGCTGGTGCTTTTCTTCGGAAAGGCTCAGTGGCCGATATTCCCAACATTCTATTTTTTTTGTTGATCTCAATACTATTCGGTATCGTTGACGCCCGGCTTTGGCCACCTCACTCAAAGGTTGATGATATTGGAGCCGTTTTTCTGATATATAACAAGTAGTGGATAGCAGATGAGAGTGCCTATTTTTATGCGGGCTAATTGGTCTAAACAATCTGGAAAACTGGCTGCGGGTCTTGCTCTGGCCCTTTTGTCGTTGGCCAGCGTGACACCGGTGCGAGCCCAATATGGGTCGCCCTACTCTTTTCTCTATATGGGGCAGTCTTTGCTTTATCCTTTGACCCGTATGGGAATGGGTATGGGTCTTGGTTATGGTGCTTATGGTCCCTACAATTCCAGCCCCTTCTTCTCGACTAATTCCTATCTCCGCGGCATTAACAGCAGGGCTATGCAATGGCCTTACATCTATCCCTATGCCAATAATACATTTGGACCTTATGGCTATCGTAACGGCGGCATGATGCCCAATTTTACCGGCAGCAATGCCGCTAACGGCAATCAAAACGATACTCAAAATCAGCCTGGAACGGCCGCCGACGAGCCGGATAATGCCAACCCAGGCGCTAATACGATGAATAGTGTCAATCCCTATCAAACGCAGGCTCAGCCGGTCAAGCAAAAGGTAAGCGATAGCGGTGCTCTTCTGCCACCGGCGGTAGTGCCATCCAGTGGCGGTTCGCCCGCTGCTCAGCCGTCGCCTTACGGTAGCTTTGGATCTTCGGGGCCTTCAGGATTCAGCAGTGGTGCGGTACCGGCTGGCGGAAACGGTCTGACCAGCGCTCCGGCGCTGACCTCGGGAACGCAGGATGTGCCACCGCCAGTAGCGCCTAAGCCGACGAAGAAGTCCAGGCATGCCAAAAATTCTGCCGTCGCCGCAAACGGTACCAGCGCTGCTCAATCGTCGAATTCAAACCCGACCGCGGGCGGCGTGGGTGTGGTGTCACAGGCGGTGCCTGGTGCCGCTGCCGTCAATGCTGGAACGGTTGCAGCTGCCGCAGTCCCTGCCGGTTCTCAGGCGATCGCCAGGCCCCTGGCGGAGGGCTTTATTAATCACTTGAACAGTAATTATCAAGGCGATATGTCCAAGGCATTAGGCAATAGCGATACGCGTTCCTGGGCGAAGGCGATGGGCCTGATTGACGCCGATACGCTCGACGGCTCGCATCTGAGCGGCGATCGATTGGAAATCATCAATCGAATGCTCAAGGACAACACTCTTGATCCTATGTCAAAGCTAGACACTATGCGGATCTTGCTCAAAAAACCGGGCGCCGCCGTTCCCTGAGTTGTCAACCGGTGGCGTGACCTTCGCTAAATACTATGCTTATTCCACTCTTCTCCTTGTGTTACTTGGGTTGAGTCATGGTGCGCTTTTTGACTAGTCTAAGACCGTAACCTCTCTCTTTTACTACTCTGCTTCTCAAGAAACCTCGTCTAACTTTCAACTCTCAAACTGCAATGTGAGCGGCGATTTTACTTCGATTGAGCCCTGTGCTCGTTCGAAGTACTTATGGCCGTCCGATCTTGAATATAAGGGTCATGATATGAAAACCGATACAGACTTTTATCAGAGCCTGGAGCAACTCCAGGCCGATCTACAGCGCGATGTCCACTACCGTGTGCGCATCTTCGACCGGCGCCAGGCGGTGACATTGATTGCTCCCCACGGTGGTTTTATCGAGGCCGGCACTTCGCATATCGCCGAGGCAATCGCCGGTTCTGAATGTAATTTTTTCGACTTCCAGGCGCTGCATAAGCGTCATGCCAAAAAACTCCATGTTACTTCGGTGAGATTTCGCCACGGCTATCTCGTGGGCCTGCTCGGTCGCAGCAACACTGCCGTCTCGATTCATTCCAAAGGCAGCGAGCAAAACGGCACGATTCTGCTTGGCGGCTTGAATAGCGTTTTGAAGGAGCGGATCTTCGCCGAACTCAAGTCTGCCGGCTTTCCGGTGACGACAAAGGGGCCTCGACATCGCGGCGTGCACCCTCGCAACATCGTCAATCTGGCTCAGGAAAAGGGCGTGCAGATCGAACTGACCAGCAAGGTGATTGCGCGCATGTTTGTCTCGGGTACGCCGCGCTTCTCGCGAGAGCATTCGCCTTTGCAAACCACAGCCTACTTCGACTCCTTCGTAGAGGCGGTACGGCGAGCGACTAGATGAGCTGGCGCTAACTAAGCTATTTGCGATGTGCTGAGATCTGGGCAGGTTTTATCTCTAAGCCTTGTAAGAGGCTCATGAGCTTTCTTAAGCTGCTCTTATCTCTTCATCTTCTAAACCAAAGTATCTAAAACGCCTTAAGACTCTCCCGCGCACCACCTTCCTCCAGCCCCTGTCTTGCTTTTGTGAGATATACGTGGCCGGATTTCAGTGCAACGCAATCGAAGGGTCTTTTTCTTTATCGTTTCAACCCCACTCAAGAAAGGGAGACTTATATGAAAAACGTAGGAATCCTCGGTGGGACCTTCGATATCGTTCACAACGGTCATCTGGAAGTCGCCACGGTCGTCGCCGAGTTGCTCGGTCTCGAAAAAGTCTTTTTGGTCACCGCCGGTCAGCCCCCCCACAAGCTTTCGCAGGTCTCTGACAGCGAATTTCGCCATGAGCTCGTGGTTGTCGCCGTTGCCGATTTGCCGCACCTGGAAGCAAGTCGCATCGAGCTCGACCGTCCCGGTCTGTCGTACACCTACAACACCGTCGTCGAGTTGAAATCTCAACTTTCCGCCAGCGCCGGTGAGGAGGTGAACATCAACTTCATCCTCTCCGCCGAGTATCTGGACCCGAGCAACCCGAGCAATGTCACCACCTGGGAGGAAGCTGAGGCTTTCTTGCAGTTGGTCAATCTGGTCGTCGTCCCTCGCGGACAGTACACAGCTGAGCTGGCACGTGGTTGGGCTTCGCAGCTCAATCTCGACAATGTTCGGATCCTCGAACAAGCTGTTTCGCCTCTGTCCAGCGGTGTCGTTCGCGACGCTCTGCGCCAGGGTCATTCAATCGACACGCTTGTCCCGGCTAAGGTTGCCGAGTTGGTCAAGCAGCGTGGGCTTTGCTATCGTTGACGGCGCCGATATCTGGCTCGGTCATCTCGGCCGCATTTGTAGCCGCTCAGGTGACCTGTTACTAGTTTTGAGAAAATGCTCTTCAACCGTTAACCAGGAGTACTGCTTTATGAAACGTACCGAAATCGACGCCGCCATTGCTCGCGCCATCTCCAACGCCGAAACCTTTGGCGTTGCCTTGCCGAAGTGGGTCGCCTGGGCTCCTGAAGAATTCGGCGCCAATGCCGACGGCATCCGCGCGCAGCGTCTCGGCTGGAAAGTCGTGGACTTCGGACTCGGCGACTTCGAGCATTGCGGACTGGTCGTCCTCTCGCTCTGCGCCCCGATCTCCGATGCCGCCGGCGAACCCGTCACCGCCCTCACCAGGGTCGATGGTCACGACTATCCGGTAACGCAGTTTTCGCGCAAGTATCTCTTTGTCCAGGCCGGTGCAACCGAACCGCATCACTTCCACCGGCAGAAGACGCGCAAGGAAGTGACCGTGGTTGCCGGCGCGCCCGTTCGTTTCGAACTCGCCTGGGCCGACAGCGACACCGCCCTCTCCTCGACTCGTCCGGTCGACGTACAGGTCGATGGCATCACCCATCATCTGCCCGCCGATGGCTCGGTGACGCTCTATCCGGGTGAAACGATCACCTTGCCGGGCGACCTGTCGCACATCATCCAGGTGATGGGAGACGGCAAGACCGACACGATCATGCTCGAGACCTCGACCGCCAACAACGACGGCCGCGACAACATCTTCCCCTTCATCACGCCGACTGCCAAGCCGGTCGAGGAAGACGCCAAGCCCCGCTACCAGCTGCTCGACGAGCACACCGTGCCCGCCGCCAAGTAAGCAGTAGAAAAATCGACAGCAGCAAAATCAGCCGCTGATTTTTGAAGAGTGAGAAAGGTCGCCCATGTGAGGGCCCTTTCTCGCTCTTTCTTTTCTATTTTTATACTATCTTTTGTGGTATATTTGATGTGAGAAAATGAGGACGGAGCGGAAAAAGGAGTTGACCTTACGTGCCCCGTCTTGGCTGTCTCGAGGTAACGACTACCCTTGCTGTGTGGCAAAGCCTGGATCAGCGGCTGGCAATCGCCGCTGATCCGCGCGAGCTGCGTCAGCCTTAAGGCGATCTCATGGCAACTTGCCTTCCGCTGCCGCCTGTGGCCGTTAACGTTCCGTCACCATGCTTGCGGTGGCCTGGGGCAAAATCGTAGGTTGGAGCCTCTCCAATTACATTCTTGACCTCCTTTTGCACCGGTATTTGTTTAAAAGCCAAACAGCTTCTCTATCTTGAACATCAAAGACTACAGTCGCGCTCGCGTCTTTCCGTCTGCGTTCTCGATGTGAAAATGATCGGTGCCGTTGCAATCGATTGAGTGTCGTGAATGTCGTTGAGAGTCCATCTATCCGTCCATACAGGACAAAACCCCGAAAGCCAATCGCCTATGTGTTTGAGCAACAATCGCAGTCCTAGCCGCCCCGTCACCTTCGAAGACACCATCCTCTACGGGGCCGAAGCGAAAGATGCCGCCTCCGGAAAGATCTTCCACTACCTCGCATGGGCATGATCGCTCCAGAGCCCCGTCAGGGTCGTACGCAAAGCACCGCCAGCGGTGCCGACTTCGGTTGGGACAAACCCGCTGTCGTCGCCAAGTCAGGCAACGCTATGCTCTTCGCTGTTCCGGCCAAGGTCGGCACGATGGATGCCGGCAGCTTGATCGCCGTCTCCGACATTCCCGGCTTCATGAAGGACCTGAAGAAGGCCGTTGCTCCTCGCCCGCCTCAGCGTCGCGGTGGAATGCGCGGTGGCCTGCTTTCGGCTGATTCCAAGTCGATGCCGATCGTCGTTCACGGCTTCGACAAGGGTACCTATGACGTCGTCATTGCGCCGAGCGCCGCTTCGATCGCCATGGTGATCGCGCAGGTGAGCGAGGCCAAACGTCCGACCGTCAACGACCAGCTCTACAGCGAGCTCGACAGCCTCTATCCGGGCTGGACCTTCGTGCTCTTCTGCTTCAGTGAACAGGATGCCGAACAGGCCGGCTGCGCGCTGATCAAGTACGAGCCCCAGCGCGAAGACCTGCTCTACCTGCCCGGTCTCGACGGCCATGCCGGCGTGATCGAATGGGGTGCGGTCGACATCGCGCACACTGTAGTCGTCAGCTCGGATCAGCTCAAGGACGGTCCGAACGTCAACCAGGTCGTCTACAGCGACCAGGATGTGGCCAAGCACCCCTATCTCTTCACCAGGGTGTTGGGCAAGGTCGTGTCCGGCCGCGCGCCTCAGGGTGACTTCCTCTGCCAGATCGCCGACATCCGCAAGGGCGAGTTCCGCTGCAAGCGCGCTCTGCCGCCCGGCACTCCGGCATCAGTAAAACTGGAGCGCGGCGAGCCTCACTACATCTGAGCCGCGGCGGTTCACTACATCTGAATTCAGAAAGAGAAACAGATGACCTTCAAAACATTCAACATGATGCATGGTGCTGTCTTCTAGTGACGCACCGTTAAGCCCTGGCGTTTCCCATGTGTCGCGGCCTTCCTGGCCGGCAACAAACGACACCGGCGCCAGACGACGGTGCTGTCTCTCAGGAGATTGCACTATGAGCCGTTCCTATCGTCACTCCCCTTTTATGGGGCATTGCTCGCACAGCGACAAGCCTGGCAAGATCCTCGCTAATCGCGCGCTGCGTGCTGCTACCCGCCAGGCTTTCAGCGACTGCCGCGACTTCGATGACTTCATCGCTCCCCTCCTCCGCGAGGTGAGCAATGTCTGGAGTTTCCCGAAGGACGGCAAGGGTCGTATCAAGAAGAGCTGGCCCGATTACGCCAAGTACATGCGTAAGTGAGCGAGTGCGTCGGGGCGTCAAAAACGCTCCGACGTTTTTTTTACGCTCGTCTGAAAAGGAAATGGATGACCAAGCCAAAGCCCAATCTGAAACCGCGCCGCTGATCCTGTCCTCCTCCAGCAGGAGTGGCCGGTACCGCCGCTTTACCCTGTTATAGGAGGACTATCATGCCTGTGAATCCAATCGACGCGCTCTCAGGACGCGCTCTCTATGCGGCGATCTGGCAAAGAGTAAAGGACAGCTTCTTCGACCAGGCTCGCCTGGCGGCGATCGACTGGGCTGGCCAGGAGCATCGGTACGACGCGAAAATCGTCGATGACGCGGCGGCGATTCGCTTTGCCAAAAAGTCTCTGCGTCTGCTCAACGACAAGTACACCTGTTTCCTCGAGCCTGAGCAGGTTGTCGCCAAGGCGGCCGACCGCGTCAGCGAAGAGCTGCTCGTCGCCAACAAGGTGATGGAGGGCGACATCGGCTACCTGGGGATCATCTCCTTCAGCCATGCCGACATCGCCGAGCAGGTGCGCGAACGTCTCGAAGGCATCGCTCACTGTCGCGCTTTCATCGTCGATCTGCGCGGAAACACCGGCGGCCTCGTCAATGCCACCGCCAACGCACTCGAATATTTCATCGACTCTGGTGATATCTGCTATTCGGACCACCCACTCGGTGCCAAAGGCCTGGAAGAGCGGTTCATCTATTTCAAACCGGACCAGTTTTGCGTTCTCGTGCTTGAGCCCGGTGTCGAGCCCGACTTGAGCTTCTATCTGCGCAAGCCGGCCATGATCGCCGGTAAGCCGATGGTGGTGCTGATCGACGGCAACACGATGAGCTCTGCTGAAATCTTTGCTGCAGCCCTGCTTGCCAGTGGAGAGAACGGCAGCATCATCGCCATGGGCAGCAAGAGCAGTGGCAAGGGTATCGGTCAGTCCGACTTTGATATCCTCGGCAAGGTGACGCTCAAGTTGAGCTGCAGCCGCTTCTACAATCCAGCCGGCGACTGGACGGGCGACGATGGCCAGACCGTCAACAATGGCATTGTGCCAAAAATAGAGCTGGTCGAAAGCGATGATCCGGTCGCTCAAGTGCGTGCCGCCGCCAGCTACCTGACTGATTCCCTGGCGGCCCGCGCCTCGCAGGAAGCCTTACCGACGCCGGATGATGCTCGCCTGGCTGCCTAGACAGTGAGCGCTTTTACTCTAAAAACGGAGACGAGAAATGTGCCAAGATTGCCACGCCGCCCGCGCTTTCCAAAACAGCGGCCGGGCCTACGACGATCCGCACCCGGCCGAAATGGTCGGAAATCCGCTGCACAAATGGCTGTTCTATAGCCGCGAGGTATGGCTGCGCTGCCGCAGCTTCGACAGGCTCCTCGACGAAGCGCGCCGGGCCCTCGACGCAGTCGCAGTTGCCCGCGAGGCGCTCGCTGCCAATCCCGGCCTCGAGGCTCAGAAGGCCGTCTACGATAGCTTCGAACACGTCAACATGTACTACGAGCACGGCGTCATAATGCTCGGCCTGACCGCCGGCGAAGCGCTCGACGAAGCAGTGCAAGGCCTGGCCATCGTCGCCACGGCCCTCGTTCATAAGGCCGATCATCGACGCGACGGCCAACGGCGTCAGCATCTCCTTGCACGCGAGGAGGCCGTAGAAGAAGCGATCAGCGCTTTTCGGCGCGACGTCGCCAGCGAGAGCGAAAAGCTGAAAGAGGCCCTGCCCGACTACGAAAACATCGCTCCGAAATGGACGCTGATTTCGGAAGCGGGCTGGTAATTTAATCGTCAACCGAGCTCGGGGAGACTTTTCGGGCCTCTGGGCAGTCAACCCGCCTTGGGGTTACTGTCCGGAAGTTTGATCGGTCGACTCGAGTTCGGTTGATTTTTTTACGGCCCAGCCATTTTCTTTGTATTTTTGCAATACTCTGCCATATAGTAAAAATTCGCCCGCAATGTGACTGGAGAAGCCGAGAAAAAGCCGGCGATACCGGCTGGGTTTTTTAGGCCCAGCCGATATCGAAGACTCGAGATTTAGTTTTTCGGGTAGTTATGGCCGCGGCTCGTCAAACCAAGGAGATCGGCTTGAAAGCTCGGGCTTGCGACGACATTTATGCCCTTCAGTAACTCCGCTTGGCCGTGGAAGAGATAAAAATCGGTGACGCGCTTGCGTTTGAGGAAGTCGCCCAGCTCGCTCGTGGAGCCTTCCGGTTTGGCCTCCTGCTTGCTGCGCACGATATCGCCATGTTCGATATCGCAAATGATGATGTGACTGGCTTAAGCCAGGCGCGGTACGACGATCATCTGCTGGTCGTTCACTTGCACGGCAGAGGCGATGCGGTGTCGATGCGGTGTCGATGCGGTTCGGGCTTTTGAAACTTCAGATGCAGTTCGCAGTCTTTGAAGCCCGCCGCCAGCAAATATTCTTTCAGGTGATGCTCCAGGCCGTATTTGATCTGGGCAATCGTCGAAGTGCTGTGCTCGGTCACTATCGTCGCCATGCAGACAGCGGTCGAGCCAATCTGAAAGGTCTTCTTCAGGCTGGAGAGATCGTCGACGCCGGCCATTGCCAGACAGCGGTCTTTGATCGCCTTTTCATGATCGCCGCCAATCGAATGCTGCAAGAGCACGCGGGCTGTTGATGTCGCTGTCGAATCGGCAGCGCGGATTTTTGCCGCCACCGTCAGAAGTGGCAGCGGTGTTTTGGCCAGGGCCTGGTTGACGTAGCAGCCCATCGTCGTCTTGGCGCTGCGCGGCATGACGATCAGTTTATCGCCGACCGCTTCAGCCGTCTGACGCAGTGTGGCCGCAACCTGACGGGCTGCCTGGCACATATGCTCTTCCGGCTTGTCGCTGTGTACCGATTGATCGATCCAGGTGGTGTGGTAAAACACCACAGGTAGTGTCATGGCCGCGGCTATGTCCAGGGCGATTTGCGCTACAGTCAGGGCCGATTGGCTATCGCCGAAAGGTACAAGAATCGTGCCTTTGCCCCGGGCCAGCAGGGACTGCTCGCGGCTCGGGTAAAGAACGTCGAGGTCGGCTCTTTCGAAGGCGGAGATGTGGTCGACGAGTATTTCGTTCGCATCTCCGCTCTTGAGCAGTTCATCGGTGAGGACGATGCGCTCGGGCGGCCAGCCGGTGATCGCCGCTACTTCGTTGAGCACCCGCTGGCAAACAAAAGAGCCAGGCGACCTTCGGTCGTCCGGCGAAAAACACAGGTGATTTTTACCATGGTTGTCTTTCTCTGTCTGAATCTCAGGCATTGTGCGAGGGCAGCTTAACCTCCAGCTCAAGGCTGCGGCTGTCTGGCAGGTCGCTGAGGGCGCGGTTGGCCATGATGTACTCGCGTACACCGCGTTCGCCTCTGTGGGTGCGCGTGTAGCCGTCCCCGCTGTAGAGTTCGGAGAGGCGCAGAGCGTGGAAGAGAAAGCGTCGCACTTGCAGCGCGACGTCGCTTCCCGAGCCGCGGGCCAGCAGTCTTTCCAGGGTCATATAGCGCGGGTCGGCAGGGCCATTTGCATCGGCCTCGCTCAGCGAAAAACCAGCCGCTTTTTCGAAAGCATCATAGGGCGTTGTTTTGAGAGCGCGTGCGCTGGCTTTGAAGAGCGGTGCGGCTTGCGGATAGAGCGTCGCCGCCAGTGCCAGAGTATTCTTCCAGGTGGCGAGTTGCATCTGGTCGGGCGGTCGTGTGAAAACGACGACGTGATACTTGTAGCCTTTGGCCAGTTTCGCCGCAATGTATTCTTCGGTGTGACCGACTTGCACGACCATTTCGTAGCCGCTTTTGCCAATCAGGCTGCCCAGAGCGCCGGGACCCATGATCATGACGGCGCGACGTTCGGGCTCCTCGGCCAGTATCCAGGGGCGGTCGGCGCGGGTACGCACGATGCGGCCATAACATCCGCGCGCCAGAGATGGCGCAGGCGATGCGCGGCTTCCGGCGAGCGCTTTTAGAAATTTTTCGGTGTTTCTCATCAAAATTTACTCCTGCCTCTGAGGTCTGCGTCCGCGCTCATCTCGAGCGTTGCGCCGCCGCTTTGATAAAGGCTTTGAACAAGCGTTTGTTGTTAGAGAAATGCTGTTCCGGATGCCATTGCACCCCGATGGTGAATGGTCGGAGACGGTGGGCGATCGCCTCGATGATGCCATCCGGAGCGACGCCTTCGACGACGATGTCGCGACCGAGGCGGTCTAACGATTCGTGGTGCGAACTGACGACGCTGGGAATTACTTTGCGCCGATAGATTTTGCGCAGGCCGCTGCCCGCCTCAGTCAGCACCGGGTGGTCGGCGGCCGGTATATGCTGGACAGTGCGATGCGAAAGGCCGAGGCCCGGGAAGGCTGCTTCGATGTCGACATGCAGGCTGCCGCCGTAAAAGATATTGAGCCATTGCATGCCGCCGCAGATGCCGAGCACTGGCAGATCGGTGCGTGTCAGAATGTAGGCGCCGAGACGAAAATCGAATTCTTCGCGTTCGGGGTGCAGGGCCGTGACGGACGCATCGGCGACTTTGCCATAGCGTTCAGGGGAGTAGTCGCGTCCACCGATCAAGAGCATGGCGTCTATTTCTTTGACATAGGCGCGCATCTGGGTGTTGTTGCAAGGCGGGATGATCACGGGTGTGCCGCCTGCCTGGAGAATAGCCGCCACATAGGCGCGATTTACTTTGTAGTGGGTCGTTTTCGACTGGTCTACATCAAGGTTGATGCCGATTCTTGGCTTCATAACAGATATTCCTCAGCTTTCTTCAACTATTTGTTTTTATAGACGCAAGCAGACAGGACCAAAACCAATTAACCGATTGACCGATCGACCGATCGGGCAGGCTCGATTTTCCTGCCAGCGGCAGAGTGAGCGTGAACGGTTTAGGTGCTTGGGCTGAATGCTTAAGAAGAGAAGGTTGTGTTGATTAAAGAGGTGGACTTACGCCCTGATTTTAGAAAACACTCGATAGTGTTCTCAAGATAAAAGCTCTAAGTTATAGAAATATGACCGCAGAGCGAAGGCCGCCCCTTCTTATGTTGATATCAAGGGGCGGCGTGAACTGCGTCAGGTTATTCGCTTTTACTTGCCGGCTCTGGAAATCGACGTACCGGTGAGCCAGGCGAACAATTTCACCCAGGGTTTCTGCTCGAGGCTTGCCAGGTCTGCTTCCACTCGGCTCAGATGTCTTTTGTGAGCATCGAGGACTTTGGTCAGTAGTTCGATTTCTTGATTGCGGCTCTGAATTTGTTTTTCGCGGCGGATCAACTGGTCGGTGCGCTCATCCAGTTGAGCCGTAAGCGAATTTTTTTCGATTTCGAGAATGATGGCGCGGCTAGCCCTGGCGCGAAGCTCGGGGATACCCTTGATTGTCTCTTGCAGGACTTCGACCTGACATTCGAGATAGCCGACGCGCTGCATGGCGTTTTGCAATCTTTCATTGGAGAAGGAAAGTTGCTCCAGGATCGGTGTGACGCTCTTCTGGGTGAGAAGTTCGCGCTCGGCGGGACTGAGACGGCGTCTCATTAAATCGGCAGAAAGATTGATTGGGCCACTACCGGAGGTGGCGTCAGTGCTGGTACCGCCGCCGACACCAGTGCCCAGAGCGGAAACTCCACCGGCGTCATTGTGACCGGTGGCGAAAATGGCATCATCTGATAAAGCCGTGGTCAACCGCTTGTAGGTTGAGCTCTCTTCGAAGATTTCCGGCGCACTCGATAAATCACTAGCATTTTGCATAAAATGTTCCTCTCTGGTTCACGTAATTATGGTCTGCTATAAGTAAGCTGTCCAGCGTTTTGGATTATCAAGGGGGTGCTTGTGCAAGTATTGTTGCTGATCACGCAGGTGGCATCAACCTGGTTCATGGTCGGTTTAATCTGGTTTGTGCAAGTCGTGCATTACCCGCTCTACGACAGGGTTGGAGCCTCGGGCTTTGTTGTTTACGAGCGTGATCATTGCGCCCTGACGACTCTGGTTGTGGCACCGGCCATGGTGGTGGAGCTATTCAGCGCCGCACTTCTAGTGGTGGCAAGGCCAAAAGCTGTCGGTTTGACTGAAACCCTTGTCGGACTGGGTCTGGCCCTGGCCATTTGGCTTCTGACTCTCTTCATCGCCGATAATTACCATGGCGCACTTTCCACCGGCTTCAGTGTTGCTCCCTACAAAGCATTGATCTTCGCAAACGGGCTGCGGACAGCCCTCTGGACTATTCGCGGTCTGGTCGTGTCGTACATGTGCTGGAAAACTATGCAGTCATAATAAGGTCTTGATCGCAACCATCGTCAGCCGAAGTTTTTATTCGAAAAAGAGAAACCCGATTTCTGCTTGTCCGGCGACACGGTTGGCACAACCGCGCTAACAGTGCCGCTTGGCAAGCTGTAGGCGCTTTTGCCGCTGCTTACTTCGCTTCCTCGTGCTTTGTCACTCAGCGCCCTTGGCTTCTTAAACAAATCAAAACTGGCCGGTCGAATTTATCTGCTTAATCGTTAGGTTTTTGATTCAAAAACTTCGTAGGGTCAAAGCTCTTATCTTTCTTGAATCATCTTCTCTACGCAGGCCTCTCTCTCTCTCTCTTTAACTAACCTCCCCCAAGACACCAGTACTGAGCCGATGTCGACCCCGAGTGCAGCGGTGGTGTCGTCATTGGTTCAAGCCGTGCCTTTGAGTGTTCAGGAGAAATCATATGCTCGAACATTTGCTGGAACTACTCTTCTCATTGCCCGGGCGCGTCAACGGTAACTTCAAGCAGACTTTCAAGTCTCTGAGCGACCGCAATTTCCGCGTCTACAATCTGGGCATGTTTCTCTCTAACGTCGGCACCTGGATGCAAGGTGTAGCGCTGAGCTGGCTGGTTTATCGCCTGACCGGTTCGGCTGCCGCTCTCGGTTTAATCAGCTTCGCCAGCAACATTCCTCTGCTGCTTCTCACTTTCGTGGGCGGCATGGCAGCGGATCGTTTCGACAAGCGCAGAATACTCTTCATCACTCAGACTCTGGCCATGCTCCAGGCCATTGTTCTGACCGTTCTTGTCGCCATTGGCCTGGCCACCATTCCGATTTTGATCGGCATGGCCCTCTTCCTCGGTGTGGTGACGGCATTTGACGTGCCTGCCCGCCAATCGCTCGTACCCCTGCTCGTCAAAGAGCAAAACGACATGTCGAATGCCATCGGTCTTTCTTCGGCTACCTTCCATGTCTCGCGCATGATTGGCCCGGCAATCGGTGGTTTGCTCATTGCCAGTTTCGGCGAGACGATTTGCTTTGGCCTCAATGCCGTCAGCTTCATCGCCGCCCTGATTGGCCTCTCTCGTATCTCCTTGAGCCGTAGCGAAAGCGCCAACCGGGCCAACGGCGCTTCAGGCAAAGTCCAAAAAGCCGAATCGATCGGCCAGACTCTCAGGCGCCCCGGGGTCTTCACGCTGCTTTTTCTGGCTGCTTTTGTCAGCACATTCGGGATGCAGTACTCGGTGCTCATGCCGGTGATTGTCGATAAGCTTTTGCACGGGCATTCGGCACAGTTCGGATTGCTCTCGGCTGCCGCCGGAATGGGTGCCCTGATCGGCGCGCTGGCCATCGCTGCCACCGGTTCTCGGCCGGGTTTGCGTCTGCGTATCGGTGTCGCCACCGTCGTCCTGGCCGGAGCTCTTTGCGTGCTCGCTCTTTCGCCCTGGACGGTACTGTCGGTGGTGTCAATCGTCACCTGCGGTATTTGTCTTTCTACCCACTGGAGCGGTGGCAATACGCTCATGCAGAAATGCGTGGCTCCCTCGGCTCGTGGCCGTCTCATGGGTGTTTACACCACCTTCACTCTCGGTCTTGCTCCGTTGACGGCGCTCGTATCGGGTTGGACCGCTGAGCACCTCGGCATCTCGACAGCACTGTTGATCAGTGCTTCGGGTATGTTGGTCGGCGGCTTACTCTATCTGTGGCGCGTCCGCAAAATGAGCGACGAGTGCCCCGCGCCGGGAGCTTTAGAGTAGTTGCCCTGATTTCTATTTGACCTGAGCCCTGTCGTTGCTAATGGCGACAGCCGGCTCAGGTCAAAATTTTCCAAATGCGGCGGTGATTTCCGCGCATCGAGTTTTGGCTTTCTATTACTATTATTTATAATATAAAAGACGTGCTTGTTGGGCGACATTTAAAGAGGCTGCATATGGGCGAAATATGCGACAGGCAGTCTTGCCAAAAAGGGGTATCCGGCTTTGAAATGTAGTTGCTTAGTCAACAAACCAAAACCGGATGTTCTGATTTTAGTATTTGCCAGAGAGTATGCG
>JAGXAB010000077.1 GCA_018971775.1 Cyanobacteria bacterium REEB67 | reverse complement strand
AGTGCCTATTTTCTTAAAGGCTCCGATTTGGAGCGCCTACCAATGCCTCTTGAAAAACCGAAATGCCGGCTCGGTGCAGACTGCCGGCAAAAACACGTCCCATTTTCTGCCGCCAATTTCAATTTTGAATTATGGGACAGGCTCCTAGGTTGACTGCATATCTTCTCCTTCCTTTCAACCAAGAGCTTTTTCTCCAACTACAGATTTCACTATGTGCCGCTCGCCAAAACCTGCCTGGTGCGCATCGCCAACTACCGCCTCAGGACCCATTAATCAGAACACAACGACTGCAACAAACGGAGCTCTAAAATGCAAGTCAACGGTTTCGTCTTCTCGGCCTGGGCCACACCTATGTCGTGATGAAAGTGGCCGGGCGTAGATAACTTCGGGCAACATGTTCTGGAGGTGTACGGTGTGCACCTCCAGAACGCTTTATTTTTTTCGCCTTCCTTTTAGTAGACCGGTCTATTATGAATACCTCAAAAAAAAAATTGTCTCTGCGGTGCCAGTACAAAAAAAAGTCAGAACTCATGCAAAGTTTGGCTTATGTGGCCTCTTCGCATGAGTCTGACGTTAGTCGGTGCAATCAGGATTTTGTCCGAGCCCGCAGGCCATCGGCAATCGCTTTGCGACGAACGAGATTGGCCAGGCGCGCTTTTGTCTCATGATCGGCGATACCGACTGAGGCTGGCGTCTTGAAGACATCCTGATGGAAGCGGCGCTGGAAAGCCGTTACCAGGACAGCCAGGTCTATGCCGGAGCGATAGCCGAGGCGGGCCAGATTGCTTTGCACTGCCGCCGCGTCCCAGGTGGCGGCGGTTTTGTAATCGCCGGCATTGGGACTGGGAAAGATACCGACGCCGTTGGCCGCCAGTCCCTGCCAGTCGAAGAGTTCACCGGGGTCTTGCTTACGATCAGGGGCGATATCCGAATGGGCAACAACGTAGATGGCGCGCATCTTGTAGCGCTTGACGATGTCGCGGCACAGAGCCGTAACGGCGTCCATCTGCGCTTTGGCAAAAGGCACATCACCGGGATTGGCGATTTCGATACCGATTGAGCTGGTGTTCAGGTCGGTCTTGCCGTCCCAGTAGGAGACGCCGGCGTGCCAGGCACGCTTG
Organism: Cyanobacteria bacterium REEB67; assembly: GCA_018971775.1. GTDB lineage: Bacteria > Cyanobacteriota > Vampirovibrionia > Obscuribacterales > Obscuribacteraceae > REEB67. The sequence goes on along the minus strand of JAGXAB010000077.1, from coordinate 26,248 downwards.
TCTTCGGCGACGAGGCGGTAGATGACACCTTGTTCATCGATGACGTAATGAGAACTGACCTGAGCGGCCGGATCGCAAAGACGCTGGATGGCGGCTTCTGCGGTGGCCATGGCTGTGTAGTGAAGAACGAGGATCTGCGGGGTGACGCCTTTGCGCTCGTTGAAATTGGGCGAAGGGCGATCCACAAAAGTAAGACGAGGTTTTATTGGCATATCAGTCACCAGAACCTTGCTCCGGAGAACTTTTCAGCCACAAAACAAATCACACTCGACAAAGTGAACGTCTCTGCTTCCGTGAGAACGAAAGTCGCAGGGCGCAGAAAGTGTCAGAGCGGAGAGATTTGCTTTGGTTGAAGCTGAATCAGTACTCGGGAGATGTTAGAGAAAAAGAGGGAGATAGGCTTATAAGTTACAGAAGGCTGATGGACCAGATAAACCGCTTTACTATAATTCCAGATCATAAAGGCCGACAGCCGAACACTTTTCCTTCGCGCTAGCTCAGCCAGCAACCGGCGGCCAGCAAGACCAGACTGATTTGAGTAAAATAGAACAGAATTGTTCAATAACTGGCCGAAATCAGGCAGCCGTGGCAATTCCGAGGCCCCTAGTGCTTCCAGACAGGCACCGGCAGCGGTGTCACCATTTTACGACTGACCAATATGTATTCGCTAAAGAGCGCATTGGGCCAGCCAAAATCCGGCCTGGTAAATTTCTTCTGGTCATCCGGATCGTAGGATTCGTGCAGGAGATGATCGCCTGGATCGCTTGCCAGAAGAGCCTTAACGATATCCGCTTGCTCGCCGCTATCGGCCGGCGATGAAGAAGTCAGTCCTTGCATAATCAAAGAGAGCGGCCAGATGTAGCCTTTAGGAGTATGCTCGGAGCCGATACCAGAGCCGAGGCGACCAACGGCATAATTTGGATTAGCTGTCGATAATATGTATCGACGGGTATTCTGGTAAGTCGGATCATCCTTATCGACGTAGCCCAGATAAGGAGCCGACAATAGACTCGGGATGTTGGCGTCGTCGATGAGCAGATGATTGCCGAGGCCGTCCACTTCATAGGCGAAGACACGACCAAATCCGGGCACTTCGACGATGCCGTATTTCTTGATACCGTCGTCGATTTGAGTACGGAGCAAAAGCGCTTGCTCCTTGCGTTTTTGATCAGCGTAAAACTTATCCTCGATTTCGACGAGGGCAGTCAGTGCCACCACTGCCATCATTTCTGAAGGTATCAAATAACTGTATTTACAGTTGTCATCAGACGGCCTGAAGCCCATCCAGACCATGCCGGTGTGAGCAGCCTCAGGTCCTTTGCCATTGTTTACTAATGACTCGTGAGTGTACCAGTACACTCCCGGTTTGCCGCAGGTGGCAGCATGGTCCTGCTCGCGAGCCATTGTATCGAGTACCTTGTCCATGGCCCGGGCAAATTCCGGTGTAAAAATGGAGCTGTCACCGGTGGCCTTGTAATAGGACCAGGCAAAAATCACTGGATAGGTGAGCGAATCTAGTTCGAATTTCTCTTCCCAGATACCAAAGTCTTTTTTGAAGGCATTAGCATAGGGGTCGCGGACGAGATATTTAGCTTGCCTGGCGATCACTCCGCGAATCAGCTCGGCCACTTTCGCATCTTTTTTGGCGAAATAAAGATAGGGGCGGATCTGGGCGCTGCTGTCCCGCAGCCATTCTGCCGGTATGTCGCCGGTACTGACATAGACGGTGCCGTCAGATTCCAGACTGACCTGCTTCTTACTATTAAGCAAACCGGCACGGAAGAGCCTTACCAGCTCGGCATCTTTGTCTTTGAAATCAGCGGCGGCCGCATCGACAGCAGGCAACTCCGGATAAGCACTGAGAGCCGCAGCAATGACAGGTACCCAGGCAGCGTATCCAGCTTTGTTCATGTGCAGATTATCCGGACCGAAATAATCGCTGTGGAGATTGCCCTGAGCGTCGCGCATCACACCTGTGACGTCGATATAATGCAGACTTTTGTCATTCTCGGCGAGGGCCGCGATCAGCCTGTTGCCAAGTTCATACTGACTGAGCCATTTCTGACGCGAGGGTGCCGCACTCATCGAGATGAAATACACCGGTACGCCGGGCAGATCTTTATGAGCGAGGGCGAGAAATTTTTTGAAGTCGGCCGCCACTTGCTCACCGCTGTGTCCATCGGCGATATCATTGGTGCCGGCATAAAAAACAATCTTGCCCGGTTTGTATTTCGCTACCAGACGCGCGAAATAGTAATTCACCTCCGGAATAGTCGAGCCGCCGAAACCGCGGTTGACGGCGGCAAAACTTTTGAATTCGCTCTCCAGGCCGCTCCAGTGAGCAACGGTCGAGCTGCCGATAAAGACAGTGCAGCCTGGAGCCGGCATGTGTTTGCCGTCTTCTTTTTCAAATGCGACGGCGGCGCTTTCGAAACGATTGAGGTCATAGTCAGGGGCAAAAGCTTTTGTGGCGCCCGCGCCCTGCGGCGCCGCCGCCAGCACCTGCGTCAAAATTGTCGTGACAATGAGAAAAGACAGGCCCAAAGATACAACTTTGCCGGGTCCTGACCAATTAGTTACCCGCATTGAATATCCTTTTACTCGTCACTCGCCGGTGCGCTTCGCTCCGTCACTTGACAAAACCCTGACCCAGGCCAGGCTTGAAGCAAAACAAATGCTACTGCACCCGGCCTTTCGACGGGGCCGGTTTTAGCTTAATTCCAGACCGAAACAAGAGATCAAGCACTCCCCACCCCTTGAAAACAACGGCAGCCAGGCCTTTTATTTATTGCCAAACAGCTCATCTTCCACAGCTCGTCCCATTTCTTCCTGCTTCTTACGATCGGCCTGTGCCTGCGAATACTTTTTTTGATGCTCATAGCATTTCGCCCGCTCACCATAGCTATTGGCAGCCGCCCAATACAATGCTTTTTTATCGACCCGTCCGGGCTGCGAGAGCAATTTCAAAATCTGTGTGTAATTTGCTATTGCATCATCCCATCTTTGCAGGCCCTGTAAGCAAGAGCCGCGACTGATCAGCAAATAGCAATCTTCGTTTGAAGCTTTTAGCTTGAGAGCACGATCGAAAAGGACAAGAGCTTCGTTGTATTTTTTGATCCGACGCAGGATGTCGCCGGCCTTGACCAGATAAACCTTGCCGCCGTCAGGCAGCAGGGAGGCTAATTTCACTTCATCGGCTACCGCTTTTTCGAACTCCCCGACGGCGTTATAGCAATCGCTGCGTATAGCGAGAGGATAGGGCACACCGGCGGCCAGCATTGCTTTAGTGTTGCTACCGGCGCGGGCTACTACCGGTTGAATCAAAGCAAGAGCGCGCGGGCTCTGACCGTTCGAATTATAAATCTCGCATATACGGAGAATGATCGGATCCGGTGCATTTTCCAGATGCTGACAGCGATCGAAAGTGGCCGAAGCGGCTTCATTTTTGCCCACGGCGCGCAGCTGCAAACCATAATTGATCAAATTGCTATCGGTCTTGCTCAGACCTTCTCGAGCCTGGCAGATGCCCCCGAGCGCGACACCTAAGCTCGCGGCGAGCAAAAAGCCGACAAGTGTAGGCTTGTTCAAAATCAGCTTGCCTTCCACCACCAAAATCAGCACCCGGCTTCCATTAGCATGGTGCGATTCTATCAGGTCGCAACAAGCCTCGCCGGTGTTTGCAGTGGCGACGTCAGGGCTCGTCGCCCCTCACGCTTCGCCCTTCCTGCTTTGCACTCAGTTTACCGGAAACAGTCGCTTCGGCAGGCTTATTGACACGCGCCATAAATCGATTGTCGGTCTCCCAGGCCTTCGGTACATAACCAACCAGCTTTTTCAAATGCTTTTTGGCCGTGCCGCCGCGGGCATCGTCATTCCACCAGGTACCGAGCACATTCAACCCTTTGTAGGTCATGCCCTTTTCATCGCCGACTTCATTGCGGTAAACAATCAACCACTCATGCACACAGGTCTTATACATTTCAGGATCTTTTTCGGCCTGCCTCTCGAGCTTGGCTTCGAGAGCCGCCGCATAAATAAAATGAATGTCGATGTCGTCATCGTCCATTTTCAAAGCTCTTTTGGCAAGCACCACGGCCCGACTGACATTGCCGTTTTTTAGCGCCACCCTGGCGCGCTCGGCTACTGTGCTGGCATGCTCCATGTCAGGACTGACAATTTCGTCATATTCCTGCAGTCGGGCACCGGGGCCGAGCATGCTTTTTTCTTCTTTTGACTGATTGTCTTGGCAGCGGCCGGCATCGACAGCCATAAGGCCAAGCATGCCACTCAGGCCTAAAGCGAGACTGGTAGTGCGGACGAGTAAGTTAAACGCTTTGAGGCTCGACGGCACCGTAAAACAGCCGCGCGTTGAGCACTGAAAAAAATCGATAAAGTGGCGCATAACAGTCCTACAAACAACGGGCAATGAGAACAAGGTGGAAGCATTGTAAGGTCTGCTCTCTTAAGGTTTTGCGGTCTTCTTGTAATTGTCTTTAAAGCATCCGTAAGGATGGCTTTACAAACCAAAGCAGACGCTAAATGGCCGCGGACAGAGACGCGACACCATATACAGTGCCAGAGCAAACGAGAGACGGCTCGATCTCTCGTGTGCTACGCACAGCGAGCATTGACATTTAGCGGTAGCTTAACAGTGTAAAATCAGCATTTGAGAGCCAATTTGTTATACAGCCTGGGAAACAGAACAGTGGTGCAAACAAAAATTTTACTGGTCGAAGACGACGATCGCATCGCCGCGCCGGTGCGCGAAGATCTGGAAAATCAAAGTTATTTCGTGGACCGTGCCGCCGATGGCGAGACCGGTCTGCAACTGGCGAGTCAAACAGCCTATGATTTAATCCTGCTCGACTTGATGTTGCCTAAAATCGACGGCTTTAGCCTCTGCGAAAAATTGCGCTCGACCGGATATAAAGGAGCCATATTGATGTTGACAGGACGCAACAGCAAATATGACAAGATCCAGGGTCTCGACAGCGGTGCCGACGATTATCTGGTCAAACCCTTCGATATCGATGAGCTGGCGGCACGCGTTCGCGCTCTGCTACGGCGCAACAGCGATGACCGCAAGCCCCTGCTCAGCTGCGGCGCCCTGATCATCGATACGGCGGCCTGCAGTATCTCCTATGATGGACAGCCTGTGGCGCTCACCCCGACTGAATACCGCCTTCTCGTCCTGTTCTTGCGTCATCCCGGCCGTACTTTTTCTAAGGATGAACTGCTGGAAAAGCTCTGGTCGATCGGCGAAAACCCGGTGGCTGACGTGATCAAAGCGCATATGAAAGGGCTGCGCGGCAAGCTGGCTGCCGCCGGTGCTCCTCGCGAAATAATCGAAACGGTCTACGGCATGGGCTACCGCCTCTCGACCAGCCAGACAATAAAACGATGAAGAAAGGCGGCCTCGATAATCTGACAAGCCATCTGGTCTGGACGAATTTGCTCAGCTTCCTGATTGTGCTGGCCGTCTTTTCACTTACCGTTTTTGCCTTCATCCGCACCCGCAGCGACGTTGAAAACCGTGCTTCTCTGGCCAAGCTCGCCGACGCCGTTATCGCCTCAATCGATTTTGATGATAACGATACCAGCGTCACGGGCACACCGGACCTGATCGCTTCGGTCATGCCGACCGAATCGTCAGACACATTGCAGAAGCTCAGCCTTGAATGGTATGACGCCAGCGGCCGCCTGCGCATGAAAAAAGGCAGCCTGAGCCTTACCCCACCTTTCCGACCGGGACATAGCTATGGAGAACAGGCTCACCCCCACGCCCTCTTTTTGACGAAGGAAGCGCGCATCCACGGCAAAATCATCGGCTATACCCGCGTCGGTCAACCGCTCGGCGAGACCGATCGCAACTTGCAAGATCTAGCCAGAGGCTTGACTCTCGGCAGTATTGTCGCCATCCTCTGCAGTGGGCTTCTAATTTTGGTCCTGGTCAGACAATCCGTGCAGCCGGTGCGCCGGAACATCGCCAAACTGCGTCAATTTACCGCCGACGCCTCACACGAACTACGCGGGCCGATTACGGCCATCGCCACCAACAGCAAAGTCGCTCTCAAATACAGCGAGGGCATGCGCGAAAAAGACCGCGAAAAGATGGAAGCGATCGCTAGCGCCGCCAGACAGATGGAAAAGCTGGTCGAAGATCTACTGATTCTGGCTGCCGCCGACGAAGAGTCAGCTATAGTCGAAGAGCAAAAGCGAGGCGCCGACTGCGATATCTCGCAACTTCTTCTGGACTTAATCGAGAGCCATCGGCCACTGGCAGAAGCCAAACAAATCGCCTTGACGACTACCTTTTCGCCTGCGACGGCGCCACTCACAGTCCGCCTGCGGGACGAGAACGGCGGCGCCGATTTGAATAGAGTATTTGGCAACATCATCCAAAATGCCATCAACTACACCCCCGCTCTCGGGACGATAAAAGTTGATCTGCATCGAGACGGCGAGCGGATAGCGGTTGATATTCTTGATACCGGTATTGGTATCAGCAAAGAAGCTCAGACAAAAATCTTCGATCGATTCTGGCGAGCGGACCAGGCACGCAATTATCGAGGTGGCGGCAATGGCCTGGGTCTTTCCATCGCACTGGCGCTAGTCGAGCGGCACGGCGGTGAAATTGCAGTGGTCAGCCCGGCGGCTAAAACTGGAGGTAGCTGCTTTACCGTCCACCTGGCGGCGCCCTGAAAGACTACAGTGCAATGAAAACGGTTTTTACTGCCAAAATAAAAGCATAGGCGGCCATGTCACAATCATGTCAAAGACGTGTTCTATCTTTGAGAAATCGAGGCACCCCACTGTGCTCACCCGGCACAATGCCTTGATTTCAAATAAAAAACACCCCTCAAATGTCACAAACACTTTGAGGACCATCAATATGTCAAACTGCACATCCGCTGTCGAATCTTTCAGCAGCATCGAAAACAATGCGGTCAAAAATACCAACGATAGTAGTGCGACCTTTTCCTCGTCAGCCGGTGAAAGCATGCATCTGCACGGTACAATCAAGGAAAATATACAGAGCACGGCTCAGTCACATCTACCTGAATTGGAGTTCGAAAATCAACCGGCAACTATTCACGAGCTGGGTGAAGCCAAAAAGCAAAATCTAAGCAAAGATGCCGAGCCCAAGCAGGGCGAAGCGAATGAGAAATGCTTCGAGCTGGATAAATTCGAAACAGAAAAATCGAAGCAATCGGAAGCAAAGCAGCCGGATGAACGTAAGCACGAATATAAGCTAGAACCCGATAATAAAATGGGCCAACCCGATGGCCTGGAAAAGCTTCCGAAGGATAATGACGACAAAATGCAGCCGAAATGCGGCGGCGATAAATTAGAAGAGCATTTACTTAAACAAAACTAGACTGCTTGAATTATACTGGCTCCGGCCCTGCCTCATGACGGCCGGAGCCCCTTACTAGTAGAACATTCGAGGCGGCGCTGCAAAGCATGGATATGAGCACTATCGTTTTTTTGATTATCGGTCTTGTTGCCGGTTTTGCCCTTTCCACCAAACTCAAATCGACACCGAGCCGGCCGCTAGACCCGGCAGAACGCGCCGCTTTCCTGGCCAAAGCATCGGCCATGGGCATCGATACCGCGGTCGCCGCACAACTGCCCGACAAAAAAATAGAGGCGATCAAAATTTATCGCACGCAGAGCGGCAAAGGCTTGAAACAATCGAAAGAGCAGATCGACGCCTGGTGCCGCGAGCTGGGCTGCTAGCGCTCGTGCTCGAATTTCCAGCGCTGATCCGAATTCATACGCAGATAATCCCATTTCTCATTGCGATCGAGATGTTCATATTCCCAGCGCTCGGCCTGAGTCAGACGGTCAAGTTCACGGCGTTCTTGCTCATTCATATGCTCAAAATCATAGCGTTGGTTTTCGGTCATCTTGTCCAGATCATAATCGTCATTGGAGCTCATATCATTGTCTCTTGTGGGGCTGGCAACTAGATTTTGCTATTTTAAGCAGGCTGGTTTAACGCTGGGTTAAGAAGAAAAGCAAGATTTCGCTGCTACACTTTTCGTTTACACCTCAATCCTCATCCTGCAGCCAGACCACGGCTATTTTCCCAGGACCAATGGCGACGAGACCACTATCAAAGGTAGCGTCGGTCAGAGGCTGCCAACCAGCGCTCCCAAAGCCGTTTTTCTCGCTGGGTTCAAGGCCGGTTGGAGACGTATTGGAAAGATTGACGATTCTCGCCGAGGGGATTCAAGCGCTCTTCAATTGCATGGCAATCACAAGTGGCCGGGACAAATAGATGCGCCCCCCCAGAAACCGGCCCTCCCCTGATCAAGAACGGCCTTGCCGCAATCGGGACAAACCTGATGACCGCTCGGCTTAGCTTTTTTAGTCATTGACGCTTGATCCAATCGTTTCGAATGGTTTCAACTAAACGTAATAGATGCAATGCCGGCGATTTCTTCCTCGCTGAGAGCGATCAGAGGCCCGCCAAACAGCCGTTTAAATTTTGAATGACAGCGAGTGCAATCGACGTAAAAATAAACCGGTCCTCTCCTTCGGATCTTGACAGTGGATGGACATTCATCCGCGGCAATTTTATGCCCTACGGTCCATTTGCGATTCCCGCAATCCGGGCATTTTTTGAGGTTGTCCCCAACCTCTGTCACAGCCAGAGAAATTAAGGCAACCGGCAAAACAACAGGCAAGGTCACAATTACCGCAATGGTTTGAACAATTAGTTTAGCGTCCTTTATTTTCATACTTTTCCATAGAATAAACTTTGCCGACGACTGCCTCATCCTGCCAGAAGAATAACCCGATAGCGAGCAATCTTGTTTTAGCAAAGAAACAAATGCTTGATAATTCCGTTGACAAACAAATGTCTTCCCCCATAATGGAAATATGAAAGCGATCCTACTAAAGCAGATATTTTCATCCTCATCTTCTCCCACATAAGAAGATGCGGTCAGTCGTTTAATTGGAAGTTTTACCATAAGTCCAGTAATGCAAACGCAAAAGCCCGCCACCAGCGAGGCTTTTTTCTTTTGGCCTCGGATCACATACGAGCCAGGAGGCCCAAAACATGATCGATTTAGAACATCTACGCCACAATCCCGACCTTTACCGCAAGGCCATCAAACAAAAGCGCATCGACCTCGATCTCACCGTACTGCTTGCTCAAGATGCCGCCGTGCGCGACCTGCGTCGCCAGGTTGATGGACTGAGGGCAGAGCGCAATCGGATCAGCGCCCGGGTGGCCGCGGGTACTTTGACCAGAGACGAAGCCAGTCTGCACAGCCGAACCTTCAGCGAGCGCCTGGAACTGGCCGAAAAAGAGCTGAAAGGCACTGAGCATGCCTTTGCTAAATTGACCGCCCTCCTGCCCGGCCTGCCCGCCCCTGACGTCCCGGAAGGCGACGGGGACGAGGACAATGTCGAACTTTACCGGAGGGGCAAACCCGCGGTCTGTGATTTTGCCCAGCGTGATCATGTCGAGCTGGCTACTCTGCACGGTATGGTCGACTTCGAAGCGGCACGCCAGGCGGCAGGATCGCGCGCTTACGCCTTGCTCGGCGCCGGTGTCTTGCTCGAGCAAGCGCTACTGCGCTTTGCCTTCGACCTGGTCATTGGCCGCGGCTTTACGCCGGTCGCACCACCACTCATGGTGAGAGAACAGGCCATGTTCGGCACGGGCTATTTTCCCCTCGGAGAGGACAACGCCTACCAGCTGAGGGACGACGATCTGTATTTGACCGGCACTTCGGAAGTCGGCATCATGGCCATGCAAGCCGGACGCCTTCTCGAAGTCGACAAATTGCCCCTGCGTTATGTCGGCATGACCACTTGCTTCAGGAGTGAAGCCGGTTCGGCCGGTCGCGACGTCAAAGGACTTTATCGCGTCCACCAATTTCAAAAAGTGGAGCAGATCGTGATCGGCCCAAACGATGTCGAAAGCTCGCGTCAGGCACATGGCGAAATCCTGCAAAACGCGGAAGACATATTGCAGGCCCTCGAGCTGCCGTACCGCGTCGTAGCCGTGTGTGCCGGCGACATGGGACTGGGACAGGTGCGCAAAAACGATATTGAAACCTGGATGCCGAGCCGCAAGGCTTACGGTGAGACACATTCGTGCTCGACTTTTCATGACTTTCAGGCGCGCCGTTTAAACCTGCGCTACAGGGACGCCAGCGGTCAAAAACACTACGTGCACACACTCAATAATACGGCCATTGCATCGCCACGCATTTTGATCGCCTTTCTCGAAAATCACCAGCAAAAAGACGGAACGATCTATATACCGCCGGCGCTGAGGCCGTATTTAAGCGGTCGGACTGCCATTCAGTGATCAGTGCCTTCAAACTGTATATTTTTAGCGCGCATCTCCGCTGCCAGCTTTGCACGCATGGCAATGGGCCAGTTGTGCGTGCCAACAATCAATCTGCGCAATGCAGGCATGTGAGCAAAAGTATCAATGCTGGCACTGCTCATTTTATTGCTGCCAATTTTGATAAAACTCAACCTGGGCAGATCACGCAGATAAGCAAGACCAGCATCGGTCACCTCACCATAGTTGATCTGCAAACGCTCGAGTTTATTAAAATGCGAGAGGCAGGCCATATCGCTATCCGTTACCTGACACCACTGCATATCTAGAAAGACAGGTTTAAAGGCCTTCGTCTTCGTAGTCCCTCTTGGCACGGATATTTTGCGCGGTTGCGCCGGTAGGGTAGCACTTTCGCCGCCCCGAGCGGCCCTTTCTGCGTTCAAAGCAAAGAGCACGGCTTCCAGCTCTTCTTTTACTTCGCCAAAGGTCTGGAAACGCAAAGTGCGATCTTTTTCCAGCAGGCATGCCACAAGCGACTCCAGGCGGCGCGGGAAATTCACGTCTGGTTTACGATCTGACAATTTAGGCGGACGAACGCTCTGATGTGCCACCATGGTGGCAAACGAATTTGCCCCAAGGAAGGGGGGCTCCCCTATCAAAGACTCGACCAGCGCACAACCAAAAGAATAGATGTCGGTCGTCTGGTCGGTCGGCAAACCGAGGGACTGCTCCGGACTCATGTAGAGCGGACTGCCGAAAACCAGGCCAACCTGGGTCAACATCTGCCTGTCCTGGCCGGCTCCGCCTCTTCACCAAAAGCCAGTTTAGCGATACCAAAATCCACAACTTTTACGGCTGTAATTTCGCCGGGACGTTCCGGCACTTCGCAGAGATGGATATTGGCCGGTTTGACGTCGCGGTGGATGATGCCTATTTTATGAGCGTGCGCCAGACCGGCGGCCACGTCTATAAAAATGCGCACAGTCTGACGCAAAGACAGTGGATTTTTAAATATGCGCTCGGCCAGCGAGACACCATCTAATAATTCCATCGTGTAAAATGGTCGATGATCGGCGCTCATGCCAAAATCAAAAACCTGGACGATATTAGGATGCGAAAGGCGAGCAATGGCCTGCGCCTCGCGCGCGAAGCGCTGAAAGGCGGCCGCATCGACTTGCCGGGAACGGAATGTCTTCAAGGCGACGTCTTTATTGAGGGACAGGTGATGGGCACTGTAAACAGCACCCATACCGCCTTCGCCTAGCAACTGGATGATCCGATATTTCTGATCGAGGACGGTGCCGCGCTTGAAGTGCGCCGCCGCATCGCTCGGGCTGAAATCGGGGGGAGCAACAGTGGCGCCTTTCACCGCGAACGTACGCGATAGGCTCAGATCAAAATAGGTTTCCAAATTGTCGCTCACATGTCTTCCCATTTAGACTTATCGGGCGGTGTGGCTAGTTTAGTATAAGTACAGTGCTTGAGTGCCATAGCCTTTTTCAGACGTTCTTCGTCAGCGGCGCTCCACTGCGATGTATCAATGTTTACTTTTGTCAGAGCCGGTAAAGCAACAAGAGCATCGATAACATCGGGCTTTACGTGAACTCCTTCGATAAAGAGCTTTTTTAAATTCCGCAAGGGAAACAACTTTTTGATGCCTTTGCTGGTGATGTTTGCATCATAGAAAAAATAGAGATAGGTCAACTTATCGAAAGCAGCGATGCTGGTCAGGTCGTCGTCGGTTATATCACAGACATTTATCGTAAGCGATGTCAAACTGTTTTGCTCTTTCAGCTTTTGCAACAGCGGGCTGGCTGGATTGAGTTCGGTCAAGCCCAGTCTGGTCAATCGCGGCAGAGTAGCTAAGCGCGACCAGGAGAGGGCGTCCACACCGCAGGCGTTTATTTCAAGCCGGTGCAGCCTGGACAGACGGTTGAGAAAAGGAATGGCCGCCGGCGTCAGGTGACAATTTTCCAGGTCCAATTGAAAAATAGCGCTCAAGTGACTGATCGCTTCGATGTGCTTGTCATTAAATTGCCAATCATCAAACTTGACCGATTGCAGATCGTCGGCCGCGAAACCTTCCAGCAGACTAGCATCGAGCGAAACAGGTTTCTCAGCCAGAAACTCGCAAAAGCGACTTTTGATTTCGACAATCCCCTGGGCTGGCTTCATTTTGTCTTTGCCATATTCGCTTATATAACCGATTGGTTCAGATTGAGGAAAGAAAAATTTTTTAGAGTTTCTGCTACGTTCGATCAGATATGGCTCGATGCGGGTGAGCGCAGAGGACGGACTGTCGGCGCTATCACCTTTCTCCGAAGAAGAAGAAGAAGAATCTACAGGCGACCCGATACCTTGCCGACCGGGATGTGCGACAAAGGACGTTTTTGCAAGAAAAAACGCCGCCACCACAAGCGATACCACTACAAAAAGACCTGACGCGCCGGCGACAAAAAACCTGGCACCAAATGGCGTGCTTTGAGCGATACTATCCACAGGGAGCGGCGTATCGGCGGCGGCTCGCGATCTTAGCTCCGGCCCTCGCTTAAGTCCGGCCAGTACTTCGTCCAGCTCGGCTCTCACTTCGGAAAAATCCTGATAGCGATGCGACGGCTCTTTTTGCAGCAAGCGTGCCACAAGGGCTTCAAGACGCTGGGGAAAGGCATTCCCGGCTATGTTCGCGGTCCCGACCTGGTTCTCGTTGCTGGCCGGCATCCCGCCCGGACGGATATCGGCCAGACGTGGCGGCGCTTGACTTTGATGGCCGCATATTGTGGCAAAGGCTGTCTTGCCGACAAAGGGAGGCCGTCCGGTTAGAGCCTCGAAAAGGGCACAACCAAAAGAATAAATATCGGTCCGCCCATCGGTGACATCGCCCATCGATTGCTCGGGGCTCATGTAGAGCGGACTGCCGAAGATCAATCCCAGTCGGGTCACGCTCTGATTTTGCCTGCTGCCGTCCACGCCGCTGCCACCCGCCAGAGCGAGTTTGGCGATGCCGAAGTCAACAATTTTGACCCCATCGAAGAGGACAGTGCCCGCTCTGGGCGATGGAGCAGCGTCTTTCGCGGCCGGTGTGCAGATGAAAATATTGTCCGGCTTGATGTCGCGGTGGATGACACCAAGCTTGTGAGCGTAGGCCAGACCATCAGCCACCTGCAAAAAAATTTCCAGAGTCTGTTGTAGATTGAGCGCACCGTCCTCAATGTACGCAGCCAGCGAACATCCGTGCAAAATTTCCATCGTATAGAAAGGTCTGGCCGCGGCAGTACCGCGAGCGAGCACACCAAAGTCAAAGACCTGAACAATATTTTTGTGCGCGAGCCTGGCGATGGCGCGCGCTTCCTGCTCAAAACGCATCCAGGCCTCTTCATCGGTTTGAGCGGAGCGAAAGGTTTTGAGGGCAACATCTTTATCGAGACGCTCGTGCCTGGCCCGGTAAACCGCGCCCATACCGCCCTCGCCGAGTAAGGAGAGGATACGATAGTTGGAGTCGATTACCATGCCCGCCGGCAATGGACGAGGTCGCGAAGCATCTGTCGCAGCGCCGGAAAATGAAGCCTGCGTCAATAACTGAAATGTCTCAAAGTCACTCCCTTTCACGATAAATGTACGTGAAAGGGAGAGATCTATATCGGCATCAGGCTGGAAAGGAGAATCGCCATCCGCCGGGGGCATGCCTTATAAGCCGAGCTGTCTGGCGATAACCAGTCTTTGAATCTCAGAAGTACCTTCGCCAATTTCACAGAGTTTGGCATCGCGCAGGAAGCGCTCGGCCGGGAAATCAACGATGTAGCCGTAGCCGCCGTGAATCTGTACACAGAGGTTAGCGACGCGGGAAGCAACTTCCGAAGCGTAGAGCTTAGCCTGCGACCCTTCGAGGATGACGGACTTGCCGTGATCTTTGAGATAGGCGGCATGATAGAGCATCAACCGGGCGGCAGCAGTCTCTGTGACCATATTGGCCAGGTGCGACTGCACCATCTGAAATTTGCCGATCGGCTGACCGAAGGCTTCTCTCTGCTTAGCGTAGACGATGGCGGCATCAACGGCAGCCTGGGCAATACCGAGGGCGAGCGCACCAATGGAGAGCCTGCCGCCGCCGAGGGTCATCAAGGCCTGTTTGTAGCCTTCGCCTTCAGCACCGAGCATATTCTCGGCCGGGACTTTGCAGTCTTCGAAGGTCAAACTGGCCGTGGGAGAGCCCTTCATGCCGAGTTTTTTCTCGACTTTACTGACGAAAAATCCAGGCGTGCCTTTTTCAACGACGAAGCAGGAGATGCCCTTGGCGCCCTGCGATTTGTCGGTCATGGCCATGATGATGGCGGTATCGGCATCAGTGGCATTGGTGATAAATTGCTTGGTACCATTCAAAACATAGTGGTCGCCGACGCGCTTGGCCGTAGTCTTTTGACTGGAGGCGTCGGAACCCGTACCAGGCTCGGTCAAAGCCCAGCAGCCGATATGCTCGCCGGAGGTGAGCTTGGGCAGCCATCTTTTCTTTTGCTCTTCATTGCCAAAGAGATAAATCGGATTGGTGCCGAGGGAGACGTGAGCGGCATAGCTCAAACCGGTCGATCCGCAGGCGCGGCCAATTTCTTCCACGGCAATGACATAGCTTCTGTAGTCGGCGCCACTGCCACCATATTCGGCACCAATCGGCAAACCGAGATAACCGAGCTTGCCGAGCTCCTTGAAGGTTTCCATCGGAAATCTGGCATTTTGATCGACATCATGGGCCTTGGGAGCAATTTCACGCGTGGCGAAATCTCTGATTGCTTCCCTTATGGCCTGATGCTCTTCGTTAAAAAACTCGCTAAAAGGCAACAGATCTTGCTCGGACGCTAAGGTAGCCACAGTAGTTTCCCCCTGCTGGTGTGTATATAACCGGCGCTTCGACGACGCGCCGGGCGACGTCTTTACGAATCGCAATCATAGCGCCGAAGATATCCGAAAAGCTCAAGCTAAAGCCAACTTTAAAGATCTGGCTGCCGAGCGCCGGGACAAGCGAGCACTTTTTCCGGCCTTTACGCCCTATTTAGGCTCAGATTCAAAGTAGTGTTCGATGGCCTCGACGATGCGTGTAGCGGCCTTACCGTCGCCAAAAGGATTGACGGCAGCTGACATTTTTTTGTAGGCATCCGGACTCGTCATCAATTCCTCGGCCCCGGCAAAAATGGTCTCTTGACTGACGCCGACCAGTTTAGCCGCGCCGGCCGTCACCGCTTCCGGTCGTTCGGTATTGGAACGCATGACCAGGACCGGCTTGCCAAGCGCCGGCGCTTCTTCCTGGACCCCGCCTGAGTCGGTCAGGATGAAGTGGCATTTGCGCATGGCGTGGACGAAAGGCACATAATCAAGGGGCTCTACAGTGATCAAGCGCTCGTGACCTTCGAAGACGGGTTCCATCGATTCGCGCACGACCGGATTTTTGTGAATCGGATAAAGCACCTGAACATCCGGGAAACGGTCAACGATGCGCCTCAGGGCGCGGGCGATTTCATCCATGCCCTGGCCCCAGTTTTCGCGGCGATGGGCCGTGACCAGAAGGACTTTGTATTTCTCGAAATCGGCCTGGCCAAAAAGAGTCTTGTCGATATAGTCGTCCTTCAAACGGGCGGCGGTGTCCAACAGTGCGTCTATGACAGTGTTGCCGGTCATGAAGACGTTTTCCTCGATGCCCTCGCGACGCAGATTATCTACGGCCAGCGCCGTCGGTGCAAAGTGCAGAGTGGCCAGCTTACCGGTCTGCCGCCGGGACATTTCCTCGGGGAAGGGATTGTAGCGATCGTTGGTACGCAGACCGGCCTCGACGTGACCGACCGGAACCTTCTGGTAAAAAGCGGCGAGAGCAGCCGACATGACAGTGACAGTATCACCCTGGACCAACAACAAATCGGGGCGATCTTTCGAGAGCAGGCCGTCGACGCCGAGCACGACGCGCGAGGTAAGCTCGGCCAGGGTCTGACCATGCTTCATCAAGTCGAGATCGTAGTCCGCCTTGACATCAAACCAGCGCATCATCTGGTCGAGCATTTCGCGGTGCTGAGCGGTGATCGCCACCACCGGCTCGAGAGTTTTAGAAGCACGCAAAGCATGCACGACAGGAGCTAGCTTGACAGCCTCCGGGCGCGTACCGAAGACACACATGACGCGCTTTTTCATGACCACCCGAGCTCTACTAATGTAACCCTATGCACTGTTTGAGAAGATTATTCTATAGCACCTTGCTTCTGTTAGACTAGCTTAGTATCCAGCGCTGACACAATTGCACAGCCTGGCAGGCACCGCTCTTTTGATTACTCATTCTTTGAATAAAGGAAGAAATCGTGGATGTAATCGTTGAAGGACATATAAACGAAGAAGAGCCGATGGCTGATGTGATAGCCACGGTGGTAGCGTTGAAGTCCTGCCAGACACCGATTTTACGGATCAACGAAGACGGTTCGGACATGCAAGGACGATTACTCTTCAGTCAGGGCGGCTATATTGTCGGCGCCAAAATCAATGTCAGTGGCGAAACAGGCTGGGACGCCGTGCGCAAACTGCTCAATGTGACCAATGGCAATTACGCCATCCTGGACCCGGTGCGCAAGCCCACAGCCGACCTCAATCAAGCTCTCTGGGTACCAACCGAAAAAATCATTCCCTTACTGCCCAACCTGCCCGCAAGTGGCGAACAGTACGTCGACAAACAGCCCCAGCGCTCGCAAGAGAGCGCCGTCCGTCCAAAAACCGGTCAGACCGACCTCGCTCCTCTGATGGCCGCCGTCGGCGCTCCCAAGGATGAAGAGATATTCGATCCGGCTATACCGAATAAAGTGGAAAAGGAGGAAAGACACACAGTGGAAGCAAAAGCCCCTTCACGCCAGTACGATCAAGGTCGCTGGCGAGTCGTTCGTTTTGGTTTGCAGCTAGCCTTCGGCGTCGCGGTAGCTGGCTTGATTATGTGGCAGAGTGACAATCTTTGGAGTTGGTGGTGGCATCATATCTGGATAAAAATAATGGCGCTGTTCAATATCGCGGTCTAGGTCGTCTCACTGCGACCCTTTTATTGGCCACGACTATTGCCTCGACCTGGCTGGCTGCCGTGTCGGCCTTGCCCGTTTTTGCCAGGGCAAAGAAAGAGAGCAGCAATGAAAACAGCACAGTCTCGGCCACGGCACCGGAAAATGCCGGACTGGTCAAAGAGACAATTTTTAGTGAAAATCTCGAACGCGAAGCCTACACTCATCTGCCCGTAGGTTTCGTGCGCGGCCAGAGGCTGCCTGCCGTCCTCGTCTTCCACGGCGGTTTCAACCTGGCCAATCGCATGGACACATTGACTGGCTTCAATGAGATAGCCGATCAAAATGGCTTCATCGTCTGCTACCCTCAGGCATTTAAACATCACTGGAATGACGGCCGCAACATAGACGGCCACGACAACTACAATGACGAAGCCTTCGCCGTCGAGTGCATCAACCACCTGATCCGCAAATACAATGTCGATCCAACCCGCGTCTATGCGTGTGGTATCTCCAATGGTGGCTTTTTCGCTCAGTATCTCGCCCTGCGCCGACCGGACAAAGTGGCAGCTATAGCCTCAGTGGCCGCCACCCTGCCCCAAATCATCCAGAGCACTAAAGTACCATTGCATCCGATATCGGTACTCTACATCCTGGGCATGGATGATCCGCTCATGCCCTTCGACGGCGGCGTACTGCACTACAAAACCTTTAGAGATAAAGGCACCGTGCTTTCAGCGCCACTATCGGCGCAGTACTGGGTGCAGGGCGATCACTGCAATCCGCAGCCGACCTCACTCGATCTGCCCGATATTGATGCTACCGACGGTTGCCGGGTTAAATATGCCAATTTCAACGGCGGCAGACACGGCACCGAAGTCGGTATCTTTGGTATCTCTGGTGGTGGCCACACCTGGCCCGGCGGCCTGCAATACGCCCCGGAAAGCCAGATCGGCAAAACCTGCCGTGATATAAACGCCAGCAAAGCGATCTGGGACTTTTTTAAAAATCATCACAACTAGGAAAATCTTGAATAAGAAAGTTCTCCTAACTCTGCTTGTCAGGCAATCCGGCAGCACAAACGTGCTCCTGGCGCTTCTTCTCTTTTCTTGCACCCTGGTGCAAAGTCCGGAGGCAATCGCAGCGCCAGCCGCCACCCCAACCACTAGAGCAAAGGAAATGGCAGTCACTGTCCTCCATCAAGATAGCAATACCTTTGGCAAAAGCGACTTGTTTATCAGTGATCAAGCGGCTCGATTTGTCGGTCGCAAGGGCGATGTGATCATCACCACCAGTGCACCAAACTGGCGCATCATTCTCTTCAGCAAGAGCAAAAACCAGGCTCTGGTTACCTCGCCGACCGAAGCGACAAAGTCCAGCCTCGGCATCTTCACCAGCCCGCTCAACGTCCAAGTAGCCCAGAAGAAGACCGTCGAAGACCAAACACTGCACGTAAAATTGCTGACCTTCACCAGCAAAGGCGATCAATTTTCTACGGCCCGGGACGCGGTCATATTCCAGGAGCGCCGCAAGAGAATGGTGCTGGACAGCGTCCTGGAAACAGCCGATATTTGCACAGTGACACCACCGGTGGGACGCTTTATTAATTGGGTCTACAATTTCAGCAATTTGAGTGGTGTGCCGATCAGCCTGCGAACGCGCTTTAGCGACCACACCAGCGAAACGCCCTATCGCACTCTATCGATAGAGCACACCACTAAACCTTTTTCATTTTTTGCCGATCCGACCGGCTTCAAAGCTG
This sequence comes from Cyanobacteria bacterium REEB67, assembly GCA_018971775.1. Lineage (GTDB taxonomy): Bacteria > Cyanobacteriota > Vampirovibrionia > Obscuribacterales > Obscuribacteraceae > REEB67. The sequence continues at coordinate 7,164 of JAGXAB010000077.1, read as the reverse complement.
TAGCAAACCGTCTGGATGTTCTTCTCTCGGACGATGCCACCACCACCCTGGAAGACCTCTGGGGCTCGCCACGCGAAGGCGATAAAGAAAAGAGCAAGCACCGCTAGATTCGCCCGCACCGCCGCTTAAATAACCAAATTAGACTAGCCACCATCCAGGTGGGTTCTGGCCGCGGCCAGAACAGCGGCAATAGCGGATACGGGCGAAGAGGCATTGCGACCTGTGATCTGGCTCCACTTAGGACCGAAATTACCGGTGTGGATCCCGACCACCTCACCGCTCAGCGATAAGACCGGACTGCCCGAAACACCACCTTTTGAATAATAAGTCGAAAGCATGCGTTGAGCATCTACCAGACCGGCCCAATTCGGTTCCTTCTTGTAGACGACTTCGCGGCTAAAAGGATTGACGGTTATAGTGTTGGTGTTTTTCAGCTTACCGCCATACTCGCTAAAAGACATCTTCGGCGAAAGAGCAAAAGTTTTCATATCTACCATATGGCCTGGGGAGAGCGTCAAATCGCGTTGCTTAGATTGGCTGCTGACGACCAGCAGCCGGTCCCTGGGCTCGGCGTTGGCTTCGGCCAGTTTAAGCGGCTCGAAGGGCAATACAGCTTTGACGGACGAGGCAGGCTCGGCGGCAGCCGCCGAGCCTGGACGGACGCGCAGGATGGCGATATCGCGGGGGGCGTCCTGGAGCAAAACGTCGACACCCCGCTTCTGACCCAGATAATCAGTGACATAGATGTCCTTTTTGCCGTTTACACAGTGGCAATTGGTCACGGCCAGACTTCCATCATCGATCAAAAATGCATTAGCTCGCGAACGCATTGACCCTTTCAGGGCGCTGGCGTGGAGCTCCAGAATGCTGGGTCGGGCCTTTTCCAATAACTGAACAAGCGGATCGTCCTTCGAAAAAAGCCGTTCATGCGGACTGACGCCTCGACCAAACAAGCCCGGACCGTCATAAGTAGGGACACGCACATAATTGCTACCGGGGCCGAAAAGGACGCGATTGCCTACGGCTGAACCAAGCATAGCACCACCGGTGGTGAGGGCCAGATCGAGACCGAATTTGCCGCCGTGTTCGGCAAAGGCCTTGCGATTTTGCTCCTGATGATCTTTATGGTCCCAGGTATCGGTGAGAATATTGCCTATTTCCGTCCCATGGTGCACCAGATCGCGCACCACCGAAAAGGACATGGCCAGACCGGCGACAGCAATCGCCGGACGCAGCGCAGGCATTTTCGCTTCAGCGGCGCGCACGGCCAGACCGACGGCAGCGGCACCGAGCGTTTCGGCACCGGTTTCAACAAGATTTTTGCCGGTAAAGGCCTTGGCGACAGCGTCCACAGTGCCGCCGCCAATCACATAAGCTTCGCGACTGAGCTTATCGTCGCCATAATCCATGTGATCATAGCGCGCCATACGCTGAGCGAAGACGGCGTCATCATCGTCGTCCATCTTTTTGAAGTCGAAATCAGGCTTATCAGCGGCCATTTTGAGTCGTGAGGACATACGAGTGGAATTTACAAGCACAACAATGCGACCAAAATGCTGTTCTGACCACCGGGAAATTACGATTTCGGCGACAAAGCTTTAGGCACGAACAGCCGGCGCTCCATCCTTAACTTTTAAACAGGCCGCCGATGATATTGGCCGGCTCAGCCGGAGCGCCGCAGCTGCTGCACCAGAAGCTCTGTCCGCAGCGGCCAAATACGACTTTCGGACGAGCGCCGTGCGAGGCTCAGAGCGCTATCTAAGCGGCGCTATTCCAGAAGCAGCTCTTGGACCAAAGGTGCCAACTCTCTTAACTGCAGATGGTCTAAAAATTATTGAAAGCAGAGCCGCTGCCGGGAGCGGAAACCCTTTTCGCGCGATGACCGGAGAAGTAAGGATGCTTACGCAGGTAGGATAATACCAAACATTACTTCCGAAACGGTTCAGGCCGCGAAGCGCTTATTCACTCGACAAGCCGTTGAAAGACGACGCTAGAGCGACCTGGAGCTCTATATTTGTCTGTCGAAAGCAAGCGTGAGCTGGCGACGTTTGACCGAATAGGCAGACAGATTGCCGGCAACGTCTTTATAGGGCTGAAGGAAATCGCTGTCCCAGTGTTTTTGCAACTGCAAGAGTGCCTGAGCAAAGCGCGGAGCAAATGAAGGCGTACGCGCCTCGGCCGAATTATGCGCTCAAACTCTGGGGCCTGGCGGCAGCAGCTTCGACGCGTGCCAGGAGTTGAAGTAGAGAAACAGGGGAGGTCTCGGCACTGCCAGTCTCGGCAATCGAAGATGAATGGCGTTGATCGATTGTCTTTAGCATCTGGTAAAAACCTGTTTCTCGGGGGAACTCAGGGATATTACGCCGAGAAAAGTGAAGAAGACGTGAAAGATAAATGGCGATTTTGGGGCGGATTTGAGTCAACCCTCGGAAACCCTGTTCAGGTCAATTCGAAAGAAAGAATCTCGACCCGGATAGATAACAGTAGCTCGGGGTACAAAGGAGTCAGACAAAATTGTGCCAGGCAACTTCCGCCGAGGTTTTTTTTATATGTCCCGACAACCAGTAGGCCATATAGAGCCGATCCACGAAGGTGGAGACGACGGCCTAGCCGGCAATTTCAATGTCGCAGATCTGGGTGGCATATTCAAAGCCATCGCTAATCAATTAGGACACGACGAGGACATGACGAGGACACGCCCCCATGACACACTTAGAGAGAGAAACGGGCAAAGAAACGGCAAGCACTGAACTTAAAACAACTGGTTTATCGCTCTTCGAAGCTACAGCCGATGCCCCGATCCAAGGAATCCCGCGAAACAATGTAGACAATAGCGTCCAGGCAATTTTCGGTAACCCATCACTAGACCACAATCTCGACCGCGAGAAAACGACAAAGCCACATGTAGAGGGAGAAACAGGCAAAGAAACTGCAAACGCAGAACTTAGAACAACTGATTTATCACTCTTCGAAGCAACAGCCAATGCCCCGATGCAAGTAATACCGCGAAACGTAGACAATAGCGTCCAGAATATTTTCGGTAATCTATCGCTAGACCACAATCTCGACCGCGATAAATAGAACTCAGGATTTGGCTGCGCGATTTGCTCTCTGTAGCATGGCAAAAACCTGTCTGGCGGGGGAAGCCAGGGAGACTACTGCGCTCAGAGTGAAGAAGACGTGAAAGCAAAATTACGACTATGAGGCTTATTTGAGTCAACCCTCGGAAACCCTGTTCAGGTCAATTCGAAAGAAAGAGTCTCGATCCGGATAGATATCAGTCGCTCAGGGTATAAATGAGTCAGGCAACATTGTGCCAGGCAACTTCCGCCGAGGGGTTTTCACTATGTCCGGACAACCAGCAGGCCATATCGAGCCGATCCACGAAGGTGGAGACAAAGGTGGGGACAAAGGCCTAGCCGGCAATTTTAATGTCGCCGATTTGGGTGGCATATTCAAAGCCACCGCTAACATGTTTTCCGGCGCCCAGGATACGCTGAACAAAGCTTTCGGACCAGTCGGCGACCTTCTGCCCTTTACCGATCACGGCGCTAGCAAGGGCTCCTGAAGCGAGACTTTTATTTGCTCTGGACCTTACGCCCTTTTCCCGGCTATTGCTGGGGATTGAGCTTCATTTGAGCACTTACACTCATCGAATGGGTAGTGGCGTGACGAGCTAATCGCTGCACTCCGTCGGGCTTGGAAATTTTACCGTCACGAATATCCGTCTGGACGTTCAGAGCATCTTGCAGAATGTCGCGACTGATCACATGCCATTCGACGAGCAAAGAACCAAGCGGTCGCACAGACTCACGCATTTCATCAAGAGCCTTGCTCAAATGTTCGATGCTGATGTTGCCACTGGCGATGAGCAATTCGCCGAGCTTGGCAGTAGGTTTGTTTTGGGGATGCCAGCCGAGTTGGTCCAGGGCTTGCTCGAGCAAAATCTGCTCGCGCGAGCAGGTCGAAAGACCAAGGATAGCCAGTTCTGGTTCTAAAACGTCGTCGCGAATCAGTGATTGGGCCTCGACAGCGGCAGCCAGATCTTCTTTGGTGATAAAACCGGACATGATCAGCACTTTGCCGATCATCTGCCCGGTGTCCTGAGCAATGCTGATTGCTTCCTGCAAGTCCTGTTTGCGCAATACCCCGGCGCGGGTGAGAAGTTCGCCAACCTTTGGATTTTTGGTATCCGCCATAGACCTTTCTCCCATCAATCCACTGCCAAAGCTCGAAAGCAAACCACAGACTCATTATGATCTATTGGGCGATTAGCCGTATTTTTAAACCTCAAGTTGCGATTTCTAAAGTTAAGCTGGGAAGAGCCATCCCGGTATGTTCCAGGCCGCTTACCTATATCAAAAATGATCAATTCACAAGATGTACACCGGCGGACAGTTACACTACGGCCAATACTGCCTGTATCCTCGCCGGAGACGCCCGATTTATGACCGAAGAAAGGGTCAACAGCACAGCCCACGTCAGCCCGACCATCGTCTGGTTGCGCCAGGATCTGCGACTGGCCGACCAGCCGGCTTTGCATAAGGCCTGGGAACGCGGTGCACCGATCATCCCAGTCTACATGTGGGCACCCGAAGAAGAGGGTGAATGGGCTCCTGGTGGCGCCACAAAGGTCTGGCTGCATCAATCTCTGGCCAGGTTGAGCGCTGATTTGGCAGAGCTTGACTCGCGACTTTTTATCTTCGACTGCAGTCAAAAAAAGAGCGCCGGGCCTGTCAGTTCGCTCGCCGTCCTCTCCGCCGTCGCCAGAGCAACCGGTGCTGGAGCGGTCTACTGGAACAGGCGCTACGAGCCTGCGATCATCGAGCGGGACAAGGCAATCAAAAGCCACCTCAAAGGAGAGGGCGTCACTGTCGAAACTTTCAACGGCGCCCTGCTCGTCGAGCCCTGGGAAATCGCCACGAAAGAAGGCAGACCTTATCAGGTTTTTACGCCCTTCTGGCGCACCTTGCAAAGTCAATACAAACCGGAAACGCCGCTCTCCAGACCTGGCAAATTGACCTTACCGGCCGAGCTGATCAAAAAAATAGAAGACCTGCCCGATTCCAAAAAATCACGTCGTCCAGTCACGCTAGACGACTTGCATTTGTTGCCTGAAATACACTGGGATGGAGGCATCAAAGAAAGCTGGGAGCCAGGCGAAGCCGGGGCGCTCAAACAGCTGAAAAAATTCCGTTCGCAGACACTCGCCTCCTACAAAGATGACCGCAATATGCCAGAGCTCGAGGGCGTATCGCGGATGTCACCGCATTTGCACTTTGGTGAGATCAGTCCGCGCACGATCTGGCACGAAGTGACCACCGATCTGGCCGCCAGTGGTACTCGCCCCAATAGCAAAATCGCCGAGAACGGCGCATCTTACCTGCGAGAAATTGGCTGGCGCGAATTTTCGCACCATCTGCTTTTTCATTTTCCCCACACCACCGATGAACCACTCCGCCAGCAGTTCGACCATTTCCCCTGGGCCCGGGACAAAAAAGGTTTCGAGGCCTGGACCAAGGGTCTGACCGGTTATCCTATTGTCGACGCCGGCATGCGCGAGCTCTGGCACACCGGCATCATGCACAACCGTGTGCGCATGATCGCCGCCTCTTTTTTGATCAAAGATCTGCTCATCCCCTGGCAGGATGGCGCGCACTGGTTCTGGGACACGCTCGTTGACGCCGATCTCGCTCAAAATACCATGGGCTGGCAGTGGACCGCCGGTTGCGGGGCTGACGCGGCGCCTTACTACCGTATATTCAATCCAGTTTTACAGGGCGAAAAATTTGATCCAAAAGGCGCTTACGTGCGCAAATGGGTGCCAGAACTGAAAAAGCTTTCGCCAAAGTGGATCCATAAACCATGGCTGGCTCCGCCTCTGGAACTGGCGGCCGCTGGTATCACCCTTGGTGAAAATTATCCGGCCCCACTGGTCGACCATAGTGAGGCCCGCGACCGAGCCCTGGCTGCTTTCAAAAAAGTGAAAGGGGTGAAAAGCCCGGAAGATGCCCACGAAAGTGACGATCAAGAAGACGGGGACGACTGACTGACTCAGTCATAAAACAGTCGTTTTTTTGCTCTAGTACCGTTTCACAGGGGAAATGATCATTTGAACTGGTCACATCATAGCAACGCAGGCAGTTGGTGTGGCGGCAAAAGAACTCGAATACTGCGAGACGGCCGGGGAGTTCTTTGAATTAGCTTCTTTTTTTCAAGGGCAACAAGCATTTGGTGAACTGATGGCGCCGGTACTTCGAAAAATCGCTGCATGTCAGCTTCCGCCGGTGGATAGCCGTTGATCTTGGTGTAGTAGTAAACAAAAGCCAGATACTGTCCTTGTTTCTCTGTGCAAAGAGAACTGCTTTTGGGGATCGATTTTTGAGCGGCGGACTCAGTCATATCGAACAGGGAGAGTTTTAGATCACCCCCCAAATTGGGGCCGACAACGATTCAAATTTATAAAAGCGAATCGTTGTCGTCTCCAGGTGTTGGCAAGTCACCAAAAGCCCACCTGGCTGACAAACAGAGAACCACACAATATAATGGGGTTGTGATACCCGATTTCGATTCAAATGGAAATTTGCCACCAGGCATCTATAGCGCCACCATGGCGGAAGTAAAAACGCGGCTTGCTCAGAACGAAAAAAGGAGAGAGTTATTCTACGGACTTACAAAGCTCATTGCTATTCTTCGAGGCTGCGGCTGTCCTGAAGTTCACTTAGATGAGCTTCATAACAGAAAAAGAACAGCCCGGTGATTATGACCTTTGTTATGAACCGACCGGTATCAAGCCGACTGAAGCGCTTCGCGAATTTTTGACGAATCGCGAAAATCGAAAGAGCGAATATCTGGGAGACATTTTTGCAAGGTTACCAGAGCCGCCGTATCACGTAGATTACGTAGAAGATTGGCAGAAAGACACAAGACAAGATGACGACATAATCAAAGGCATTTTAAAAATTGACTTGGGGGCAGAAGACGATGCTCAAAAATGAAAAACAATATAATAGCGCTAGTACTCTTTCACAGGGAGTTTGACTGGTTCAAACCATCGTAAGCGCGGTTGAGTTTTTTGCGCGCTTTGTCAATATTAAACATCCACTTGATGCTAGCTTTGTCTTTGTTTCGGGATTTTTCCCAGGCAGCCAGTTCCCTTGTTAA